>PBAP01000025.1 GCA_002716345.1 Flavobacteriales bacterium | reverse complement strand
TAAATTCAAATTAAATTATAGTGAAAAAATTAGTTACGGATCTGTTTATTTGATTGGAAATTTTACAAATTGGAACATAAATGAAAATTTCAAGCTTGATTATGATCAAGTTAGCAAATCGTACACAAAGACAATTAAAATTAAGCAAGGATACTATAACTATCAATATTTACTACTAGATAATTATTCGAATACATCAAGCTCAAACATATTTGAAGGAAGTCATTATCAAACAACAAATGATTATTATATTTACGTATATTTTAGAAAGCCAGAAAGTAGACATACTAGACTTGTTGGCTATAAAAAAATATCATCAAAAAATTTATTATAAATGAGCAAAGCAATATTTAAAGTACCAACTCCTGTGAATGAAAACGTCAAAGAGTATAAGAAAGATAGTGAAGAATTAAAATCACTTCTTTATGAATATGATGAAATGTATAAGAAAAAAATCGATATACCTATGATTATTGGTGGTAATAAAGTAACAACTCAAGAAAAAATTAATATTTATCCGCCACATGACATTAATCATTGTGTAGGTCATTACTACTTAGGAAATCAAAAGCATGTTGAGGATGCTATAGAAGCAGCATTGCAGGCAAAAGTTAAGTGGTCTCGTATGAAATGGCAAGACAGAGCTAGTATATTTCTCAAAGCAGCAGATTTATTAGTAGGGCCATACCGAGACAAACTAAATGCTGCTACTATGATTGGTCAAAGTAAAAATGTACATCAAGCTGAGATAGATGCAGCATGTGAACTAATTGACTTTCTAAAATTTAATGTCAAATTCATGACAGAGATCTATGAAAATCAACCAGTTTCAGATAATGGAATATGGAATAGAATAGAGTACAGACCTCTAGAAGGATTTATCTTTGCATTAACACCATTTAATTTCACCTCAATTTGTGCTAATCTTTGTGCAGCACCTGCACTAATGGGTAATGTAATCGTTTGGAAACCTGCAAGAACACAAATTTACTCAGCTAAAGTAATTATGGACCTTTTCAAAGAAGCTGGCTTACCTGATGGTGTTATTAATATGATTACTGTTGACGGATCTTCTGCAGGTGATGTTATTTTTAAGAATAAGTTTTTTGCTGGTCTTCACTTTACTGGTTCAACTAATGTATTTAACAAGTTTTGGGAAATGATTGGTAAAAATATTGACAATTATATTAGCTATCCTAGAATAGTTGGTGAAACAGGTGGTAAAGATTTTATAGTTGCTCACAAATCTTGTGAAATTAAAGAATTAAATACAGCAATAATTAGAGGTTCTTTTGAATTTCAAGGACAAAAGTGTTCCGCCTCCTCTAGAGTTTATGTTCCCAAAAGTAAGTGGAAAAAACTAAAAGAAATCTTAGTTAATGACTTGAAAAAAATTAAAATTGGTTCACCAAGAGACACTCAAAATTTTATGAATGCAGTAATTTCTGAGCAATCATTCAACAAAATAATAGAATACATTGAAATTTCTAAAAATTCAAAAGATGCTGAAATTATTTTTGGTGGAAAATATGAAAAATCGAAAGGATATTTTATTGATCCTACTGTTGTATTAACTAGCAATGCTGAATTTATAACAATGAAAGAGGAAATTTTTGGACCTCTAGTAACAATCTTCCTTTACGATGATAATAAATGGACAGAGATTTTAAAAATTGTAGATAATACCTCTAAATATGCACTAACTGGCGCTGTTTTTTCTAAAGATCGATATGCCATTGAAGAAGCTACAGGAATTTTACAAAATAGTGCAGGTAATTTTTACATTAATGACAAACCTACTGGAGCAGTTGTAGGTCAACAACCATTTGGTGGTTCTAGAGCATCTGGAACAAACGATAAAGCTGGTTCATCAATTAATTTGTACAGATGGGTTTCTGCTCGAACAATTAAAGAAACATTTAATCCACCTAAATCTTTTGAGTATGGTTTCATGAAGAGCTAAAAATAGCCTTGAGATAATTTAAGCCTGTGGTGTTGGACCACCAAAGTTAATTGGCAAATTAAAATTTTGGTTAAGTTCTTGAATGGTTCCAAACTGATCTTCAAATTTTTTAATATTTTCTTTCAAGGCAGAATTTAGTCTTTTTGCATGCTGGGGTGTGAGTAATATTCTAGACCTAACCTTTGCTTTTGGAATACCTGGCATGATTTGAATAAAATCAACAACAAATTCAGAGTTTGAGTGATTTATAACAACTAAATTACTGTATGTTCCAGATGCTATTTCTTCAGTTAGCTCAATATTAATGCCATCTTTATTTTTCGAATTTTGTTCCAATTTTATTTAATTTTTATTTGACAATTCAATTTTTTCTTCAGACAAGTCATTCGTGAACTCTAATTTTGAACCTACTAAAACTTCTTCAGCATTGACCAAGCCTGTTCCCGCTGGAATTTTCTTTCCAACAATTACATTTTCCTTTAGCCCCTTTAATGTATCCCTTTTAGCATTTATTGCAGCTTCGTTTAGCACTTTAGTTGTTTGCTGAAAAGAAGCAGCTGAAATCCAACTGCTAGTTTGTAAAGAAGCTCTAGTAATCCCTTGCAGAACTGGCTTTGATATAGCAGTTACGACATCTCTTGATTCAACAAGTTTTAAATCATCTCTCTTTAATCTTGAATTTTCTTCTCTTAATTTTCTTGAATCTATAATCTGACCTACTTTTAAATTGTTAGAATCTCCTGAATCAATAATATATTTTTTTCCAAAAATTGAGTCATTATATTCCATAAAATCTTCTTTTGATACAAGTTGTTTTTCAAGAAACATTGTATCACCAGAGTCTGTAATTTCAACTTTTCTTAACATTTGTCTAACAAGCACTTCAAAATGTTTATCATTTATTTTAACACCTTGAAGCCTATATACATCTTGTATTTCATTTACAATATATTCTTGAACATTTGTAACTCCTTTTATTGATAATATGTCAGAAGGTGTCACAACTCCATCACACAATGGAGTACCTGCTTTGACAAAATCGTTCTCTTGTACTAATATATGTCTAGAAAGTTTTATTAAATATTTTTTTGTCTCATCATTTTTAGAAGTAATTAATATCTCCTTATTACCTCTTTTGATTTTACCAAAGCTTACTATTCCATCAATTTCTGAAACAATTGCAGGATTTGATGGATTTCTTGCTTCAAACATTTCAGTAACTCTTGGCAAACCTCCAGTTATATCGCCTGAGGTATTAGCTGATCTCGGCATTTTCGCAATAATAGTACCTGCTTTGACTTTTTCTCCTTCTGAAGTAATAATATGTGCTCCAACAGGAATATTGTAAGTTCTATTATTTTTCTTTTCTGAAACCGATATTGTTGGAGATAGTGTTTTAGATCTGCTATCTATTATTACCTTTTCTTTGTATCCAGTCTGTTCATCAGACTCGAGTCTGTAAGTTGTCCCTTCAATAATGTCACTATATGATATTTTTCCATTTATCTCTGAAATTATAAGAGCGTTGTATGGGTCCCAATCACATATCTTTTGTCCAACATTTACATTTCCTTCTTTTACATATATTGTTGAACCATATGGTACTATATGAGTAGCTAGAACATTTCCATATTTTCTATCTAAAAACCTTAGCTCAGATGTTCTACTGATTACTATTTCAGTATTGTTACCATTTTCATCTTTAGTATTGACTGTCTTTAAATCGTCAATTTGAACTAAACAATCTGACTTTGCAACTATGTTTGCATCTACCTCAGATCTTGATGCTGTACCACCAACATGAAATGTTCTAAGTGTTAATTGTGTACCAGGTTCACCAATAGATTGTGCAGCAACAATACCTACAGGCTCTCCAATTTGAGCTGGTCTTGCAGAACCTAAGCTAACTCCATAACATTTTGAACATATTCCTCTTTTAGTTTGGCATGTAAGAGCAGATCTAACTTCAATTGAGTCATATCCAGAATCCTCAATTAAATTTGCACTTCTGTCATCAACTATTTGACCTGAGGTTAATACTTCACCTTTGACTTGTACATCATTTAATAAAGCTCTGCCAATAATTCTATCCTTTAAAGATTCAATAACTTCTTCATTGTTTTTTAATGAACTAACTTCAATTCCACGTAAAGTTCCACAATCTTCCTCAACAATTATTACATCTTGAGCAACGTCAACTAATCGTCTAGTTAAATATCCAGCATCTGCGGTTTTTAAAGCTGTATCTGCAAGACCTTTTCTCGCACCGTGAGTTGAAATAAAGTATTCAAGAATGGATAAACCTTCGCTGAAATTAGTAACAATTGGATTTTCAATAATAGATTCACCATGGTCTCCTGACTTTTTGGGCTTTGCCATTAAGCCTCTCATTCCAGAAAGTTGTCGAATTTGTTCTTTTGAACCTCTCGCTCCAGAATCTAGCATCATGTAAATAGAATTAAATCCTTGCTTATCATTACTAATTTTAGACATAACTGTCTCTGTCAGTCTAGCATTAGTATTTGTCCAAACATCAATGACTTGGTTGTATCTTTCATTGTTAGTAATAAAACCCATTTGATAGTTAGATTTTATTTCGTCTACTTGCTGATTAGCCTTTCTTATTAGTCCATCTTTCTCTTCAGGAACTATGACATCTCCTAAATTAAAGGATAATCCTCCTTTGAAGGCCATTTCAAAGCCTGCCTTTTTTATTCTGTCAAGAAAAAACACTGTATCAGCTACTCCAAAAGAGTCAAGTATATCTCCAATTATTGATCTTAAAGATTTCTTAGTTAATAATTCATTAACAAATTCAGCTCCCTCAGGAAGAAGTTCGTTAAAGAGTGACCTACCAACAGTTGTTTCAATAATTTCATTATTGAATCTTAATTTAATTATAGCATGCAAATCTACCTTTTTCTCATTGTAAGCGATTCTTACCTCTTGAGGTGAATAAAATGTAATACCTTCACCTTTAACTTTTTCATCCTTGGTAGATTTTTTACTTTTAGTCATGTAGTAAAGACCCAATACCATATCTTGCGAAGGAACTGTTATTGGAGCACCATTAGCAGGATTAAGAATATTGTGTGAAGCTAACATTAACATTTGAGCTTCAAGTATAGCTGCAGAGCCTAAAGGCAGATGAACAGCCATCTGATCTCCATCAAAATCTGCGTTGAAAGCAGTACATACAAGTGGATGAAGCTGAATAGCTTTTCCTTCTATCATTTTTGGCTGAAATGCCTGAATACCAAGCCTATGTAATGTTGGAGCTCTATTAAGTAAGACAGGATGACTTTTCATAACATTCTCTAAAATATCCCATACGACCGCTTCTCTTGAATCAACAATTTTTTTTGCAGTTTTGACAGTCTTAACTATTCCTCTTTCAATTAACTTTCTAATTACGAAAGGCTTATACAATTCAGCAGCCATTTCCTTTGGAATACCACATTCGTGCATCTCAAGCTCAGGACCAACAACTATTACAGACCTTGCTGAATAATCAACTCTTTTTCCTAATAAATTTTGTCTAAATCTTCCTTGTTTTCCTTTAAGTGAATCAGATAATGATTTTAGTGCTCTATTACCGTCTGCCTTAACAGCTGATGACTTTCTAGAGTTGTCAAAAAGTGCGTCAACAGATTCTTGCAGCATTCTTTTCTCGTTTCTAAGGATAATATCAGGAGCGTTAATCTCCATTAGTCTTTTTAGTCTGTTATTTCTAATAATAACTCTTCTGTAAAGGTCATTTAAATCAGATGTAGCAAATCTTCCTCCGTCTAATGGAACAAGCGGCCTCAATTCCGGTGGTATAACAGGTATAACTTTTATGGTCATCCATTCAGGGCGATTGTCTGAATGACTATTAGCTTCTCTAAATGATTCAACTACTTGTAATCTTTTTAATGCTTCAGCCTTTCTTTGCTGAGATGTTTCAGTATTTGCTCTATTTCTTAATTCATATGATAAATTATCAAGATCTAAACCAGCCAAAAGATCATGAATAGCCTCTGCACCCATTTTTGCAATGAATTTATTAGGGTCATCATCAGACAAATACTGATTTTCTGCTGGCAACTTGTCCAAAATATTAAGATACTCCTCTTCAGATAAAAAATCCATTTTGTTTACCTCTTCACCTTCATCATTAGTAATACCATCAATAGTTTGAATAACAACATATCTTTCGTAATAAACAATCATATCTAACTTCTTAGGCGGGAGGCCAAGTAAGTAACCTATTTTGTTGGGTAAAGTCCTAAAGTACCAAATGTGTGCTACAGGAACAACAAGATTGATATGTCCTATTCTTTGTCTTCTTACCTTCTTTTCTGTAACTTCAACGCCACATCTGTCACAAATTATTCCTTTATATCTAATTCGCTTGTATTTACCACAATGACATTCATAGTCTTTAGTTGGACCAAATACTCTTTCGCAAAAAAGGCCTCCAATTTCTGGCTTGTAAGTTCTGTAGTTAATTGTCTCTGGTTTAACAACTTCTCCGTTAGATTTTGCTAAAACATCTTCTGGTGAAGACAAGCTAATTTTGAGTGTTGTGAATTCAAGATTTTGAGTAGAATTTTTAGTATTTTTCATATATAAATATTTATTCAAATGATACTTTAAGTCCAAGTCCATTTAGTTCATGTAAAAGAACATTAAAAGACTCAGGTATGTTTGCAGATGGAAGTTCTTTTCCCTTGACTATACTTTCGAAAGTTTTTGCCCTGCCTGTTACATCATCAGATTTTAAAGTTAACATTTCTTGTAAAATGTTTGAGGCTCCATAACCTTCAAGAGCCCAAACCTCCATTTCTCCAAGTCTCTGTCCACCGAATTGAGCTTTTCCACCTAATGGTTGTTGAGTTATAAGTGAATAAGGGCCAATCGATCTTGCATGCATTTTATCGTCTATGAGGTGACCTAGCTTTAGCATGTAGATTACACCAACTGTAGCAGGTTGTTCAAACTTTTCACCTGTTCCACCATCATATAAAAAAGTCTGACCTAGCCTTGGTAACTTTGCTTCATCAGTTTCGATGTTTATTTGATCAATTGTAGCTCCATCAAATACAGGAGTAAAGTATTTCTTATTTAAATTTTGTCCTGCCCACCCAAGAATTGTCTCATATATTTGCCCGAGATTCATTCTAGATGGAACACCTAGAGGATTCAAAATAATATCAACAGGAGTACCATCCTCCAAATATGGCATATCTTCGTCTCTAACAACTCTAGAAACTATTCCCTTGTTTCCATGTCTACCAGCTAATTTGTCTCCAACTTTAACCTTCCTCTTTTTTGCAACTTGAACTTTAGCAAGCTGTAAAACACCTTTTGGCAATTCATCTCCAACTGTTACAGAAAATAAATCTCTTCTATATTCACCATATAATTCATTATACTTTCTAACGTAATTTTGTATCAATAATTTTACCAAATTGTTATTATCTTCTTTAATGGTCCATTTATCAGGATCAACAATCAAGTAATTAACATCCATTAAAATTTTCTTTGAAAACTTTACACTTTTTTCAACTACAACTTCACCTAATATGTTGTACACTCCTTTAGCTGCCTTACCTCCTATAACACCATATAGCTTACCAACTAAAAGTGATTTCAGCTTATCTTTTGCTACTTTAAAATTATTTTCAATTTCATTTACTTTCTCTTTATCATTGTCTCTATCTTTTTTGGTCTTTATAGATTTTGAGAACAAAGACTTACTGATTACAACTCCTTGATGCGATGGCTTAGCTTTTAAAGAAGCGTCTTTAACATCTCCTGCTTTTTCACCAAAAATAGCTCTCAAAAGTTTCTCTTCAGGAGTTGGGTCTGATTCTCCTTTTGGAGTTATTTTACCAATCAAGATATCACCTGTTTTTACTTTTGAACCCACTCTAATCATACCATTCTCATCTAAATCCTTAGTTGCGATTTCGCTTATGTTCGGAATGTCAGCTGTGAGTTCTTCAGCACCTCTTTTTGTTTCTCTAACACTTACTGAATGCTCCTCAATGTGTAATGATGTAAAGAGATCTTCTCTCACCACTCTTTCAGAAAGAACAATTGCGTCCTCAAAATTATAACCTTTCCAAGGCATAAAAGCAACTTTTAAATTTCTTCCAATTGCTAGTTCACCATTTTCAGTAGCGTAACCTTCACATAAAACTTGACCTTTTTTTACTTTATCACCTACTCTAACAATAGGTTTAATATTTACGCATGTATTTTGATTTGTCTTTTTAAATTTAGTCAGATAATAATCTTTTTCTAAGTCATCAAAACTGATAAGTTCTTCATCTTTGGTTCTTGTGTATTTTACACTTATTCTATTAGCATCTACATAAGTTACCACACCATTACCATCTGCATTTATTAGTGTTCTTGAATCCTTAGCTACATGAGGTTCTAGACCAGTACCTACTATTGGAGCTTCAGTTTTTAGAAGCGGAACTGCTTGCCTCATCATATTTGACCCCATCAATGCTCTGTTTGCATCATCATGCTCAAGAAAAGGAATTAAAGATGCCGCAATCGAAGCAATTTGATTAGGTGCAACATCCATGAGATCAACATTTTCAGGTTCAGTTACCATATAATCCGACTCCTTTCTTGACTTAATTCTATTAGATGTAAAATTACCGTCATTATCAATTGGAGCATTTGCCTGAGCTATAATTTTATTTTCTTCTTCTTCAGCACTAATATACTTGGGTTCAGTGGAGATATCAACTTTACCATTTTTCAACTCTCTGTACGGGGTCTCTATAAATCCAAGCTTGTTTACTTTGGCATAAACGCATAATGACGAAATTAATCCGATATTTGGTCCCTCAGGTGTTTCAATTGGACATAGTCTTCCATAATGAGTATAGTGAACGTCTCTAACCTCAAAACCAGCTCTCTCTCTTGATAGACCTCCTGGCCCAAGAGCAGAAACTCTTCTTTTATGAGTTACTTCAGCTAATGGATTAGTTTGGTCCATGAATTGAGATAGTTGACTTGTTCCAAAAAATGAATTTATTACAGATGATAAAGTTTTGGCGTTAATTAAGTCAATTGGTGTAAACACTTCATTATCTCTAACATTCATCCTTTCTCTGATAGTTCTTGCCATTCTATTAAGTCCAAGAGTAAATTGTGAAGACAATTGTTCCCCAACTGTTCTTACTCTTCTATTTGATAAATGATCAATATCATCAACATCAACTTTGGAATTAACAAGATGTATTAAATTTTTGATAATTGAAACTATGTCTTCATTTGACAATACATGCTTCTCCAAATCAATGTTGAGATTTAACCTCTTATTTATTCTGTATCTACCAACATGTCCTAAACTATATCTTTGATCTGAAAAAAACAATTTATCAATAATTCCTCTGGCTGTTTCATCATCTGGTGCTTCAGCAGACCTCAGTTGTCTGTAAATATGTCGAATTGCTTCTATCTCAGAGTTTGATGGATCTTTTTGAAGTGTGTTATGAATCAAAGAGTGATCTGAAATGTCTTTTCCTGATTTGTGAAGTAAAATTGAATCACAACCAGAATTTAAGATTTCGTCTATGTGACTTTTTTCCAAAATGATATCTCTATCTAAAATCACTTCATTTCTTTCAATTGGAACTAGTTCTCCAGTGTCTTCATCAACAAAATCATCAACCCAAGACTTTAAAACTCTTGCTGCTAATTTTCTACCAATTACTCTTTTTAATCCACTTTTTGTAACTTTAATCTCATCAGCTAAATCAAAAATTTCTAAAATATCCCTGTCACTTTCGTACCCAATAGCACGAAGCAAGGTTGTAACTGGCAACTTCTTTTTTCTGTCAATGTAAGCATACATTACGTTGTTAATGTCAGTAGTAAATTCAATCCATGAACCCTTGAACGGAATTACTCTGGCAGAATATAGTTTTGTTCCGTTAGAGTGAAAACTTTGACCGAAGAAAACACCTGGCGATCTATGAAGTTGTGACACAACAACCCTTTCAGCGCCATTTATTAAAAAAGTCCCCTTTGGAGTCATTATTGGTATGTTACCGAAATATACATCTTGTACAATAGTCTCAAAATCCTCGTGATCAGGATCAGTACAATATAATTTTAATTTTACTTTAAGAGGAACTTTAAATGTAAGTCCTCTATCAATGCATTCCTCTATATTATATCTAGGGGGATCAATAGTATAATCAATAAATTCTAGAACAAAGTTATTTCTTGAATCAGTTATGGGAAAAAGTTCTTGAAAAGTATTATATAAACCTTCTTCTTTTCTTTCCTCCAAAGTTGTTCCAATCTTGAAAAAAGACTCGAAGCTTTTTAGTTGAATGTCAAGAAAATCTGGGTAATCAACTTTTGAAGATATTTTAGCAAAGTTTGTTCTTTCTTTAGAATTATTATTTTTCAATTTTTTAGGTTTTGGTTAAAGAATAAGTTGATAGATGGCTCAAAAATAATTGAGCTTTAATGAAGCTGTGAATTATTTTAATTCAACTTCAGCTCCAGCATCTTCTAAAGCTTTTTTAACTCCTTCAGCTTCTTCTTTGCTAACACCCTCTTTTACTGCTTTTGGAGCACTATCTACTATTTCTTTAGCATCTTTTAAACCTAAACCAGTTAATTCTTTAACTGCTTTAACAACTTGCAACTTTGAACCACCAGCTGCTTTTAGTATAATATCGAACTCACTTTTTTCTTCAGCCTGATCCTCACCTCCTGAAGCTCCAGGTGCTGCTGCAACAGCTACAGCTGCCGCTGCAGGTTCAATTCCGTATTCTTCTTTTAATATGTTCGCAAGTTCATTTACCTCTTTTACTGTAAGGTTGACTAACTTTTCAGCGAAATCTTTTATATCTGCCATTTTTTTTGTTTTTAGTTATTATTGATTTTTAATATTATTGATTATTTAAGTGGAAGCATTTTTACTTGAAGAAGCTTTGTCTTCAATACTTTTTAATAAATTAGATATTTTAGCATTACTGGATTTCAAAGATGCTATAACATTTTTAATCGGTGAATCTAGTAATGTAATTATATCTCCTATTAACTCTTCTTTGGACTTTAAACTGGAAAGAGCAGATAAGTGCTCGTCTCCAATGTAAAATTCTTCGTCTATATGTGCTGCTTTGAGAATCGGCTTCTCATTTTTCTTTCTAAATTCTTTTATAACCTTAGCCGGAAAGCTTGTAGATTCAGAAAACATGATTGAGGTATTTCCGTTTAAGATATTATCTAATGAACTGAAATCAGTTTCATTTAGCTCAAATGCTTTTTTTAGCAAAGTATTTTTGACTACAGACAAACTAACTTCTCTTTTATAACACAACCTTCTAAGATTGCTAGTTTGCTCAGCATTGAGACCTGAAATATCAGCTAGATAGAAGTTTCTGTTTTCCTTAAGCTTACTATCAATTAGACTGATTATTTTATTTTTTTCTTCTTTTTTCATGTTATTGATTAAAACTTGATGATTCAACAGAAACGCCATGTCCCATTGTACTTGAAATACTAATGCTTTTGATGTAGGTACCTTTGGATGCAGAAGGCTTGAGTTTTTTTATAGTTGACAAGAGTTCCTCAGCATTTTCAGAAATTTTTTCAACATCAAAAGAAACTTTTCCAATTGACGCATGTATTATTCCATTTTTATCAACTTTAAAATCTATCTTACCTTTTTTGATATCGGTTATAGCTTTTCCTATTTCGTTAGTAACAGTACCCGACTTCGGATTAGGCATCAAGCCACGTGGCCCGAGCACTTTTCCTAAAGCTCCTAATTTAGACATTGCAGAGGGCATAGTCACTATCACATCTACATCAGTCCAACCTTTCTTAATCTTTTCAATATATTCTTCAAAACCGACGTAGTCCGCACCAGCTTTTGAAGCTTCGTCTTTCTTATCATCTGAAACAATTGCTAAAACTGATACTGCTTTACCAGTTCCGTGAGGTAAAGTTGCTACACCACGGACCATCTGATTTGCTTGCTTGGGGTCTACTCCAAGTCTTACAGCAATGTCAATTGATGCATCGAACTTTTCTTTAGATGAATCCTTAACAATTTTACTGGCAGAAAGAATATCATGGACAGCAGTAAAATCAAATTTTTCGATAATTTTTTTTCTATTTTTTGTTATTTTCATTGCTTATTATTTTTCTGGAAAATTTCCTTTTACGTTAATTCCCATACTTCTTGCAGTACCAGCAACCATTTTCATTGCTGATTGTATGCTAAAAGCATTTAAATCGTTCATCTTATCTTCTGCTATAAGCTTAACTTGATCCCATGAAACACTTCCAATTTTGCTTCTATTTGGTTCACTTGAACCTTTTTTCTTTTTCATTGCTTCAAGTAGCTGTGATGCTGCAGGGGCAGTTTTTATAACAAATTCAAATGATTTATCTTTATAAACAGTGATAACAACAGGTACTATTTTACCTGGCTTGTCTTGAGTTCTTGCATTAAATTGCTTGCAGAACTCCATAATGTTTACCCCCTTAGCTCCTAATGCCGGTCCAACTGGTGGCGCAGGATTTGCAGCACCTCCTCTTATTTGTAATTTAATTAAACCTGAAATTTCTTTTGCCATAATTATATTTTTTCTACTTGCATAAAATTAAGTTCTAAAGGTGTTTTTCTTCCAAAAATTTTGACCATTAACTTAAGTTTTTTTCTTTGTTCATCAATTGCCTCAATTTCCGCATCAAAACTATTAAAAGGACCATCAATAACCTTTACAACTTCTCCAACAACGAAAGGTATGTTGACATTTTCAACCGAAATTGCCATTTCATCAACTTTTCCTAGAATCCTGTTTATTTCTGCTTTTCTCATAGGAACTGGTATACCCCCCTTTTTAGAACTAAGAAATCCCAAAACACCAGGTACTCTTCTTAGTGTGTGAGGAACTTCTCCTACTAAATCAGCTTCAATCAAGACGTATCCTGGAAAGAAATTTCTGTCCTTGCTAACTTTTTTACCATTTCTGATCTGGTAAACTTTTTCAGTTGGAACAAGAACTTTAGAAACAAATTTGCTCATACCATTAATTTCAATCTCTTTTTCTATTGCCTCAGCAATCTTTCTCTCTTTTCCTCCCATAACTCTAAGGACATACCAATTATTTTGTTTTATTTCTGTACTCATTACTATGCAAAAAAACTATAATACAAATCTAATACGTTACTAAATGTAGTATCTAAAAGATAAATAACAAGAGCTATAATTAATGTTGCAATGGCTACAACAATTGAACTATTTTGAAGATCGCTCCAGCTTGGCCAGGTAACCTTGTTTAGAAGTTCAGAAAAAGCTTCTTTTAAATATAAAATCATTTTACTCATAAATCTACTATTAGCACGGGTGGAGAGACTCGAACTCCCAACCAATGGTTTTGGAGACCACTACTCTACCAATTGAGCTACACCCGTTTAGTATGATATTTCTATCACAAACAGTTGTATCTAATTACTTTTCTATAGACGTAATTTGACCTGCTCCAACAGTTCTACCTCCTTCTCTAATTGCAAATCTTAATCCTTCACTCATTGCTACTGGGCTAATTAATTCAACTGAAATTGTTAAGTTGTCTCCAGGCATTACCATTTCAGTTCCAGCAGGAAGTATAATTTCACCAGTCACATCAGTTGTTCTAAGGTAAAATTGAGGTCTATACTTGTTGTGAAACGGAGTATGTCTACCACCTTCCTCTTTTTTAAGTATATAAACTTCTGCTTTGAATTTAGTATGAGGTGTTACAGAACCGGGTTTACAAATTACCATACCTCTTTTGATATCAGTTTTTTCAATTCCTCTTAAAAGAATTCCAACATTATCACCAGCTTCACCTCTGTCAAGAATTTTTCTAAACATTTCGACACCAGTTACTGTTGATGCTAATTTCTCAGCACCCATACCAATGATGTCAACAGTATCACCTGAATTAGCTACTCCAGTTTCAATTCTTCCTGTAGCAACTGTACCTCTACCAGTAATTGTAAAAACATCCTCAATTGGCATTAGAAAATCTTTTTGGTTGTCTCTCACTGGCTCAGGAATGTACTTATCAACTTCACTCATTAACTCTTCAACTTTTGAAGTCCATTCTGCTTCTCCATTGAGTGCACCTAAAGCTGATCCAGTTATGATTGGAGCGTTATCTCCGTCATATTCGTAAAAAGACAATAATTCCCTAACTTCCATTTCAACTAATTCCATTAACTCTTCGTCATCCACCATATCAGCTTTGTTAAGAAAAACAACAATTGCAGGAACACCTACTTGTCTCGCAAGTAGAATGTGCTCTCTTGTTTGAGGCATTGGACCGTCAGTTGCAGCACATACTAATATTGCACCATCCATCTGAGCAGCTCCAGTTACCATATTTTTTACATAATCTGCGTGACCTGGACAATCAACGTGCGCATAGTGTCTATTGTCTGTTTCATACTCAACGTGAGAAGTGTTAATTGTTATTCCTCTTTCTTTTTCTTCAGGTGCATTGTCTATTGTGTCAAAGTCTCTGACTTCAGCACCACCTTTTGCTGCTAGAACTTTAGTAATAGCTGCAGTAAGTGTTGTTTTACCATGATCGACATGACCTATTGTACCAATATTTAAATGTGGTTTGGTACGATTAAAATTTTCTTTTGCCATTTTTTTTAAATTTTAATTATTATTAATTCTTTTCCAACTCTCAATCATTTCAATTTTTTTCCTTTGAGCCAATGACGGGAATTGAACCCGTGACCTCTTCCTTACCAAGGAAACGCTCTACCCCTGAGCTACATCGGCTAAAAGCCTAGAGCGAGAAACGGGATTCGAACCCGCGACCCTCAGCTTGGAAGGCTGATGCTCTAGCCAACTGAGCTATTCTCGCAGTTTTTTGTGGGGAGAACAGGATTCGAACCTGTGAAGGCTAAGCCAACAGATTTACAGTCTGCCCTCGTTGACCGCTTGAGTATCTCCCCAAAATAAGGAATGATAAATAAGAGCCGATAGAGGGACTCGAACCCACGACCTGCTGATTACAAATCAGCTGCTCTAGCCAGCTGAGCTATATCGGCATATCTACTTTCCTATCTAGTAAAAAAAGAACACGCTCTTTTAAGGGATGCAAATTTATTAAAGTTTTGCTTACTTTCATCATATTTTACATTTTTTTTATTTAATAAAAAACATATTATGCTCTGGGATGTGCTTTTTTGTAAATACTTTTGACTTTTTCGATAGAATTATGAGTATAAACTTGTGTAGCATTTAAACTGCTATGACCAAGCAACTCTTTGATTGCATTAATATCAGCTCCGTTGTCTAACATATGAGTTGCAAAAGTATGTCGCAATATGTGAGGACTATTGTTAGTTTTTGTAGAATAAAATGAAAGATGATCTTTTACAATTCGATATATTTTTTTTGAGTATAATCTTTTATTTTTATCATTAGTAAATAAATATCCACTAATGTTAAATTGTTGAACAAAAATTTGAATTCTTTTGGTAAGAATGTCTGCCAATGGAACAAATCTTTCTTTTTTACCCTTTCCAATAATTTTTATGCTTTTATTTTTGAAATCAAAATCTTTTATTCTGATTGATAATAGTTCTGACACACGAACTCCTGTAAAGTATAAAAATTCAATAATTAAAAAATTTCTTTTACCAATGAAATCATCAGTAAAATTAGTTTCATCTAATATTTTCGACATGTCAATTTGAGATATATGACTTGGGATTTTTTTATTGGTTCTGGGGGCAACAAGCTTTGTTATTGGATTTTTTTCAATTATATCAAATGATATTAAATATTTAAAATAAGACCTAAGAGTAGAAATTTTTCTATTTACAGTGGATACTGAATTTTTTGAATCTAACAAAAGAGCAACCCAGCTTCTTATCATTTCAAATCTTATTTCATTGTCATTGGATACTTCAAATCTTGTTTTTAAAAATTGTTGAAATTGAAATAAATCTCTTCTGTAAGACGTGAACGTATAAAAAGAGTATCTTCTTTCAGATTTTATGTAAGTAAGGAAATCTATAATTTGCATTGGTTTCAAACAACACAAATATAATCTTAAAAAAAGTTTTGGATATTGCTATTGAGAATTTCTTAACAAATTTTCAGAGTAAGCAGCTTTTTGTTTCTTTACTCTTAATTTTTCTGATTTTTTAGTAAACTCTTTTCTCTGTCTGATTTCTTTTAAAACCTGTGTTTGTAAGAATTTTCTTTTAAAACGCTTTAGAGCTCTGTCTATATTTTCTCCTTCTTTTACTGGTATTATTAACATTTAATCAATTTTACGCCTGCAAAAATAGTATTATTATTTAAATAACATATTACTAATGACTTGTTTTTGAATTTGTGTAGTTCCTTCCCCAATAGTGCAAAGTTTTGAGTCACGATAAAATTTTTCTGCAGGAAAATCTTTTGTATATCCATATCCACCTAAAATTTGAACGGCTTCTGATGAAATTTCAACACAACTTTCAGATGAATAAAATTTTGCCATAGCACTTTCTTTAGTTACTTTTTTGTTTTGGTTTTTAAGCTGAGCGGCATGGTAAATGAGCATTTCTGAAGCTTCTATTTTTTTGTACATATCAGCAAGTTTGAACGAAATTGCTTGAAACTGACTTATCTTTTTTCCAAATTGTTCTCTTTGCTTTGAATAATTTAGTGCTGTTTTAAATGCCCCCATGGATATGCCCTGTGATAATGCAGCAATTGAAATTCTACCACCATCTAAAATTTTCATTGATTGTATAAACCCTTGTCCAATATCTCCAATAATGTTGTCTAGTGGTATGTGACAATTATCTAGTATTACTTCAGAGGTTTCTGAAGCTCTCATTCCTAACTTATCTTCCTTTTTACCACTTGAAATTCCCTGAACTGACTTGTCAATAATAAAAGCAGACATACCTCTAGAGTCACCTTTATTACCTGTTCTTGCAATTATAACATAAATATCTGCAGATATTCCATGAGTAATAAAGTTTTTTGTGCCATTTAAAACCCATTCATTGCCGACTTTGATAGCAGTAGTGTTCATGCCACCAGCATCTGATCCAGTGTTATGCTCAGTTAACCCCCATGCACCTAAAGATTGACCTGAGGCAAGCTTAGTTACCCACTTATTTATCTGATTTTCATTACCGTGGTTTAAGATATGACCAGTGCACAAAGAGTTATGAGCAGCAACTGACAAAGCAATGGACGGGTCAACAATTGCAAGTTCTTGAATTGCAGTTACATATTCAAAATAACCAAATCCAGAGCCATTATATTTTTCTGGTACCAGAATACCCATTAGACCCAAACTACCAAGTTCTTCAAATAATGCATGAGGGAAGTATTGTTTATCATCCCATTCTCTAGCAAACGGAGTTATTTTCCGTTTTGCAAATTGCTGAACCATATCAGCAATCATTTTTTGATTTTCTGTATAATTAAAATCCATTTTAATAATTTACTAAACTAATAATATTATCAGAAAATTTGGTTAATTTTTTATCTCCATTTAGCCTTTTTAATGAAATTAAAAAGGCATATCCAGCAACATTAGCACCAAGCATTTTAATTAGCTCTGAAGCAGCAACTGCAGTACCACCAGTTGCAAGTAAATCATCATGAATTAAAATATTCCAGCCAGCTTTTATGTCATTTTTATGAACTTCAAGCATAGCTTGCCCGTATTCTAAAGAATACTTTGTTTGTACTACTAAGCCTGGTAGCTTACCAGCTTTTCTTGCAGGAATAAAAGGAATTTGCAATTTCATTGCTAAAGCATATCCAAACAAAAAACCTCTACTTTCAACACCAACAATAGCATCTAACTTTGTGCTATTAAGTTTTTCAGCTAGAAAATCTAAAATTTTTGATCCAAGCTTAGGATAAAGTAATAGGGACGTAATATCTTTAAAATTAATTCCTTTTTTTGGAAAGTCTTTAATTTCTCTTAAAACAGAATTAATTTCTTTATCAATCATTTTACTTTCTAATTGCTTTTATGTAATTATTAAGTTCTTGCTTAACTTTTGGGAAAAGGAAAAACAAACCAATCATATTTGGAAATATAAGTGCAAGAATCATTGCATCTGAAAATCCCCAAACAGCATCCATATTTGCTGCAGCTCCAATTACAATAAATAACAAAAACATAATTTTATAAATCAAATCAGAGATTTTGCTTTTTCCAAAAAGGAACATCCATGCCTGCAACCCATAATAAGACCATGAAATCATAGTAGAAATTGCAAATAAAATTATTGCAATTGTTAAAACCAATGGAAACCAAGGAATTGCATCAGCAAATGCCATTGAAGTTAAAACA
Organism: Flavobacteriales bacterium; assembly: GCA_002716345.1. Classification (GTDB taxonomy): domain Bacteria; phylum Bacteroidota; class Bacteroidia; order Flavobacteriales; family BACL11. The sequence goes on along the minus strand of PBAP01000025.1, from coordinate 16,103 downwards.
GCTCCTTCAATTTTTTCCCCGTTAATAATGATATCTTGTCCATATTCAAAAATTCCAGAACTGTTATACATTATAATGACTAATGCTGTCATTGTACAAATAACTACAGTGTCAATAAAAGGTTCTAATAGTGCCACAACACCTTCAGACGCAGGATACTTTGTTTTTACCGCTGAGTGAGCTATTGCTGCAGAGCCTGCACCAGCTTCATTTGAAAATGCAGCTCTTTGAAAACCAACAATTAAAACACCTAATAATCCACCAAATCCTGCCTGAAGTGAAAATGCTCCTTTGAAGATTAATGAAAAAGCATTATCAATATAGCTGAAATTTGAAAAAATTATAAAAAGGCATGCCAGAACATAAATTAAAGCCATAAAAGGAACTATTTTTTCAGTAACTGATGCTATTCGCTTTATGCCCCCTATTATAACAATTCCAACAATAATTGCGAGAACAAACCCAATGCTAGTACCTGCATTTCCACCATCCATTCCTAAAATAGACGCAATCTGAAGAGCAGCTTGATTTGATTGTGCGGCGTTTCCACCTCCAAATGATGCACCAACACATAAAAAGGCAAACAATACTGCTAATCCTTTTCCAAGTTTTTCATAGCCTCCTTCTTTTAAACCCTTACTTAGATAGTACATGGGTCCGCCGTAAACTGTGCCATCAGATCCTACATCTCGATATTTAACACCTAGTGTACACTCAACAAACTTAGTGGACATTCCAATTAAACCACAAACTATCATCCAAAATGTTGCACCTGGGCCTCCTATAGCAATAGCCAAAGCTACTCCTGCTATATTACCAAGACCAACAGTTCCTGAAACTGCTGTTGCAAGAGCCTGAAAATGACTAACCTCTCCTTCTTGTTTTATTTTTTTTGTTTTGTCCGATTCATATTTTTCATTCTCAATGTTATCGTATTCTCCCCTTACAGTTTTTATTGCAGTAGAAAAATGTGTAATATTTATAAAAGAAAATCTTAATGTAAAAAAAACTGCCCCTAAGACTAGCAGAATCAGAACAATTGGTATACTAATTTCGTCCGAAAAATTTATTGGATATAAAACAATATTTACCCATGCATCAGCAATTGGCTTGAACCAATCGTTAATCTTATCATCAATACCTCTTGAATGAGAAAGTGTAGGGAAGAGCAATGTGAAGATTAGAAGTATTTTTTTCATATGTTCATTTTTATTTGGTTTTCAATTAAGGACAGACTTTCTTTGAATGTTTTTGGACTATAATTAAATCTTTTCTTAGCTTTTGTAAGATCCAGTCCTGTAAATTTAGGTCTTTTTGCTTTTTGAGCAAGAATCTTAGAACTAATTCTCTTGATATTTTGTACTGGAAAATTAAAATATCTGGCAATCTCAACTACCATTTCATAGATACTCATAACTTTAGGTCCAGATGTATTATAAATACCATATGCTTTGCCAATTATCACATTTATGCATGCTTCGGACAAATCCTCTGCCAAAGTTGGAGCTCTAAACTCATCATCTATTATTTTAATTTTTTTTTCGCTTCTGAGTTGGTTAATTGCCCAAAGTACAATATTTGTTTTTTGTAAATTTTTTGCAACTCCAAAAACAACACTTGTTCTCAATATCGTCCAATTAAACTTTTTGTCATAAAATATCTTTTCTGATTTTAACTTTGACAAACCATAATAGGAAATAGGCTTTGGTAAATCGTATTCAGTGTATAAATCGTTTTTGTTTCCATCAAAAATAAAATCACTCGAAATATGAACTAAATGAATATTTTTTTTTGAGCAGATTTCAGAAAGGTACTCTATGGCTTTGACATTAACATTATCACATTGAACTTTATTTTGTTCACAGTAATCAACATTAGTTACCGCTGCCGTATTGATAATAGCATCAGGAAGTTGCTTGGAAACAAACTGATTAATTTTTTCTTGATCTGTAACATCTAGTGAGTAATACTTAAAATTATCACTATTCACAACACAATTGCCAAGGGAAGTTGCAATGAGTTCAAATTTATCATAATTGCTGATTTTTTCAATTAACTTTTGACCAAGCAATCCATTTGAGCCAGTTAACATTATTTTCATAATAAATATTTAATTACTAAATAAATTGAAAAATACATAAGAAAAACTGGTGCATTTCCAAAAATAATTGATAATACAAATGTGAGTCTGATAATTACAACATTAATTTTTGACTCATGTGAAAGCCAATTACATACACCAAAAATCATCCACTATTTTTTTGTTTTACTAAAACGTCTAATTTCTCAATTATTTTTTCTTCCAAACTCATAATTTTTTTTTCAACATCTAAAATTTGATTTTCTAATGCAATAATTTGATCTTGCTTTTTTTTAGATTTTCTAATATCAATAATCAGCCAAGCAAATGCAATTAGCTCAATTACGATTAATAGTACAGTTAAAAAAATTTGCAAATCAAACACAGAACACTAAATTAACGATATTTAATTTATTTTTGATGGATGTTTTTTGTTGTTTCTAAATTAATGAACTTTATAATAAATCCTATGACATGGATTTTTTTTATTCTCTTGATGGCCCTATTTAGTTCTAAACATCAAAAAAAATTAGTTTTTGTTTCATTATCAATGCTATTCTTTTTTTCAAACGCGTTTATATTTAATGAGATTTCAAGACTCTGGGGATTAAAAAAATCAATGAATACAGAAATCGAATATGATGTTGGAATAGTTTTAGGTGGAGTGGCTGATTTTGATAAAAAAAATAACTTATTAAATTTTAATAATTATTCCGATAGGCTTTTTTTTGCAAAAAAATTATTTTTAAACAAAAAAATAAATAAAATACTTTTTTCAGGAGGAAATGGTGAGTTATTTTCAAATGACTATGTTGAAGCTATTGAAATGAAAAAATTTTTAATAAAAAATGGAATTAATGAGAATGATATTTTGATAGAAACTAGAAGTAGAAACACAGATGAAAATATTAAAAACTCAATAGAAATTTGTAATGAAAAGAAATTTGAAAGAATGTTATTAATCACATCATCAATGCATATGAGAAGAGCTTTGTTATGTTGTAAAAAAAACAATTTTGATGTTGACTATTTTTGTACTGACAGAACCAAATCTTATCGAGTTTGGAAGGTAAAGCAAATTTTGGTTCCTCAAAACCAATTTATAAAAAAATGGGAGGAGCTAATTCATGAAATGGTAGGCTTTATTGCCTATAAGATTTTGCTTTAAATTATGCTATTACTTTTTAAGATTTTCTGCATATCATTTTGAAGCGCTTTCGCACTTTCCCTTGCACATTTAGCAAAATTCTTATCGGCTCCTGAGTAAATAATTGATCTTGATGAGTTAATCAAAATACCACAATCTTTATTTATGAGTTTATTTGAAACAGTTTCTAAATTTCCGCCTTGTGCACCAACACCAGGAACAAGTAAAAAATTATCGGGAGCTATTTTTCTAATATTGTCATAATTATCTTCATTAGTAGCTCCAACAACAAACATTATATTATCATTTCTTTTTAATTTTAATGAGGACTTTATCACCCTCTCATATAAAGGGGCACCTTTATTGTCAACTACAGTTTGAAAATCAGATGATCCAGCATTTGATGTAAGAGCTAAAATTATACACCACTTATTTTCATAACTATTATAATAAGTTAAAGTTTCTATACCCATGTAGGCAGACAATGTTATAGCATCAAAATTTAAATTTTTGAAAAATGCTTCAGCATATTTTTTAGATGTATTACCTATATCACCTCTTTTTGCATCAGCAATCCTTAATATGTTTTCTGGAATATAATCTAAAGTTTTTTCCATTGAATCCCATCCACTGGAGCCAATGGATTCATAAAAAGCAGTGTTAATTTTGAAAGCTACACACAAATCTTTTGTGGAATCAATAATTTGCTTATTGAATTCAAATATGGGATCTTCATATTGCAATAGATGCTTAGGTATTCTTTCAAGATCAGTATCTAATCCAATGCATAAAAAGGATTTTTTAATTTTTATTTGGTTTATAATATCTTTTTTATTCATCAGTTAATTTTCCAATTTTTAACTTTTGAGTATTCTCGGCAATAATTAACTCATCAACAAATTCTTGAAGATCACCTGAAACCACAGATTGAAGGTTGTATTTTGTAAGTCCAATTCTGTGATCTGTTACTCGTCCTTGAGGGTAATTATATGTTCTAATCTTCTCCGATCTGTCGCCTGAAGAAACCATTGTCTTTCTTTGGCTAGATTCTTCCTCCATTTTTTTTTGCAATTCCATCTCGTATATCCGTGATCTCAAAACCTTTAGAGCCTTTTCATAATTCTTGATTTGAGATTTTTGATCTTGACATTGAGAAACAATGCCTGTAGGGATATGTGTTAACCTAACAGCTGAATATGTTGTATTTACTGATTGACCCCCCGGTCCAGATGAACAATACGTATCTTTTCTAATATCAGAATTTTTCAATTCAATATCAAACTCCTCAGCCTCAGGCAAAACTATTACAGATGCTGCTGATGTATGAACTCTTCCTTGTGTTTCAGTTTCAGGAACTCTTTGAACTCGATGAACTCCAGACTCAAACTTTAATTGCCCATATACGTCATTTCCCTGTACGTTAAAAATTACTTCTTTAAAACCACCCGATGTTCCCTCAGCAACATCAACAAGCTCAATTTTCCACTTTTTCATTGTACTATATGATGTATACATTTTGTATAAATCACCAGCAAAAATACTAGCCTCATCACCTCCTGTACCTGCTCGAATTTCAACAACAGCATTTTTTGAATCCTCAGGGTCTTTTGGAATTAATAAAATTTTTATCTTTTCTTCCTGCAGGTCTTTTTCTATGTTCCAGTCGCTCAGTTCCATTTTAGCTAGATCTATTAAGTCACTATCATCTGAGCTAGAAATTATTTTCTTTGCATCGTTTATGTTACTCAAAAGATTTTTATAACTATGATACGCGTCTGAGATAGGCTTTAAATCTTTGTATTCTTTATTATTTCTTACAAAAAGCTTCATATCAGACATGGCATCAGCAGAAGAAAGTTTATTTTCTACTTCTAAAAATCTACTTTGTATTTGTTTTAGCTTTTCTAACATTAATATATATAACTACCAAATTTTGTAGAAATAGTAAGTTTTTTTGATTTTGCTTTTTCAACCCTGCCAATAACTTTGGCTTCAACGTCAAAAGATTTAGAAATTTTAATTATTGAGTCTGCATATTTTTCATCAATATAAATTTCCATTCGATGTCCCATGTTGAAAACTTTAAACATCTCTCTCCATTCAGTTACTGATTCTTGTTGTATTAGCTTAAAAACAGGTGGGATTTCAAACATTTTATCTTTGATTATGTGAAGATTGTCTACAAAATGTAAAACTTTTGTTTGTCCTCCTCCTGTACAATGAATAATTCCATCAATTTGATCTAAATGATTTTTAAAAATTTCTTTTAAGATCGGTGCATAGGTTCTAGTTGGAGATAAAATTAACTTTCCAAAATCATAATCTTGAAATTTTTCAGTTAATTTTTTGGATCCTGAATACGTAAAGTCACTATTAACTAGACTATCATATGTTTCTGGGTACTTTTCTCCAATTGATTTATCAAAAACATCATGCCTCGCAGATGTTAAGCCGTTACTTCCAATTCCAGAGTTATATTCTTTTTCATAACTGCATTTTCCAAAAGAAGACAAACCAATTATTACATTACCATCTTTTATATTCTCATTGTTAATGACTTGATCTCTTCTCATTCTTGCAACAACAGTCGTATCGACAATTATTGTTCTAACAAGATCTCCAACATCAGCTGTCTCTCCACCAGAGTGCATGATATTTATACCAAAATTTTTATACTCGTCAATTAAATTGTTAGTACCATCAATTAAAGCTTTGATAACATCCCCACTTATTTTTAATTTATTCCTTCCAATAGTTGAAGAGAGTAAAATATTATCATGTACACCTACACACATTATATCGTCAATATTCATAACAAGGCTATCTTGAGCAATTCCTTTCCATACATCTAAATCACCTGTTTCTTTCCAATAAGCATAGGCTAGAGAAGACTTTGTGCCTGCACCATCTGCATGCATCACTATACAATGGTCTTTGCTTTTATTTAATAAGTCTGGAACTATTTTACAAAAGGCTTTAGGAAAAAGTCCTTTATCACTATTTTTTATGGCTTTATGAACATCCTCTTTTTGTGATGAAACTCCTCTTTGTTCATATTTATCCATAGTTTATTATGAGAATTTAAAGATATTTGAAAGTAGTTATTTGGAGATATCTTCAATCAAAACTTTGAATGTTGTTCTTCTGTTGTATTGATTGGCTTTATCTCTATTTTTTCTAAATCTCATTTTCTTTATGTATGACTCTGTTAAAACATCACCTTTCTTCAAATTACCATCTTTTTGCTCAATAACATATGGCTCGCTCTCACCCATTCCAAGAGCAGTAATTCTATTTTTACTTATGCCTTTTTCTGTCAAATATCTAACACACTCATCAGCTCTTTTCTGTGATAATCTTTTGTTTTGTATTTTACTTCCAATAAAATCTGTGTGTGATTTTAATTCAATTTTGACATCTGGATTGTCGTTAAGTGTTGTAACAAGCATATCTAAATCTTGCATGGATTTTTCTCTTAGATTAAACTTAGCAAAGTCATATTCAATTCTTGGTAAAATAATTTCCTTTTTTACAGGATCTAGTTCAAAATCCACAAGTATTGTCTTATCATTTTCAATACCATGTGTGGTTTCAGTTTTGATATTTTTTAAAAACTCATTTTTGAAAGCAATGATTTCATAGGATGTCAATGGCTTTAGCCTTAGTTTATATGCTCCAGAGTTATCTGTTATAATATCTTTTTCACTACCATCACTTCCTACAAACTTAATGGTAGCATCAGTCAAAATTGCACCAGTTTTTGAATCAGTAACAACTCCTTGAGCAAAGATAACAAGTGGAGGCAACTCAAAACCATAAACGTCATCACTACCTTTGCCACTTTTTCTGTTTGATGTGAAATAACCTCTTTCTCCATCAGATTCTATAATCATTCCAAAATCATCAGATGAGGAATTCACTGGAAATTTTAAATTGATTACTGAAGAATATGCATCATTTTCATCAGGAGCTGTTTTGAAAATATCATGTCCGCCCATTCCAATATGACCATTTGAGCTAAAGTAAAGTGAACCATCTTCATGAAGAAAAGGGAACATTTCATCAGCAGAAGTATTAACAGCAGGACCTAAATTAACAGGTTTACTCCATTTATTTCGTTTTTCTTTTTTTACGATCCATAAATCTTTACCTCCGTAACCCCCTTTCATGTCTGATGAAAATATTAAGGTTTTTTCGTCATTGCTTATTGATGGATGTCCAATTGATGTGTTACTATCAAGCTTTATTTGGAGAGGTTGTGGATCACTCCAAAGCTGACCATTTCTCTTACTAATGTAAATCCTGCAGCCAAGAGATTTTTTCTTTTCAACTTTACACTTGGTTAAATACATCGTTGTTCCTCTTTTATTTAATGCAACTGAACCTTCATTCCCATCTCCACTAATGGGTTCACCGACTATTTGAGGTGCACTCCACTTATTTTTTTTGTCTAATTTGGTTAAATATATGTCAGTAAATGATTCTCCTGTTCTGTCATCAATTTTATCAGAAAAACCTCCTTTTCTTGATGATGTAAAATAAATCTCGGAATAATCTCCATTTCCAAATGAAGGAGAGAAATCACTGTATCTTGAATTAATTATTGGCATCAATTCAACTTTATATCTTGTTGGGTTTGAAAGCCATTCAATTGAATAATTACAAGATTTGACTCCAATCTCTCCTCTTATATCTGTGGGATTAAGCTGAACATACTTTTGATATTGTTCCAATGCTTCATCGTATTTTTGATTCATTCTTAAAACATCACCATATCTAAGAACTGCTATAACATCGGGGTATTTAGCCTTTATTGCTCTTTTGTAATAATTTTCTGCTCTTTTTATATTACCTGACAATCTGTAACATTCTGCCTGTTTGAAAATAATTTCTGATTTTAAACTTCTACTTTTTGTTTTTTCGTATGCTTTTTTATAGAGCTCAGCAGCTTTATAGTATTCTTCAAGTGCAAAAGCTTGATCTGCTTTAGCAACTCTTTTGTTAGTTTTTTGAGAGAAGGAATTGTGTCCTAGAAAAATAATAAAACACAGTATTAAATAAAACTTTGAATTTGTTATCATAAGTTAATATATTTTCGCTAAAATAAACAATAAATTTAAATACAGTCTGAGAATATAAATTCAATAAAAACAAGTAAATGTTAATAAAGTATTGAAAAGTTTCATAACAATCATATTGTTGATTTTGTTTTATAATTGATATTTTTTTTAATTGAAAAATTAATTAAAATTATGTCAAACCTACAACATAGTGTACAATTTACACTTAAAAATTTAAAAAAATGAGCAAATCTAAACTTGAATACATATGGCTAGATGGATACAAGCCAACACAAAATATGAGAAGCAAAACAAAATTAATAGATAATTTCTCAGGTAAATTGGAAGACTGTCCAACATGGTCTTTCGACGGAAGTTCAACAAAACAAGCAGAGGGTAACTCCTCAGATTGTCTTCTCAAACCGGTATCAATTTTCCCAGATCCAGGAAGAAACAATGGATTTCTTGTTATGACAGAAGTTATGAATGCTGATGGGACACCTCATGAATCTAATGCAAGAGCTTTGATAGATGACGACGATAATGATTTTTGGTTTGGATTTGAACAAGAATATTTCATCATGGATGTTGAAACTCAACTTCCTTTAGGATTTCCTTTAGGAGGTTATCCAGGCCCTCAAGGTCTTTATTATTGTTCTGTAGGCGGTAAAAATACTCATGGAAGACACATAGTAGAAGAACATGCTGATTTATGTATCGACGCTGGTATAAACTTTGAGGGTATTAATCAAGAAGTCGCTTGTGGACAATGGGAATTTCAATTGTTTGCAAAGGGTGCAAAAAAAGCTGGTGATGAAATGTGGATTGCAAGATACCTTCTCGATCGATTAACTGAATCCTTTGGCTATTACATTGAATATCATCCTAAACCTATTAAAGGAGACTGGAACGGTTCAGGTATGCATGCTAATTTTTCAAACTCTTTGCTCAGAAAGTGTGGCTCACAAGAGACATATGAAAAAGTATGTGAAGCCTTTAGGCCTGTAACAAACGAACATATAGCTGTTTATGGTGAATTTAACGAACAGAGGTTAACAGGACTGCATGAAACTGCATCAATTCATGATTTCAGCTATGGTGTTTCAGATAGAGGAGCCTCTATTAGAATACCAATAATCACTGTTGAAAAAGGATGGAAAGGATGGTTGGAAGATAGAAGACCTGCATCAAATGGAGATCCATATAAGATTGCTGGAAGAATTATAAAGACAGTCAAGTCAGCTAATGTAATTTAGATTGTTGCAGTAACTAGAAAAAGGATATAAAGGCATAGCAACATAGTTCCAGAGAGTTTATTATTTTTACTTAGATAAGCACTATATACTATTACACAAAGTAGAAATGTGCTAATAATTAAAAATAAAACATCATTAGTCAGTACTTTTGTGTCAACTAATTTTATATTATCGAACATCGAAGTAATACCCAAAACAATCAGTAAGTTGAAAATGTTTGAACCAATCAAATTACCAACAGCTAAATTTTTTTCTTTTTTGTAGATTGCAACAAAGCAAGTTGATATTTCAGGTAAGCTGGTTCCCAAAGCAACTAATGTAAATGCAATAACTCTGTCACTTACACCAAAATCAACTGCAATAGTAGTGACTCCAGAAATGAGCCAATCAGCTCCAAACTTTAACATTACGGCTGATATGAATAAAATTAAAAACTGTGGTACAATGTTATATTTAAACTGAGTTTGCTTTTCATTGTCTTTTCCTTCATAAGACTTTTTAATTATAATGAACAAATAAAGTGAAATGAAAAAGAAAAAAACAATTCCCATCCAAGTACTAATGCTTTTAAAAATAAACAAAAAAGCAGAGAATAAAAGTGTTGAAAAAACAAGAAATGGTATATCAATTTTTTTGTTAAATCAATAAATCTGACATTTACAAAAATCAATGTGATTGCCAAAACAAGACAAATATTAGCTATGTTTGATCCTATAACATTTCCAAAAATTATATCATACTTTTGATTATTAATTGCTTCGAGACTAATGAAAAGTTCTGGTGCAGAAGTAGCAAAAGATACAATAGTTAAGCCAATAATAAATGATGGAACATTAAACTTTTTTGAAATTTTAGTTGAGCTTTTAACAAGAAAATCTCCTCCAGCTAAGAGCAAAGAAAGACCAATAAAAAACAAAAAGTAAGAACTCATTTTTTGAGTGTATCATTTATGTCTTCAGAGCTTTTTTTTATTTCTTTTCTTATCTCGTTAGATGCATCTTTTATTTCATTCATCGCCCTGGCAAAAGCCTTAGCAAACTCAGGAATCTTTTTAGAGCCGAAAAATAATACAATAACTAAAACTATTAATATTATCTCAGGGCCTCCAATAAAAACTAACATTATTTATTTTTTTGTCTTGCTTATTGTATCCAACATGATTGGTGATGCAACAAAAAGAGAAGAGTAAGTACCTACAATAACACCAACCATCAATGCAAACATAAATCCTCTAATAACTTCCCCCCCAAAAATAAATATGATTAGAAGAACAAAGAAAGTTGTTAATGAAGTATTAATCGTTCTTGATAATGTGCTATTTAAAGAAGTATTCATAAACTCTTTGATTTCTTTTCTTTTGTTAATATTCATGTATTCTCTAACTCTGTCAAATACAACAACTGTATCATTTAATGAATAACCAATTATTGTAAGTAATGCTGCTATAAACGCTTGATCAATTTCAAGAGAAAAAGGTAATAACCCATAGAAAAAAGAAAAGACTGAAAGTACTATTAACACATCATGAAAGACTGCTACGACAGCACCTAAACTGAACTGCCACTTTCTGAATCTTAAAAGTATATATAAGAAGATAATTAACAGTGAAAACACTATTGAACCCATTGCAGCATTCTTTATATCATCTGCAATTGTTGGGCCAACTTTTTGTGAGCTCATAATTTCGTAATCTTGTTCCATTTGAGACAGCCCTTCATTTAATTTTATTTCAACAATTTCATCAGTTTCTAAGTTATTATTGTTGATCATAAATGATGTTGTAATTTTCACCTGGTTGTCACTTCCAAAAGTCTTTACCTGAGGAGAATAAGATAATCCCGTTTCATCAACAAATTTCGCATTCAGCTTTTCTCTTACCTTTTCATTGTCTACAGTATTATCAAATCTTACAACATATGTTCTACCTCCAACAAAATCAACACCGTAGTTAAGTCCCTTAGTGAATAATGAGAAAGTACCAGCTAAAATAAGAATTGATGAAATGATGTAAAATCTTTTTCTGTATCCAATAAAATCAATTTTTGTGTTTTTGAAGGCTCCGTGAGTTATTTTGTTTGAAAAACTAACATCTTTTCCCTTGTTAAGTCTTGCACTAATTACCAATCTAGTGATAAAAATTGCGGCAAACAATGAAGTTAAGATACCTATTATAAGAGTGGTAGCAAATCCTTTGATTGGCCCTGACCCAAATGTATATAATACAATTCCAGTTAATAGTGTTGTCACATTTGCATCAATTATTGAGCTGTAAGCATTTTTATAACCATCTGAGATTGCTAATTTGATTCCTTTATTATTTTTTAACTCTTCACGAATCCTCTCATATATTAGAACATTTGCGTCAACAGACATTCCTATAGTTAACACGATACCAGCAATTCCGGGGAGTGTTAAAACAGCTCCTAGAGAAGATAAAACACCAAAAATGAAGAAAATATTTGCAAGTAAAGCTACATTGGAAACCAAACCAGCTCTATTGTAATAAAAAATCATGTAAATGAGAACCATGATTAAAGCAAATATGAATGATTTTAAACCAGCATCAATAGCCTCTTCACCTAATGAGGGACCAACAATTGCTTCCTCAATTATTCTGGCAGGAGCTGGTAACTTACCTGACTTTAAAATATTCGCAAGATCTTTTGCTTCATTAACAGTAAAATTTCCAGTTATTGAAGACCTTCCACCACTAATTTCTGACTGTACAGTAGGAAATGAGTATACATAGCCATCAAGTACTATAGCAACTGAACGTCCTATATTCTCAGCGGTTAATCTTTTCCACAATTTAGCACCTTCTTGGTTCATACTCATTGAAACCTCAGGACTTGAGTTAAACTGACCATATCCTTGATCAGCATCATTCACTACATCTCCTTCCATTGCTGCTTTTCCATCTCTGTTTGTAACTTTTAAAGCTACTAACTGCACAAACTTACCTTCTGGATCATAGGGAATCGCTGTATAAGCAAACTTAACATCAACAGGGAATTTTTTGAGGACAGCGGGGTCATTGAGATAAGAATTTAACTTAGATGTATCTTTAGTTGCAGAGAAGCCAACTACAGGACCATCTTGTAATCTGTTTTGTTGATCGACATTTGGGTACAATACTGCATATAATGGGTTTTCAGCTGCAAATTCTTCAAATGTTAGCGAGTTAGTAGTATCACTTGAAAGTGAATCATCAATTTGATCAAGAAGACTTGTTGATATTGTATCTGATATTTCTTCGACAATATCTGCTAACTGATTAGAAGTTTCATCTGAGATTTCACTAGCTATTTTCTCAGAACCTACATTATTGTCTTCAGATTCAATTTCACGTAAATACTGATTAATTTCTTCAAGTTGAGGAAATAACTCTTGATATTCATAAGTCTCCCAAAACTCTAGTTGGGCCGTAGATTGTAGTAATTTTCTTGCTCTCTCGGTGTCTTTAATTCCTGGTAGCTCAACCAAAATTCTTCCTGCAGTTTCTAATCTTTGAATATTTGGTTGAGTTACACCAAACCTATCAATTCTACTTCTCAAAATATTAAATGATCGATTTATTGCATCTTCAACTTCAACTCTAATTAAATCCAAAACTTGTTGGTTTGTTGAAGAAAAATTTATTTTTTCTCTCAAATCTGGGGTACTAAATACACCTGCAAGTCCCGAATTTGGGGCAGGAGCAACTTTTTCATATTCATTTCCGAATAAAGTGACAAAATCATCTTGACTATTTGTTTGAAGTTTCAGCGCATTTGAAATTGCTAGATTAAATTTTTCATCTTTACTATTATTTGAAAGAGCTTTGATTACATCAACAACCATTACTTCTAGAGTAACATTCATACCGCCTTTTAAGTCTAATCCAAGGTTGATTTCTCTTTGCTTGCATTCTGAATAGGTATACTCAGCAATCAAAATATCATAAACTTTTTCACCACTAACTGAGTCAAGATAAAATCTGTATTTATCTGAATACTCTTCAGGTGAAAAATTCATAGCATAGTCATCAGCATCACTTTCAATAGAATCAGCAATCCAAGTGAAGGATAACTGGTATAAACATACGATTGAAAAAACAATTGCGAATACTTTAAAAAAATTTCTATTTTGCATTATACTTAATTTGGAGGGCAAATATAGTCTTTTTTATGAAGATAATTAGGATTTAAATATGCCATAGATTAATATGATTTAAGCAACTATATTTCTTTTCTAATCAATTAAATACTATTAACTAAATTTGTAGTAAATATGAATCGCTTATTAACCTTTACTTTTTTTTCAATTTTTACTGCTATATCATTTGCACAAATATCAGTAAATAGGGATACTAGTATAGATGTATATGAAAGTAATACCAAATACAAATCCCCATGGGTTGGCGGAATGAACTCAGTACAATTTAATGAGATAGATTTAGATTTAGATGGAGTTAATGATCTAATAACATTTGACAGATCTGGTAATAAATTAAATACATTTATAAAGAAAAATAACAAATATATTTTTGCTCCTAAGTTCAGAAAAAACTTTCCAAAAATCAAAGATTGGTGTTTGACTGCCGACTACAACTGTGATGGTAAGTTAGATCTTTTTACCTATTCAACTGGAGGTATTGCAGTTTATCTCAATGTATCTTCAAATGATTTAGAGTTTTCTTTAGAGACTAGTCTTTTGCTCTCCAACTATGGTTCTAGTAATTTAAATATTTTTGTAAGTCCTGTTGACATTCCAGCAATTTCTGACGTAGATTACGACGGAGATTTAGATATTTTAACTTTTTCAATACTGGGTGGTTTCATTGAATACCACAGAAATTTATCAATCGAACAAAATGGAAACTGTGATAGCTTAATATTCAATTTTGAAGATCCATGCTGGGGTGATTGCTATGAAGGACAAAACTCATATGTTCTTAACTGTACAAATTGTCAATGTGCTCCACTAACAAACCAAAACTTTAAACAACCGCATGCCGGCTCTACAATACTTGCTATCGACATTGACAATGACAATGACAAAGATTTAATTTTAGGTGATATTTTGTACAATAACTTAAACCTTTTGATAAACGGTGGGAATAATCAAAATGCTCTTGTAAATTCAGTTGATTCAATCTTTCCAAAAAATTATTTAAATACTTTGCAAGTAGATTTACCTATGTTTCCAGCTGCATTCTATATTGATTTAAATAATGATAATATCAAAGATTTAGTTGTTTCACCAAATAGCACAACGCTAAGTGGAACTGAAAACAAACAAAGTTCATGGCTATACATTAATTCAGGAACCAACACACAATTAGATTTAAGTTTAACCACAAAAGATTTTCTTCAGTCTGAAATGATAGACTTAGGCGATGGATCTTATCCATCTTTTTTTGATTATAACTCGGATGGACTTATGGACTTAGTTGTAGGCAACTATGGCTATCACAATACTGGTAATGACCCTACTTCATCACTTGCACTTTTTGAAAATATTGGCACAAATTCAAATCCAACATTTAATCTTATAGATAGAAATTGGCAAAATATCTCCAGTATTAATTTAAATATTAATCTAGTTAAACCAGCACTAAACTTGTATCCTTGTTTTGGAGACTTGGATGGTGATAATGATAAAGATATGATTATCGGAGATGCTGATGGAAAATTACATTTTTTTGAAAATGATGGAAACATTCCAGCTAATTTCTCACTTTCAAGTCCCAACTTTTTTCAAATTGATATTGGAAGTTTTGCAACTCCATTTATCTGTGATGTAAACAAAGATGGTTTAAATGATTTAATTGTTGGAGAACAAATTGGTACAATTAATTATTTTCCAAATCGAGGAACAATTAATTCTTCAATTTTTGATACAATTATTCAAAATTTTGGAAATGTGGATATTGAGGACTCAGTCATTTCAACTGGATACAGCTCTCCCAAAATAATAGATATCAATAACAAGAGATATTTGATCTCTGGCTCTTTTTCTGGACATTTATATGCTTTCGAAATAGAGTCAATTGATTCAAGCTTTGTACCAACTGATATTGGTTTAAATAATATTTGGGATGGATCAATTACAGCGATTGATTTTACTGACCTTAATAATGACTACAAGCTAGATATTATTATTGGAAATAAATCAGGAGGCTTGACTTATTACAATAGTGATTCCTTGTTAACAAATACAAAAAACTTACCTAATAATGAGTTAATTTTATTTCCTAATCCAACTAAAAATAATATTACAATAGTTAGTAATAAATTAGGAAATGTTGAACTTTACAATACTCACGGAATATTAATACTACAAAAGACTAAGAGATCAGATAAATTAAGAATTTCATTAAAAAACGTTAGGAATGGAATTTATTATCTAAAATTTAATAATAAAACAAATTTAGTAATTAAGCTCTAGGTTAAATCATAATCATTTTCTTATTAATTACTCCACTGTTTGTAGTAATCTCTAAGAAGTATATTCCCTTAGTATACTTAACTAAATCAATCTCTTTTGTATACTCACCTGTAAAGTTCTCTAAACCTTCT
>PBAP01000024.1 GCA_002716345.1 Flavobacteriales bacterium | reverse complement strand
AACCATGACTGTTGGCCTTTAAGCGGAGTTTCCCAAATTATCTTGTTCGTGTCGATTTTGGAGACAATTAAATTAAATAGTTTTTCATCGATTTGGAAATTAGAGTCATACATGCCTGTGTTTCCTGATTCTCTTGATTCAGCAATGACTTTCCATGAACCTGAGCTGATTTCACTGGTCATCTGTTCAACCCAATCTTTATTTGATATAATTGTCTCCAAAATCGACACGAGCAAGATTATTTGGGAAACTCCACTTAAAGCTCAACAGTCATGGTTTATCAGAAAATTAGGAACAGATGTGAATTTGGGTAATATCTCTACTGACGAAATTATTGCACTTGAGTGCCTCAGGCTTGGACTAAGAGCAGATACATTAGATATTTTTCACCAATGAATAAAGATTTTTTATTATTTCTCAAAGGATTTTTTATGGGGATTGCAAATATTATTCCTGGTGTTTCAGGTGGCACTATTGCGTTAATAACAAATATCTATGAAGACTTAATTTTTTCATTAAAATCATTTAACTATAGAGCATTAAAATTAATTCTGAATCTAAAATTTAAAGATTTTTCAAAACACGTAAATCTTAAATTTATAACTCTTGTTTTTTCCGGGTCAATCGCAAGTGTTTTTTCTGTCGCAAAACTTTTTGAGTTTTTATTTGAAAGGTATCCTAGTCATATTTGGGCCTTATTTTTTGGATTGATTGTTGCATCAATATATTATGTCGGTAAGAGAATAAAAAAATGGGGATTATCTACATTTTTTTCACTTTTCGCTGGCATAATTATAGCATACTTACTTACAGTTGGAGCATCTGGTTCAGAAAATACTAACTCCTTATACATTTTATTATGTGGTGCAATTGGAACCTCTGGTATGTTACTTCCTGGTCTTTCCGGCTCATTTATTTTAATTTTAATGGGTAATTATGAGCTTATACTTGTTGAATCTATAGTAAACTTAAATGTCAAAATATTATCTCTTTTTTTAATTGGATCTGTCCTTGGACTTCTAATTTTTTCTCACGCAATTGCTTTTTTATTGAAGAAATATAAAAATCAGACCATTGCAATTTTAACTGGATTTATGATTGGCTCAATACATATTATATGGCCCTTCAAAGATAAATTGGCTGTTAATAGAAATATCGATTTATCTTTATTTGATATTACTTTGGCATACAACTATAAATTTCCATTTGATGCGAGTATTTACTTTATTTCAACATTAGTTCTCATGGTCATTGGTTTTTTATCAGTTTCATTAATTGAAAATCGATCCTCAGATTAAAAATGAGAAGAATCGCGCTTGTTGGTAAAAATTTATCAAGTTCTTTCTCAATAAAATTTTTTAATGAAAAAATAAAGAAAGAAAACATTAAAAATCTTGAATATGTAAATCTTGAAATCAACAGAATTGATCAATTACATAATTATATCAAGAAAAAAAATATTATAGGTTTAAATGTAACATCTCCATACAAATTATCAATAAAAAAATATCTTAATAAAATTGATGATGTCTCTTCAAAAATTGGTGCAATAAATACAATTAAAGTTGATGGAAGTGATTTGATTGGCTTTAATACTGATTATTTAGGATTTATGAAAGCATACAAAAAACAATTATTAAATAATAAGAAATGTTTAGTGCTTGGAAACGGAGGGGCATCAAAAAGTATACAGTATGTTTTAAGAAAATTAAATCTTGACTACTTAGTTATTAGTAGAAGAAGTAAATTTGATTATGAATTTCTTAAAAAAAATAACTTGATTGACTTTGATATTATAATTAACACAACTACACTTGGAATGGTTCATAATATTGATAGATTTCCTGATATTAATTATGATCAAGTAAATGAAACACATACTGCTATTGATTTAATCTATAATCCAGTTCAGACAATATTTTTGAAAAAATGCCAAAAAAAATGTGCGAATACCTTAAATGGTCATGAAATGCTTATTAATCAAGCACTTGAAAGTTGGAAAATTTGGAAAATATAGTATTATGAATTTTAAATTAGAATCTAATTTTAAACCAACTGGTGATCAGCCAAAAGCAATTAATGAACTAGTCTCTGGATTAAACAATAATTTTCCTTACCAAACTTTACTTGGTGTTACTGGATCAGGAAAAACATTCACAGTTGCCAATGTAATTAAAGAAATTGGAAGACCTACACTTGTTCTTAGCCATAATAAAACTCTTGCTGCTCAATTATTCAGCGAGTTCAAATCTTTTTTCCCAAACAATTGTGTAGAATATTTTGTGTCGTATTATGATTATTATCAACCAGAAGCATATATTCCATCTACTGGCATTTACATTGAGAAAGATTTGTCAATTAATGAAGAGATAGAAAAATACAGATTAAAAGCAACTTCATCACTACTTTCTGGTAGAAAAGACATAATTGTTGTTTCTTCCGTTTCTTGTATCTACGGTATGGGTAATCCTGATGATTATTACAATGGAATAATTTTTTTAAATCAAAACTCAAAAATGGATAGGCAAATTTTAATTAAGAGCTTAGTAAATGCATTTTATTCAAGAACAACTGAAAGTCTAGAAAGAGGAACTTTTAGAGCAATTGGAAATAATGTTGACGTATATCCATCTTACTCAGATATTATATTCAGAATTAAATTGGATGAAAATAAGATTGCTAGCATTGAAAGTTACAGTAGTAAAGAGTTTAAATTCTTAGAAAAACATGATAATATTAGAATATGCCCAACTAACTTGTTTATGACATCTTCAAATAAAGTTAATGATGCGATTTTTGATATGCAAAAAGATTTGCTTAGAAGGACTGAATACTTAAAACAAGATTTTAGAGATATTGAAGCTAAAAGACTTGAAGAGCGTACTAATCTGGATATTGAAATGATAAAAGAGTTAGGTTATTGTAGTGGTATTGAGAATTATTCACGTTATTTTGACGGCAGAAAACCTGGTGCCAGACCATTTTGTTTACTTGACTATTTTCCAGAAAATTATCTAACAATTATTGATGAAAGTCATGTGACAATTCCTCAAATACGAGGAATGTACGGAGGTGATAGATCAAGAAAAGAAAATCTGGTAGAGCATGGGTTTAGATTACCATCAGCCTTAGACAATAGACCTTTAAAGTTTGAAGAATTTGATCTAATTAGTAACCAAACAATTTTTGTTAGCGCTACTCCATCTGACTATGAATTAAACAAATCAAATGGAATTGTAACAGAGCAAATCATTAGACCCACTGGCTTATTGGATCCAATCATAGAAATTAGACCAATAAAAAATCAAATTGATGATTTAATTGAAGAAATTAGGTTAAGGGTTGAAAAAAATGAAAAAAGTTTAGTTACAACACTAACAAAAAAAATGGCCGAGGAACTATCAAAATACTTAGGCAGATTTAACATAAATTGTTCATACTTGCATTCGGATATTGACACAATTGAGAGAGTTGAAATTTTAAATTCCTTAGTTGAAGAAAAAATAGATGTTATTGTTGGAGTTAATTTATTAAGAGAAGGTCTTGATCTGCCTGAGGTTAGCTTAGTGGCTATAATAGACGCTGATAAAGAAGGTTTTTTAAGATCTCACAGGTCCTTGACACAAACCGCTGGAAGAGCAGCAAGAAATTTAAATGGTAGGGTAATCATGTACGCTGATAAAATTACTGATTCAATGAAAAAAACAATTGATGAAACTAACAGAAGAAGAAAGCTTCAGGAAGAATTTAATGAAAAAAATCAAATTACACCAACTCAAATTACTAGAAAGAAAAAAAATACCATTGTAAAAAAAATTGACAAAAAAAGTTACGAAAAAAACCCTCTGAATTTATCACAAAGCGAGATTAAAAAGGAGATCAAAATAAAAAAATTAGAGATGAACAAGCTTGCAAAAGAATTAGATTTTGATGGGGCAATAAGAGTTAGAGAAGAAATAAAATCTCTGCAAAAGGAATTGAAAAATTAATATTTATTTTCTTTTTTCGCAGCTTTGAGGGTATTAGCTAACAACATCGCTATGGTCATTGGTCCAACACCGCCNGGTACAGGTGTTATATAATCACATTTATCTTTTACGTTTTCAAAATCAACATCTCCTAATAACTTCCATCCAGATTTTGTTTTGTCAGATTTCACTCTACTTATTCCAACATCTATNATCACACAATTCTTTTTTACCATATCTGATTTTATNAAATTTGCAANNCCTAGAGCAACTATCAAAATATCAGCTGAAGCACAAATTTCTTTTAAATTTTTTGATTTTGAATGNGTTAAAGTTACNGTNCAATTNCCAGGATATTTATTTTTTCCNAGTAAAACACTTANNGGAAGCCCAACAATATTACTTCTGCCTACAACGACACATTTTTTNCCTAAAGTTTCAATTTTATATCTTTTAATCAACTCTATTATTCCAGCTGGAGTAGCTGGAATCATTGAATCAAGNCCTAACATCATCTTTCCCATATTNACAGGATGAAATCCATCAACATCCTTGGCGGGTTTTACAGCTANAGTTATCTTATTTTCATCAATATGCTTTGGCAAAGGAAGCTGAACAATAAGTCCATCAATATTTTTATCATTATTAATTTCTNCAATCTTTTTTAGCAAATCAAGTTCTGAAATATCATCATAGTGAAGTAAAGTTGATTTAAATCCGACTTCTTCACATGCTTTTACCTTTGCGTTTACATATGTTCTACTGGCTCCATTATCTCCAATTAAAATCGCACATAAATGAGGTCTAATTGTTGAGTTTCTTTCCAATTCTGTCTTTATCTCACTTCTTATTACAGAAGAAATATATTTTCCATCTAAAATTTTCAATTTATCTTCTTTGCATTTGATTATTAAACATATCCATAACTCTATTTTTTCCTCCACCTTGCATCATTTTCATCATTTTACTCATTTGTGAAAACTGTTTTATCAATTTATTTACTTCGCTAACACTATTTCCTGAACCGACAGCAATTCTTTTTCTTCTACCTCCATTTAATATTTCAGGATTACTTCTCTCTTTGGGAGTCATTGAATTAATAATTGCTTCAATAGATTTAAAAGCATCATCATCTATATCCATATCCTTAATATTTTTTCCAACACCTGGAATCATACCAACCAAATCTTTCATACTTCCCATCTTTTTAATTTGTTGAATTTGTTTATAAAAGTCATCGAACCCAAATTTATTTTTTGCAATTTTTTTCTGAATTTTTCTAGCTTCATCTTCATCAAATTGTTGCTGAGCTCTCTCAACAAGAGAAATCACATCACCCATTCCTAAAATTCTACTAGCCATTCTATCGGGATAAAAGACATCAAGACCTTCCATTTTTTCACTTGTACCTATAAATTTAATTGGTTTGTTTACAACAGATCTTATTGTTAATGCTGCACCACCTCTAGTATCTCCATCTAATTTTGTCAAAACGACACCATCGAAATCTAAGACCTCATTAAAATTCTTTGCGGTGTTAACTG
Source organism: Flavobacteriales bacterium (assembly GCA_002716345.1). Classification (GTDB taxonomy): domain Bacteria; phylum Bacteroidota; class Bacteroidia; order Flavobacteriales; family BACL11. The sequence continues at coordinate 10,497 of PBAP01000024.1, read as the reverse complement.
CATCTTGTCCAGTCATTGCATCCACAACAAATAATGTTTCACTGGGACTAACAGCTTTTTTGATTTCACCAATTTCGTTCATCATTTCTTGATCAATTGAAATTCTACCAGCTGTATCAATAATTATCAAATTATTATTGTTTGTTTTTGAAAACTTAATGGCATTTTTAGAAATACTAACAGGGTCTTTATTATCTCTCTCACAGTAAAAATCTGCATTAACTTGTTTTGAAAGTATCTCTAACTGATCTATTGCAGCAGGTCTATATACATCACAAGCAACTAGCAATGGTTTTAATTTTTTATTGTTCTTAAGAAAAAGTGCCAACTTTCCAGAAAAAGTGGTTTTTCCTGATCCTTGCAAACCAGCTACTAAAATTTTTGTCAAACCTCTTTCAATTTGAATATCAGAGCTTTGGCTACCCATTAGCTCAGCCAATTCATCTTTCATTATCTTGGTTAATAACTGTCCAGGCTCAATGCTTGTTAATACCTTTTGCCCAATTGCTTTTTCTCTGACTTTGTCAGTGAAAGATTTTGCTGTTTTATAATCAACATCCGCAGAAATTAGTGCTTTTCTAATTTCTTTCATAGTTTGAGCAACATTAATGTCAGAAATAGTAGCCCTACCTTTTAATGTTTTAAAGGCTCTTTCTAATTTTTCTGATAAATTTTGGAACATATTTTAAATAATTTCAGCGAATAAGTCATAGTAGTTAGCGTCAACAATTTTAACTTTTATAAAACTTCCTACTCTCAAAAATTCTGCATTTCTAATAATTACTTCGTTGTCAACTTCAGGAGAATCAAATTCTGTTCTTGCATAATAAAAACCGTTTTCAAATCTATCAATTAAAACCTTAATTTCAGATCCAATTTTATTTTTATTGATTGATAATGAAATGTCTCTCTGGATTGACATTATTTCATCATATCTTCTTTGCTTTTCTTCTTGATCAACATCATCAATTAGATTATAAGCGTGTGTATCTTCCTCATGAGAGTACTTAAATACTCCTAATCTTTCAAATTTACTTTCCTTAACCCAAGATTTTAGCTCATTAAATATTTCATTTGTTTCTCCAGGGTAACCTACAATTACAGTTGTTCTTATTGAAATATTAGATTTACTTTTTCGGATCTTTTTTATCAATTCATTGGTACGTTTTTTTGTAGTTGATCTTCTCATTGATTTAAGTATTTTATCATTAATATGCTGAAGAAGCATATCAATGTAACTACAAATTTTTTCATTTTTGTTTATGAGTTCAATAACATTTGAAGGAAAGCCCGTTGGATAAACATAATGTAATCTTATCCATTCAATTCCATCAACTTTTGAAAGTTCAGCAAGTAAATCATATAACTTTCTTTTTTTGTAAATATCTACTCCATAATAACTAAGATCTTGAGCAATCAATAAAATTTCTTTAATGCCTTTTTTTGCAAGCTCACTAGCCTCATCTACTATATCCTCAATCTTTTTTGAAATATGTTTTCCTCTCATTTGTGGTATTGCACAGAACGAACATTTCCTATTACAACCCTCCGAGATTTTTAAATGAGCATAATGTCTAGGTGTGGTTAATTTTCTTTGATTTAGTAACTGTTTTTTGTAATCAAATTTTAGCTCTTCTAAAAGTTCTTTTAAATTATTAGTTCCGAAAAATTTATCAACTTCACTAATTTCATTTTGCAAATCTTCTTTATATCTTTCAGAGAGACATCCTGTTACATAGACTTTTTTTATGAGGCCATTTTTTTTATTCTCAACCTGTTGTAAAATTGTATCAATAGATTCTTGCTTTGCATTTTCAATAAATCCACATGTGTTGATAATTACAATATCTGAGGACTCATCATCACTCTCATGCTTGACCACTGCTCCATTATTTTTAAGCTGCCCCATTAAAATCTCAGAATCATAGGTATTTTTTGAGCATCCTAATGTNATTACATTAATATTATTTTTNTGTTCTTTAGTTTTCATTACTAAACAAAGTATCAACAAATTTATCTTTATCAAAAAGCTGCAAATCGTTTACCGTTTCACCNAAGCCTATATACTTTATAGGTATATTTAATTGATCAGAAATTCCAATTGCTATTCCACCTTTAGCGGTACCGTCTAACTTAGTTAGAGCAATACAATCAACCTCAGTAGCTTTAGAAAACTGTTTTGCTTGTTCTATNGCGTTTTGACCAGTTGTAGCATCTAGNACTAAAANAACTTCATGAGGNGCATTTATCGAAACCTTTGACATTACTTTCTTAATTTTTGTCAATTCNTTCATTAAATTGACATTATTGTGAAGTCTTCCAGCTGTATCAATTATAACTACATCGGAATCATTGGACTTTGCTGATTTAAGTGTGTCAAANCAAACNGATGCAGGGTCAGATCCCATTTTTTGTTTGATTAACTTAGCATTTGTCCTATTTGACCATACTTCTAATTGATCGATAGCTGCTGCCCTGAAAGTATCAGCAGCACCAATGGTTACTGATAAATTGTTCTTNTTGAATTGGTGAGCTAATTTTCCAATTGTGGTTGTTTTACCAACTCCATTTATCCCAACAACCATTATAACATAAGGTTTCTCATCTGAGAAGCTATAATCTTTTTTATTTTGCAACAAAAGATTTTTAATCTCATCTTTTAAAAAATCATAAATTTCATTGGTATGAATAAATTTGTCTTTTNTNACCCTNTTTTCTAATCCATCTATTATTTTTAATGAAGTTTCTATTCCAATATCAGACTTCAATAGTGTTTCTTCAATTGAATCCAATTCTTGATCAGAGATTTTTGATTTTCCNACAAGTGATTTTGAGAAATTACCAAAAAAAGAGTTTTTTGTTTTCTNAAGGCCCTTTTTTAAAACCTCAGCGGATTTTTTCTCAGTATCTTGATTTGATGTAACTGAATCCTCTGTTTTGTTTCCAGTAAGACTTTCTTTTAACTTTTTAAAGAAATTCATTTTATAAATATAGTTAAAGAAAGNTATTTAATTTAGATTTACTTTTTCGCNAGAAAATCCTTGACGCTNTCTTTTGGCATTATATCAACAGTCGTTGAGTAACTTCCAGNTGCCTCATTTTTTTTGAATCTAACAACTTTAGTGAATGATTTTGCGTCTTTATTTTTTAATGATGCTACAGTTTTCTTTGCCATTTATTTAATTTCTTTGTGAACAGTCATTTTCTTTAGAATAGGATTGAATTTCTTTATTTCCATTCTATCAGGTGTATTTTTTTTGTTTTTTGTGGTAATNTATCTTGATGTTCCAGGCAAACCACTTGATTTNTGTTCAGTACACTCTAAAATAACNTGAATTCTATTNCCTTTTTTTGCCATTTNTAAATTTTAAGAATGCAAATTTACATTTTTTTCACACTAATCAGAAATAAATCGTCCCTAATTCTAAAATCATGAACGTCTATGTTACCTAATTTAATCTCTTTTATTTTATTTGAGGTATTTATCCAGATATCCTCTTTTTTGCCAATNGATGCTTTTATAGGCATATCGAATCCGTTCATAGCATTCCAATTACATATTAGAACTACATCTTTTCCAGTAACTTCTAATTTATAATTAAACTCAGGTAATGATGATTGAGTCAAATATTGCTGAAAAAATAATTTTAAATCTATTTTNAGATAGTCNATAATATAGTTAATTAATTCATCTCCATCAATGCATCTATATTTAAAATCCTTATTGATATCTAGAAGCATTTTAAAGAAGAGAATGTCATTGTCAACTAGACTTCTTAAAGTATGTAACATCAATGCAGATTTAAAATACATGTCTCTACTTCCCTGCTTATTGACTCCATAATCTGAAATGATAGGCTTGTCATTAACAATAAATTTTCTTTGATTTTTTAGATACGATAACATTTTTTCATAACCATAGTAACATTCAACAAAAAGAGCCTCTGAATATGTACAAAATCCCTCATGGACCCACATATCTGCAATATCGTTTGTTGTTATACTATTCCCCCACCACTCGTGACCAGCCTCATGCAAAATAATATAGTCGAACTCCAAATTGTCTATGAATTTAGTATTTCCATTATAACCATTTTTATAATTATTTCCATATGCAATGCAACTTTGATGCTCCATACCAAGATATGGAGTTTCAACAAGAGTGAAGCCATCTCTTTCAAATGGATATGAACCAAGATATTTTTCTAAACAAGTAATTATTGGTTTCACTTGCTTGAAGTGATTTTTAGCTATCGATAAATTTTTTTTTAAAACATAATAACTTAAATCAAGTGTGTCTTCGTTTCTAATCAATATATCTTCAAAACCAGAATAATTTGCAACGTTTAAGGTGACATTATAATTGTTGATGGGATATGAAACAAACCATTCGTATTCATTCATCCAGGAATTCATGTAATTACTCCAATAACTTGTATCTCGTTTTAATCTTCCATTTGAGATTGCATTTAGGGGTGACCTCACAGATATTGTTATTCTCATACTGTCAGGTTCATCTGATTGATGATCTTTACAGGGCCACCAAAGACTAGCTCCAATTCCTTGACAAGAAACACCGACCCATGCTTTATTGCTATCCTCTGACCATGTGAATCCCCCATCCCATGGCGGATTCTTTGCTGTTATTGGATAACCTCCAAACCAAATTTTTAATGAAATAATTTCTTCTTTTTTTATGGTTCTTGGAAATTCTATATAGGAAGCATTTTTATTTTTTGTAAAATTTAANATTTCATCCTCAAATTCAATAATCATAATTTCCATGTTTTCAAATAAATCAATTTGAATTTTATCAAAATTGGTATTTGCCTGAACATGCATTATGTTATAAGATCTTTCAATNGATCTTTCTATATCATCAAGCATGATAAACAAGTCATAAAATTTTACATCATAGCAAGATCTATATTTATTTAGAGTCCCTCTTATGCTGTCTTGCTGTGTGTAATTTTGTGCAAGTATTTGATTGTGAACAACTAAGACAAGAAAGATAATAATAAATCTTGCAAAATAAAGCATGTATTTTATCTAGTCAATATTATTGAACAGGAAACATTTTGAGTGCCGACTATTGGTATATCTAACTCGTAATCAAGATCCATATAACCGCTATTTTCAGTTTCTAGTAATCCATCACCACTTACTGTTAAATCAACAGAAAAACCCATTAGGTCAATGTTAGTATTTTGTGGAGATACGATAATTGTTCCATCGCTAGCAATGTTTCCCTCAATTTGGCTTGTTCCAAGATCTATGAAAATTATGTCTCCAGATCCTTCGTTAACTTCAATATTTTCTGGGATCTGATCATTTAATGAAATAGATCCAATGACAGGAACTGTTATGTCATCACAATCAGGTGATACATCCCAAAAACCAATAGCAGCCTGTTGTGCAGTTAAGCAAGTACCATTGTCTGTATTTGCATTAGGGTTATAGTTAAACATTGTTGCATCAGTGCACCCGTTAATGAAAGGAATACATCCACCATTATCAGTATTTGCGTTCGGGTCGTAGTTAAACATTGTAGGNTTTGTACAACCTAATATCAAGCAAGAGCCATCATCTTCTTCAGCATCAGGATTATAATTGATTGCTAANGGGTTCATGCAACCCTCTTCTTTTCTACATGATGAAGAAAACAACACGATTAATGACAAAAACAAAAGTGTTGCAAATTTTGTATTCATTCTTAAATTTAATAAAAATATTTAAACTAAGATGTTACCTTTTTTCTTTGCTTCAGACAAAACAGCAGATATGCCTTTTTTATTTATTGTTCTAAGAGCTTTAGCTGAAACTTTTAATGTTATATATTCNCCTGTTTCAGGAACAAAAAATTTCTTAGTTTGAAGATTTGGGTAAAACTTTCTTTTTGTTTTTTTGTTAGAATGGGAAACATTATTTCCAACCATTGGTTTTTTACCTGTTATTGCACATATCTTGGACATTTTCTTGAATTTAGGTCGCAAATATACAAATATCTCTATAAAATTTTATCCATTATTCCTGAAATAAGAAATTCAATAGCAAGAATTGTTGACTGTTTAGTTACTTGTTCTCGATTTCCTTTAAGCTCAAATTTTTTAGAAAGAGTTTTTGTTTTTGATGAGAAGGAAATGCATAACACACCTTTGTTTGTATTATCAATTTCCATTAGGCCAGTAGTTGAAATTGAAAAATCAGAATCAAACTTCTCAAGGCATTTTTGTGACATATCTTTTGCTACCTCTTCACTTACAACACCATATTTTTCTATTTTCTTTAGGTCTACATTTAATAAATTGACTTTTGAAAAATTACTGTAAACAACTAATCCTCCCTTAAAATATTTTGACGAACCTGAAGCTTTGGTTATAGTGCTAGAAATCTCACCTGATGTACAGCTTTCAGCGCATGAAATTGTTAATCCTCTTTCATACAATAAATCATGTATTACATGTTCTAACTTTCCAATATCATGATAACTAAAATCTATTATTTTTTTAAGATTACTTAATGAAGAATTTATCTTCTTTTTTAATTCTAATTTATCTTTTCCTCTAGTNGTAAGTCTTAATCTTACAATTCCTTTTTTAGGTAAGTATGAAAGGTTAATATTATTTTTTTTGATATTTTTCTCCCAGCTGGAAATAATCAATGCCAGCTTAGACTCAGGAATACCAAAAACTGAAACTGTTTTATGATAAATCTGTAAAAATTCATACTTTGAGGTTAAAAATTTTTCTAATTTTTCAAAAAGATGTATGAGTTCTGATGGGACGCCTGGAAACGCAACTAAGATGAATTTTTCTGATTCTTTTACAATAGCAGGTGCAGTTCCAATATCATTTTGAAAAAAAGTACAACTCTCAGGAATATAGGCTTGTTGCTTATTTAGATTTGTGATATCAGTTCTTCCAAATTTTTTAAAAACTTCTTTTATGTTTTCAAAAACTTGTTTAGAGAATATTAGTTTTTCGTTCAAGAAATATGCAATTGCCTCTCTCGTTATATCATCATTTGTAGGCCCTAAACCACCACTTAAAATAATTAAATCAGATCTTTTGCTCTCCTCATTAATTAATTCAACTAAAGCTTTTTTATCATCAGCAACAATTTTTATAGAACTGCACTCAATACCAAGTGAATTTAGTCTTTGAGCTATGAATCTACTATTGGTATCAGCAATTTGTCCAATAAGAATTTCATCACCAATGCAAATTACAGATGATTTCAATTAAAAGGCAGTAGTTGGTGAAGTTATAAACTTTCTTGGCTTAGGTTTAATGCTCATCACAGGTATTTTTGAGTTGTGAATAATATACCTTGCAGTAACACTCAAGTTGTTTGACAATGCTAACTCTTCTTTTTTTGTCATTATTATGATTAAGTCAGAGTCAAACTTCTTTTCATAATTAATAACAAAGTCTCCAAGACTTTGTTTTTTTTCTCCCTCTATTAGTTCAGAAGTACATTTAACGCCGGCATTAGAAATAAAATTAGAGACTTGATTCAAATTCTTAATGAGTATATTTTTTTCATTAGTGTTATCTTTCAGAAAAACAGATACTATTCTTATTGTTGAATTCCAATATCTTGCATATTCAATAGCAAATGTAACTTTCTCTTTGGTCTCTTTTCCTAAATCAAGTGGAAGTATTATATTATCAAAATTTTCTGTACTTATATTTTCTTTTATAGTAATTACAGGAATGTTGGACAACCTAACAACTCTTTCTGCGTTTGAGCCAATGAATTTTTTTATTACACCCTTAGGAGATCCATTAGTACCCATAACTATTAGGTTAGCATTAATCATCGAAGAGACCTCTACAATTTGCTCATAAATTTTCCCACTTGCAACCATTGAGTCAANTTTGACAGAAAATTTACTTGAGTGCATTTCTGAAATTTCATCAAGCTTATCTTTTACTTTGCTTCTTATTTCTTCAAAGGGATTATCAATTAGCAAACCACTAATTTTAGATTGTTCTTCAATGACGCTTAGAATAATTACNTCTGATTTTTTTATTTTAGCGATTAGGCAAGCTTGTTTTAGAGCAGCTAAGGATTGTTCAGAAAAACCCACTGGAACTAAAATTTTGTTTGTTAACATTTGCTAATTTTATNCAAAAATACATTTTTATATGAGTGTTTTTCTNGATTCTGAACTAATTATTAATAATGGNAGAATCTATCATCTCGATTTAAAGCCAGAAGATATTTGCAAAGATGTAATTCTTGTTGGTGATCCTTTAAGAGTAAAAGTGATTGCNGAAAAATTAGATAACATACATTTTTTTAAAAAGAATAGAGAGTTTTACTCATGTAAAGGAAGTTTCAACAATAAAGAAATTTTAATTATTTCTACTGGAATTGGGACCGATAATATTGACATTGTAATAAATGAACTTGATGCACTATCTAATATAAATTTTTCCACNAGAAAAGTTTCTCTTAAAAAAAAATCTTTGAATATATACAGACTAGGCACNAGTGGAGGAGTTCAAAAATATGATGATAAAATTGTTGTTTCACAATACTCAATAGGGCTAGATGGACTTGCATATTATTATGAAAGTGANNATTTTCTCAATACTAAAATTTCTGAAAAATTTAAATCACATATGAACTGGCCGGATGCGCTGTCTCTGCCATATTGTGTTTCCTGTGATNNNNACTTATTAAAAANNTTCAGTTCATTTAAAGCTGGAATTACCATTACTGCAACAGGCTTTTATGCACCACAAGGAAGAAATCTAAGACTAAAATCTAGTATTGAAGACTTACACAAAAAACTCGANGANTTTAAATTTAATGATTTNAGAATTTTAAATTTTGAAATGGAGAGTTCAGCGATTTACTTTTTAAGTAAAATGCTTGGACACAAGTCAATTACAATTTGCTCTGTTCTNAGTAANAGAAATATCAAAACTTTTAAAANAGAACCAAAAANAATTATAAACAAAATGATTGAGTCATCTCTTAGCATTATATCTAAATGAGAAATTTTTTAGTTTCCATATTTTTCATTAGTCTNNTTTTTTCTTGCCAATCTGAATATAAAATTGAANCNTCTTTTANNTCATANNTAGACNTAAACGTTCCNCCAGANTCAATTANNCTAAANATAATCAANCCNTATAAAAAATCTNTTGACAGTGTTATGAACGAGNTTTTATGCTTTAANAANACAAAAATGGAAAAGGGAAAACCAGAGAGTCTTTTNGGCAATTTTGTNGCAGATCTTTGTATTTANGAAACAAATAGNTATGANATGNTTGATTTTTGTTTGCTTAATNATGGAGGACTAAGATCTTCCNTNGACCATGGTGATATTACAAGAGGAGATATATNTAAACTNATGCCCTTTGATAATAAGATNGTNATNGTCAAAATATTTAAAGAAGATATCTTAGANATATTTAANTATTTNGAAAAAAAAGGTGGCNAACCAATATCAAAACTTAGNGTTGANATANAAAANAATAAAGTTGTAAATCACAANTTAGANCTNANGAAAGATACTTTTTNTGTACTAACNAGTGACTANNTAGCAAANGGAGGTGATAATATGACTTTTTTTGTCGACAAAGAAGTAGAAAATCTTAATGTTATGCTCAGNGATTTGATAATTGAGCANTGTAAAAGAAAAGANACCATTACATCAACACTTGACCAAAGAATATATNATTATGAATAGAAANCAGTTTATCTACAACACAATCTTNGCCACAACTGGTNTGTCNATGCCATTCAACTCTGTCGATTTANATAANAAGCAAAANAAATTAACTATTTTACATACAAATGACATGCATTCTCATATTTTTCCANTTAANTCAGGAAANTACAAAGGNCTTGGAGGCATGGCAGAAAGAGCTACTCTNATAAAAAGTNTNAGAGAGANAANTGACAATGTTCTNTTGTTNGATGCTGGAGACATCTTTCAAGGAACTCCATATTTTAATTTTTTTGGNGGTGAGCTTGAGTTNAAGCTTATGAGTGANATGAACTATGATGCGGCAACTCTTGGNAATCATGATTTTGATAACGGAATAACCGGATTAAATAATAAATTAAGATATGCAAAATTTAGCTTCATCAATTCAAATTATGATTTCAGAAGTACAATTTTAAATGGCAAAATCAAAAAATTTAAAATTTTTAAAAAAGATCAATTAAAAGTTGGAGTCTTTGGCTTGGGAATTGAGCTAGATGGTCTTGTACAAAAAAAACTTTATGAAGGAATAAAATATTATGATCCAATTGAAGTCGCAAATGAAGTTTCAAGCACGCTAAAATTTGATTATAAATGTGACATGATAGTTTGTCTATCTCATTTAGGTTTAGATTACAAAAGTGAAAAAGTTTCTGATTTAAAAGTTGCTAAAAACTCATCCTATATAGACTTAATCATAGGTGGTCATACTCACTCTTTTCTAGAAAATTCGATTTTTATTAAGAATCAAGTAAATAAAAAAGTAGTTGTCT
>PBAP01000023.1 GCA_002716345.1 Flavobacteriales bacterium | reverse complement strand
AGATACTAGCTCGAAGTATTTGTGGTATNAAGAAGANTCTTGGATATATNNNCCAAATGCNTTCACNCCAGACCTTGACGGTATAAACGATAGATTTTGTATNAGCTATGGNGGAATNAGAGANAATACTTTTGTGTTTAATCTTTANAATAAAAANAGTNANTTNATTTTNTCTNCTAANGACATTNGTTCTCTTGAGTGTAGCAGTACAAGTATTANCGGATGGAACGGNAAAGACTTAAATGNAAATNANGTTCCGATGGGCGTCTATATTTATGAGCTNTACTACCAAGATGTTAATGGCTGGAAATANAATNAAACAAACAGCNTGTTAATTGTAAGGTANTAACAAAATCGAAAAAAAAATTATCAANAATTTAANTGATGANCTCAATGTTGANGTTCTATCNTATGAANNCNTAAATGGAGGTTGTATTAACTCTTGCTTTAAAATTATAACAAGTCAAGGGAATTATTTTATCAAATACAATGAAAATGTAAAAGAAGATTTTTTTAAAAAAGAAGCTGATGGGCTTTCATTATTGAACGCTTCGAGCTCTTTCAAAATTCCAAAAGTTTTAGCTATTAATAAAAATTATTTAGTTCTTGAGTTTCTTCAAGCTGGCGGCGAAAATTGTTGGAGAAAATTTGGAAAAAATTTAGCGGAGTTACATTCTTGTTATGGTTTAAGGTTTGGGCTAAATAGTGACAATTATATTGGCACTTTAAATCAAAAAAATTTGTTTTATGACAAGTGGTGTGACTTTTATATAAATAATAGAATTATTCCTTTGATTGAGGGTCTGGATTATGACAAAAAAATAGTTAATAAATTAGAAAAGCTTATGCTGAAACTAGATGATTTTTTTGACAACAATATGAAGCCATGCTTGCTTCATGGTGACTTGTGGGCCAATAATTTTATGTTTTGTGAAAATAATGAAATTGGTTTATTTGATCCATCTGTTTACTATGGGTGCAGCGAAACTGATATTGCAATGAGCAAATTATTTGGTGGATTTGACAAGTCTTTTTATGAATCATATTACTACTATGCTCCTAAAACTAGTAAATCAAGTGAAAGAATAGAAATATTAAAAATATACCCGCTTCTTGTGCATGCAAAACTTTTTGGAAAAAGCTATCTTGAGGATATTAGGTTGATTTTAAATAATCTGTTGTAAAAATTAGCTATTGTTAAATTGGAAGCAAAGTATATATTTGCATACTTATAAGTAATAAGAAACAAAGATGTATCGAGAATATAAAAATTTAGACTTACAAAAAATTCACAAAGAAGAACTTGTAGAAATGGATAAACTACAAGTTTTTTCTAAAAGCATTGAGAAAAATAAGGCTAATGAAAAATATATTTTCTATGAAGGNCCTCCATCAGCTAATGGTCTTCCTGGTATTCATCACGTAATGGGGCGAACCATTAAAGATATTTTTTGTCGATTCAAATCTTTAAAAGGTTATCGCGTTGATAGAAAAGCCGGATGGGATACTCATGGCCTACCTGTTGAGCTAAGTGTGGAAAAGCTTCTNTCAATAACAAAAGAAGATATTGGAGAAAAAATAAGCGTTAAAGAGTATAATGAAGAATGTAGAAAAAATGTTTTGAAATATAAAAAAGATTGGGAGCTACTAACTAAAGAAATGGGTTATTGGGTTGATATGGAAAACCCCTACATAACCTATGAAAATAAATATATTGAAAGTGTTTGGTGGCTTTTAAAAGAATTCTACAAAAAAGACCTGCTCTACAAAGGTTTTACAATACAACCATATTCACCTAAAGCTGGAACTGGCCTGAGCACACATGAGCTGAATCAACCTGGATGTTATAAAATGGTTAAAGACACATCTGTTACAGCTCAGTTTAAAATAGTCAAAAATGATTTGAGTGATTTTTTATTCGAAAACAATGAAGATATATTTTTACTTGCATGGACAACTACTCCATGGACACTTCCNTCTAACACTGCATTGGCAGTTGGTAAAAAAATTGATTATTTAAAAATTAAAACCTTTAACAAGTATACTGAAAAACAAATATCAGTAATCATTGCTGAAGATTTGTATAAATCATATTTTACATATGAAGAAACAAATGAAGAGCATTCATTCATTTTCAACGAAAAAAAACCTCCTTATAAGATTTTAAGAAAATTTAAAGGTGTTGATTTAATAGGCATAAAGTATAATCAGTTAATGAACTATGATGTTCCAAAAAATGGTAATGCATTTTTAGTGATAGCTGCAGATTTTGTAACTACCGAAGATGGAACTGGAATTGTACATATTGCGCCTTCATTTGGTTCAGATGATAATCATGTAGCAAAGCTAAATAATATTGGCTCATTAACTTTGGTAGACAAATATGGTAAGTTCAAGGAAATTGTTACTGATTTTGCGGGAAAATATGTTAAGGACTCTTACTACGAAGAAGGAGAAGGAAAAGATAAATTAGATGTTGATACACAAATTAGTATCAAATTAAAAAAAGAAAACAAAGCTTTTTTAGTTCAAAAGTATGAGCACTCATATCCTCATTGTTGGAGAACTGATAAGCCAATACTTTACTACCCTCTTGATAGTTGGTTTATAAAAACAACAGCCTTCAAAAAAAAGATGTCCGATTTAAATAAAACTATTAATTGGAAACCAAAATCCACAGGAGAGGGCAGGTTTGGAAATTGGCTTGAAAACCTAGTTGATTGGAATCTTTCAAGATCAAGATATTGGGGAGTTCCTATTCCAATCTGGAGGTCTAAAGACGGAAAACATGAAAAGTGCATTGGATCAATTGAAGAGCTTAAAGAAGAGATAGATTTATCTATAGGCTTTAATATTATGAAAANCAACCCTTTAAATGAATTTATAGTTGGAGATTTTTCTGACAAGAATTATAATATTTTTGATTTACATAAGCCTTATGTTGATGATATAGTGCTGTGCACTGATAATGGAAAAACAAGGCTGTTCAGGGAACTGGATTTAATAGATGTGTGGTTTGACTCNGGAGCAATGCCCTATGCTCAACTTCATTATCCATTTGAAAACTACAATTATTTTAAAGAAAATTTTCCGGCAGATTTTATTGCTGAAGGCGTCGATCAAACTAGGGGTTGGTTTTTCACTCTACATGCTATTGCGACAATAATTTTTGACTCAGTAGCTTTTAAAAATGTAATATCTAATGGGCTCGTTCTAGATAAAGAGGGAAATAAGATGTCAAAAAGACTTGGTAATGCAATCAACCCATTTGAAACAATCAAGCTATATGGTGCTGATGCCACAAGGTGGTATATGATTTCTAATGCTCAACCGTGGGAAAATTTAAAGTTTAATACGAGTGGTATTGAGGAGGTGAAAAGAAAATTTTTTGGAACGCTATTTAATACATATAGCTTCTTTTCTTTATATGCAAATATTGATAAATTTAAGTTTACAGGCAGCAATTTCAACATTGAAAAGCTTGATAAATTAGATAAATGGATTCTTTCTGAGTTAAACACATTAATATTAAATTGTTCTAAAAACTTTGACGCTTTTGAACCAACTAAAGTTTGTAGAGATATCCAATTTTTTGTTGTAAATAAGCTCAGCAATTGGTATGTAAGATTAAGTAGAAGAAAGTTCTGGAAAGGNGAGTATAATGAAAGTAAAGTTTCAGCTTATCAGACACTATATGAGTGTCTTGAGAAAATAGCAATAATTTCATCACCTGTTATTCCTTTTTATAGCAATCGCCTATTTAACGATCTAAACAAAATTAGTAAAAGACACAAAATTGAAAGTGTTCATCTTGCATCATTCCCAAATGCTTCATTAGAAATCATAAATAAAAAGCTTGAAAATCAAATGTCAATAGCGCAAGAAATTACATCAATGATACTNTCCTTACGTAAACAAGAAAAAATAAGGGTAAGGCAGCCTTTGCCAAGNGCTCTTGTACCAGTAAATGACAAGCTCACATATGAAAATATTATGGAAGTTAAAACTTTAATTGAAGAAGAAACCAACATAAAAGAACTAAAAGTAATTGATGAAAAAAGTGGGTTTTTTGTAAAAAAAATTAAACCCAATTTTAAGATTTTAGGACCAAAATATGGTGAAAAAATATCAAAAGTAATTTCAATAATAAATCAACTGGATAATAAAAACATTGAACTGCTAGAGAAAAATAAACGTTTAATAACTAAAGAAAATATTACATTATTAGCAGAGGACATAATAATTACTTCTGAAAACAATTCAGGGCTTCCGGTTATTTCCAATACAAAGTTTACTGTGGCTCTTGACACTAAAATTAATGATACTTTAAAAAATGAGGGGGTCTCAAGAGAGTTGGTGAATAGAATTCAGCTTTTAAGAAAAGAAAGGTCTCTTGATGTAACAGATAAAATTAATATTGAAATCCAAGACGAGGAAAACATACGAAATATCTTAAATAATAATTTAAATTATATTTGTAATGAAACACTTTGCGAAAACATTAGTTTTTCTAAAAAAGTTGAGAATTATAGTAATTTAGATTTAATAGAAAACATTTCAGTCAAATTAAAAATTGAGTTAATAAATGTCAAAAAAAAATAAATACACGCAAAAAGAACTCCTTGAGTTTAAAAAAATCATAAATGAAAAAATCAGCAGAGCTGAAGCAGATTTAAAAACATTAAAATCTGCTTACTCAAATGATTCTGACAATGGCACTGAGGATACATCACCAACTTTTAAAGCTTTTGAAGAAAGTTCATCAACCTTATCAAAAGAAGAAAACATGAAGCTTGCTGAGAGACAAGAAAAGTTTATACGTAATTTGAAAAATGCATTAATCAGAATTGAAAATCAGACTTACGGTGTTTGTCGTGTTACCGGTAACTTAATATCCAAAGAAAGATTGATGCTAGTGCCTCATGCTACCTTGAGCATAGAGGCAAAAAATTCTCAGTAAAAAACTACAAATTGAAGTTAATTTTTTTAACCGCTTTATTCTCTGTCATTATTGATCAGTGTATTAAAATTTGGATAAAAACAAATATGTTTCTTGGCCAATACTTTGAAATATTTGATTGGTTTATTATTTATTTTACAGAAAACAATGGAATGGCTTTTGGTCTTGAGCTTGGTGGAGAATTAGGCAAGTTAATTTTAACCTTAACAAGAATATTTATAGTTGTTTTTGCTGTTAGATACTTATTCAAAATAAACTTATCNAAGTACAAAAGCCCNGTGCTTNTTTGCTTTGGTCTTATTTTGGGGGGNGCAANTGGAAATATNNTAGANTGCTTNTTNTATGGGGTTGTNTTTAATGATAGCTATAATAANATAGCTTCANTNTTTCCAGAGGANGGNGGGTATTCCTCAATGTTTTTTGGAAANGTTGTTGANATGTTTTACTTTCCTTTTTTTAGCACTGAAATTCCAAGTTGGGTGCCTTACTTTGGNGGNAATAATTTCACCTTTTTTAAACCNGTTTTTAACTTTGCAGACTCATGTATTTCTGTAGGCGCAATTAGCTTGATTTTATTTTTTAGAANNGATCTTAACTAATTACTTCTTTGTATTTTNCCNTATACGCTGTTTTCAACGCTTTTTCTTTTAATTTTTGACNTGAAGGGGTAAATGATTTTTTTNAAATAATTTATCAATCTGTAANTTAANTTNATGTGTAATCGAATCTTTTTTCCACCCCAACCTTTTGGCATTTGATAACCAAAATCTTTCATGTANGGAGCAAAAACTTGTNTTGCTTGANTTTTTATCTCATCAGTATAATANTAATCAAAATCNTGNTTGCCTTTTGTTTGATTGATTTTAGGCATTTTATGATTAGAAACNNCGCCTAAATCATTTANAAGCACATTNTANTCATNNTCTAAATTTTCAAATGAAATTATACGATCACAATCATTTTTTACAATAGACANCACNCTTGTNTAGGGCAACCTATAAAATTTCNNGAAATACTCTTGAAAACTNGCATTGTTTTTTCTGATAAANAGATANTGCTTTCTNTGTCTTTTGGAAATATGACCACCATTTTTTTCTAACAAGTTTAAGTTTGTAAAATTTCCTTTNGAATCATTTTTCATTTTCTCGTAGATAGAAATTACTATATCCATTGGGTTTCTTTTTACTGCAAACACATAATAATCTTTTTCTGNNTTGCTAGCAATTTCATCAAACTCAGAATAAAGAGAATGTTTTCTNAGTATGGCTTTNCCANCATAGTTTTTATGTAAATCCTTACTTATTGCTGTTGAAGCGGAATAAGGAATTCCAATAAACAATAATTTTAATTTATGTANTAAAATCACTTATTTATAATTTTTTCTAAAATTTGGATAGCATTTGTTGCCGCGCCTTTTCTTAAATTATCTGAAACAACCCACAGATTAAAACAATTGTTTTTTGAAAAGTCCNTTCTCACTCTACCTACATAAACNAAATCAGANCCAGTTGCTTCGTNTGGTGTTGAGTAATAATTATTTGCCCTACCCATATACTGAACTCCTTTTGTTTNTTTTAACACCTGTATTAATTCTTCAGTTGTGGTATTATTGACNAGTTCTATATTNACACTCTCTGAGTGGGAGTTNTCNATTGGTACTCTCACGGCAGTTGCTGTGATTCTTATTTTGGAGTTAAGTATTTTGTTTGTTTCATTAATTATTTTGTGCTCTTCTTTAGTGTATTGATCTTCATNAAANATNTCACATTGGGGGATTATATTATTGAAGATTTGTCTTTCATATACTTTTTTTGTGCTGATAGATTTTGATTCATTATGTAGNTGGTTTATTGCCTTTTTTCCACTTCCAGANACAGCTTGNTATGTAGANACTATCATTCTTTTNATTTTAAACTTCTTNTGTATTTCTGANATTGCAATAACAAGTTGAATGGTTGAGCAGTTTGGATTCGCAATAATCATNTCTGAGNTGCTTACTGTGGTTGAACTTAAATTTAGATCANTAAAATTAATCTCAGGNACTATCAATTTATGCTTGTGACNCATTCTCCAATATGATGAATTNTCAATTACTCGACAACCTATTTCCGCTAACTGTGGTGCCCACTCTTTGGAAACTTGAGAGCCTGCTGANAAAAGNGCTATTTCAGGTTTTTTGTCAATAAGATNATTAATGCTTATGACCTTATNTTCTTTGTTTTTAAATAATATTCTNTTACCNGTAGATTTTTCAGAAGCAACAGGAAAAAGAGCTTCAANTTTAATNTCTTTTTNNTCTAAAATCTCNAGCATTTTTCTTCCAACAAGNCCTGTTACTCCAACAATTGCTAATTTCATATTTTTGAATCTATAAACAAAAATAGCATTTAGTTACTAANTTTAAACAACNCTTTCAACATAGTGAGCGTTAAANAANAAGAAATTATTAAAAAACTTCCTCAAAAGATTGGGGTATATAAGTTTTTAGATTCTACAANTAAGATTATTTATGTTGGTAANGCAAAAAACCTNAGAAAAAGAGTTGGGTCTTATTTCAGCACAAAAANAAGTGGNAAAACATTAAGNTTAGTAAATAAAATTGATGANGTTAAGTACATTTTAGTTCAAAATGAACTTGANGCTTTACTNCTTGAGAATAATTTAATTAAAAAATATCAGCCAAAATACAATGTATTAATGAAGGACGANAAGTCATANCCTTGGATAAAAATAACTAAAGAAAANTTTCCTAAAATTTTATTTNCAAGAAAAGTTGTGAATGATGGTTCTGATTATTTTGGNCCNTATAAATCAACTTATGTAATAAATGNNCTCATTGACCTTTTTTATGATATGTTTTATGANANTGGGTGGACNCCTATCACATTGTTAAAAAACAAAGTAAATTCACAAAAAAATGAAAAATATCAAGAAATAATAAANAAGATAAAATCNATTTTAAAAGGAAATTTAAAAATTCTAATAAATCAATTAACNATAAAAATGGAAAAANAATCAGAACTTTTAAATTTTGAAGAGGCAAAAAAAANTAAATCTAAGATTGATTTATTAAAAGACTATAGATCAAAATCAATAATAGTTAGCTCGAAGATTAGNNATGTNGATGTTTTTTCNCTTGTNTCTAACANTNNTANTGCNGTAGTAAATTANCTCTCTATCATNAATGGTTCAATCGTTTTATCTCATATTATGGAGTTTAAAAAAAGACTCNCTGAAAAAGATGANGAAATTATGANGCTTGCTATAATTCGTTCAAGAGAANTTTTTAATAGTAAGTCAAAAANCATATANAGTAACATTAAAATTAGTGAGNTATATGAAAANNTCAATNTTTTTTATCCAAAAATTGGCGATAAAAANAAGTTGNTNATACTCTCTGAAAGAAATGCAAAATATAATCTACTTGAAATTGAAAGAAAAAAACTNAAAGAGAANGAANNGTCNAAAACCAAACCCTCATTAATTTTTTTGAAGAAAGACCTNANGTTAAAAACCATTCCTANNCACATAGAGTGNTTTGACAATTCTAANATTCAAGGCTCNTTACCTACTTCGTCATGTGTTGTTTTTAAAAANGGGCTTCCNTCTAANAAAGANTATAGAATTTTTAAAATTAAAACNNTAACAAAAGCTGATGACTTTGCTAGNATGAGAGAGGTTGTTTTTCGAAGATATANAAGAGTTTTNGATGANAANGNANNCCTTCCTGATTTAATTGTTATTGACGGTGGNAAAGGTCAATTAAGCTCTGCTAAAGAAAGCTTGAAAAGATTGGGGCTTTCTGGAAAANTTGCTATCATAGGTGTTGCTAAAAAGCTNGAAAGCATTTATTTTCCNAATGATAAGATTCCANTNTTNATAGATAAAAAATCGCCAAGCTTAAAATTAATTCAATCAATTAGAAATGAAGCGCACAGATTTGCTATAAATTATCATAAAAAAAGAAGATTGAAAAGTACACTTATAAGCGCTTTAACTGATATTGATGGTGTAGGTGAAAAAACTGCTGAACTATTAATCAAGAAGATTGGATCTGTTAGAAGAATATATGAAACAGATTTAGATATTTTATCATCAATTATTGGTGAGAAAAAAGCAACTTTGATTTTAACTGGTCTGACCTCTGTATTTGAGAATACCTCCAGAGAGATTTAAAACCTTTTCAAAGCCCAACCTTCTTAAAAACATTTGAGCCTGAGCAGATCTTCCTCCAGATTTGCATTGAGCAATAATTAGTTTCTGTTTGAAATTCTCTAATTCATCAACTTTATTAGATAATTCTGACATTGGCACTAATTTATCAACGCCAATAATATGTTGATTATTAAACTCATATTCTTCTCTTACGTCAACCAAGACAAAATCTAACTTGTTCTTTTTTCTTAATTCAATCATTTGCTCTAGCTCAGAGCTATTAATTTCATCTTTTTTTAACAGACTTTCAATTTTCATTATTTTGTTTTTTCATTTGCGGAAAAAATAAAACATCTTGAATTGATTTGCTACCTGTCATCAACATAGCCAACCGATCTATTCCTATTCCTAAGCCAGCTGTAGGAGGCATTCCGTGCTCTAAAGCTTTGATATAATCCATATCTAAAATCATCGACTCTTCATCGCCTTTTTTTCCTAACTCAACTTGTTTTTCGAATCTTGATTTTTGATCAATTGGATCATTAAGCTCTGAAAAGGCATTACACAATTCTTTTCCATTAACTATTGCTTCAAAACGCTCTACTAAACCATTTTTTGATCTATGTTTTTTTGCTAATGGAGACATTTCAATTGGGTAGTCCGTAACAAATGTAGGTTGAACAATATTCTTCTCACATTTTTCACCAAAAACAGCATCAATTAACTTACCCTTACCCATGCTTGAATCTATCTTTATTTTTAAATCATTACATAGCTTTTTTAAATCCTCTTCTCCCATATTTGATATGTCAACGCCTATATTTTCTTTTATAATTTCAAACATAGGTGACCTCTTCCATGGAGATTTGAAATCAATTACCTTGTTATCATAAGATACTTTGGTTGTGCCATGTAAATCTAATGCTATATTCTCTACCATTTTTTCAACTAAACACATCATCCAATTGTAGTCCTTGTAAGCAACATACAGCTCCATCTGTGTAAACTCTGGATTGTGAAACCGACTCATACCTTCGTTTCTAAAGTCTTTTGAAAACTCATAAACACCTTCAAAACCACCAACAACTAATCTTTTCAAGTACAGTTCATTTGCTATTCTCAAATATAGTTGCATATCTAGCTTATTGTGATGAGTTACAAAAGGCTTAGCGCTTGCTCCCCCGTAAATAGGTTGTAAAATAGGTGTTTCAACCTCTAAATACCCCTTTTTGTTTAAAAACGAGCGCATTGAGTTTGTTAGCTTGGTTCGCAAAATAAATGTTTGCTTGACCTCTGGGTTAACAATTAAATCTACATATCTTTGTCTGTACCTAGATTCTGGATCAGAAAAAGAATCATATTCTCTTCCTTCATTATCCACTTTAGGAAGCGGCAGGGGTCTTAGAGATTTTGAGAGTATTGTTAACTCTCTAACATTCACTGAAACCTCACCTAACTTTGTCTTAAAAACGTTTCCTTTAACAAAAATTATATCACCAATATCAATGAGCTTTTTAAAGACCTCATTATATAGTGATTTGTCTTCACCTTTACAAATCTCATCTCTGTTCAAGTAAAGCTGTATCCTTCCACAATCATCTTGTATTTCAGCAAAAGATGCTTTACCCATAATTCTACGTCTCATCAGTCTGCCAGCTATTTTTACTATTCTTTCTTTACAGCTTTCATCATAATTGTCCTTTATATCTGTGCTATTTGAGTCTATATCAACCAGCTGTGAGGGATAAGGGTTAATACCCATTTCTAAAAGTCTTTTTAAAGATTTTTTGCGCTGGTCAACTTGATTTAAGTTTTGATTTTGCATTGCTGAGCAAAGATATGAATTCTTGTTTTAAGAATTGTTATTTTTACAATATGATAGATTACATAAAAAAATTTACAGATCAGATTGAAGAAGCTATTAATATTGGCAACAATTTTGATTTTAGAGAAGAGTTTGAATACAAAAATGTTGTAATATGTGGTTTAGGTGGTTCTGGAATCGGAGGGAGCATTTTGAAAGACATTGTAAAAGATGAGTTAAAAATACCTATTGAGCTGGTTAAAGATTACAATATCCCAAATTACGTTAATATGGAAACTCTGGTAATTTGCTCATCTTACTCGGGAAATACTGAGGAGACAATTTCAGCGATGAAAAAATGCCATGAAAAAGATGCAAAAATTTTTACAATATCCTCTGAAGGTTTTATCGAAAAGTTTTCTGCTGACAATAGTATTCCACATATAAAAATCCCATCAGGCTCCCCCCCTAGAGCTATGTTTGCGTATTCGTTTATTCAACTGTTTTTTATACTGTATAAAAATAATCTAATCTCAGATGAGTTTTTGAAAAACTTACAGCATACAATTGAAAATCTTAAAAAAACCAGTGAGAAGATTATTTCTACTGCTAGATCAGCTGCTGATAAGATACACAAAACAACAGCTATTATTTATTGCTGTGATGGATATGAAGGTTTAGCTATTAGATTTAGACAGCAACTAAATGAAAATTCCAAGATGTTATGCTGGCATGCTATTATTCCTGAGATGAATCATAATGAAATTTTAGGGTGGCGAACAAATACTGATGATTTATCTGTAATATTTCTTCAAAATGATGATGACTTTTACAGAAACAAACTAAGAGTTAGCATCAACAAAAAGATTATACAAAAATATAACCCTAAAATGATTGAAATCGATAGTTTTGGCAACTCAAAGCTTGAAAAAACTCTTTATCTAGTTCACCTCACAGATTGGATTTCTTGGTTTTTGTCTGAACTAAACAATGTTGACTCTATTGAGATTGATGTAATTAATTACTTAAAAAGTGAACTCTCAAAAATTAATTAACAAATCCGTTTCTCTTCTTGATGTTTCTAGCATTGAATATACTAAAGGTGTAGAATATCAAAAAAGCTTATTTGATGAAATTATTAGTATAAAATCTAAAAACAGAAAAAACCAAACTTCTGTATCTACGAAAAATTATTTCATTTTTTGTGAACATAATCATGTATATACTTTGGGTAAAAACGGAAATAATAAGAACTTTCTAGCTGACATTAAAACACAAAAAAAAATTGGAGCTTCTTTCCATTTAACAAACAGGGGTGGGGATATCACATACCATGGTCCTGAACAAATTGTTGGATACCCAATAATTGATCTTGAAAACTTTTTTACAGATCTTGGAAAATACATGAGAGGAATTGAAGAGGTTATAATAGAAACTTTAAATGAGTTTTCTATAAAAGCAGAAAGATCTGCAGGAGAGACTGGGGTTTGGATTGATACAAAAAATAATGCTAGAAAAATATGTGCGATAGGAGTAAAAACCAGTCGGTGGGTGACTATGCACGGATTCGCGCTAAACGTAAATAACGATCTGTCATATTTTGATCATATCGTTCCTTGTGGTATCTCTAATAAAAAGGTCACTAGCATGAAAAATGAACTTAATGTTGATGTCGACAAAAGTGAAGTAAAAAGAATTATTATTAAAAATTTTACTAAAATATTTGGAATGAAATTTGTAGTGACTTAGTTGGTACTATTATTTAAAATTATTTTCTTTGATAAATATGAAAAAAAATAAAGCTTTAATTGAATTTAATGGACTTGTAACTGAGTTTCATACAGATGGCAGTACACTGCGGGCTGTTGATAATATTAGTTTCACATTAAATAAAGGTGAAACAATCGGTGTTGTTGGAGAGTCAGGCTCTGGAAAATCCGTAACATCATTATCAGCAATGAGGTTGGTTCCTTCACCTCCAGGGAAAATATCTTCAGGTGAAATCATTTTTCACAAAAATGAATCAACAAGTGTAAACCTACTATCTCTCTCTGAAGAGGAAATGAGATCTCATAGGGGTAATGATTTAGCAATGATTTTTCAAGAACCTATGACCTCTCTGAATCCTGTTTTTACCTGCGGAAATCAAGTTGTTGAAGCTATTATTTTGCACCAAAAACTTAATTCAAAAGTGGCTAAAGACTTAGCTATTGATTTATTTAAAAAAGTTGAATTACCTGACCCTGAAAGAATTTTCAATACATATCCTCACCAAATATCTGGCGGTCAAAAGCAAAGGGTTATGATCGCTATGGCAATGAGCTGTAAACCTTCCGTCTTAATTGCAGATGAACCTACCACAGCCCTTGATGTTACCGTTCAAAAAACTATTCTCGAACTAATGCAAGGCCTACAAAAGGAATATGAGATGGGTATAATATTTATAACGCATGATTTAGGAGTTATTGCAGAGCTGGCAGATAAAGTTGTGGTTATGTACAAGGGTAAAATTGTTGAACAAGGAAATGTCTGGGATATTTTCACCAAGCCAAAACACCCGTATACAAAAGGCTTGCTTGCATGTCGACCTCCTTTAAATAAACGATATAAGTTTTTACCAACAGTATCCGATTTTATGCAGGTTGATTCCTCTGGTAATGTTATTGATAATAAAATTTCTGTTAGAGATTTTACAAAAAAAATTATTGTTTCTGATAAAGAAAGAAAAGAGAGACTTGTAAATTTATATAAACAAGACCCCATACTAAAAGTACAAAACTTGAAAACTTATTTTCCAATTAAAAAAGGTTTTTTTGGAGGCACAAGTGGGTATGTAAAAGCTGTAGATAACATCAGCTTTGACGTGTATCCTAAAGAAACGCTTGGCTTAGTTGGTGAGTCTGGCTGTGGGAAAACTACAACAGGAAGAACTATTCTCAGATTAGAGGAGCCTATGTCTGGAAAGATGATTTATAAAGGCATAGATATTGCATCAATGTCTGCAAATGAATTAAGAGATTTTAGAAAGGAGGTTCAAATTATATTCCAAGACCCTTATTCTTCACTAAACCCTAGAATGACTATTGGAAACGCTATAATGGAACCTATGCAGGTTCATGGAATATATGAAAGTGAAAAAGATCGAAAAAATAAAGTACAAGAACTTCTAGAAAAAGTAAGCCTTGATCCAACACACTTTTACAGGTATCCACATGAGTTTTCAGGTGGACAAAGACAACGTATTGGTATTGCTAGAGCTTTAGCATTAAATCCGAAATTTATTATTTGTGATGAATCTGTTTCAGCCCTTGATGTTTCTGTGCAGGCTCAAGTACTAAATCTATTAAATGACCTCAAAAAAGAGTTTGGTTTGACGTATATATTCATATCTCACGATTTATCTGTTGTTAAATATATGAGTGACAGAATGGTCGTAATGCAAGGTGGAAAAATTGAAGAGATGGGAGACGCCGATCAAATTTATAATTCACCTCAAACAGCCTACACTAAAAAATTAATTGATGCTGTTCCAGAAGGTAAAACAGAGGACATTAGAAAGAAATAAAACACTTATAACACCATTGTTTTAAGGTTTTTATCTATAGTTAACTCAGCATCTGTTGAGTTAATAATTTCTTCTTCTGAAACACCAGGGGCTACTTCTGTTAATTTAAAGCCTTTACTTGTGATCTCAATAACAGCTAGGTCTGTAACTATTTTTTTTACACAAGATACGCCTGTTATTGGCAGAGTGCATCTTTTTAAAAGTTTACTTTGACCCAGCCTGTTTGTATGTGTCATAGCAACTATAATATTGTTTGATGAGGTAACTAGATCCATAGCCCCACCCATTCCCTTGACCATTTTGCCGGGGATTTTCCAGTTTGCTATATCGCCGTTTTCAGCTACTTGCATAGCTCCCAAAACACTTAGATGGATGTGGTTTCCTCTAATCATAGAAAACGATACAGCTGAATCAAAAAGAACCGCTCCAGGCAAAGAGGTGATGGTTTGCTTGCCTGCATTTATTAAATCTGCATCTTCCTTTCCCTCTTTAGGAAAAGGGCCCATGCCTAATATTCCATTTTCAGATTGAAATTCAACATTAATATCTAAGGGGACATGGTTAGCAACTAAAGTAGGTATTCCTATTCCTAAATTTACATATGTGTTATTCACTAATTCTTGTGCTATTCTTTTTGCAATTTCATTTTTTGTTAAGGCCATCTTAAGATTTTGTTATTGTTCTGTTTTCAATTCTTTTTTCGTAAACCCCCCCCCTAAAAATACGCTGTACAAATATACCTGGAGTATGAATTTGATTTAAATCTAATTCCCCGGCAGGCACTAAATATTCAACTTCAGCTACTGTTGTCTTACCGGCCATAGCCATCAAAGGGTTGAAGTTTCTTGCTGTACCTTTGTAAATTAGATTACCTAAAGTGTCTCCTTTCCAGGCTTTTACAAAAGAAAAATCTGCATTTAAAGCGTGTTCCAAAATATATTTCTTTTTATTAAACACTCTCACCTCTTTATCTGTCTGAACCTCCGTGCCATAGCCTGCTGGTGTAAAAAATGCTGGTATACCTGAACCACCAGCCCTACACCTTTCGGCCAAAGTTCCTTGTGGGATTAACTCAACTTCTAACTCTCCAGAAAGCATTTGTCTTTCAAACTCATCATTTTCTCCAACGTATGAAGAAATCATTTTTTTTATTTGTCTTTTCTTTAAAAGAAGTCCTAGGCCAAAATCATCAACACCAGCGTTATTGGAAATGCAAGTCAGACTTTCAATATTTTTTTTTGAAAGAGCATTTATACAGTTCTCAGCTATTCCACACAAACCAAAACCTCCAAACATTAATACCATATTACTTTTTACACCAGAGATTGCCTCGTCTACGCTAGCTACTGTTTTATTAATCATATTAAAACTCTTCATCAAAATTATCCTTAAATTTAATTAAATCCTCATCACAATCAATTGAAATGTCTATTGATTTAGAAATATCAAAATTTTTATTGATTGGACCTAAATTCAGCGTGTCATTATAAATTCCCTTCATATATTCTGCAAAGACCGGCAATGCTGTATTTGCTCCTTGTCCATTCTGTATATCTCTAAAATGCACACTTCTATCTTCACAGCCAGTCCACACTCCAGTTACCAAATCCGGTGTGATTCCCATGAACCAGCCGTCTGATTGGTTTTGTGTTGTGCCTGTTTTTCCTGCAATTTCGTTTTCAAATTCGTACCTATACCTAAGTCTAACTCCTGTCCCCCTTCTAACTTTAGCTTCAGTGCTGTATACCCCATCAACTACACCTTGTAATAATCTAATCATTATATCTGCCGTGTTTTGACTCATTGCCTCTTGTGTTTTTGGGCTGAAGTTTTCAAGTACCACTCCATTTTTATCAGTTATTTTGTTTATGAAAATTGGCTCTGTCCATACTCCTTTGTTTGCAAAAGTAGAGTAGGCTCCAACCATTTCATACACAGATAAATCAAATGTTCCTAAACATAATGAGGGGACAGCCAAAATTTTTGATTTTACACCCATTTTCCTTGCTAAATCTACAACAGCATATGGGCCAAATTGCTTCATAATATATGCTGTCATTGAATTTATTGAGTTTGCTAAACCAAACTTCATTGTTAAAGGTAAGCCCTCATAATCATTACCTGAATTTTTTGGAGACCAGTCCTTCTCAAGCTTCCAAATATTTTTATCAAAAACAACTGGAACATTAGGAACTTTTTTGCATGCTGAGTAACCTTCTTGTACAGCTAAAGCATAAAGAAAAGGTTTGAATGTTGACCCCACCTGTCTTTTTCCCTTTATTACATGGTCATATTTAAAAAACCTATGATCAATCCCCCCAACATAAGACTTTATAAAACCTGTTTTAGGGTCCATACTCATCATACCACAATGAATGAAAAACTTGTTGTAAAGTATTGAGTCAAAAGGACTAATTAAACTATCAACAACACCATTCCATGAGAAAAGTTTAGTTTTTACCTTTGTTTTAAAAGCTTTTTCAATTTCTTCATTAGATTTTCCAGAGGCTTTCATTTTTTTATACCTCTCTGATCTTTTTATAGCTTGATTCATTACCAGTTCAAATTGTAGGGTGTCAAAGTCTTCAGGAAAAGGGGCATGTTCATATCCATTCCAATGATTGTAAAAGTCTTTTTGCAATTTAGATATATGTGTTCTAACAGCTTTTTCTGCATGTATCTGCATTCTTGAATCAATAGTGGTATATATCTTTAGCCCGTCGGTATAAAGGTTATATATACTTCCATCTGGCTTTTTTTTAGTTTTACACCAATTAACGAGTATCGGTCTTAGTTGTTCTCTTAAATATGGAGCTAAACCTTCATTATGGCTGGCTTTTTTAAAATCTAGAACAAGAGGTTTAACTGTTGTTGTATCAAAAGTTTCATTATTAATAAATTTATATTTTTTCATTTGAGAAAGCACCACGTTTCTTCTTTCCTCGGTGAAATTTAAACGTCTATTTGGGTTGTAAAGCGCTGAGTTTTTTAACATTCCAACTAAAGTTGCCGCTTCTTCAAGTTTAAGTTCAGATGGTTTTTTGTTAAAATAAACTCTTGAGGCTGATTTTATACCTACGGCATTATTAACCCAATCAAACCTATTTAAATACATTGTAATTATTTCATTTTTGGTGTAGTGTTTTTCTAACCTTGCGGAAATTACCCATTCTTTAAGTTTTTGCATAACCCTATCAATACCAGAGCTAGGTTTTTTTGTAAAAAGCATTTTTGCTAATTGTTGTGTGATCGTACTGGCTCCACCACTTGATTTATTTCCAATAATTTGACCGTATACAGCTCTTAATAATGACCTTATATCTATTCCTGAATGATTTCTAAATCTAATGTCCTCTGTAGCAATTAACGCATCTATTAAATCATTTGGAAGCTCTTTATAGCTAACGTTACTTCTGTTTTCATAAAAGTATGCTCCTAAATTATTTCCGTCAGAAGAGATGAGTTGTGTTGCTAAATTGGTCTTAGGGTTTTCAAGCTCATCAAAGGTTGGTAGCTTTCCAAAAAAACCCTGTGAAACCAATAAGATTATAACTACAGACACCACAAATGGCGTGAGCATAAAAATCCATATGAACCGATTATTTATAATCAATCTTCTTTAATTATTTCAAGACCAACTGATGAAACCCCACGTATTTCTCTTATTTGATTTGTATTAGCACTTCTCATAGCATGATTAACAACTATACATATACTGTCTTTTTTATCAAAATTAAGGTTTTTTAGAGTTTTTGAATAAAACCTAGTGTCCCCAGCCCCTTTGCCATTCCATGTGCCATTTTTTTTTGCCAATTGCAAATTAAGCGTGTCAATTTGATTGTTTGCTTGTAAAAACAAAATTAAGTTTTGATAATAATAATCTGTCTTGTGCTTTACAGTCAATTGAGCAAAATATTTTTTTTCAGAATCTAAGTCTTTAAAATTGAAAAATAAAGAATCTGTAACTGACCAAATGTCGTTTTCAATATTTATAAAATTAACATTTTTGCTCTTTTTTAAGCATGAATTAAAAAGAACAAAAACAATTAAGAAGTAGTGGAATTTAATTTTCATCAAAAATCTTAAATAAATTTATTG
Source organism: Flavobacteriales bacterium (assembly GCA_002716345.1). GTDB lineage: Bacteria > Bacteroidota > Bacteroidia > Flavobacteriales > BACL11. The sequence goes on along the minus strand of PBAP01000023.1, from coordinate 14,746 downwards.
ACAAAGAAAGAAACAAAATTTTTGAATTAGCATTTCTTTCTAAGTAATATATAGAACTCTCGATTTCTTCTAACAATAAAACTAATGTTTTCAACTTTAAGTGTTTGCAAAACTTTCTGATAAACACCATCTCTTCATTTGATGGGGCATGCTCTTTGTTCTGTACAATATACCTGCAGCAAAAACTAAGTTTATTTACGCAAAAGTTCATAAAGCTTTGGTATCCTCTTTTTTTTCTTTTTGAAATTTCCAAGTTTAAGCCACTTAATTCAACTATGTTTTTTGAATGACATGCTCTCATCCATGTTTGGAATTTTTTAAAATTCTCATCAGCTGGACTTTCTGATGTATTTGATTCGAAAGAATAATCTGACTCTTTGCTTGTGTTAGGAGTTACATAATTTTGAGCGCTAATCTTTTCTTTCACATGAATCCTTTCTAGTCTTGACCTCACAGTGTCTATCAGCTCATCTTTATCGCTTGCTACAAAGATAAAGTAAGTTTTATCAGGCGGCTCCTCTAACATTTTCAAAATCTTGTTAGAGGCTATGGGGTTAAGTTTTTCGGCGTACCAAATTAGTACAATTCTTTTTTTTGCCTCAAAATTTCTTAGCTTCAATATAGAGCTAATTTGACTTATTTTTTCTGAAATAATTGCAGGTTCTTTTTCTGTTCCAAGCTCAGAAGCTATTATCTTTTTCCATTCTTCAAAATTAAGTTGATTGTTTTTGATAATATGTTTTTTCCACACAGCTAAAGCTCTTCCATCAATCTTTTTTTCATTTGGCAATGGAAGTATTATGTGCAAGTCGGGGTGATTTAATGCCTTTAGTTTTACGCATGCATTGCAGACACCACAAGGCTCTTGATTCTTAAGTTGATAACAATTCAACATTTGAATGGCATAGTGCGCTAAACTAAACTTAGGGCCATTATTTAGTCCATAAAACAAAATAGACCCGCTACTATTATTTTTTTTTATGAGATTCTGGATATAGATTTTAGGAGAAATATGCATTTTAGTGCAACTTGGTTTTATGTGGGCATTATTGTTCTCTAATTTAGTTCATTATTTTATTTTTACAAAGTGAAATTAATCCAAGATATATCTTTCAAAAATAAAACTGCTCTAATAAGAGTTGATTTTAACGTGCCTATTTCAAAAAATGGAATTATTAGTGATAGAACGAGGATTAAGTCTCATATAAATACCATAAATGATATTATTGATAACGGGGGTAAGGCTATATTAGTTTCACATTTGGGTAGACCAAAAGGCAGGTGGGAAAAAAACCTCTCACTAAAGAATTTAGTTGAAGCTGTGAGTTTTGAATCTAAAAGAAAGGTTTGTTTTTTAGATCAAAAAATTGGCTCAAAAAAACTTTTTGAAAATATTTCACGCGTTTCTAGAGATGAAATTGTTTTGTTAGAAAACATACGTTTCTACAAAGAAGAAAGATCTGGTGATTTGCTTTTTTGTAAAAACCTCTCAAAATTAGCTGATGTTTTTGTCAATGACGCTTTTGGCACAGCACACAGAAAACATACCTCAACTTACCATGTTGCAAAATATTTTAATGAAAAATGTATAGGTAATCTTTTTTTTAAAGAATATAGTTCAATATTTAGAGTTATTAATAACTTCTCATCTCCCCTGACAGCTATTATTGGGGGGGCAAAAATTAGCTCCAAAATTAATGTTATAAAATCCTTTATGAGCTTTGCTGATAATATTTTGATTGGAGGTGGGATGATGTTTACTTTTATTAAGTCTGCAGGTGGTGAAATTGGTGATTCTATTATTGAAGAAGATGAGTTAGAAAAGGCGGGCTCATTGTTAGAGATGGCTAAAAAAAGTAATGTAAACCTCATGGTTCCTCAAGACTGCATTAATTCCAGCGCCTTTATTGACAATGAAGAATATATAATTAGTGATTCCAAAATGATTCCTAAGGGTCTAATCGGCTTAGATATTGGACCTAAAACTATTAGTGATTTTAAAAGTATCATCTCTAAATCAAAAACAATAGTTTGGAACGGGCCTATGGGGGTTTTTGAATTTAAAAACTTCTCAACTGGAACAAAAGAGGTTGCAGAAGCGGTAGCATCTGTTACTAAAAAAGGAGCTTTTTCTTTAGTTGGTGGAGGTGATTCCATCTCTGCCCTGAAGAAGTTTGGTTTGTCTTCTCAGGTGAGCTATATCTCTACTGGAGGTGGTGCCATGCTTCATTTTCTGGAAACAAAAAAACTACCTGCAGTTCAAGCTATTTTAGATTAAGCCTTTCTTCAAGTTCACCTTTCTTTTTGTCAAAGCTGTTTTTAATTTCTTTATGATCAAAGTCAGGAGCTGTTTTCTCAACAAGACCATAACAGCTCTCATATAAAACCGATTCATCCTTTATTTTTTTTTCAAACAGATTGATTTGACTTTCAAAAAAGAGTATTAAACCGCAAAGAATATAAAGCTTTAAAAGACCAAAAACAGCGCCTAATAACTTACTTGCTAATCCAAGAGCCATGAAGCTTGTAACTTTGTCTAAAAAGAAACCAATTATTCTAACACAAAGAAGTGTTGACAAAAATAAGGCTCCAAACATCACGAGTGATTTAATTGGTCCTTCACTAATATAGTTGTTAAAATAAGGGTCAAAAAAAGTGTAAAAACTGATTGCAACATAAAAAGATATAAACAAAGAAAGTGTTCCGGTGATTTCTTTAACCAGACCATTAATATATCCCTTTACTAGACCGTAAATACATATTGATACTAAGAATAAGTCTATATAATTCATTTTAAAAAATCCAAAGAATTGATGCTAATTTATCTGAACTGTCTTAAATACAGTTTCATTTTTAACAAGCTTTATTACGTCTGATCCAGATAAAAAATCATTACCTTGAGTTTTTAGAGCGTTGATGTTTAAAACTTTTTCTAGTTCAAATATATGAACAGTTTGCCCTTGTGAATCTGTAATTTGTTGATCACTAATGTTTGAAACTACCCCCTGAGGGCTAATTAGACCATTTTGACTCAACCACACTGTAGCTCCTTGAACTGGATTTCCATTTATATCATTAACTGTTATTATGGCTTTCGTGTCTGGCGCTTTCTCGCAAGAAACAATGATAAAAAATGTGAAGATTAGTAACCCAATTTTATATTGCATAAATATTGTTAATTTGCATTACAAATATAAAAAATTTAAGTGTTAGAAGAAATACGTATTTATTGCTTAGAGGCTAAAGATTCATCTATTAAGTCAAATAAAGATGCAGAAGCTTTTAAAAAAAGGTTTTTATCAAAAAGTGGTATTGTTAATTCTCTTTTTTTAAGATTTAAAAAACTTTCAAATGATGAAAAGAAGGCTGTTGGAAAAGATATTAATCTTCTTAAAAAAATATGTCAAGATAAAATTAAGTTTGTCAAATCAATTTCTAGCTCAAATTTAAACTCAGTCTTAGATTTAACAAGACCAACCTCTAATTTTACTGGATCTACACATCCGATAACTAAGATTAGTAATCAAATTAATGAAATTTTTAAATCTTTAGGTTTTTACATTTCTTCAGGCCCAGAAATTGAAGATGATTGGCACAATTTTGAAGCCTTAAACTTGCCAAAAAATCATCCTGCAAGAGATATGCAGGATACTTTTTTTGTAAAAACTCAGCCTGATATATTACTGCGAACTCACACCTCCTCTGTTCAAGTGAGACATATGAGCGAAAGCCAACCCCCTATTAGAACTATTTCTCCAGGTAGAGTTTTTAGAAATGAAGCTATTTCATCAAGAGCGCATTGTATTTTTCATCAAATTGAGGGTTTATATATTGATGAAAATGTAAGTTTTATTGATATGAAAAACTTGCTTTTTGTTTTTGCTAAAAAATTTTTTGGAAATGATGTTGTTTTAAGATTCAGACCCTCGTACTTCCCTTTTACTGAGCCTTCTGCAGAAATGGATGTTTTTTTAGGAACAGAGACTCTGGCTGATTACAGGCTTACAAAGGGAACTGGGTGGTTGGAAATTTTGGGTTGTGGAATGGTTGACCCAAAAGTTTTAAGTAACTGTAGTATTGACCAAGAAAAATATTCAGGGTACGCATTTGGAATGGGTATTGAAAGAATAGCTATGTTAAAATACGGTGTGAAGGATTTAAGGTTGTTTTTTGAAAATGATCTTAGCTTTTTAAAACAATTTAATTAGTGCGACCAATCATACTTATCTATCTCGGTTAAACATTCATACAAAAACACTATCGTATTAGACAAATCTGATTTATTCACCATTTCAATTGTTTGGTGAATATGTCTGGTTGGAATTGAAATTGCACCAGCTATAGAGCCCCCTGAGTTCATTCTTTGCAGAGGGGAAGTGTCTGTAGCTCCCGCCGGTAAAATTTCTAGTTGGGTTTTTATTTTTTTTAATTTAGATATTTCTTTCATATAATTTACCATTCTATAATCACAAATAGTTTGTGAGTCCATTATTTTAATGCAAGGACCGAGTCCTAATTGAGAGACCCGATCTCTTTCAGCTGAGCCAGGAGTGTCAAAAGCTATCGTTGTATCTAAACCAAAACCAAAATCAGGATTTATTAACAAGGAGGCTGCGCTTGCCCCCCTTAAACCTACCTCTTCCTGTACAGTAAAGACACCATAAATATCGTATGGTGGTGGTTGTTTTATTTTTTTTAAAACCTGTAAAAGAACAAAAACTGAAGCTCTATTATCAAGTGACTTACTGTTAATGTTCTGTCCCATTTCAATGAGCTCGCCATGTCTAGTTATTGGATCTCCAACATTAATATTCTTTTCTAGTTCTTCTTTTTTTAATCCTGTATCTATAAAATAATCTTCGATTTTAGTTGTTTTTTTTCTGTCTTCTGCTGACATTATATGTATTGGCTTACTTCCCATAACCCCAAGAACATCCTGTTTTCCATGAATTACAACTCTTTGAGAGGTTAGTGTTTTAGGATCAAAACCGCCTAAAGGGTGAAAAAAAACAAACCCTTTCTTGTCAATATATTTTACAATAAAACCAATCTCATCCATATGCGCTGCCACCATAATACTCTTTTCTTTTTTGCCTTTGATTTTTACAATTAAATTTCCCAGGTTGTCAAGTTTATAACTTAGCCCCTCTTTTTTTATTTCCCCGATTATAAAATCGCGAATTTTTTTTTCATGTCCCGGTGCTCCAGGAACTGAACATATTTTTGATAATAGCTCTATATTTTTCATGTTAAACTCTACTTATTTTTAAAGTGTTGGTTCCTCCTTTTTCTTTCGCTGGCATACTAGCGGTGTTAATGACTAGCTCTCCCTTTTTAACAATTTTATTTTTTTGTAAAATCTCTATTGTCTCTTGAACCAGCTGATCAGTTGTTGAGCCTCTATCGTAATATACTCCAACTACGCCCCAAAAAATGCTCATAGTGTTTAAAATATTATGATTATTTGTAAAAGCATAAATAAAAGCCCTAGGTCTATAGCTAGAAACTTTTAACGCACTGTATCCTGAGTAAGTTGCAGATATAATAGCTTTTGCATTTAAATCATTAGCGGCCTTAACTGCATTTTTACAAATATTGTCAGCCGCTTTTCTTTTTGTGCTCACATTACCTTTTATTTTTTTAAACTCAAAATCCTCCATGCTTTTTTCTGCATCTTTAATAGTTTTTCTCATTATATCAACAACTTTAAGCGGCTGTATTCCTATTGAGGTTTCTCCGCTTAACATTAGCGCATCAGCACCGTCAAAAACTGAGTTTGAAACATCATTAATTTCAGCTCTGGTTGCTGAGAAATTATTAGTCATACTTTCGAGCATTTGTGTTGCGATAATGCATGGTTTAGAGGCGAACCTACACTTGTTTACTATTTTTTTTTGAAGCACAGGCACTTTATGAGCTGGTATTTCCACACCTAAATCACCTCTTGCAATCATAATCCCATCTGCACGGTCAATTATTTCTTCGATATTTTTAATAGCTTCAGGTTTTTCTATTTTAGCAATGACTCTCGCTGTGCTTGCAGACTTTTTTATTCTCCTTTTTAAGGAAATTATGTCTTCTTTTTTTCTAACAAAAGACATGGCTATCCATTCAATATTTTCTGAAAGAACAAAATTAAGGTCTCGAAAATCTTTTTTTGTCATTGACTTCATTTTAATGTTTGTATCAGGCAAATTGACTCCTTTTCTTTCTTTTATCACCCCACTACTCAAAGACTTAAGAGTAGTGTTAGTTTTTTTATCAGTTTCTAAAACTTTTAAAATTATTTTTCCATCCTCAATTAATACGCCATCTCCCTTTTTTATATCATTAGAAAAGCCCCTGTAGTCAACTGATAAATCACAATCTTTCGAATTTCCTATTCTAATTTTTTGACCCACCATAACGCTTAGTTCTCCTGTTTTATTATGAATTTTTTTAATTCTAATTTTTGGGCCTTGTAAATCAGCCATTATAGCCGTGTGCACTGAGAGCTGCTGATTAATGGTCTTGACAGATGAAATTATTTCTTTAGCCTTTTCTAAAGACAAATGAGAGAAGTTTAGTCTACAAACATTTACCCCTTTTTTTATCATTTTTTTTAAAACTGATGGCTTTGAACATGAGGGGCCGATGGTTGCAATAATTTTTGTCTTTCTAGTCATAGAATAATTCCTTTTTATTTGAGTCTTTTTCTAAATCTACTTCAAAGATTAATAAAATTTCTGAAATGTCACTAAGTTTACTTATCAAGTTTGATTTTTGTCTTTCAAAAAATGGTTTTTCAATTTTTAAGAAATAATTTACTTTTTTGTCTTTAGTGTCTAGATAACCCTCTAAAGATCTGTTTGAAACAACTTCTATCTTCTCGCTTTCATTGAAATGCCTATATCTATGAAAAGAGCCCGATTTAAAAATGGTTAATGGTTCAACTCTATTAAGGTTAATATGTAATTTCTTGTTTATCCTCCAACAAAGTTTGTAAGACTTCTCATGGCTAATAATTGAAAAGAGTGAAAAATTAACATCAAGACCTTCAGTTAACCTTAGTTTTTTTATCATAAAAGATTTTATTAATGATTTGGCTTAAGTTTTTTAACAAAAATCTTTCTGTCTTGAACTGCAAAATGTGTTTTAATATAAATTTTTCACAAGCCCGCATTCCTTTATCAATATAGATTGCCCCTATAATTGACTCTAGTGTGTTACCAAGCATATTTTTAGATAGATAACTGCTTTTATGTTTAATCACGTTTTTATTCAATATTCTTTCAGCAACTTTATTTAAATTTTGTCTAGAGACATATTTTGATTTTTCTATACTCAAAAAACCTTCGTTTGCTCCCCTATTCTTAACAAACAATTGTTGTGAAACTATTAGGTCTAACACTGCATCTCCCAAAAACTCTAACCTTTCATTATTTGTAGAGTTATTGTAAGACTTATGTGTAACTGCTCTAAAATAAATCTCCTTTTCATTGGTTTTAATGCCTAATGCGTCTCTGTAAAAATCTGAAATTTGTTTATCTGACAAACTATTTAAATCTTGCTAAACATAATTGAAGCATTATGACCACCAAAACCAAAGGTGTTGCAAAGGGCAGTATTTATGTCTCTTTCTTGAGCTATGTTTAAAGTAAGTTGGAGACTGTTGTTTATTGCAGGGTCTAAATTGAAGTTATTTATAGTTGGTGTCACAACACTGTTTTTTATTGACAATATTGTTGCTATTGACTCTACAGCTCCTGCAGCCCCAAGCAAGTGGCCTGTCATTGACTTAGTTGAACTGATATTAATTTTTTGACTGTGTATACCGAATAAGCTCTCAATAGCTTTTAATTCAGCAACATCACCAAGTGGTGTAGAGGTTCCATGAACATTAATGTAGTCTATTTCTGAGAGATCAAAGCCTGCATAATTTACAGCGTCTCTCATTACTTTTCTTGCTCCCTCTCCCTCTGGGTGAGGAGCTGTTATGTGGTGTGCGTCTGCTGACAAGCCTACCCCTGCTATCTCTGCATAAATTTTTGCTCCTCTTTTTTTAGCATGCTCAAGTTCTTCAATAACTAAAGCGCCCGCACCTTCACCTAACACAAACCCGTCTCTACCGGAATCAAACGGCCTTGAAGCTGTTTTAGGGTCATCATTTCTTGTTGACAGAGCCATCATAGCGTTAAATCCACCTATCCCAAGCTCGTTAACACACGCTTCTGAGCCCCCAGTAACAAAGGCGTCTGAAAAACCTAGCTTGATATAGTTGAACGCGTTTATTATAGCATTGCTTGCTGAGGCACATGCGGAAACCGCACTATAATTTGGCCCCTTTAAACCATATTTTATTGAGATGTGTCCTGCAGGAATGTCTGATATTATTTTTGGTATGAAAAATGGGTTAAGTCGTGGCGACTCCCCATTGTTAAGAAAAGATTTTGTTTCTTGAAGCATAGTTGTCAATCCGCCAATACCTGAACCCCAAATAACACCTGTTCTTTCTTTATTGAAACTGGAAGAAAGCAGCTTTGAGTCTGTTAGTGCTTGATCTGCAGCAGCCAAAGCAAGCTGACAGAATCGATCTAGCCGTCTAGCTTCTTTTCTATCAAGATAATCTTCAGCCTGAAAACCTTTTACTTCGCATGCGAATTTTGTTTTGAACTTAGCTGCGTCAAAAAGGGTTATTTTATCTGCTCCTGACTTTCCATCAACAAGGTTTTGCCAAAACTCTTTTACGGTGTTTCCAATTGGAGTTAGTGCCCCCATACCAGTAACAACCACTCTCCTGTTTTTCATTTAAGAATTATGCGTTCTCAATAAATGAAATCGCGTCTCCCACAGTCTCTATTGATTCTGCTTTATCATCTGGTATTTGTATATCAAACTCTTTTTCAAACTCCATTATTAACTCGACCGTATCTAATGAGTCTGCTCCTAAGTCGTTTGTAAAGCTTGACGTGTCTGTTACGTCTGCTTCCGTCACTCCAAGTTTGTCTACAATTATTGCTTTTACTTTAGTTGATACTTCTGACATAATTTTAATTTTTTTGCAAATTACATTAATAATTGAAACCACATCACAATTTAATTATTACTATATTAACATATATTTGTTTAAATAATTTAAATATTGCTTAATGAAAAAAAACATTGCTGTTTTTTCATCTGGTAGAGGTGGTAATTTTAAAAATATTTGTGATTATTTTAAAAATGACAATAGTGTTTTTGTTGCTTTACATGTTACTAATAGGCTTGACTCTATTTCAAAAAAGATTGCTGACAAAAAAAAGGTTAAGACTGTTTATGCAACTAAAAGAGAGTTGGAAAAAAATAGTTTTTGTGATGTTTTGCAAGAAAACAACATCCACCTTATCGTGCTTGCGGGTTTTCTTTTAAAGATACCCTCGCACTTAGTTTGTTCTTACGACAAAAAAATTATTAACCTTCACCCTTCGCTTCTTCCAAAATTCGGTGGTAAAGGCATGTACGGAGACAATGTTCATTTAAAGGTGTTAGGCTCTGGTGAAAAAAACACAGGCATAACTATTCATTATGTTAATGAAGAGTACGACCGTGGAGATATCATTTTTCAAAAAGAAATTGAGCTCTCTGATGTAGAAAGCCTGGAGACATTAAGAGAAAAAATCAGAGATATTGAGTACTATTATTTCCCAAGAGTCATAAAGAATCTTTTATAGTATGAAAGTAAGCATATACACTGATGGTTCTTCAAAGGGTAATCCTGGCTGCGGAGGCTATGGGGTTGTTCTTTTATATGAGGGTCACAGAAAAGAAATTAGTGAGGGTTTTAGACTTACAACAAATAACCGCATGGAGTTACTAGCAGTTATTGTGGGTTTAGAGGCTTTAAAAAGTTTTAACAAAAAAATTGTCATTTACTCTGATTCAAAATATGTTGTTAACGCAGTAGAAAAAAAGTGGCTGTTTAATTGGCAAAAAACCAATTTTAAAAAGAAAAAAAATAAAGATTTGTGGTTGCGCTTTTTAAAAATATACAAAAAATACTCAGTCAGATTTGTCTGGATAAAAGGCCACTCTGAAATTGTTGAAAATGAAAGGTGCGATTTTTTAGCAGTTCAAGCTGCTGAGAAAAACCCCTTGAAAATTGATGAATATTACGAAAACAGTATTCAACAAGAGCCTGATACTTTATTTTAAACCTTCGTAATTTCTTTCAAATACTTAACCCTTTTTTCTATCTCTGAAATTGTTACTTTTTCGGCCCCCTCAGTTCCAAATTTTTGGACACAAAATGAAGCGGCCGCAGTAGCGTAAAGAATTGCACGTCTTATGCTTTGGAAGTTTATTTTTTCACAACTACTTAAATAACCAACGAGACCTCCCGCAAAACTATCTCCGGCTCCTGTTGGATCAATCACCGTTTCTAGAGGATAGGCAGGTGTTAAAAAAATCTTTTCTTCACCAAACAACATTGAGCCGTGCTCTCCTTTTTTTATTATTAAAAATTTAGGCCCCATTTTTGTTATCTTTTTTGCTGCGTTAACCAAAGTGTCTTCACCAGATAGCTGTCGAGCCTCTTCATCATTTATAGTCAGAATATCAACTTCTTTAAGGCTCTTTAAAAGATCCTCTAGAAAGTTGTCCATCCAAAAGTTCATGGTATCTAAAATTATCAGTTCCGGCCTTTCCTGCATTTGGTCTAAGACCTTTTGCTGAACTGATGGTATTAAGTTTCCGAGCATTAAAAATTTAGATTTCCTGAAGGATTTTGGAACATCAGGAACAAACCTTTCTAATACATTTAGCTGTGTCTCAATTGTGTCTCTAATATTCATGTCATCATGGTACTTTCCTGACCAAAAGAAAGTTTTTTCTTCTTTTTTAATTTGAAGACCAAGGGTATCAACACCCTTTTTTTCTAACTTTAAAACTTCATGCTTTGGAAAGTCGCCACCAACAACAGACACTAAGTTTATGTTATTTGAAAACGGTGCGGCTGAGTGGCATATGTATGTGGCTGCTCCACCAACAATTTTATCTGTTTTACCATGTTTTGTTTCAATAGCATCAAAAGCTACGGTTCCTACTACTAATATGCTCATTTTTGTTTTTTCACAAATATATTGCATAATTTAATGCAATAAGCTATTTTTGCTTCCATTTTCCTCCTTAGCTCAGTTGGTTAGAGCATCTGACTGTTAATCAGAGGGTCCTTGGTTCGAGTCCAAGAGGGGGAGCTAAAAGCTTAAGAGGTCTGCATGAGTAGCCCTCTTTTTTTTTCTAAAATGCTCTGACAGTACAAATATATCAAACAGGGCTCAAAATATGTTCATTTTGACAGTTTTTTGACAGTAAAAAAAGCCAAAAAGTTAGGCTCAGGAAACCACAAAACAACACCCACCCTCTTAAAATAAAATGTGTTTTAAATACAATAGGCCTCTTGTATAAAAAGACTATAATCAAAACCTTTACTGTGTCTGAAAGAACGATTATAGTGTTGATTTACAGCTTATTAGGCAATTAATAACTTGGTGTTTTGTTTAGGTTTGTGTTAAATCTCAGGTGGGCTGCCTTGTGTTTCTCTGTTCTTATTTTAAATTTGTAGAGATGTTTGAACAAGTATTTAAAAATATTGATGATATTCTTTACAAAGACCCTGGCGCTGACAGTGAATTAGATTATGTTGCTCAAACCTCTTGGGTTTTATTCTTAAGGTATCTTGATGAAATTGAAAAAGAGAAGGCTGATAAAGCTGTTTACTCCGGCAAGTTGTATCAAAAACTTATCTCTGACAAATTCTCATGGAGCACATGGGCTTTTCCAAAGGATAATAAAGGTGAATTAGATCACCATAATGCTCTTACTGGCAGTGATTTAGTTGAATTTGTGGATAAAGAGTTATTTCCATATTTGGCTTCTTTCAAACAAAAAGCAGATAATCCTCAAACCCTTGAATATAAAGTAGGAGAAATATTCTCTGAGCTTAAGAATAAGATTCAAAGTGGATATAATTTAAGAGATATTATTGAGCTTGCAGATGGTCTTCCGTTTAGGACTGATAAAGATAAACACGAGTTAAGTCATCTTTACGAAACTAAGATAAAGAACATGGGTAATGCAGGTAGAAATGGAGGTCAATTCTACACTCCAAGACCACTTATTCGAGCCATGATCAACGTGATTGACCCAAAGATTGGAGAAACATTATATGACCCAGCGCTTGGTTCTGCTGGATTCCTTTGTGAGGCTTTTGATTATATCAATACACGAATGGAAAAGACTACTGAGAACCTATATATTCTGCAAGAAAAAACCTTTTATGGTAAGGAGAAAAAGAACTTAGCCTATGTAATTGGTGTAATGAATATGATTCTTCATGGCATTGAAGCGCCTAATGTAACTCACATTAATACTCTTGGAGAAAATATCAGAGATATTCAAGAAAAAGATAGACATGATATCATATTAGCTAATCCACCTTTTGGAGGTAAGGAAAGAGCTGAAGTACAACAAAACTTTGATATCAAAACTGGAGAAAGTGCCTTTTTATTTATGCAACACTTTATAAAGTCTTTAAAGGCTGGTGGTAGATCTGCAGTGGTTATTAAAAATACCTTTTTAAGTAATACTGATAATGCCTCTGTGGCATTAAGACAACATTTATTGGATAGCTGTAATCTACATACAGTATTGGACATGCCAAGCGGAACATTTTTAGGAGCTGGTGTAAAAACAGTAGTTCTTTTCTTTGAAAAAGGAGAGTCAACTAAATCTACTTGGTTTTATCAAATGAACCCAGGCAGAAATATGGGTAAGACCAATCCTTTGAATGATAAGGATATGGCTGAGTTTATTGAGCTACAAAAAACAAAACCTGAGACTGAGAAATCATGGAACCTCAGCATTGCTGATATAAATGAAGACACTTATGATTTGAGCGTTAAAAACCCTAATCTTCCTGAAGAAGCTCCACTTAGAGATCCAAAAGAAATCTTAGCTGAAATGGAGTCTCTTGATTCCGAAACTAATTCAATATTAAAATCAATTAACGATTTATTATGATAGAGAGTTGGGAAATAAAGAAGTTTACAAATTGTTTACAAAAGGTTAGAAATACTACTAAAATTACTAAAAAACAATTTCTTAATACTGGACTATATCCTGTTATTTCTCAGGAAGCATCTTTTATCAACGGTTATTGGGACAATAAAGAAGACCTCTTACAGATAGAAAAGCCTGTAGTGATTTTTGGAGATCATACTAAAGTAATTAAGTATGTTGATTTTAGTTTTGTTAGGGGGGCTGATGGAGTAAAAGTTCTATTACCTATTGAAGAGATAAATTCTAAGTTTTTTTCATACCAAATTCAGTCAATAAAGTTAAGAGACTTAGGATATGCGCGACATTATAGGTTGCTTAAGGAAGAGATGATTTCTATCCCCCCTCTTAACGAACAAAAAGAAATTGTCTCCATTTTAGATGATGCTTTTGCATCCATTGACAAAGCCAAAGCTAATATTGAAAGAAATATTGAGAATGCTAAAGAGCTTTTCCAATCGAAACTCAATGAAATATTTTCTCAAACTGGTGAGGGGTGGGAAAAGAAGATTTTAAAGTCAGTAGCAAGATATGACAAGTCAAAATATATAGGTTTTGACAGGCCGTTTGTGGGTTTAGAACACATTGAATCAAACACTGGCTCTCACATTGGTAGCCTTGATCCTGTTTCCGTAAAAAGTTCCACTTTTCAATTTGATCAAAGACATGTTTTATATGGCAGGCTGAGACCTTATTTAAATAAAGTTTATGTACCATTATTTGAAGGTCATTGTTCAACTGAAATATTTCCTATTCTACCAAATGAAGAACTAAATAGAGAATTTCTATTTTATTGGCTTATTACACCAGACACAGTATCTAAAATAGATTCTACATGGACTGGAGCTCGGATGCCTCGAGCAAACATGAACGAAGTAATTAATTTTACTTTACCTGTTCCTGATATTGACACACAAGCTAAAACAGTAAAAGCACTAAATAGATTTAAGATTCAATATCAAAAAATTATCAATTCTTATGAAAGTCAACTTAAAAATATTGATGAATTAAGAAAATCAATACTCCAAAAAGCATTTAGCGGAGAATTAACCAATAAAAGTGTTGCAGCATGAATGAAGCGCAAACATCGTATGAGTACATAGAGCCTGCTTTGAAAAAAGCTGGCTGGGGTGATGTTGAAGATTCACGTGTGCGTAAAGAATTCCCTATCTCTCAAGGGCGTTTACTTGGTCAAGGAAGAAAAAGCCAGCCTTTAAAAGCTGATTACGTTCTTTACTACAAAGGGAGAAGATTAGCTGTGATAGAGGCTAAAAAAAGAGATCTTCATTATACTGAGGGTCTGCCACAAGCAAAAGACTATGCACAAAGGTTAAATGTGCGGTTTACATACGCTACTAATGGTTTAAAAATATATCAGGTGGATATGAATACTGGCAAAGAAGGGGATGTTTCTTCTTACCCAACACCTGATGAGTTATGGAAGATGACCTTCCCAAAAGAAAATTCACAGCAAGATAAGTTTGACGCTGTACCTTTTGAATCTAAGGGTGGCAAGTGGCAACCAAGATACTATCAAGAAAATGCGATTACTTCTGTGTTAGAAGCAATCTCTGTAGGTAAGAAAAGAATGTTACTAACTCTTGCTACTGGTACTGGTAAAACAGCAGTTGCTTTTCAAATAGCATGGAAACTATTTAATTCTAAATGGAATATT
>PBAP01000002.1 GCA_002716345.1 Flavobacteriales bacterium | reverse complement strand
ATTTTCCAGGCTTAAAAGAGGGAGATAGATGGTGTTTATGTGCCTTAAGATGGAAGCAAGCCTTTGAAAATGGTGTTGCTCCAAAAGTAATTTTGGAGGCAACCAATGAAAAGACACTAAAGTATATTAAAATCGAAGATTTAATTAAACATTCGTACAAAGAAAAATCAAGGAGAAGCTCCGATAATTAATAATTATTATGCATAATAAAGAATTAATTCAAATAATAGAAAAAAATTATTAATTTTGGATAAAACAAGTTCTTATCGAAACAACATATTTCCAATTAAATAGTTAATGAGCGCTTTACTATTTTATTTATCAGTCGCTCTTGTTATTTCCTTTATTTGTTCACTAACTGAAGCCGTTTTATTAAGCATACCGCAATCTTATCTTGCTTCCGTAAGAGATAATCAAAAGTGGGCAGGGTCACTACTTAATTACAAAGAAGATATTGATAAACCTTTATCTGCAATTTTATCACTTAACACCATAGCTCATACGGTAGGTGCTGCTGGAGTTGGAGTTGAAGCTGCTAAGTTATTTGGAGAAACATCAATAGGACTAGTATCTGCTATTTTAACTATTTTAATTCTTATTTTTTCTGAAATTATTCCGAAAACTATTGGCGCTAAATATAATAAGACATTTTCTTCATTTACTCTATACGCCATTAATGCAATGGTATTTATTACCTATCCTTTAGTATTACTTTCAAATCAAATAACAAATTTATTCTCTAAAGATAAAGCTCAAGTAACTAGCAGAGATGAAATCGCTGCTTTAGCCAATATGGGATATAATGATGGTGTCTTTTCCATGCAAGAAAATAAGATAATTCAAAACATATTAAATCTTAAAAAGATTAAAGTAACGGAGATTATGACACCCAGAGTTGTTATTGTATCAGCTGATGAAAACTCTACCCTTGATGAATTCAAAAAAAATAAAGAATTCTTAAATTTCTCCAGAATTCCAGTTTATCTAAATGATGATGAGAAAATAACAGGCTACGTTTTCCTGCAAGACATATTAGAGAAAATAACTGAAGACAAAAGTAAAAACGAGTCATTGACCGCATTTAAAAGAAACATTCTAACATATCCTAATACCGTTAACTTATTTGCTTTATTTAATCATTTAATCCAAAAAAAGGAACATATCGCCATTATTGTAGATGAGTACGGAGGTTTAGATGGAATAGTAACAATGGAGGATATTATTGAAACTCTTATTGGTATTGAAATTATCGATGAAAAAGACCAAGTGGTTGATCTACAGAAGTATGCCAAGGAAAAATGGAAAAAGAAAGTCGATAATCAGAAAAGAAAAAAATCTTTAAGCATTTAGCTAACAAACTAAGTTTTAAATCCAAAAAATTATTCCTTTGGCAAAGAAAAAATTTACTTGGCAATTTAATGGTTATGACTCTTTAAAAATTGCTGAACATCAGATGAATCACCTCAAAGAATTTTTTGAAAGAGAAAAAATTGAAATTTTAGATATTGGCAGTAAGAAGATAAATGAATTTGTTTCTATCTCATTTGTAATAGCTGATGAAAAGTTTGAAGAAACTATTAAAAATGCTCTTAAACCACACTTTATATCTAAGGATTAACAGCTTAGATAATTTTCTGATCAATTAGAGACTGAAAGCTTTCAATAAGAGTTTGCTTCAAAGGTCTAAAGTTTATACCTAGCTCTTTTTGTATTTTATTATTATTTGCTCTAAAATCCTTATTAAAATTATTTCTGATATATTTTCTTGTGAGTGCCTTATTTAGTAGAGGTCCTATCAAGAATACTAGCCATTTTGGTAATGGTCTTTTGGGTATAGGGAAAGAATCTCCAAATTCAGAATTCAATAATTTAGATATTTCTAAAAAACTTGTATTGTAAGCACTTGTTATATATCTACCACTAGCATTTTTATTAAATGCAGCCTCATAGTGCGCATCAGCAACATCTCGAACATCAACAACACCAATGGGCATTTTAGGTACACCGATTTTAAAGGTTCCATCTCCTATTTGTTTTAAAAGATTGATACTCTCAGATGTGTTTTGTGTTGCATTTGGAAATGGGCCTAAAACTAAGCTAGGGTTTATAACAACTAATTCCCATTTTCTCTGCTTTTTATATAACCTCCAAGCTTCCTTTTCTGCTAATGTTTTTGAATATGAATATGGCTGATAGTTAACCGATGCTGTTTTATTCCAAACTAGTTCCGTGATTTCATTATTAATTAAATTTTTGCATTCAGATGCATCTGTATACATAGCGGCAACACTACTTGTTAACACAATTTTTTTTATGGAATCTACTTTATCGGCTGATGAGAAGACATTCTTTGTCCCATCAAGTGCTGGATTGATTAGTTCTTTAATAGAATCTTTAATTTCCAATTTAAATGGGGAAGCAGTATGAAAAATAATTGAGCAATTTCTCATTGCTTCATCAAAAGAGTTTTTTTCAATTAAATCTGCTGAGAAGAATTTAATATTTCCTTTATATTTTTTTCCGTACTCTAAAAGATGATTAATTTTTTCTTTGTTATGTATATCTCTTACTGTAGCATGAACATTATGTCCTTCAATTAATAACTTTTTTACAATCCAGCTTGCTAGATAGCCGTTAGCACCTGTTACTAAAACAGTATTTTGTTTTGAATTCATTTTGTGTTGAAACATTTACAAAATTAAAAAAGCAATTTCTAATATCTCTATATTGAGTTGCTAGATTGTCTTTTTTTAATTTTTATATATTTCCTTTTAAGATTTCTTTTATTTGAGAATTCTCTCTTTTCTAGATCATTTAAAATCTCTTTATTTTGAGATCTTTTTTTTCTAGCTAAATAAGATTTGAACATTCTTAATACTCTCATATTTACATAACGTAAATTATTGAATATTATTACTTTTGAGAAAACTATTAAATATATAAATTGAAAGCAATTGTTATTGGAGCAACCGGAGCAACGGGAAGAGAATTAATTAAAATACTTTTACTAAGGTCAGAAGTAAAGCATATAATTGCTTTCACTAGAAAAAAATTAGACGTATCAAGTCCTAAGTTAGATGTTCACGTAATCAATTTTGCAGAAATAGATAAATACAGTAGTATCATTAATGGAGATATTCTGTTCTCTGCACTTGGAACTACTTTAAAAGATGCGAAGAGTAAAACAAAACAATTTGAAGTTGATTATACATATCAGTATAATCTAGCTAAGATTTCATCTGAAAATAATATAAAAACACTATCATTAGTTTCTTCATCTGGGGCAAATGAAAATTCTTTGTTTTTTTATCCCAAAATCAAAGGATTGCTTGAGAGTTCAGTCAAACAACTTAGCTTTGAAAATATTCAAATTTATCAGCCTCCTTTTCTCATAAGACAGTCAGATGTAATGCGAGCCAATGAAAAGATAGGCATTTTTATATTTAAAGCTCTAAATTCAGTTGGTGTTCTTAACTCTTTAAAGCCATTGCCTGTATCAAGATTAGCTGAAAAGATGGTTGATGAGGCTCTTAAAAAACATTCCCAAAGAGTTATGGTATTTGAAAATAAAGATATTATTATTTAGTTTAAAGTGCATAGCTTATCTTTAAATTAAACCTTCTTTGAGTGTCAATGCTTTTGTAAATTATAAATTGAGAAACTAATCTATATGTTAAGTTAATGTTAAAATTCTGTCGTAAATTATCTAACAATAAATATTTGACCATATTCTTTGTGTTTCCAACCTTCGAAATCTTGTAAATAAATTTCGTAGACATATGTTCCGTTTGGAAGAGGTGTTCCGTCTTTTTGATGCTTTCCGTTCCAGCCGTTTGTATTTAATAGACACTCAAGATCGTTTATATTATCAGTAGAATAAACTAAGCTTGAAAATCGGTCATATATGTTAAATAAGAAAGTTTCAGTTCGAATACCATTGTAGTAAATACAAAATAAATCATTTACTCCATCGTAGTCAGGTGAAAAGCTGTTAGGTATATACATCCAGTATTCATCAGTAACCCATACTTGACGAATAGAGGTATCTGTACATCCGTTGTTATCCTCAACTATTAAACTAATTTGATAGATTCCATACTCATCATTATAGTTATGAATTGGATTTGGTATGCTTTCAATTGGACTATTATCACCAAAATCCCAAGCCCATGAGGTTATATAACCTATTGATTGATCAGTTAATTGAATAGTAGGATATAAAATTGAAAGGGTATCACTAGAGCTTGAAAAGATAGCTTCAGGAGCGTCATTAACAACAATAAGTGCACTTCCTGAAATAGATCCTGTTTCAAGAGCATCTGAAAATGATTCTAAGCTATAGACTCCACTTTGATTGGTGTAAATAATGTAGGGGTTCAAGTCTGTTGTAATACTGGTTTGAGTAACTCCATCAATCGAATATGTAAATGTAAATGGTTCAGTACCACTGTTAAATGATATTTTTATCTCGGAAATTTCTTTTTGGTTATTACATATGGTATCATTACCAGAAATAAATGCAGTCAGTGGTGGCTTGGGATATGTTTGAAGTACACATGAATCACTAGCGCTAGCAATAAAGTAAGAATTTAAGTAAGTAGAGGAGGGCAAAATAGAATTGAAGTATGTTGACCATTTGTTGAACAACCAATTGGGTTGAATTATAGCTGATAAGAAAATAGTATCACCTGCCCAGTAGCTTTGGGTATATGGCATATTTCTTAAAACTCCATCAATTGTTATTGTTGCAGAGCCAGGGTTATTGATATTGAAATCTATTAAAACACCAAGTTTATTATAAAGTACTGAGTCTACAAAGTTTGTGTCACACCCATCCACTGTGTATGTGGATGTAATAAATATTCCTGTATCTGCTGGATTATAAACCATCTCCTCAGTATAAACAGTATCATATGTATTAGAGATTGTGAAACTACCAGGTGTCATGCTCATCTTCCAAACGAAAATATCTTTACTTCTTCCTGTTGCATCAAGAATAGTTCCATCAAAGTTAGCTAGGTCTTCAAAAAAACCAATGGCATAAACATTACCAAATCTATCTACACATATGTCATTTGTTCTGTCATCATCATCTGTATCACATCCTGCTTGCTTTGCCCATACCCAATCTCCAGTGTTGGTAGAACCATCTAGCTGAGCGATCCATGCTGAAGCTGTAGTATCTCCAGGAATTTGTGGTGATACAGTTAAGTTGTCATTAAATTTTAAATCTCCTTTAGCAGTTCCACCCAAAAAAACTTGTTTATTAGCATCTACTGACATTTGGTATGGTTTATCAGTACCATCAGTTCTAGCTCTTTTTGCCCATTTCCACTCTCCTTGGTTGTTAATTTTAGCAACAAATACATCTCTTTTTTGCTTATGACTTAAGGTGTCAGTTCCATTTGATGCATTTGCACCTGAAAAAACAATAGGATTTCTATATTCCCCAGTAACGTAAATATCATCGCAAACATCTACGGCTACACCATTTGCTCTGTCTGTTCTATCACTTCCAAATCCCTCAGCCCAAATCCAATTTCCATCTTTATCCATTTTAAAAATGAATGCATCCCATTCTCCATTGGATGTTAATGAAAATGGTCCATAGGTACCTGTATTTTGAAAGCCACCGATTACATAAATATTTGAAAATTTATCAATCGCTAATCTATTATCTCTAGATCCTCTTTGATCCTTAATGCCATCAAATTCCTTTACCCATAGCCAATTACCCGCGGGGTCTAGCTTTCCAATATATCCTTTTGGTTGACAATCAACACCCCAGTTAGGATTAGTTATTGTTAAATTATCAAACTCAGCACTCAGGCCAGAGAAAAAACCAGTCACGTAGATAAAACCATCTTTGTCAACTTTTACGTCATAGGAGTGATCATCGGCATCATAAATAGGATAGGGGCAGTTGTAGCCACTTCCAGCTCCCTCGTCGGCACCAAAACCAATAACCCAAACACAATTACCATCAGTATCAAGCTTAGCAAGTAACGAATTATCATGAGCATTTAAAGCAGTTCCCCATTGATTTTGAGTTACACTACATGAATCAATGTAGTATGATGACCAGAAAGTACCTGTTATAAAAACTTCTCCACCTGCTGTGACATGCATACCTAATGCACGGTCATCGCAACAGCCACCTGAAAGGTCACCGCCAGCAACAGCCCAAAGTACGTTTCCTGATGAATCCATTTTAAATACAAAATTCTCCTTGTTGTTTCCTGATGTACTTAAAGGTTTATTAGTTAGAGTAATACCACCAAAAGTTGCTTGATTATTAAAGTAACCACTTCCGTAGATAAAGCCCAAGGAATCTGTTCCAATACTAATTCCTTTGTCAGAGTCAATACCACCAAATGAAACAACCCAATCAGTTGTTTGGCAGTATAAATAATTGCAATTTATTGCCAATAAAAGTGATAAAATAAATGATGTTGATCTCAAAAACTTATTTAAAACTTTTATAAAGATAGAAAATATTAAACTTTTTTTTTTTAATCATCAGAACAAAAAAAGAATTAAAAAATATTTATGTTTGAAATATGAAAAAAATACTCTTTATATTTTTTGTAGTTTTTTTGTGTTCATGTTCAAACCAATCTACATCACAAAGCATTCAAAAAGTTGATGCAGCTTTATTTGAAATAAATTCTAACAAAGTCAATAGTATTATTATAGACGTTAGAACTAAAGAGGAATTTGTGTCCGGTCACATTTATGATGCTACAAACATTGATTATTATGGCTCAGATTTCAAAGAAAAGCTTGATTTAGTAAAAAAAGATGTTCCTATACTTGTTTACTGCAGAAGTGGAGGAAGGAGTAGCAGGGCAGCTAATATAATGCAATCACTTGGATTCACTGAAGTGTATAACCTTAATGGAGGAATTGGGGCTTGGGAAGACAGTGGTTTTGATGTAATTAAGTCAAAATATGAGAAAACAAATGAGAGTAGAATATATAGTGCTAAAGAAATTAATGAGTTTTTAAAGAATAACAAATCAGTTATCTTAGATTTTAGTACTCAGTGGTGTGTGCCATGTAAAAAAATGAAACCTGTTTTGGATGAAATTTCTAATGAAAGAGATGTTAAAATTTTATCATTAGATTTGGATGCCAATAAAGAACTATCAAAATTGTACAATATAAAAAGTATTCCTACTCATATATTTTATAAAGACAATTTTGAAATTTTTAGAAGTTCTGGCTTGGTTGAAAAATCAATATTAATTAATCAAATAAATTAAAAATTATGAACTTAATGTTAACAGCAAAGTGCAATAACGTAGATGAATTTAAAAAAAATGGCTATGATGTTCTAAAAAAAGAATTTGATTCTTGGTGTGACAATTCGAAATCTATTTTTGCAAAAATAGATGATAATAATCTTGTCGAACTTTTCTTTGATGTCAATCCTGTGGAATTGAAGAAATGGCTAACAAAAGAGTCTACTCAAAATATTTTTAAGACACATGGATTTTCTCCAACAAGATATACCTTTGAAGAACTAACAATGTAAACTTTAAATGGTTAAAAACAACTCAGTACCAGTAGATTATTATACTACAGTTTCTAATGTATATATTCAGCTGAGATCGTCTCAACGCTTTGGAGTTATACAAACATTTGGAAACAACATAAAGAATGCTATAGTTTAAGGAAATCAGATTGTAGCAACATCAAAAACTGGAATTACTTTCATCTATTCAATCAGAAATAGTTACGCTACACTGATAAAAACTTTCTAGAGAAAGTTTTAAGTTTGTTTAAAAGCTTGTAAGACTGATGTTAGTTTGAATAATTGATCTAACATGAGATTTCAAGAACATTAGGTTTATCTCAACGAAGAATATTTTTGGAATAAACCTAATGATAAATTTTCAGAATTTACTTTACAAAGAAGTAACCTCTCATCATTTCTGCATGTCCTGGGTAGGTGCAGATGAATTCATAATTTCCTTTTTTTGGAGCCTCAAACTCTAAAGTTACTGTTTCACCTGGATCTGCTAAGTCAGAGTAAGCAATGACATTAGGACCTTTAGCAACATATTTTTGCTCAGGTCCAGCATTCATAGATTGCATAGCTACTTCTTTTCTTGTTCCATAATTGACAAAAACGATATTGTGTATCATAGCTACATCAACTCCTTTATTTTCTAATATGACTCTCACCCAATCACCTTCATCCACTGAGATGCTACCTATGTTGAATTTCATTTCTGCCATTGTATTACCTTCAGCAAAAACTTCAAATTCCTTCCAGTTTTTATCCTCTTCCTTTACTTCTTGAATGGTTGTTGGGACATTAGTCTCTGTTACTGCATTTTCTTTTTTTTCTTCTTTAGATCCACATGCAATTAGAAATAAAGCAATTAATATATAGTTTAAGTAATTCATTTTAATTAATTTTTTTGCAAATGTATAACTATTAATTAAAATAGTTATGCAAAAAGTTAATCAATAATTATTTTTTTTTCTACTAATCCATTATCATAAATAAAAAATAAAGGGATGTTTTTTTCAGTCTTAGATTCTTTTCCAAGGATATTTATAACTTTTAATAATTTTTTTTGATTGTGTATATGTTCAAATTTATTAGAACTGATAATAATTGAACCACCATAGTTGCATTGATCAATGGAATCGAGTTGAGAGTAAATCAAATTAGTGGTATCATAATGACAACTAAGTTTGCCAATACCATTAACATCAGGAGATCCTCCAGGTGTGTTAATTAAAGATAATGAACCAATACTTTCAATCCATATTGGTTTGTTACTGTAATTATTCGAGGATAGAAAAAGCATTTTTAGGTTGTTTCCATTGAGATTAATAGTTGTTGTTGAATCAACATGAAAGTAGCCCATATTGGATGGTAGAGGGCTAATAGGGTTATTAACAATTATAGAATCTCCAGTATTCAAGCTAAAATCATATAAAGGAACTTCTTTTCTTTCGGTATTTTGAATAAAAGACATGAACACTTGTTTTGTTGTGATATCCTCTCTGAGCCAAAATGTTTTAGAAATAAAGTGATAGCCGTCAAGTACTTTGTAATTTGTAGAGTTAAATATTGTATCATGATTAATAAAATATAAATCAGTAATACATCCATTATTACAATACGTTACATGCCATTCACTAGAGTGGGAAAGCATTGAGTAATTGTTTTGGCCAAAAGTATACATACTATAGCAAATACATATTAAGACTAAAACTTTTTTTAAAAATGAATTCACTTGTTTTGGAGGATTATTTTGTAATAAGAATTATGATTTTTTCTTCCAAGTAAATCAAAATTGAAATATTTTTTTTGAGAATTCTTATTTTCATTAACAATAGTTGTATTTCCAAGATTAGCCTTTACATATTTTATACTGTAGGCACTATAATCAGTATAAACCAAGTGCAATTTATTATTACTGTAGGCTACATGAGGATTCAACTTTGGACCAGTAACAGAAGTATCAGTAAATGAACTGATATAAGCTAGATTATTTACTCCATTAAAAGAGTATTTTATAAAACAATCACTCAGGCCATTTCTATTATCTTGCCAAACCACAAATAATGAATCACCCTGATTATCAATTTCAGGATAATTTTGAATAGTTCCAGGTGGGGGATAGTCAATATTAAAACATTGTGATGAACTTAAACTTGTTTTATCAATACTGCTGATTACAACTTCGTTGTTGCCTGTTGCACCGCTTTTTCTAACTACTGTTAGAGAATCATTATTAATAACTCCTTTTGGTGTTGTTGAAGGACATGAGCTTATAATCCAATTAAAGTCATCAAGGTCAGAATAAGTGTCAAAAATTAATCCACCGTTAGAAGATTTTGCAACAAAACTATTTCTGACGTTATTGTCATCATTTCTGTAAAGAAGGTAAATGTTATCATTGTCTATGACTAGAGAAGACTTGCAGCAATCACATGGCTCTCCAGGTGAAAGGTGACTGGCCTCAACAGCACCAACAAAACTATTGCCAAAATCATTTGATTTATTTACCATTTGCTTGGGTTCCATCCAGTTCAGTAAATACTGCATATAGCTCACAACTGGGTTTCCTGACTTGTCTATTGCTATGTTTCCCATTCTATATTTATGAAGCGGATCGTTCTTAGATACTCTTATTGTATCAGAGAAGTTAAGCCCTCCGTCAAAAGATTTTATTAGCATTATAGCAGTTTGAGAAGTTGCTAAAGAAGTGAAAACTATATAGACTGTATCTCCTTTTGCAGCAACTTCAGGTCCATCCCATGAGTTTGGATTAACACCTGCAGTAGTGATGTCATATGAGCTAACAAAACTAGAACCACTCCATCTAGTAGCCTTAAGCATTTTTGGAGAACTATCTTTTCTCCAAACTATTAATGGATCTCCATTTGAAACAGTTACTATTCTTGCTCTACCATAGCCATCAGCTCCAGTGCTGATTATGTGGTGATTTCCGAAGTTTAACTGCTGAGAAAAAGAACAAGTTATAATTGTTTGAAGTAGTAATATGACAATAAATGTTTTTTTCATTTAAGTATTCTTATTTCGATTCTTCTGTTTTTTTCTCTTCCAAATTCTGTTGAATTGTCAGCAATTGGTTGCTGCTCTCCATATCCCACACATTTGATTCTATTGCTATCAATTCCTTTTTGAACAAGAAATGATTTAACACTAAGGGCTCTGTCATTTGATAATTTTTGATTATACGCATCATCTCCAATATCATCAGTATGTCCAGCAATTTCAATGTTAATATTTTTTTCTTGTTTTAAGTATCCAAAAATATCATTTAAATCAGTGTAGTACTTTTGTTTTATATCATATTTAGCTGATTCAAAATTTAGGTTTTTAAGTTCAATAATTGATTCATATAAATCAATCTGGAGATTAATTTCCGCTGAGGAAATATTTTGAGTATCATCAATGTAGATTATGTTATCAAATTCATACTCTTTGTCGTTTATTACGCAAGAAACAACGATTGTATCTCCTTGGACTATGTCAACAGCTGTTTGACCTAAGCTATCAGTAATTGTAACTATACTGGTTCTTTTGCCACTGAATTTAATTTTGGTATTGGGATAGGGTACGTTAAACTCATTACTTAAATTAACTGTTGTGAAAGTTGTATTGTTATTGTCTTGTGAAATTAAATTTCCAAATATCAAAAGAGCTAGTGATAAGATCTTCATTAATCAGCAATCATAGAATACATTTCACTAACACCATAAATTTCAGAACATGATAAAGGGGGAAGACCTATAGAATAATTTCTTGTCTCATATAAACTATTATTATGATAGACTTTAGTGACTAAATCAATACAACTTGTAAAATTATAAGATGAAGGTACTATTGAAAGCTGATAAATAAAAGAAGTGTTTTCAATTACACTCGCTTGATAAGTATTCGTGGTGAAAGTATAGTTGTTTCCAGAGCAAGTAAATGATCCAGTTCCAAATTGCGAAGTAATATTAAATGACATACTTTGGCAATTAGTTATTTCAATTTCAGTATAAACAGATTGGAGCTTCATAGTATCAACATCATCCTCTGCGCAAGAAAAAAAAAGAAAAGTTAAAAAAAGAGGTAATATTTTTTTCATAAAACAAAGTTATTAAATGAAATTATAAATTATTTATTAGGTAATATGTTTTTATCATAAATTTGTAATTCTATGGTTGGTTTTTTTGATGTCAAATATTATAAGTGGATAGCAGCTATTGTTGGGTGGTATTTTGCAGGCATATTAGGAGCTATAATTGCGTATTCAATAGTTAGTAGATATACAAGAAGATTAACAACTGATATTTCATTTGAAATAGCATTGCTCAGAATTTGTTCAATGATTATCAAATCAGACGGTAATATTGAGAGTATAGAGGTTGAGACAGTAAGAAATTACTTTAAAAGAGCATTTGGTTTTGAAAGAACAAATAGGATTTTTAAAGAAGCAAAAGTATCACCAATCAGAGATTATAGTCTTAATCAATTAGTACAAGTAATAAAGGATAAATTAATACCATCTAAATTTTATTCCATACTTCAATTTTTATATTATGTATCCTCCTCAGATGGAAAAATTACTAAAGGTGAGGATGAAATTATTTATTTAGTTGGTAGTCAACTTGGATTTACTGTTGAAAGAATCAATGCCATAAGGAGTCAGTTCATTAATAGTTCTTCTGTGGCCTCAGATGATAAATCAGAGTATTATTTGAATATATTAGGATTAAAAAAATCTGCAACTGCAGACGAAATTAAAACCGCTTACAGAAGCTTAGCTAAGGAATTTCATCCAGACAAATTATCTGGAATGAGTAAAGGAATTAAAGATATGGCTAAGGAAAAGTTTCAGCTAATTCAAGAAGCTAATGAATATCTCCAAAAAAATTACATCTAGTCTGAATCCTCGATAAAGTTTAAGCTTATTGAGTTTACACAATGTCTAGTATTTTCTTTTGTAAACTTTTCACCGTAGAAAATATGCCCTAGATGTCCTTTACATTTCGAGCATACTATTTCAGTTCTTTTCATACCTAAGCTATAATCAGGAATTTTTATGACTGAGCCTTCTATTTCTTTGTCAAAAGAAGGCCATCCACATTTTGAATCAAATTTTGTGTTTGATTTAAAAAGAGGGTTGGAGCAAGCTTTACATACGTAAGTTCCTTTTTTGTAATGATTATTATATTTACCAGTGTATGGTCTCTCAGTACCCTTATCTACAATAATCTTTCTTTCTTTACTTGTCAAATTTTTAAAGTAGTCTTTTGACTGTAAATCTTGAGAAAAAGAGGATTGAAAAATAAATAGTAAAAAGAAAATTTTGATCATTTTTGATTTTTTGATTTAAATCTATCTGCCCCAGAAAATGATTTATGTTTGGTTTTTCTCGACTTTACTCTTTCTCTCCACATTATAAAAGAACTTTTTTTCATTTCTTTTCTCATTATTTTTCTTACATCATTTTCTTTTATTCCAAATTGATGTTCAATTGCTTCAAAAGGAGTTCTGTCTTCCCAAGCCATTTGTATAATTCTATCGATTTGCTCATCAGTAAAGTCCATATTTATATGTTTTTATACCTCATATAATGAGACCCAATTTCTTGAATATCAGATAGTTGTCCAAATATTTTATACCCACATGAAAGATAGAATGGAACGGCTTTAATTCTAGCATTACACCATAAATTATTACTACCTCTTTCACTGATTATTTTTTCTGCAGTTTTTAACAAAAGTTTGCCAAATCCTTTTTTTCTAAATTTCTCTTCAGTCGCCATTCCTCTTAAACGAAATGAGTTTTTGTAAGCAATATGATTATTTTTTTCACTATAAAAAGTTGCACATGAGACGATTGTATCTTTAATAATTGCTGCTAAATGTATAGTTGATGCAATTCTGTCTTCTTTGTAAAAACAAGATTCAAATGCTTTCCCATGTCTCAATACTTTATGTCGTAGTTCAAGTATTGAATCAACATCAACAATTTTAGCATGCATTTATGTAGGTTATAGAGCTATAATTTCAGTTTCTTCTTCTAACGTTGAGTTCCATTGCTCAGCTTCCTCTAATGAATAGTATGGCCCGATCTTAATTTTAAATAATTCTTGACTTGAGTTAGAATTATCTGGAATATAGAAAGCGCTGGCTTGATAACCCTCAGAAGTATACTTGTCTAGCATCTTTTTTGCTTCCTCTTCAGAATAACTCAATGTACTTATTATTAGATGAGAGAAGTCTTCATTGACAATGAAATTATAAGTAATATTTTCTTCTACTTCAACTATTTCTTCACTTTCTTCAACTTCTTTGGAAGAATCATCAGAAATTTTTTCAGTTTCTAATTCAAACTTAGTTTCAATATCAATTACATTAGTAAAAAGGTAGGTCAACCCAAATCCAATTAAAGCGCTGATTATAACATATTTTAACACATTACTTTTTGATGTATTTTTATCAGTTGAAGTAGGTGTTTCAACAACTTTTTCTTTTTTGTTTTTTACATCTTCAGTAGAAAAATTCTTTTGTTGAATCTCGTCAAGTCTCGCTCTAAGTATTTTGAGTCTTTCTTCGTTATTTAAGTTACTCATGAGAAAAGTTTTTCAAATTTATTCATTAAAAGTTGCATTTTCTATACTTATTTTAAAAATTTCTGACAATGATATGTTCATACCTTTCAATTGCTTAGGAATTATACTTTCATTTGATAAGCCTGGTACAGTATTAATTTCTATGATATAGGGTAAGTTGTTTTTAATTATGTAGTCCACTCTGCAAATTCCTTTTAAATTGAGTTCTGAGTATATTTTTTCTGTTAAATTTTTAATTTTTGAATATATTTTTTGATTGATCCTTGCTGGTGTAATTTCATTGGATTTGCCCTCATATTTAGCTTCATAATCAAAAAACTCATTATCTGTTACAATTTCTGTTACTGGTAAAGAAGTTACTGCATTGTTGTAGTAAACACCACAACTTACCTCTGTACCATCAATAAATTCTTCGAACATTATGTGATTGTCGTGTTCAAAAGCAAGCTTAATAGCAACTTTTAGTTGCATCATATTAATTACTTTACTAACACCATAGCTAGATCCTGATCTGTTTGGTTTAACAATAAGTGGATATGAAAATTCTTTTTCAACAGATTGATAGTCTATATTACTCTCATCACTAACAGATATAGATTTTGGACATCTTAGTCCTAGCTTCTTTAGCATCAAATTACATTCATATTTGTTAAATGTAATTGATGAAATATTTGAGCCAGAGCAAGTGTAGGGTAATTTAATTTTATCTAAATATTTTTGAATATCACCATCTTCAGCTGGAGGTCCATGAAGTGCTATGAATGCACAGTCAAACATTGCAGTTTTTATTGAACGATAATCAAATGCTGATTTCTCAATTTTTAGAATACTGACTGAATAGCCTAAATTCTTAAGCTCAATTTCTACAGTCTGCGCACTCTGCAATGAAATGTTGTGCTCTGATGAATAACCACCTGTAATGATAACAACTTTCTCCATTTAAACAAAAATACACTTAATTTTAATGAGATTATTTTCTAAGTTCATAAATTTGTTGTTGATCAGACTTATGAAAAAGTATTTAAAAACAATTTTATATTCAGCACTAACACTATTTGCTTTATTTTTTATTTGGTTAAAGTCTTTAGATATATACACAGCAAATAATAGACATATTCAAGTTCCTGATTTTTCAGGTATCCATGTTAGTAATCTTGATTCTGCTTTCAAGAAAAACAAACTCAGGTACATTATCATTGACTCAATTTTTGATAAAAACACAGACAAAGGAGTTGTTGTAGATCAATCTCCAGAGCCAAATTTTGAAGTAAAAAAAAATAGAAGGATATATTTAACCATAAATTCACTTCAAAGACAAAGAGTATACTTCCCAGAGGTATACGATCTTACATTAAGACAGGCCGTTAAAAAATTAAATGACAATAAATTAGTTGTAGGTAATCTAGAGTATAAAGTTGATATAGCAAGAAATAAAATATTAGGACACTCCGTTAATGAAATTAGTATTAATGCTGGTCAAGAGCTTTTCGAAGGAACAATAGTTGATCTTTTGGTAGGTAAAGGAGTTGGTGATGATTACATTGATATGCCAAACCTTATGGGTTTAACTAGAGTAGAGGCTAATATAATTTTAAAGACACTTTCTTTAAACATAGGCCTGGAAATATTTGATAGTAAAATTACTGACTCCAGTACAGCAATTATTGCTAATCAAAAACCTGAATATATAGAAGGAGAAAAAATTAATACTGGAAGTTCAATTGATTTATTTTATGAGTAAAATCATTTTATTATTTTTTCTATTATCANNTTTTTGTTCATTTTCNCAAGAGNTNGTNTCAGTACTTAAGANNAGAGGGNATNATGAAAATNTTANTTTTANAAATCTTNNNTCNNCTAANNNANCATCATTTCCTTTTTTTGATGATTTTTCCAATTCTAATATTTCANATNANAATTGGNCTGATAGNAGTANTTTAATAAATAATAGCTANGCTATAAATCCNATATCNTCNGGAGTCGCAACATTTGANGGGTTAGATTCAAATGGTTTTGCATATGATATTTCAGTNANAAANTCNTANGGTGTAGCTGACTATNTAACATCAANAGAAATTGATATTTCAAATCTTGACTCNATATTCTTGATGTTTTTTTACCAGCCNCAAGGNGTNGGTGATTTTCCNCAAAATCAGGANAGTCTTGTTTTAGAGTTTCTTGATGACTCNCTCAANTGGAATAGANTTTGGGCAATAAACGGNANTTCATANTATCCTTTCGAAAAAAAAGTAATTTTTATNAANGANAATAAATTTTTNCATCAAAANTTTAGATTTAGATTTTTTAATTACGCTACTCTATCAGGNAACTTTGATCACTGGAACTTNGATTATGTATTACTNGATAAGTTTAATAGTGTTTCTGATACAAATGAANTAAATGATGTTGCTTTTNTNGGAAAACANGGNTCTTTGCTTNAACGATATACNCAAATGCCATGGAAACATTTTCTCAANAATGAATCAACTGAACTAATAGACAGTATTGATATNCCAATAAGAAATAATGATGCTAGTATAAANGTNGATTACAAATATTTTGTTTATGATCAACAAAATAATCAANTATCNACTTTTCCATCTGCTGGTTGGAGAAATTANTCAATAAATGATTATGATTCNATNGGAAANTTTTCACATTCNCCTNCTGTTATTGTTGATGATAACATNTTTAACTCATTTCAAATNGATAGTGCAANATTTGAAATTAAACATGTAATNAAGACAGGNTCTGATGATTACAAATACAANGANACNATTAGTTACATTCAAGANTTTAATTCAAGTTTTGCATANGATGATGGGTCAGCNGAGTCAGCTTATGGAATAAATGTCACNGGAGCCAAAGGAGCATTACAATTTAAATTAAATAGACCTGACACNCTTCGNGCNGTACAATTTTATTTTCCTCAAATGCTTGANTCTGTTTCTAATTTGGATTTCTATCTNACAGTTTGGAATGACAACAGTGGAAAGCCAGGGGATGTACTTTACAGNAGGCTGGAGAGTCCAAGACACAGTAGAAACACTAAATTTCAGACGATACTTATTGATTCTCTTTTCCAAATGTCTGGNACATTCTANGTNGGATGGATTCAAACAACNGATGATTTGCTAAACATAGGNCTNGATTTAAACAAAAACTCAAATCANTATATGTTTTATAATTNTAATGGTACTTGGTTAAATTCTCANTACCNNAGNTCTTGGATGATTAGANCNATTGTTTCAGAAAAAGACATNCTNTTAACCACAAGTGAAATNGATAANTTAAATATNANATTATGGCCNAANCCNTCNTCTNAAAAAATNTATTTTCAGTGTTCNANNNAGTTTGAAAAGCTTATNATNTATGATTTTTGGGGTAATGAAATCAACTCTTATCAATATTTAGATGTAGAGCATGGTATTGACGTAAGAAACTTATCATCTGGCTTATACTTATTTAANATTNTGTTTAAAGATGAATTAGTGACAAAAAAAATAATCATTAAAAATGAGTGATGAATTTATTCATTATGAATTTGTTGCTGATAAGGGCCAAAATCCATTAAGAGTTGATAAATTCTTGATGAATTTNATAGAAAATGCAACTAGAAATAAAATTCAAAAGGCAGCTGATTCAGGTAATATTTACGTAAACGGAATTACAGTTAAGTCAANCCATAAAGTAAAATCAGAGGATATAGTTAAAATAATCTATGACTATCCAAAAAGAGANATTGAGTTAGTTCCTCAGGACATACCACTAGATATAAAATATGAAGANGANGANATNCTTATTNTAAATAAAGAAGCTGGAATTGTAGTACACCCTGGCTATGGAAATTATGAAGGTACTCTTGCAAATGCACTCGCNTTTCATTTTAAGAACTTACCTAATAAAGGAGATGAGACAAGACCTGGAATAGTTCATAGATTAGATAAGCTCACNTCNGGAATTTTAGTAATTGCTAAAAATGAAGTTAGTATGTCGATAATGTCAAAGAAATTCTCTGATAGNAATCTTGACAGAAGGTATCTAGCTTTGGTGTGGGGTGATGTTATTGAAGATCAAGGAACTATTGATGCAAATATTGGAAGAAGTTTGAAAAATAGAAAAGTAATGAGTGTATTTCCTAATGCTGAATTTGGTAAAAGAGCCATTACTAATTATAAAGTTGTTGAAAGGTTCAGATATACTACATTAATNGAGTGTAAATTAGAGACTGGAAGNACACATCAAATTAGAGTTCATTTAAAGTATCTAGGACATCCGGTGTTCAATGATATGGAATATGGAGGNGATAAGATACTTAAGGGTACAACNTTTACAAAGTACAAACAATTTGTAACCAATTGTTTTAAAATTTGTGATAGACAAGCACTGCATGCGAGATCACTATCATTTGAGCATCCTGCTAGNAAAAAAAAGCTTGAGTTTGTTTCTGATCTACCGGATGATATGCGTGANCTTGTTGAGAAATGGAGAAANTATACTAGTTGATTATTAACCTTTTTGAAATAGTTCCTTCATCAGTAGAAATATCTACAAAATAAACACCTGANGTCAAGTGTGTTAAGTCAAGNTCTATTTCAGATCTGTAATTATTAATATANTGTACATTTTTACCAACTATACTAAAGATTTTAATCGTATTAATNTGTAGNTTATTTTTTGAGCTAATTTTTATCCTTCCATTTGCGGGGTTGGGATAAATTGTAAAATCATTAATTATATTTTCTTGAATGCCTAATGTGCTGCAATTGACGGGAACACTACCATTTTTNAAACTTGATCTTCCTGCTTGTGTTTCAGATCTATTTAGTACACTATTCATCACATCNACTTGCCCGTTAGAAAACATCCAAGTGTTTAGAGCATATGACATGAAATTTTCATGCATGTCTGGCATGTCTGAATTAAATCCGTATGCAAAGTCATTACATGAATTGTAAGAACCTGAGCTTGTGCTTGGGTATGATGCATTAACAAAACTCCAATATACACCGTTTGTCGGTGGAGTATCGTCGACACTTGTAAAAGAAAGTGGCCATCCAATGTTATTATCATTATCACAACAACTACCNGTACCAGTTTCACANAAAGTATGATTTAAGCCTAGATAATGTCCGATTTCGTGAGTAGCAGTTCTACCATCGCTGCTAGGTGCGGCAACTCCCGTTGTTCCAAAATATCTGTAATCAACTACTAAACCGTCTTTCCAAGCGTTAGATCCAAAGCCAGCAAGTAGACCTGGAAGATAAGCATATCCAAGCGTCATTCCACCGCCACTTGANTTAGTTAAATCACANACCCAAATGTTTAAATAATTGTATGGATCCCAACCGTTTTTACCACCGGTAGAATTTAACTTCATTGCGTTAGCATCATTATTATCATCTGCATCAAAGTTTGTTCTAGNNGTTGATGTTCTTGTTATTCCTGTAGTTGGATTTCCCTNAGGATCTTCCGAAGCAAGACAGAACTGCAAGTTCGNATTTCCTGNAATGTTCTTGAAGGTGCTTCTAGGAGGATTTGGAAATTCAGAATTNGTTTTTGAATAGTCTTCGTTTAAAATTCTNATTTGATCTTCAATTTGAGCNTTAGAGATATTTGTGCCGGAACCNACTGAGGNGTGAGTATTTCTGTGNACTACATGNACAACAACNGGTATTATTNTTGCAGAACNCCTTTCANTTGAACTNNTATTTANATTACGAGTCTCTGANAGTAGATTNGCTCTAGCCTGTTCATAATCTTTATTAATACTTAGTTCGNATTCAACGAGCTTGGTTGTCATGCATTTTTTCATATTTTGTGCACATAAAATGTGCGAAAAAAATANCAAAANTGNTATTAGTTTGGTTACCCTCATTTATTGTTTTACAAACTTTTTAGTGTATTTAGTTGAGTCTATGCTCATAAACAAAACATAAACACCATTTTCTAAACTACTNATATTTAAGNTNTTGCTNGTAATTTTTTTGCTAATTATTTTCTTACCAGCNATNTCATAAATNTCNACAAAAATAGGATTATTAATTGTTATTTGAGATTTNAATTTAAAAAATAGATTNTCTGAAGCAGGGTTTGGATATATNTCTANNACTGNGTCATGTAAGTTATTTAAATTNGTTGNTTGATTTTCATTTGATATGCAAAAGCTCAGTGAGTCAANACTTAANAAAGCTACCACCACTTCCAATAAGTGAATCACCAAAAANTGNATTAAAATAACCATTACCAAAATTACAACATATACCATCGTTTCCNCTGTCAAAAATTANAAAGTGGTAACANCCTTGTGNTAAGCAATANTCTCTNTCATATANTGTGTTATTANTTAGTACNANNCCTGAGTCAATGATTGAATTATTAACTTCNTTATNTAAATACCATTNATTNTCNTGAGCATAATTNTCAGTTTGAANTTGAATNTTAACANTTCTTCCAATGTTNGAGTAATAATTNGTGGATAAGAANTTNTTNGAAAAATCTAAATCAATCTTATTNTTGGGNAGTGAAACTTCAATCTCCAANATATTATTGTTTTGNANATTTTTNAGNNTAGCTAGATATACTGTGTCACTCATGTTTTGAGATAAATTTCCNCTCCATGATTGATAAGTATATTGTTGACCATTCAATCTGTAATTNATATCCAATGTATACATCGGATCACTNCTATTNTTTTTTATTACAATTGCNGGNTANATTTTTTGATNACAAATACTATCATTANTTNATGGATGAATTATTGATTCAATTGATGCNTCACAGCTCATTGANAAGTTTGAGGTATCACANCCNTCAGAGATGAATATTTTGTCTCTNTAATTNAGCAAACAGTTCCATGCTCTTGATTTTTGACCNTTTGTAAATGAATTCATACANTCATCNTCANTGTANTCCATAAAGTTCATGAACATNTCTCCACTATTNTGACANCTGATNTGAGGATGTATCTTACAACCATAGTTGGCTTGCTCTTGGNTNGGTGTATCAAAAACAAAATCATCTCCACAAGTATTATCTCCCCAAACATGAAAAAGATTTAGCCAATGACCNACTTCGTGTGTTGTTGTCCTNCCNAGATTATATGCACTTGNATAATTTAAATTTATACCAAAATTNTCATGATTAATTACAACTCCATCTGTTTCTTTCGTTCCAGCATATGGAAACTGAGCCCATCCAAGTATTCCACCATAAATGTTACAAACCCATATGTTTAAGTATTTGTCTGAGTCCCAAGCATCGCTTCCTCCTGTTGCATTGTAATGAATTGTTGTGTCATACAAAGAGAAACCAGATTTATTGGTGAATTTTCTAATAATACCATTGGTTGGATTTCCGTCTGGATCTTTACTTGCTAAACAAAAATTAATACTCATGTCAGCCACGACTGATTGGAACTGAGAAGGGGTATTAATAGCATCTGAATTTGTTCTTCTAAAATCTTCGTTTAATACTTGAATCTGAGAAAATATTCTGCTATCAGAAATATTATTTTGNGCGTTACTATATACAACATGAACAACTACTGGTATAGTAACATTATTTATAGATTCAGCATAAACTTTTTGATTTATCAAATTTCTTTTACTTTCTATTTGCTTATTTTCTTTNATGGCTTTTTGTAAAAGCAACATACTTCCGCATTTTTCAAAATTTTGAGACATGTTGATTTTTGAAAATAATAACAANAAGAAAAGAAAACCTATCTTAATCAGCCTTTTATTCATTAACATAATCATCATCTGTTAATGTTTTTAAAAATGCAATTAAATCAGCTTTTTCTTGATTAGTCAAAAGCAGCCCAATACCTAATTTCTTCATCAAGGGATCTACAGTTGAGGANTAATGACCTCCACTATTGTAATGGTCAATCACCTCCTCTAGNGTNGAAAATCTACCATCATGCATATANGGTGCTGTAAGTTCAACATTCCTTAATGTGGGTGTTCTGAATTTACCNGCATCTTCACTATTTCCAGAAACAATCGCTAAACCTAANTCGCTAAATGGTTCAGTGTCTAGTCCATTGTTATGAAAATCATCATTAGTGAAAAGATTTGTCCCATGGCAGTGGAAGCAATCTCCTTTTTCAGTATTAAAAATGGTTAATCCGTTGAGCTCAGATGGCGTTAGTTGAANTTCTTGCCTTATAAACTTATCATATTTACTATTGTAAGAGACTAATGATCTTTCAAACTGAGCAATNGCTTTGACAACATGAACAGAGTCAATGTAGTCAATGTTGAAAGCTTTTTTAAAAAGATCCCTGTATTGTTCATTTTGATTTAGTTCAGTTTCTACATTTCCCCATTCATTATGCATTTCAATAGGGTTCGTAACTGGTTCAAANGCCTGTTCCTCTAGACTGCTTGCTGACCCATCCCAATTAAAGCTTGAGTTCCATCCTAAATTAATCAAGGCAGATGCATTTCTAAAGCCTGCGATACCGTCAATTCCAACGCTGTATTGACTTTGTTGAGAAAANGAGTTGGACTGTATATGGCAAGTTGCACAAGAAATACTATTGTCAGCNCTCAGAATAGGGTCATTAAATAATTTTTCACCAAGCTCAACACCCTCNACAGTCATTGGATTGTCAGAGGGAATTTGCATCAANGNAAATCCATNTGGTATATTGATTANATAAGGGGTGGTTATATATTGTAAGCAAGAGCCGTCATCGAAGATGGCATATGGATTATAATTTGCAGCACTTGAGTCAGTGCAACCATTTATTATGTTCTTATCTTTTTTGCAAGAAAANAAAGCAAAAATTATAATTAATAAACTATAATTAAGACTTCTCAAAATTTTATCTTNCTAGATTTCCTNAATATGTTACGCTAGAGCTAAATACATNGGNTTGACCATTTTGTTTGAGTTGCATTTGTGCACCCATGTTCATCATTATTCCATTGCTCGATAAAACAAAATTGTTAGGATTTTCAAACCAGTTATTTACGTTCATAANTATATTTAGCATAATACCTTCAGTATCATTCGTATTAAANTCAATGGGAAGCTCCACATTAAATGAATAATCAGAACCCATNGTNGGTCCAGTATGACAATTGTAGAATTGATTTATTGTATCGTATGTNCCTTCTAATTTCATGTAATGATATCCGCCAGANCCCATCATGGGGTTATTTGGCCAAAACATGTCACTNTGCCANGAATCGTTTANATNTTGGTTGTCNACATTTTTTNAGCTATCTAATCCAAATGTAAATGAGATCTTATTNTANATTCCTTCATCAATTGTTCCANTATCAATAACNNTTGTTTCTCTNTTNNTAACATCAACAAAATGAATATCTTCAATATCANCTAATTCTCCGTTTGANNTATGAAGTTTNANATNACTNATNANNTACCATAATCTNTTAACAGTGTAAGATTGAGATGATGANTTTAAATATGAAGTGCTNTCTAGCTCTAATGAATTNGAANTGTTNTNAGTNTGATTAAAGTGTATTGTTAAATTTGTTGAACTNTC
Organism: Flavobacteriales bacterium; assembly: GCA_002716345.1. GTDB lineage: Bacteria > Bacteroidota > Bacteroidia > Flavobacteriales > BACL11. Next base: position 130,374 of record PBAP01000002.1, on the reverse strand, counting down.
ATTTTTTTCACAAGAAATAAAAAAGATGATTAGCGGTANTAGATATAGTTTTTTCATATGACAAATTTAGTTAAATAAAAGAGAACGATTAAATAACGCATTTTAGAGAATTAAATTGTAATTTTTCATCNTGAAAGATAAATCTATAATTGAAGTTATTTTACCTATTTCAGTAGAGGGTACNTTTTCTTACNNAAGTAATCAGNAAATAGAANTAGGNAAGAGAGTNTTAGTTCAATTTGGTAAAAGAAAACTATATACAGGAATTGTCTTTTCTAACGACAATAAATATGATTCAAGTATCAAATACAAAANTGTATTAGAAATTTTAGATGAGATTCCAGTAGTCGGNACGAATCANTTAAATTTNTGGAAATGGATTAGTGAATATTACATGTGTAGTATNGGAGCTGTAATGANAGCAGCTATTCCAAATTTTTTGAAATTAGAGAGTGATACAATTGTAAAAATTAGTAAAAANTATGATGGNGATACCACTGACCTAAAAGAAGAAGAAATAGATTTAATATCTCATGTNNATGAGAANTCAAAGCTTAAGTTAGATCAAATTTTCAAAGATGATAATTTTCANAAATCTGCAAAAAAAATATANAGTTTAGTCAAAAGAGANATCTTATTTCTTGAAGAAAGTGTNAAAGAAAANTTTTCTNATAAAGTTGAAAAGAAAGTAAAAATTTTAGANNTAAAAAACAAAGAGAATCTTATTTCAANAAGAGCNAAAAAACAAANAGAGCTATTCGAAGTTTTGCAATNTTNTTTTGATTCTAATCAAAAAGAAATTAAAATTAAAGATTTNCCTAANCATTTGAGGTCAAATTCTCTTCTAAAATCACTTGAGTCTAAAAGTATCATTGAAATATATTATGATAAGATCAGTAGATTTGATTTTTCAAATATTTCGGTCANCCCCATTCCAAATCTTTCTAATGAACAACGACAGGCTTATGATTTGGTNAATGAAAAATTNTTAACCAAAGANATATGCTTACTACANGGNATAACAGGCTCNGGTAAAACAGAAATTTATTGTAGGATTATNGATNATTACATTAAAAAAGGAAAAAAAGTTTTATACGTTTTACCTGANATAGCACTAACNANACAAATTATTAAAAGATTGAAAACCTTTTTTGGAAATATGGTAGGTNTTTATCATTCNAAGATGAGTAACAATGAAAGAGTAGAAATTTGGAATCAGTTTAAATCAGATAGCGCTTCTTTATTTAAGATTATAGTTGGAGCAAGATCTTCTATTTTTTTACCTTTTGATAATCTTGATTTGATAATCATTGACGAAGAACATGATAGTTCATTAAAGCAGACTCAGCCAANTCCNAGATATNATGCAAGAGATTGTGCTNTCATANTATCAAAAATTTATAANTCTAAAATTATTTTAGGCTCAGCNACACCTTCTCTAGAGACTATNGATAATATCAATCAAAAAAAATATGAANTTGTNAGGCTTGANAAAAGGTATGGTAANNTAGAATTACCATCAATTGAGATAATTGATNTNAGAAAATCACATCTAAAAAAAGAAATGAATGGTTTTTTNTCAAATCGATTNATCGATGAGATTAAACTTCAATTAGATAANAANAAACAAATTATTATNTTTCATAATAGAAGAGGTTTCTCACCTTTTGTAATATGTGAGTTTTGTGGTACAGTTCCAAAATGTAAATCATGTGATGTGTCGTTAACTTATCANATAAAATCAAACTGCNTAAAATGTCATTATTGNGGAAATAGGTATGATTTTAGCAAAAAATGTTCAAGCTGCAGTCAAGAGACAATTGAGAAAAAAGGATTTGCAACTCAAAAAATTGAGGATAATTTATCTGAAATTTTTCCTNAANNAAGAATATCAAGAATGGATTATGACAGTACNAGNAATAAAAACTCATATGAAAATATAATTAATGATTTTGAAGAAAAGAAAATNGATGTATTGGTAGGTACACAGATGGTAACAAAGGGGCTAGATTTTGATAATGTAGGATTAGTTTCGATAATTGANGCNGACAGTTTATTAAACTTCCCAAGTTTTAATTCAAATGAAAAAGCATATCAGCAATTAATACAAGTCTCTGGTAGATCTGGNAGGAAGGAGAGGGGNAAAGTATTAATTCAAGCATTTGATACTGAGAATAAATTATTAGCTGATNTAAAGNTGAATAATTTCAGTTCAATGGTTGAAAGAGAATTAAGTCAAAGAAAAGATTTTAATTATCCNCCTTNTNCAAGAATNATTGGNATTAAGTTNAAATCAANAAATNTTAATGAATTNAATNTNTCATCATCATATCTGTCAAAAGCNTTAAAAGANACTTTTGGTCANAGGGTTCTTGGNCCAATGCAACCTCAAATNTCTAAAATNAGAGATTATAATATCATTGGATTTATGATTAAAATTGAAAGAAATGCTTCTGTATCAAAGGCAAAGAATATTTTAAAAGAGATCATACAAAGATTTGAAAACAAAAAGATTAATAGAAAAACAAATCTTGAAGTTGATATNGACCCTNTAAGCTTNTAAATTTCCAAATATCATTNTTNGGAAANTCACANTTAAGATTAATTAATTCATTTTTGACTGGATGAACAAATGACATGCAGTNTGAGTGCAANCAAATACTTTTATCNTNATTTGNCCTCTTAGCTCCNTATTTAACATCTCCNTTAATTTTACATCCAATTGANGAAAGTTGAACTCTTATTTGATGATGTCTGCCAGTTTTTGGTTTTACTCTTACTAGAAAATAATTTTGAAGTTTTTGTGCAAACTCATACTCGAGCTCTGATTTTTTTCCATCATCTGATTTAGTGATGTATGATTTGTTCTGCTTTTGATTTTTTTTGAGTAAACTAATTATTACTCCTTTTGCCTTATTAGGCATCTCTTCAGTTACTGCATAATAGGTCTTTTGAACTTTCTTATTTTTAAATAATTCATTCATTCTCGTCAGACTTTTACTAGTTTTTGCAAATAAAACTATTCCGCTGGTTGGTCTGTCAAGCCTATGAATTGTACCTAAAAATACATTGCCTGGTTTTTTATATTTAGTTTTTAAATATGATTTTATTTCTTCAGAAAGCGGTTTATCACCGGTTTTGTCACCTTGGACAATTTCACCAGATTTCTTAGATACAGCAATGAGGTGGTTATCCTCATATATGATTCTGTTCATTAGTATTGTTCCTTTTCGTTTGGAAAAGAACCTGACTTTACATCATTAATATAGTTGGTGGTTGCTTTGTTAATTTCTTCAAACAAATTTGAATATCTTCTTAAAAATCTTGGGCTAAATTCATTATTCATTCCAAGCATATCATGTAACACAAGTACTTGGCCGTCTACATCTGCTCCAGCTCCTATTCCGATAACAGGTATTTCTAGCTCACTTGCTACTTTTTCTGCTAATTCAGCAGGTACTTTTTCTAGTACAATTGCGAAGCAACCGGCTTTTTCAAGAAGTTTTGCATCGTTAATTAGTTTTTTTGCCTCTGCATTTTCTTTAGCTCTAACAGTATATGTGCCAAATTTATAGATAGATTGAGGGGTAAGGCCAAGATGTCCCATCACAGGTATTCCTGCGGTCAATATTCTTTTGATGGAATCACTGATCTCTTCTCCACCTTCAAGTTTTACTGAATGGGCTCCACTTTCTTTCATTATTCTAATTGCTGAAGCAAGTGCCTTTTTTGAGTTTCCTTGATAAGTGCCAAAAGGTAAATCAACAACTACTAGGCATCTTTTGATTGCTCTAACAACTGATGAAGCATGATATATCATCTGGTCAAGTGTAATTGGCAAGGTTGTTTCATGGCCTGCCATTACATTTGAAGCTGAATCACCAACAAGAATGATATCGATTCCTGAGGAATCAACAATTCTAGCTAATGTATAATCATAAGCAGTTAGCATTGAGATTTTTTCTTTACTTTTTTTCATCTCAAGCAAAGAATTGGTGGTTATTCTTTTATATTCCTTCTTTTTCATTTTAATCAATTTTAACAACAGATAAATCTCTGTAGCCAGCAGATATTAGATTGTTCATATGCTCGGTTGCTTCGTTTATGCTATTAAACTTTTTACTCATGTAAGAAAAAGTATTATTTTGATTGTTCATAATCCATAAATCAGGAGCATCTCTGAATTTATTGGATTTTGATGTAAGTAATACTCCAAGATTAACAGTGAAATATAAGTTTTTTACATTATTTTTCTTGCTTGGTTCTATAATTACATCTTTTGTTTCCATTTCCACATCTTTCATCGATTCTACACCATTTTTTTTAAATTCCATGTATACAAAAACATCTTTAAGCTTTAAATAATCATTTCTCTTTTTAAAAATGGTCTTGTTTAGCTCATCATTTGAATCCTTCAAATAGGTTATTGTTTCTTGAAGATTATTTTTTTCATTGATTAGTTTATTTTGACTCATAGCCTGCATTTTGTTTTCATTTTCAAGCTGAGTTTTATTTTTATCTAGAACTTGAATTCTTGACTCTAAATCCTTAATTTGAGAGGAAAGCTTTAAAACGGACTTCTCACATACTTTAAATTTTTTCTCAATGTCTTTGAGTTTTTTAAGCTTGGAGTTTAGATTTTTTAAATTTTTATTTAAATCTTCGCTAGATTTTTTTGATGAGACCAGACTGTTACTAATGTCAATCACCTCACTATTGAGTGATTTTTTTTTCACTTTCTAAACTTCTAATTTTTTTATTTAAATCTTCAATTTCATTAGTAAACTTCGAGTTTTTATCATTTAAACCATTTCTTTCCTTTTCAAGATTGGAAATTATTTTTTCTGATTCTTTAACTTTATAATTTAAGTCATTAAAAGACACTTCCCAAGCCATCAAATCCTGTGATTTTGACTTTAGTTCATTTTCTAGTTTTCTGATTTTTTGATTAGCAATTAAAGAAGCTTGAGACATTTCATCAATTTCTGATTTTAAACCAGATATTTTTTCACTTGATAGTAATGCTTTTTGTGACAATTCATCTATTTGCTGCTTTTGATTTTTAATTTCTAAATTATTTGATTTAAAATTAATTACGCTTTTATTACCCTTAACAGATGTTTCATCTAATTTATCCTTGACCTCAGCAGTTACCTGATTATTGTCAATGATCTCAACAACTTTGTTGGACATTAACTTAAAAAACCCATATCTAGCTTTTGAGTTTCCATTGATATGTATTCCCATTAGTTCACTTTTCTCAAACGAAATAGTCTTTGAAAGAATAAAGTATTCATTGAAGTAAAATTCAAAATTGTTTCCACTTTTCAGTACTGAAATTTTATTTATACGATCTGCTCTTTTTAGTTTTTTTGTTTTAACCCATCCCATGTTCTTTTCATCAGTGAGTAGTTTAATCTCATCATTGTATGACTTAAATATTCTGTATTCTCTTTTACCATTGATTTCAAAAACAAGCATATTTTTTTCATTAGCACACAACACAATTCCAGATGATGAATTTTTGGATGGTCCAATACGAATACTGGTTTCTAAACTATAATTTTTTACAACTTCAATATTTAATTTAATAAATTGACTTTTGTTGATGTTTCTACTAACAAGGTAGTCTCCGTTGTCAACAAGTAAATATGTATCATAGTCAGTTGTTGTTGGAAAGTAATTATTTTCAGATTCGAAGTCTTCATTAAGGACTTCAATCGTAAATTCACTCTTTTGAATTTTCTGACTGTAGGAGTAAAAAGAAATTATTGTAAAATAGAATATTAAAGAGATTTTAATGATTTTCATAATAAATTTTATTTAGACAAATTTACAAATATTGAACAATGAATTAATCAAAATAAAATAACTTTGCACTTGATATGCAAAAAATATTATTCCTTTTATCAGCTATTCTTTTATTTTCTTGCGAAACAGAATTTGAAATTAATGCTGACTGGAAGGAGTTAATGGTAGTTCATGGAATTTTAGATCAAAGTAAAGGTGAACAGTTTGTTAGAATAAATAAAGCTTTCTTAGGTGAACAGGATGCTTTAATTATGGCCTCAATCTCTGATTCTTCAAATTTCAATCCTTCAGATTTATTAGTAAGGTTAATAAAAATGCGAAAGATGACCTCATCTTCCATTAATTATGAGCTCCTTGATTCTATAGACTTGGTTGATACAATTATGCCAAAAAACTATGGTGAATTTTACACTGATGATAACATTATTTATAAAACTTCTGACACAAATTTCTTAAGAGCAGATAAAGAATATTTATTAAAGATTATTAACACTAGCTCTAGCAACATTGTTACATCAAGAACAAAGCTAATAGATAATATTAATGTTACCACGTCATTTCCTTCATTCTACAGACTTGGTTTCTATAACGGGGGAGAATTCACTTCGACTTCTATCAATTGGTCTCACGCTAGTAATGCTCAAATATATCAGCTACAAATGTTAGTAAGATACAGAAATGATTCAGCAGGAGCAATAGCAAATATCCAAGAGTTCGAGTGGATACTGCCAATTCTGCCCTTTAACGGTAATCAAGAGATATCTCAAGTTATTGGTGGACAACAATTTTTTTCCAAGCTTGAATTAGAGATTAATAAAAATATAAATAACGGTGAAAATCCTGACTACGAAAGAAAGGTCATTGGTGTTGATATCCAAATATCTGCTGCAACTCAAGATTTATACACTTACATGCAGATTAACGAGCCAATTAGTGGTATATCTCAACAAAGACCCACTTTTACCAATATAGATAATGGCATTGGAATCTTTACTTCAAGATATAACCATTATATTGACAATTTACAACTTAGTGAAGCAACTCATCAGGGTCTTTCAGTTGAACTATCAGATCTAAATTTTATTCCTTAACTGACTTATTGGCATAATAATATCTCACTTAATAAAGCAAAAACTGCATTTTTGACATATTTTAATTCTTTTAAGTTTATGGCATAAATTTTGCTTTTGTGTACTATTGAACTTTAAAAAATTAATAAAATGAGTAAAATAATAGGAATTGATTTAGGTACTACAAATTCATGTGTATCTGTTATGGAGGGAAGTGAGCCAGTAGTTATACCAAACTCTGAAGGAGCAAGAACTACCCCTTCAATTGTTGCCTTTATTGATGGGGGTGATAGAAAAATAGGAGATAGCGCTAAAAGACAAGCAATCACAAATCCTCAAAAAACTATTTCTTCAATAAAAAGATTTATGGGTGAAAGTTTTTCATCAATGGCAAAAGAAATTAAAAATGTATCCTATAAAGTAGTTAAAGGAGATAATAACACACCAAGAGTTGATATTGACGGTAAAAAATACACACCTCAGGAGATATCTGCTATGGTTCTTCAAAAAATGAAAAAAACAGCTGAGGATTATTTAGGCACTTCAGTGAGCGAGGCTGTAATAACAGTACCTGCTTACTTTAACGATGCGCAAAGACAAGCTACTAAAGAATCTGGAGAAATCGCTGGCTTGACAGTAAAGAGAATCATTAATGAGCCAACTGCTGCTGCCTTGGCTTATGGTTTGGATAGATCTGATAAAGACAGAACGATTGCGGTTTTTGATTTAGGAGGAGGTACTTTTGATATTTCCATATTAGAGCTAGGAGATGGTGTTTTTGAGGTAAAGTCAACGAATGGAGACACTCACCTAGGAGGTGATGATTTTGATCAAGTTATTATTGATTGGTTGGCTGAAGAATTCAAAAAAGATGAAAATATGGACTTAAGAGATGATCCAATGGCTTTACAAAGACTAAAAGAAGCAGCTGAGAAAGCAAAAGTAGAATTGTCATCTTCATCTCAGACGGAAATCAATCTTCCATATGTTACTGCTACTGCTTCAGGACCGAAGCATCTTGTTAGGACACTAACTAGAGCTCAGTTTGAACAATTAGCAGATGAACTCATACAAAATACTATTAAACCATGTAAAGCTGCAATGAAAGACGCAGGATTGAATCCATCTGATATTGACGAGGTAATTTTAGTTGGAGGATCAACCAGAATACCTGCTATACAATCAGTTGTAGAAAAGTATTTTGAAAAAGCTCCTTCTAAGGGTGTAAATCCTGACGAAGTGGTTGCTGTTGGTGCAGCAATTCAAGGAGGTGTATTAACTGGTGATGTAAAGGATGTTTTATTGCTTGATGTTACACCACTTTCCTTAGGTATTGAAACAATGGGAGGAGTGATGACAAAGTTAATTGAGTCAAACACTACTATTCCATCTAAAAAGTCAGAAGTTTTTTCTACTGCAGCAGATAATCAGCCCGCTGTTGATATTCACGTATTACAAGGAGAAAGGCCAATGGCAACCGATAACAAAACTATTGGAAGGTTTCAATTAGCTGATATACCACCTGCACCAAGAGGAGTACCACAAATTGAGGTTACTTTTGATATTGATGCTAATGGAATACTAAATGTTTCTGCTAAAGACAAGGCTACTGGTAAAGAACAGAAAATTAGAATTGAGGCTTCTTCAGGACTTTCTGATGAAGAAATTCAAAAGATGAAAAAGGAAGCTGAAGCAAATGCAGATGCAGACAATAAAGCTAAAGAAACTGTAGATAAAATAAATTCTGCAGATGCTATGATTTTTCAAACTGAAAAACAGCTAAAAGATTATGGAGACAAGCTCTCTGACGATAAGAAGAAACCTGTCGAGGATTCTTTGAAAGAGCTTAAAAAAGCACATGAGAGAAAGGATTTAGCTTTGATTGACTCTGCGATGGAGAAGATTAATGAAGCTTGGAAAAATGCATCTGAACAAATGTACAAGGCGACTCAAGATGCAGGAGGAAATACAAGTAATCCTAATGCGGAGGCTAATGAAAAAAAGTCTGAGTCATCAGATGATGTAACAGATGTTGATTTTGAAGAAGTAAAAGAGGATAAATAATTCTAGTTTCTTTTCTTAAATACCAAAGCCCTCATTTGAGGGCTTTAATGTTTAATAGCTTATTAGCTCATTAATAGCTAGATTAACTTTTTCTGCACTTGGTAATGTTCTCTTTTCTAAAGTAGAGTTTAATGGAATTGCTGGTATATTTTCAGAACCAATTACTTGAACTGGTGCATCAAGATACTCAAAGCAATTTTCTTGGATAGATCCTGACAGAGCTTGGGCAAATGAATTATTTTTAGGCTCTTCAGTAACTACAATACATTTACCACATTTTTTAACTGAATTAAAAATGGAATCGTAATCAATAGGTGATAATGTTCTAATATCAATAATTTCAATATTTTTTAAATCTTTAGTATATTGATTTTCAGACCAATAAACCCCCATACCATAAGTAATAATTGATATTTTATTATTCTCATTTTCTTCTACTGTTTTTACTGTTCTAGCGATGCCAAAAGGTAAAATATAGTCTTTATCTGGTTCAATAGTTTTTGCTTTCTCAGTACCTTTTATTTTACTCCAGTATAGTCCTTTATGTTCTAAAATAACTGTAGGATTTGGATCATAAAATGCTGATTTGATCAGACCCTTTAGATCTGCACCGTTTGATGGATATGCTATTTTTATTCCATTAATTGATGTAAGTACAGATTCTATTGAAGATGAGTGGTAAGGACCTCCACTACCATATGCTCCAATGGGAACTCTTATTACAGTGCTCACAGGCCATTTTCCGTTCGACAAGTAATTAGATCTGCTAACTTCAGAGAAAAGTTGGTTTAGTGCAGGCCACATGTAGTCTGCAAATTGTATTTCTACAATTGGTTTTAAACCAACGGCAGACATGCCTACAGTGCTACCAAGTATGAAAGCCTCTTGTATTGGTGTGTTAAAAACACGTTCATCTCCAAATTGCTGAGCTAGAGTTGCTGCCTCTCTAAATACACCTCCAAGTCTTTTTCCAACATCTTGTCCATATAGAAGTGCTTCAGGATGATCAAGCATAATCTCTTTTATGGCAAAAAGAGCAGAATCAACCATTAATACTGGTTCATTGTTACTTGGTTCTCTGATACCTTTTTCTTCTTTTATTTTATTTTCAGCAAAAATATTATCAAAAATACATTCGGGTTTAGGATCATCAGCTGCAATCGCTTTGGTATACTGATCATTTAAGATTTTTTTATGTTTTTCAAATATTTCATTTAAATAAGCATCAGTGACATTTATTTTAACCAGTTCTTTTCTAAGTTTAGGAAAAGGATCTCTTTTTTTTGATTCATCTATATCATCTCGGTACCATTCCATTCTAACTCCTGAAGTATGATGATTTAGTAACGGAACTTTTGCGTGTAAGATTACTGGTTTACGATCCTTTCTAATTTTTTTTAGAATTTTTTCAACTGTATTGAAACATTTGATAAAATTTGTTCCGTCAATTGAATAAGACTCGAGTCCAAAACCTTTAGAATATTCATGCGCGTTACACACTCTTGTTTCATCAGAATAGGCTGAAATATCCCATTCGTTGTCTTGAACTAAAAATAAAATAGGTAATTGTTTCAATGATGCCATTTGAAAGGCTTCAGCAACTTCCCCTTCGGTGATTGAAGCATCACCCATTGAGCAAACAACTACAGGCTCGAAATTTTTCTTTGGTTTTTCTAATGATGTTTTTTCCTTAAACTTAATTCCCATAGCAATGCCAGTAGTAGGTATAGCTTGCATTCCAGTAGCAGATGATTGATGTATTATTTTAGGCTTATCATCATCTTTTAGTGAGGGATGAGAGTAATAAGTTTTCCCAGCTGAAAAAGGGTCATCGTATTTAGCTAGCAGTTGAAGCATTAGTTCATATGGTGTCATACCAATTGATAATAGTAAAGAGTCATCTCTATAGTAAGGAGATACCCAGTCAAATGGTTTAAGTTGCATCCCTAAAGCAATTTGTATTGCTTCATGTCCTCTAGAGGTTGCGTGTACATATTTAGAGGTAATCTCTTTATTCTTTTCATAGAGCTCAGTTAGAATTATTGACTGAGACATTAAATTAAAAGCTTGAATTAATGTTTCCTCTTTCAATTTTATTTGTTCTTAAAATTATTTATTGCATTTCTTGTAAACTCAGATAAAACCAAGATGCCACTATCTTCAGCTCTTTTTTCAAGTAATTTATTCCAATGATCAGTATCTTTCCAAAAAATTTTTTTCAATCTTTTCATAGCTTCAGGATTGTAATTAGATATTCTTTGTGTAAAGAGTTCTATTTCATTGTCCATGAGTTCATTATTTTCAAATACCTCAGTATAAAGACCTTTTTTTAATGCCCAGTCTGATGAAAACCATTTTTCAGCATTAATAGTCATCGCAGAGTATGAGGAAGTTCCAATTTTTCTCTCTACGGCAGGACCAACAACAAATGGACCTATTCCTATTGCCAATTCACTTAATTTAACAGAAGAAAATTTTGTTGCAAAGCAATAGTCAGTAGCTGCTAGCATTCCAACTCCTCCACCAACTGCTTTTCCCTGTACTCTTCCTACAATAAATTTAGGGCATTGCCTACACGCATTTATCACATTAGCAAAACCCATAAAAAATCTTTTTCCATCATCTTTATTTTTTATTGATATGAGCTCATCAAATGAGGCACCAGCACAAAAAGTTCTATCTCCACCACTTTTTAAGACTATAACATTTGAGTTTTTGTCATTGCCAACTGATTTAATTGTATCTGCTAATTTTGATAACAAAGAGGAGGGGAGAGAGTTGCTTTGAGAATGAAAAAATTCAATCTCAGCTATTCCATTTTTTGAATTTACCTTAACATATTCATTCATAATTATTTGTTTTATATGATTTATGATTGATCTTTCATTTTAACCATCGTTAAAATTGTTGCTAGCATAACAGTATCATTTTCATCATCATAAACATCTACAAGAAACTTAACAATACCCTTTGCAATGTCATTTTCATCTTTTTTTTCTTGTGTTATTTTTTCTTTAGCAGTGAATCTAACACCTATTGTCATACCAGGATAAACAGGCTTTGTAAATCGACATTCATCAATACCGTAATTTAGTAGAACTGGTCCTTTAGGAGGATCAACAAATAAACCAGCTGCTTTAGACATAATAAAATATCCGTGTGCGACTCTTTCAGTGAAAATAGTACCATCTAATGAATTTTCGTCCATATGTGCATAAAACTTATCGCCACTTAGTTCAGCAAACTCTTCAATATTGTCTAGAGTAACCAGATGTTTCTCAGTAATAACTGTATCTCCAATTTGAATCTCCTCAAAATATTTTCTAAAAACATGAGGTCCATCGATATTTTGTTTTGCACCAATTTGATATTGTTTCGTGATTGCTGTAATTGTAGAAGGGTGACCTTGAATGGCAGTTCTTTGCATGTAATGTTTAATTCCTCTAATACCTCCCATTTCTTCACCTCCTCCAGCTCTACCTGGTCCTCCATGAGTAAGCAGTGGCATTGGTGAACCGTGACCTGTTGATTCTTTTGCACATGATTCATTTAATATAAGAATTCTTCCGTGCATAGATGATGCACCTAGCACAAATTGTTCAGCTAGTTTCATGTTGTTCGTAACTAATGAGCAAACAAGTGACCCTTTTCCTAATCTAGCAAGTTTTATTGCTTCATTCACGTCTTTATAAGGCATAATTGTTGCTACGGGCCCAAAAACCTCTATATCGTGGCAATCTAAATTCTTAAAAGGATAACTATTAAGAAAAAGAAATGGGGAAACAAAAGCTCCTTTTTCTTTACTTGCACCAACTACTTCAAATGATTCTTCGCTTCCAAAAACAATTTCTTGTGAATTTGCAAGTTTATTAATATTTTCAAGCACTTCTTTTTTCTGACTTTTACCTGCTAATGAACCCATTCTAACTCCTTCAATGCTAGGATCACCAATAGTTGTTTTTGATAATCTCTGACCCAGAGCAATTTGTACATCTTCAATTAACTTTTCAGGAACGATGACTCTTCTAACTGCAGTACATTTCTGTCCTGCTTTGACGGTCATTTCCTTTTGTACCTCTTTTATAAAGATATCAAATTCAGCAGTTCCAGGAACAGCATCCTCACCTAAAACACTACAGTTTAGTGAATCAGCTTCCATATTAAAAGGAACAGCTTTTTCAATGAGTCTTTGATGTGATTTTAACATCTTTCCTGTATCAGCACTTCCTGTGAAAGTTACAACATCTTCGGAATCAACGTGATCAAGAATTCCTCTTGCACTGCCACATATCAACTGAAGGCTTCCTTTTGGGAGAATATCTGATTCAATAATTTCTCTCACCATTGATTCAGTTAGAAAAGATGTTAATGTAGCTGCTTTCACAATTGCAGGAACACCAGCCATTAAATTAACAGCAATTTTTTCAAGCATACCCCAAACTGGAAAATTAAATGCATTTATATGTATTGCAACACCTTGCTTTGGAACTAGTATATGATGACCGATAAATGTGCCGTTTTTAGATAGGGGAGCAGCGCTACCTTCAACATGAAAATATTGATCAGGAAACTGTCTCCTTAATGATGCATTAGCAAATAAATTACCAATTCCTCCTTCAATGTCTATCCAACTATCAATTTTAGTAGCTCCTGTCTGATAACTGACTGGATAAAACTTTGATTTTACTGAGTGAAGATGAAGTGCGAGTTGTTTTAGCATTAAGCCTCTTTGTTGAAATGTTAATTTTCTGAGAGCTGGACCTCCCACATTTCTAGCATATTCCATCATCGATGAAAAGTCAAGTCCAGAGGATACTATTCCAATCTCAGCTCCAGTTATTGCATTGTGAAGAACTGTTTCGTTACCGTTTCCTGATACCCAATTTCCCAATGCATAGTTTTCATATTTTCTCATTGTGATTTTTTCCAAGTTTCAAAAATTATTTTTTGTTTTTCTTTTCTATTTTCTTCTATTTCAGAAAGAGGTTTACATTCTTTCATTAAATTTTTACATTCCTGAGGAAGCTCCTGATATAATTTAGTTCCTTTTATTTTCCATTTAATCATTTCATCAGTAACATCTCCTTTAATTATTGCTGGGTTACCAACAACAATTTTCCTGTCAGGAATAATCATTTCACCTTTTATGAAGCACAGAGCACCAACAATGCACTCTTTACCAATAACTACATCATCCATGATAACTGCATTCATACCTACCAATGAATTTTTACCAATACGAGCACCATGAATGATTGCACCATGTCCAATATGAGCATTCTCCTCCAAAACAACATCTTTTCCAGGAAAAATATGTAGAATACAATTGTCTTGAACGTTACATCCATCACCAACATTTAACTGCCCCCAATCACCTCTAAGTGATGCTCCAGGACCAATGTATACGTTCTCTCCAATAATAACATTTCCTATCACAGTAGCTTCTTTGTGAACAAATGAACTTGGATGAATCACTGGTTTATATCCATTATACTCGTAAATCATATTTTTTCTATTATAGTTGCATAGCCTTGACCAACACCAATACACATTGTTATTAATGCATACCTTTTATTTTTTCTAATTAGCTCGTTAGTTGCACTTTGGATGATTCTAGTACCAGACATTCCAAGAGGATGTCCAAGTGCGATAGCTCCACCATTAGGGTTAATTCTTGTATCATTATCCTCAAGCTTCAATTCTCTAATGCATGCTAGTGCCTGAGCTGAAAAGGCTTCGTTAATTTCAATTACGTCCATATCATCCAGATTTAATTTCGCTTTATCCAATGCTTTGTTAGATGCATACACAGGTCCTATACCCATTATTTTTGGTTCAACACCAACTACAGCAGAAGAGATTATCTTGGCTTTTGGCTTTAAATTGAATTTTTTTAATCCTTCTTCAGAGCTCAATAACATTGCAGCAGCTCCATCATTAAGGCCAGAAGAATTTCCTGCCGTAACGCTACCATCTTTTTTAAAAGCTGGTCTTAATTTTGATAATATTTCAACGCTTGTATTTGGCTTGATGAATTCATCTTTATCAAAAATTATATTTTCTTTTTTTCTTTGAGGGATTACAACCTTAACAATTTCTTGCTCAAAAATACCATAGCTTTGAGATAATGAAGCTTTCATTTGAGAATTATATGCAAAGATATCTTGATCTTCTCTTGAAATATTGTATTTGCTTACTAGGTTCTCTGCCGTTATTCCCATGGAATCAGTGCCATATAATTTATCTAGCAAAGGATTGATAAATCTCCAACCAAATGAGGAATCAAACATTTTTGAATCTCTTCCAAATGCTTTACTAGCTTTTGAGATTACTAAAGGTCCTCTAGTCATATTCTCAACACCACCAGAAATAAATAGATCTCCATCATTTGCTTTTATAGCTCTGTGAGCATGTATAACAGATGACATGCCTGAGGCGCATAATCTATTGATTGTCTCACCTGGAACATTGTATGGAATACCAGCTAGAAGCAAAGCCATTCTAGCTACATTTCTATTATCTTCGCCAGCCTGATTTGCACAACCAATGATTACATCATCAATATGAGATGGATCAATTTGTGTTTTTTTTATTATCTCTTTAATTGGAACAGATGCTAAATCGTCTGTTCTCACATCTTTAAGTGTACCTCCATAGTTTCCAATTGCAGTTCTTACAGAATCAATTATGTAACTCATAATTTTTTTATTTTAATTTTCAATCCATTTCTTTGCCGTCACATAAACAGTTCCTTTAAACGAGGCAAGTATTTCATTTGAAATATTTGTTAAATTAACAATATAAATTGAGGTTTTATTATTTCTAGAAATTTCATTTGTTTCAGCAAAAATAATATCATCAGTTTTGACCTTTTTAATTAAGCTAATACTAGTTTCTATCGATAAAGATTTTACGTTGTGAGAGTTGGCAGCAAAAGCTAAAGCAGTATCTGCAATGGAAAAACAAATTCCTCCATGAGCTATGCCAAAACCATTTGTCATTTCTTGCCTAACTTTCATTTTTAGTTTACAATAGCCTTCTTTTATCTCAACTATTTCTATACCAAGCCATTGACTAAATTTATCAGATTTATACATTTCATCTACAATGACTTTACTTTTCTCCATTTTCGAATATTTTTTTTTCATTTTTTGATAGATAAATCAGTAGAGGTGAAGGCCTGTATCTGTCTTCAGAATAAGTTTCTCTTAGCTTAATGATCTCTTCTAAAATCACCCTATGTCCGATTTCATCACCCCACTCTAACAATCCCTTTGGATAGTTAACACCATTTTTCATGGCTTTATCAATATCTTCTTTGCTAGCAATTTTCAAATAAAGTGCATCAATTGCTTCATTAATTAACATACAAAGAACTCTCCATACTATCTTTTTACCTAGTTCTCGGTTCTGATTAATTTTTAAATTCTCCTTAACTAAATAATTGTAATATCCTCTACCACTTTTTCTCCCAAAATATCCTGCCTCAACTAGTCTTTTTTGTGTAATTGATGGTTTGTACCTCTGGTCAAAATAAAACTCATTAAAAACTGTTTCAGTGACTTTATAATTTACATCATTTCCAATGTAGTCCATTAGTTCAAAAGGGCCCATTTTAAATCCACCTAAATCTTTCATTGCCCAATCAATTGTTTCTTTGTTTGCAATATTTTCTTCGTAAATTCTAATTGATTCTGAGTAGAATGACCTAGCTAGTCTATTAACAATAAAACCAGGAGTATCTTTGCATAAAACCTTCGTTTTTTTCCAACTTTCAGAAAGTGTCATTGTTTTTTTTATCGTGTCATTACTTGTTTGAATTGCAGGTATTATTTCAACAAGCGGCATAAGTGGTGCAGGGTTAAAAAAATGCATACCGATAACTCTTTCAGGTGTTTTGCATGCTGATGCAATAGATGTAATAGAAATTGAAGATGTATTCGTTGCTATTATACACTTTTCAGACACAAGATTTTCAATCTCTTGAAATACATCTTTTTTCATAGCTAAATCTTCGACGATTGCTTCTATAACAATCTCAGCTTTTTCAATTTCTTTAATTGAATCCGAAAACTTGATATTTGTAAGAATTCTTTGTGATTCTTTTTTGTCAATTTTTTGTTTTTCAATTAGACGATTAAGTATTTTCTTTAACTTTTCTTTAGCAATTTTGAGTGACTTTTTGGATTTATCATAAATAACAACTTTATGATTATAGTCAGAGGCAATCTGAGCTATGCCTATTCCCATTGTTCCAGAACCTATAATTGATATATTTTTCATTTTCCAATAAATTTAGGATTTCTTTTGTTTAAAAATGCATTAACTCCTTCTTTATAATCTATTGATTCACTCGCTATTTTTTGTAATTTTTTTTCAAGTTCTAGCTGATTTTCAAGATTGTTACTATATGATTCGTTAAGCAACTTTTTAGTTAATGAAAATGATAGAGTAGCCTGACTAGCAATATTTTTTGCGAGATTTAAACTATTTTTTTCAAAATCATCATCTTCGTAATATTTATATATCATACCTATTTTTTCTGCTTCCACAGCAGAAATTGAATCTCCAGTAATCATTAAAGCTTTTGCTTTTTGAATACCAATAAGTCTTGGCAAAAAATAAGATGATCCGCTATCTGGAATTAATCCTATTTTGGAAAATGCTTGTACAAATTTTGCGCTTTTTTTGGCAACTATTAAGTCACAACAAAGAGCTAAGCTTGCTCCAGCACCTGCAGCTACACCATTAACTGCTGCAATTACTGGCTTAGATAAATTTCTAATTTTTAATACTAATGGGTTGTAATGCTCAGTAATTATTTTTTCGATATCAAGACCGTTATCTTCTATAGCCTCATTAAGGTCTTGACCTGCGCAGAATGCTTTACCTTCAGCTGTTATCATTACAGCTCTTATTGATTCATCGTTTTGAGATTTTTCTAGCTGGTCAATAAGTTTAAATGCTAATTCTCTTGTAAACGAGTGGAACTTTTCAATTCTATTTAATTTGATGATTTTGACACCATCGATAAAGCTTGTTTTTATCAAATTTTTTTATTGCTAATTTAATAAAAAAAGAAAACTGTTTAGATACATTTAAAGTGGTCGAACGGCTCTAAGCATGAGTTGCATTTGTACATGGATTTACAAGCAGTCGAAGCAAAAAAACTTATTAGTTCAACATCAGAACTTTTGCACTGAGGACATTTTACTATTTTAGTAGGAGGAGAGATTCCAAAATTTTCCAGTTTGTCTTTTGTCTCTTGAGACATCCAGTCAGTTGTCCATGGTGGATATAATTGTGTTTTAATTTCAAAATCAATATCATGCTTAGAAAGTTCTTTTTTGATGTCATCCTCCATTCTATTTAAAGCAGGGCAACCACTGTAAGTAGGAGTTATACTAACAAGGTATTTGTTATCAACGATATCAACTTTCCTAACAACTCCTAATTCCACAATTGATATTGCAGGTATTTCAGGATCAGGAATTTCAGAAAGTAAATTCCAAATAGCTTCTTTGGTCACCATTTGGCGTTAGGATATGTTCTTGGTAAATATTGCATTTCAGCGAGCATGAATCCAAGCTTTTCTGTGTGTAAGCCTTTTTTTCCACCAGTCAGCATTACAACATTCTCTGGCTCTGTAAGTAATGCCTCTTGTAGAGTTTCTTTAACGATTTTTGACCATTGAGGGTAAAAGGTGTTTGATGCTGTAATAATATTTTCAGAAATCAAATTATTTTCTACATCATCACTCTCAAAAATCTCACCAGTGAATCTCCATAATTCGTCAATTGATTCTTGAATTTTTATTTTACTCTCTTTAGTTCCATCCCCGAGTCTTAGCACCCATGCTCTTGAGTGTTTAAAATGATAATTTACTTCTTTAATAGACTTTAAAGCAATTGCTTTAATGTCATCGTTAGTTGATTTTGAAAGGTAGGAGTAAAGAATCTTTTGATAGGTTGAGTATAAAAAAATCTTCGCCATAGTTTTTCCAAAATGTCCATTATCTTGTTCAACTAGTAAGAGATTGTAATAATTTCTTTCATTTCTGTAAAATACATAATCATCAACACTATGCTTATCACCTCCAGCTTTTTTGAGCAGCTCATAAAGCATACTAGCTTGACCCAAGTAGTCTAATGCTATGTTAGAAATTGCGATATCTTGCTCTAAATATGGGCCTTTGCTACAAAGTTCAGAAAGTCTCTGCCCCATAATCATATTGCTATCTGCTAGGCGAGCAATATATTTCTCAAAATCAGTACTAAAATTCAAATTAAATATGTTTTACTCCATCAGGAAGATCATAGAAGGTAGGGTGCCTGTAAATTTTATCATTAGCAGGATCAAAGAATGCCTCTGATTCATCAGGGTTTGAGGCAATTATGTTTTTAGATTCTACAACCCAAATACTTGTACCCTCATTTCTTCTAGTATATAAGTCTCTGGCATTTTGTAAAGCCATCTCAGAGTCTGAGGCATGAACATTACCAACGTGCTTGTAAGGTAAGTTAACTTTACTTTGAATAAAAACCTCCCAGAGAATCAAATTGTTACTCATTAAGCTACCTTTTTATTTAATTTTTTTTCAGAATAAGCAACAGCTGCTTCTCTTACCCATTCTCCTTCATTATGAGCTTTTTTATGGTGTTCAATTCTTTCTTTGTTACATAATCCCTTACCGTTAACAACATTCCAAAATTCTTCCCAATCAATATCACCAAAGTCATAATGATTTGTTTTTTCATTCCATTTTAGCTTTTCATCAGGAACTTTTAGTCCAATTAATTCAGCTTGAGGAACAGTTTTATTTATGAAACTCTGTCTTAAACTGTCATTAGATTCTCTCTTAATTTTCCAATTAAGAGCTTTTTCAGATCTATTAGAATCTTTGTCATGAGGACCAAACATCATTATTGATGGCCACCACCATCTGTTAAGAGCATCTTGTGCCATCTGTTTTTGTTCGTCTGTGCCTTTCGCTAGAGTACAAATAATTTCATAACCTTGTCTTTGATGAAAACTTTCTTCCTTACAGATTTTAATCATTGCTCTGGAGTAGGGTCCATATGATGTTTTCTGAAGAGATACTTGATTAACGATAGCAGCTCCGTCAACTAACCAACCAATTGCACCTATATCAGCCCAAGTTAAGGTTGGATAATTAAAAATTGAAGAATATTTTGCTTTACCAGTTTGAAGTTCCTCAATCATCTGTTCTCTAGTAATTCCAAGTGTTTCACATGCTGAGTAAAGATAAAGACCGTGACCTGCTTCATCTTGTACTTTTGCAAGCAAAATCATTTTTGATCTGAGTGATGGTGCTCTTGTTATCCAGTTTCCTTCAGGCTGCATTCCAATGATCTCAGAATGAGCATGTTGAGACATTTGTCTGATAAGGTGACTTCGGTATCCATCTGGCATTTCATCCCTGGGTTCGATTTTTAAGTCTTTGTTTATTTTATCTTCAAAAATTGAATTCGGCATTTTTTTTTTTTACAAAATTAAATAATTTTTATTTTAAAAAATAAAAGATTGTTATCATGTAAAAATAATTATTAATATTTTTGCATAATATTTATGGTAAAATTCTATTCAATAAAAGTTTCTGAAACCATTCAGCTTACTNNNGANTCTGTTGAAATCATTTTCGATATTCCAGAAAATCTCANGGAAGTTTTNAGTTACAAATCAGGCCAATATATCACNATTGAGGCTGAAATTAAAGGTGAANGTGTTAGAAGAGCATATTCTATTTGCAGTGCTATGTGTGAAAANAAATTATCGATAGGTGTAAAAAANGTNAAAAATGGAAAAATGTCAACTTGGTTAAATGAGAAAGTCAATGTTGGTGATTCATTGAANTTGATGCCNCCNAATGGNAATTTTCTTTTAAACAGCAAAAAANATAACAATCANTTTGTTGGACTTTGTGCTGGCAGTGGNATTACTCCAGTATTATCGATGATTAAAGATTCGCTACATTCACAAGAGAATAGTTTNTTTACTCTNTTTTATGGCAACAGANCTCCTAAAACTGAAATGTTTAAAAATGATATTGAATTATTAGTAAAAAAATATTCTAAAAGGTTTAAACTGATTAGTTTTTATTCTGATACAAAAATTGATGGTAAGATGCATGGAAATATAGATGTTGAAAATTTGAATAAATTATTTGAAAAAGAAAAAGAGCTTATAAATTCTGATGGATTTTTCATTTGTGGACCAGGAGATATGATTGATAATCTGAGTGATTGCTTAAAGAAAATGAGTATTAGCGAAGACAAAATTATCTTTGAAAGATTTTCATCTTCTATTGAAAACAAAGAAGCGGATTTAAATGCGCAGTCCATGTCTTGTAATTACACTTTTATCATTGATGATGATGAGTATGAATGTTCAGAAGATTCCAGCGATGAAACAGTATTAGATATTGCATTAAAAAATGATATTGATGCACCATACTCTTGTAAAGGAGCAGTTTGTTCAACCTGCAAGGCTAAGGTAATTTCTGGGAAGGTTGAAATGACAAAAAACTTTTCCCTTTCTGAATCAGAAGTTAAAGATGGATATATTTTAACATGTGTATCACATCACAAATCAGAAGATGTAACTATTGATTTTGATGTTTTCTAACTATAAAAGAGTTAGTTAAGAACACAATTGTGATTAGTTGAACTATTACAAGAACGAAATGGACATAATAAACTTGTGTTTCATTGTCATCAATTAACAGATAGTTTTCGATCAATTTGTAAAATACAAATGAGAACCCCATGCCAATCAAAGTACCTTGTTGTTTAATAACGTCCAACTTTGAAATAATTTCTTTTTCGTTAAAAAGCATTGTTTCCGTTCTGACTAGATATGAGCCGAAACTGAATGTAATCTGATAAATAACATATATTGCTAAAGATATTGCATAGCTAAAAGAAAATATTAATAGTATTAAAAGAGATATCAATATGCAGTATTCAACAATAAGAGATATCTTTTTAAAGTAATTTATATTAATTATTTTATTATAATATTTAGCAATTACAATCATNGCAACTGCCAAAAAAATACCTCCAATAGAAAAAGTTTTAATATCTAAAGGACTATAGATTGTTATATAACTACCAACTGATATTCCAAGAAAAAGAGAATTAAAAAACTTATATTTTAAATAATTAGAATTATCAATTGTCAGATTACTCATTCTAGTAATAAGTTAATCTCCTAACCCCAGAAATGTATTTAGCTAATCTTATAACCTGTTTAGTATATCCAAATTCATTGTCATACCAAGTGTAGAGTACAGTATTGTATTCACTTTCATCTACGATCGTTGCACTACTGTCGAAAACAGCACAGCAATTATTTCCAATAATATCAGTAGATACCAGATCTGGGTCAACTTGATAATTAATCTGATTTACTAAGGAGCCCTTCAGTGCTGCTGTTTTCATTGTATTATTTATATCATCAACTGATGTTTTCTTTTCAAGCTTTAGTTTTAAAATTGCGAGAGAAACATTTGGAGTTGGAACTCTCACTGCGTTTGCAGTAAGTTTACCTTCTAAGCTAGGAATAACTTTGGTAACAGCTTTTCCAGCACCAGTTGTTGTTATTACCATGTTTATTGCAGCCGATCTTCCTCTTCTGGGTTTTTTATGCATGTTGTCAATCAAATTCTGATCATTGGTATATGAATGAACTGTTTCAAGATGTCCTGAGCTAATACCATACTCATTTTCAATCACGTGAAGTATGGGAGCGATACAATTTGTAGTACAGGATGCTGCTGAGACAATTTTAGAATTTTCAATATCGAGCTGTTTGGAGTTGATTCCGTAAACAATGTTTGGAATACCTTTTCCAGGTGCTGTGAGTAGTACTTTAGAAATTCCATTAGATTGGAGATGGGTTGACAATGAATCATTATCTGTAAACGCACCAGAATTATCTATAAGAAGTGCATCATTAATTCCATAATTAGTATAATTAATTTCACCAGCATTTTTTCCATCAATAAAGTAAATTCTTTGTCCATTTACAGTTAAACATTTTTCTTCAAGGTTTAAGTCAATATCAGCCTTGTANGCACCATGAACAGAATCATTTCTGAATAAATCACATCTTTTAACCATTTGATCATTGGAAATATTTCTAACTACAATTCCTTTTAGTCTTAACTGCTGACCTTTGCCGGCTTGCTTAATTAATTCTCTAGCCACTAATCGTCCTATTCTTCCAAAGCCAAATAAAACAACATCTTTTGGAGAAAATTGCAGATTGCTATTAATAATCTTTGATAATTTATTTTCTAAAAATGATCTAATGTTAGTTTCATTAGATTCAGAAAACTGAGCAGTTAAAAGACCAATATCAATTTTTGATGGAGGAAGATTTAGTGCAGATATTTCCTTAGCAATTTCATTACTAACTTTAACATCAACCTTTCTATTAACAACTTTATTAGCATATGAGAACAAACTCATAAGTTCTGAAACACCAATTTCAAGCAAATGGTTTCTAAATAGAACAAGCTCAATACCTTTGTCATACATTAAGTTTGCTACAGTCTTTAAAAGGCTTACGCCATCTTTTTCTTTGTTGAGCCAATTTTTAAGCGTAGAATCGTAGGATTTCATTTTTTTTTCTTGCAAATTTATAATTGTTAAATAAGTAAGGTTATCAAATTTTATTTTTTTTTATCTTGTTATTATTGTAAATCAAATAAGCAATGAAAATTAATTTCACCAAATATGAGGGTAATGGTAATGATTTTATAATTATTGATGATAGAAAAGATGAGTTTAGTGATGATAATTTTTTATTGATATCAAAGCTTTGTGATAGGAAATTTGGTATTGGAGCAGATGGTTTAATACTTTTAAGAAAGCATAAAGTTTATGATTTTCAAATGATTTATTTTAATTCTGATGGAAATGAATCAAGCATGTGTGGTAATGGAGGACGCTGTTTAGTGAGTTACGCTTTACAACTCGATATTAATTTAAAAACTAATTCTTTTTTAGCAATAGATGGATTTCATAAATTTAAAGTTGTCGATAATGAAATTTACTTAAAAATGAATGATGTTAAAGAAATTGTTGTAAAAAATGGACATAATTTCCTTGACACGGGTTCACCTCACGTTGTTCAAATTGTTGATAACGTTGATGAAGTTAATGTATATGAGCAAGGAAAAAAAATTAGGAACCAATTTCAAGAAATGAATGGAGTAAATGTAAATTTTGTAAGTTTTAATAATGATATAATAAAATGTAGGACTTTTGAAAGAGGAGTTGAGAATGAAACACTTTCTTGTGGAACAGGTGTTGTTGCGGTTGCATTATATGTATTCAAAAAGAAGAAAATAAGCGATGATAAAATTATTGTTTCCACTAAAGGAGGTAACTTGTCAGTATACTTTAAAAATAATGGTAATTCTTTTCATGAAATATGGTTAAAAGGTAACATAAATAAAATTTTTGATGGTTTAATTGAGCTTTAAATATGAGTGTCAAAATAAGAGAAATAGACTTCAAAGATTTAAATTTTATGCTATCAATTGAAAATGACAAATCCATTTGGAGGTATGGAACAAATAAATCTGAGCTTAGTTTTGATGATGCTTTTGATTATATAAAACAATCAAAACTTATGATTTTAAATAACGAAAATCAAAGATTTGTGATTGAGTATAATAATACCAAAGCAGGATTAATTGACTTGTATGACTATCAGTGGCATAACTCATCTGCAAAAGTTGGTATTATTGTTTTGAAAAAATTTAGAGGCATAGGAATAGGTAACAAATCTTTAAAATTACTTATAGAACTTTGTGAAAACTATTTAAATATTAACTGTTTGGAATCTAAAGTTGAAGAATCAAATGAAATTAGTGTAAGGCTTTTTACCAGCAATAATTTTAAAAAAATTTCACCTGAGAATTATGTATATAAGACTACATAGTTTCATATTAATATTCATTTTCATTTCTTGTTCTAGGCCAGAAATTAGTAAATATGTAGAGTATATTAANCACAGTGANACTGTTGCATATGTTGGCAAGGAAACNTGTAAACAATGTCACTATGAAATTTATGAATCTTACATGCAAACTGCAATGGGACAATCATTTAGATTTGCAACTTCTGAGAATTCAAGNATTGATACTCCAAAATTGGTAAACGACCCTCACAAAAATTTGTCTTATCATGGCTCGTGGAAGAATGATAGTNTGTGGNTNAAAGAATACAGATTATCTGAAAANGACACAATTCATCTNATTNACAAAAAAGTTGATTNTATAATCGGTTCAGGNCANCACACNAATTCACATTTATTTGTNCAAANTGGATATGTTCATCAGATGCCNTACACNTNCTACACTCAAGATAAAATATTTGATTTNCCNCCTGGATTCGAAAATGGTAATAATTCTAGATTTGATAGAGANATTGGTACTGAGTGCATGAGTTGTCANAATGCTCATGCAGANTACTATCATTCAAATAGCAANAGGTTTCATGAAATTCCTCAAGGAATTGATTGNGAAAATTGTCANGGNCCNGGAGAAGCTCATGTAAAAAGAATACAAAAAGGTATNATNGTTGACACATCATATGANATTGATTANTCAATTGTGAATCCTGGTAAANTNCCAATTGATTTACAATTCGATGTTTGTCAAAGATGCCATTTGCAAGGAACNGCNGTATTAAATAATGANAAAGATTTTTATGATTTTAAGCCTGGTCAAAAACTTAACGAATTTATTGATGTTTATTTACCAAAATATGAAAATGAAGATTTATTTATTATGGCNTCTCANGTTGAGAGATTTAAATTAAGTGAATGTTATAAAANCTCNGAAATGACATGTATTACTTGTCATAACCCACATAAAAGTGTTAGACAAACTGATGCGNCTTTTTTTGATGCAAAGTGTATGAATTGTCATAGTGTTTGNAGTGANGAAAAAAATNTAAATNATTGTGCTTCATGTCATATGCCTAATTCAAGTTCNATTGATATNCCTCATGTAAGTATAACTGATCANANAATCTCAATTCCNAAAGAAATGAAGAAAAAGGAATTTGGAAACTTCTTAGGTCTTTTNGCAATTAATAATTCTAATCCNACTAATTTATCCAANGCTAAAGCATATTTAAAAAGATATGAATCNTTTGANCAAATTGAATCATATTTAGATAGTGCTTTTTTCTATNTAGAGAAATGTAATATCAAGCAATGNATGGATGNTTTTATTGATTATTATTTTTTATCAGAAGATTATAGAATGATTGTTAATCTAGATATGCAGTATGATATTATTCATAATTTTAGTGATTTAGGACCTAATTCCTTTTCAAGGATTGCATACTCCTATGAAAATTTTGAAATGTGGAATGATGCAATTAAGCAAATGAACTTTTCCTGTCAACTTAATCCCAACGATTTAAAGCATAAGAACAAATTGGGAACCTACCATATCAAATCCAATAATATGAGCAAGGCCAAAGAAATATTTTATGACATAATTTCTTTGAACCCCAATTTTAAAGAGCCATACTTGAATCTGGGATACATTAATTTAGTTGAGAAAAATTATAAGCTAAGTGAAGATTATTTATCACGATCCATTGCTTTAGATCCTGATTATATTCTAGCATATGAAAATTTAGCTCGTTTGAAGCTTGAAACTAATAATAAAACAGACTATAATAACTATCTAAAAAAAATTCAAACGATTCAACAAAGACAAAAAAAACTATAACTTTATGGCTCAGTGAAGAAAAAATCTAAAAGTAAGTTTCTTAAACTATTAATTAGTTTTTTTGTTGTCGTTATTCTCTGCATATTTTTTATTGCAAATCACTTTCATAAAAAAATTTTTCAGCCTAATATTTCCATTAATAGCTCAAAATCAGGAGTCTTTGTAGAAATTCCATCCGGATCTGATTTTGATGACGTTATTGAAATATTATCTAAAAAGGGAATTCTTGTCAATTACAATTCGTTCAAGTGGGTTTCTGATAAAAAAAATTATGTGTATAATGTAAAGCCAGGTAGGTATTTCATAGAAAATTCAATAAGTAACAACAAGCTAGTGAACATTTTGCGTTCGGGACGTCAAAAAGTTATCAAATTAACTTTTAATAATGTTAGAACAGTAAATGATCTTGCTGGTGTAATTTCAAAAAAAATAGAAGCTGATTCATCATCTATTGTTAGAGAAGTTATGAATCCAATTTTTCTTAAAAAGTTAGATTTAACTAGCGATAAAGTAGGTTGTATTTTTATACCAAATACCTATGAGTTTTACTGGAACACAAGTGCTCGAGATTTCGTTGAGAGAATGTTGATTGAATATAAAAAGTTTTGGTCACAGAAATCAAGAAAAAATAAAGCTGAGCGTCTTGGACTAAATTGGTATGAAATTTCAGTGTTAGCTTCAATTGTAGAGAAAGAACAAAATATTAAATATGATGAGAGACCTAAAATAGCCGGATTATATCTTAACAGGCTTGAAAAAAAAATGAAATTAGAGTCTGACCCTACATTAATTTTTGCAATTGGTGACTTTAATATTAAAAGAGTGTTAAATAAAGATAAGAAAATTGATTCCCCGTATAATACTTACTTGAAACATGGTTTGCCACCAGGTCCAATATGTATTCCATCAATTAATTCAATTGATGCAGTACTAAATCATGAAAATCACGGTTATATTTTTATGTGTGCAAAAGAAGATTTTTCTGGATATCACAATTTTGCTTATGATTACTCTTCTCATTTAGTTAACGCTAGAAAGTATCAAAGAGCACTCAACAAAAAGAAAATACTTAGATAAATTAATTTTTAAATATTTAATATTGTATTATGGAAAATAGAATCAAGTTTGGAACTGATGGTTGGAGGGCAGTTATTGCAGAAGATTACACTATTAATAATGTTTGTAGAGTAAGTCAAGCAGTTTCAAAATGGTTATTAAAAAATAATTCAAATCCATCTGTTGTTATTGGCTTTGATTGTAGATTTGGTGGAAAACTTTTTAGTGATACAGCTTCAAAGGTTTTCATCAAAAACAGAATTAAAGTAATTTCGTCAAATCATTTCATAACTACTCCGATGATTTCTTTAGCAACAAAACAATTAAATGCTTCAATAGGAGTAGTCATAACTGCCAGTCATAATCCCCCAAGTTACAATGGATATAAATTAAAGGCAAGCTTTGGTGGTCCACTACTTCAAAAAGAAATTTCAGAAATTGAGAATTTAATTGATGATAAATTTTATGATGATTTATCTGATATTTCTTTAGAAAATAATGACAAATACAAAATCGTTGATATTGAAAAATTATACTACGACGAAGTTGTTAAGAACTTTGATATTGATTTAATTAATGATTCAAATCTAAAACTAGCTTACGATGCAATGTATGGATCAGGAATGTTTGTTGCAAAAAGAATTCTAAGTAATGCTAAATTCTTACATTGTGATTGGAATCCATCCTTTGGTAATATTGCACCTGAGCCAATTCATAGAAATTTATCGGAGTTTTCCCAATTTATAGTTGAGAATAAAATTGACTGTGGACTGGCAACTGATGGTGATGCTGATAGAATTGGGCTTTACAATAGCAAAGGAGAATTTATTGATGCTCATCATATTATTCTTCTTGTCATTCATTATCTAGTTAAATACAAAAAGATGAGTGGTAAAGTAGTTACTGCCTTTTCTTGCTCAGTGAAAGTAAAGAAGTTATGTGAGTTTTATAATCTTGAGCATGAAACAGTAAAAATTGGATTCAAACATATCGCCGGAAAAATGGTAACAGAAGATGTTCTGCTTGGAGGAGAGGAGTCTGGTGGTATTGCTATAAAGGGCCATGTGCCTGAAAGAGATGGTATCTGGATTGGTCTACTTCTTTT
The DNA here is from genome assembly GCA_002716345.1 of Flavobacteriales bacterium. Lineage (GTDB taxonomy): Bacteria > Bacteroidota > Bacteroidia > Flavobacteriales > BACL11. Next base: position 101,489 of record PBAP01000002.1, on the reverse strand, counting down.
TGAGTATATGGCAAGCTCTGGTAAAAGCTTAGATGATTTAATAAATGAAGTTTATGATATTGTTGGAAGTTTTTCATTTGAGAGAATAGATCTTCATTTAGACAATAAAAAGAAGGAAGATGTTATTGAAAAATGTCAAAATGATCAGTTTAAATCCTTCGGTGAATTCAATGTTAAAAAAATTGAAAAAACTGATGGATATAAATTCTTTTTCAATGATGATACATGGTTAATGATTAGACCATCAGGGACAGAGCCTGTACTAAGAACTTATTCTGAAGCTCCATCAAGAGATATAGCACTAAAAATATTAGAAAGTGCACAGAGTGAAATTCTTTAAACTTTGTATCATAATATTAGCAACATTAATTGCTAATTCTTGTTTCTCATCAAATGACTTTCTTTCGCAGAACAAACCAGAAGTTAACAAAAAACTCTTTTTAAAAACAACATATTCTTTGTCCTATGCATCATCACTTTATTTCTTAGATAAACTTTGGTATAGTGATTACCCAAGATCAGATTTTCATTTCACAAATGATAATAAAAACTGGATGTATATGGACAAATTTGGTCATGCTTTTACATCTTATCAACTTGGAATATATGGCTACAATTCTTTTAAATGGGCAGGGTATGATGAAATGACATCTGTTTTATGCGGAGGCTTGTCAGGTTCAATTTTTTTATCAGCAGTTGAGATTTTGGATGGTTTTTCTTCTCAGTGGGGAGCTTCATCTGGGGATTTTTTTGCTAATTCAGCTGGATCTATTTTATTTATTGGACAACAGTTAATCTTTGATACTCAGAAAATAAATTTAAAGTTTAGCTATTTTCCAAGTAAGATAAGAGTTGAAAATAAAAGACTACTTGGAAATAATGAAATTGAAGCTATTTTTAAAGATTATAATGCTCAAAAATACTGGCTTACTTTCAATTTACAAGAGTTACTAAATATAACCTCAAATAACAAGATCGAATGGTTAAATATCGCAATAGGCTACGGAGCTAATAATATGATTCAAGCTGATAATTCAAATAACTCAACAGCATATAGACAGTATTTTTTATCGCTAGATGTTGATTTTTCAAAAGTCAATATAGAAAATAAATTGCTAGAAAAAATAGTTAAAATACTATCATTTGTAAAGATTCCTGCTCCAACTTTTGAATTTTCAAAAAATAATGTAATTTTTCATAAAATTTATTTTTAGTGAAAATTGGTGATTTTGTAGTTTTTAAAAATGATACTGACACAGGAAAAATTAAGGAAATTATTTCTGAGAGAAAAATTAAAATTACTAATTCACAAGGCTTTGATGAGATTATCCTTTCCTCTGAAATAATTGTAGTAGATAAAAAGTTTAATCAAGTTAGCTCATATGGTGATATACCAGTATTTGATATTCATAATAACTCATTAGAATTTTCTAATGAAAAAATTAAAAAAGCAAGTAAGTTTAAAATTGATTTACATATTGAAAATCTTGTAAAAGATTTTTCTCAGTACTCTAATGATGAAATTATTAAAATTCAAGTTAATTTTTGTGAGAAACAAATAAACGAGATCTTAAAATCTAATCAAGAGGAGTTTATTATTGTGCATGGCATTGGAATGGGAGTACTAAAAAAAGAGATTCATAATCTTCTTAACGAATTGAGTTTGAGATATTACCTCTCTAATGATGGAGGATCTACTTTAGTTTTTGTTTAATTACTTTTCTTTAAGGGCAATTATTTCAACTATCTGTTCGTAAGAAATTCTTTTAGCTAGTATTTTTTTATTTGAATCTAGCAAATAAACTACAGGAGTTGAGTATATGTCGTATTTATCTCTCCAATCACTACTTGCCATAGGGTTTCCTTCTTCATCTTTTTGTATGTCACCTACATTAATCCAATTCTCAGTATTTTTTTCTTTTATAAACTTTACCCATTCTTCTTTATCAAATTCAGTTGTCACGGCAAAAACCTTAATATCTATTCCATTTAAGTTTAGAGAATCTGTAACTTCTTTTATACTAGGAATTTCTTTTTTGCAATGTCCACAATCAGGAGCATAAAAAACTAGTATTGTGTAATCTGATTTCAAATCTGATAGTTTGTATATTTTTCCATTGGGATCTTTCATAAATGGTCTTCCAATGATATCTACAAATTCAGGGGCAACTCTGCCAATTAAGTTTGGAGCAATCTTTTCTGCTCTTTCAACAATTTTTTTGAGTTGTTTTTCATCAACCCAGTCACACTTATCTTGCATATAATAATTTTCTACCATGTGTACAAAGATTGCATCCATACCCATGATTTTAGATCTTTCGTATGTTGATGTGATGTGCGAAACCACATATTTAAAGATATTTTTGTTTTTTATTTTAGATATAAACAAATCAGCTGATTCAATTATTGAATCAGGATTTTTGACTGTTAGTTTATCTAAATATTGATTCATTTTGTTGTGAAAAACAGGAGTTCTAAGCATTCTCTCATCAGTGAGATCAAGATTATTCCAAAAATTCTTTTTGTAGAACCGAAATGGAAAGTTTTTGTCAGTATTACCTGTAGAGTCTAATGGTGATTCAGGGATGCTAATTTCAATTGTGGATTTAATTATTTTGGTAAAAAAAAGATTTGAGTTTTTTTCAACAAATTCGTCTCTGAAAGATAAAACCTCTTTGTCAATACTTTCAATATTTTTTTCTAAAATTAATTTTTGAGATTCACTTTTTTGAGAGGCTACTTGATTTTTCAGTTGACTAACATCTCTTTGTTTATTTGTTATAAATTTCAAATATTGATAAAAAAGAGGATTCTCTACACTATTTTTAAATGTCATGCTTTCAACAATGTTATTCAAACTTGTAGTAAAGCTAAAATTTTGTTCAGTAAGTATAATGTCGAAATATTTTTGGTCTGGAAGTACTATCAAATACATTCCTTCAAGAAGTTCCTTTTTACCTTCAAAAGTGAATTTTCCATTTACTGAATAAGCAGTATCTTTTGCATATTGATTACCACCAAAATAGTAAGCTAATATGATAGTAGTATCTGATAACCCTTTTACCTCACCATTTATTTTATATCCTTTTGAAAGAGATGAAAAAGATATTAAAGTAAATACTGTAAAAAGAAAGATTCTCATAATTTTTTTTTTACAAATTTCATGATTTAATTTTATTTTTCAAATAGGATTCAAGAAATACTACAAATATAATTATTGACGCCCCAAGATAAAATGATAAATTCATATGTTCTGATTCAGAAAAAATTATTAGTGCTAACACGATACTGTATATGGGTTCCAAATTTATTGCCATTATTAGAGAATATGGAGAAATATATTTCATTAATTCAACCATCCAGACAAAAACTGCTGCAGTGCATATTGTTCCCAACAAAAAAAGATATACAAAATCATTGATATTTATTTTTAGATTATCTATACCTATTTCTTCATTTAGTAGCATCAGTATTGAAAAAATAATTACTCCAGCTAGCATCTCAACCATTGTGATCTTGGAAGCCTCCAATTTATTAATATATTTTGCATTGTAAAGTGTAAATAAAGTTCCAAGAAATGAAGCAATAACTCCATAAGCATAACCCATTGTATACTTTGTCTCAGCTTCTAACATTAAGAATAATGTTATAAAAACAACGATCCCTAGAACATACTCATATAATTTGGGTTTTCTCTTTAGAAATAAAGGCTCAATCATTGCAGAAAAGAAAGAAGCTGTGGATAAACATACTACAGCTACAGAGACGTTGGAAACTTTAATGGATTCAAAAAAAAAGAACCAGTGTACAGCAACAAGGCTACCAACAAAAAGTAGTCCAAAAAAATCTTTTTTTTTGATTTTTGTTAATTCTTTTTTAAAAACTAAGAAAGTAAATAATGTTATAAATGCTATCAACATTCTATACCAAACTAGCTCTATGGTGTTTAAAGAGATTAGTTTGCCAAAAATTCCAGTAAAACCAAGAATCAAAACCATAAAATGGAGAGATAAAAGTTTATGTTTTGCTATTATTTTGTACACTTTTATTGGTAAATTTGTGCAAAAATAACATTACTTTAATGAAAATTATTATTTCTCCTGCGAAAAAGCTTTCAGACAAATGCACTGAAAGAGACTTCAATTTCTCAAAAATTAAATTTGAAAAAAAAGCTGAGAGTTTAGTTAATATGCTCAAAGGATACAAAGTCAGTGATCTTTCAAAACTTATGAGTATTAGTGAAAACTTATCCGAAATTAATTCCAACAGATTTAAAAATTGGAGAATTCCTTTTAATGGAAATTCTGATTATGCTGTTTTTATGTTTCAAGGTGATGTCTATAAAGGTCTTGATGTAGAGAGTCTAAGCGATAGTGAAATAAATTATGCTCAAGACAACCTAAGAATTTTAAGTGGGTTGTATGGTATTTTAAAACCACTTGATAGAATACTTCCATACAGACTTGAGATGGGAACAAAGCTTAAAACAGATTATGGTAAAAATTTATACGATTATTGGGGAGATTCAATCAATGATTTTTTGATTAGCGAGATTTCTTCATCAGAAAAACTAGTTAATCTTGCATCAGATGAATATAGCAAAGCAGTCAAGTTAAACAAATTTGAAAATAATGTAATTACTCCAAAGTTTTTAGATGAGAAAAATGGAAAGCTCAAAATGATTTCATTTTATGCAAAAAAGGCAAGAGGATTGATGGCTAGACACATCATTCAAACGAAAGCTCAAACTGTTGAGGACTTGTATTCGTTTAATTTAGAGGGGTACAATTATTCTGAAGGTAATTCAACAGATGATTGTCCTACATTTGTTAGAGTTCACTAAAAATTTCTTAATTCATCTATTGACTTTTTTTCTTATATTTATAACTAGAACTCAATAAGAATGAAAAAAATTAAACTCTTACTTCTTTTATTTTTCTTTTGTAAGTTTTCATTTACACAAACNAGTTCNTGTATTGANTCNTCNTTNATNAATCCTTTTTGTCTTTGTCCAATGATTTATGCTCCAGTNTGNGCNTGNAATGGAATNGTATATTCNAANGATTGNTTNGCACAATGTGATGGAAATACNAATNTAGGTCCTGTGAATCCACTTCTCACACCNGGAGATTCTTGTTCTTTATCANCACCATGNGAACTTNTNATAAGTGGNGATTCAATAGTTTGCAATTTNCCNACAATATTATCTGCTTCTNCTNCATCAACNTCTTTAAGTTTACAAAACTATCAGTGGTANAATCAAAACAATCCATCACAAATTTTATCAAATAATCAAAATTTATCTGNTATGGAAGTTGGGATATTTTGTGTTTCTGCTNAAGATTCAGTTGGTTGTACTGATACTGAATGTTTTNCAATTTCTNTTGGTACTCTTAATATTTCTAGTANTCCNAACCCACCAAACATATGCNTAGGTGATGCAGTNTCAATNGAANTAAACTCCTCTTTNTCAANTGTAAATTGGTCTAATGGNCAACAAACAAATATGATANTAGAATATCCNACTTCAAATACTNTTTACACAGTTGAGGCAATTGATGNATTTGGATGTNTAAAANCTGGAGAAATTTNTGTTGAGGTTGATTCCTGCTCTGCTTCNNATTTAAATGATTTCCAAAAAACACNTAAAATTTTTCCAAATCCNAGNANTGGAAAAGTAAATATNTATANCAANCANAATAATCTTTTGAATGTAAAAGTTTATGATATTTTTGGAAGAATTGTTTATNGAGAAANTAATAAATCAATTAATCACTCATTGATCCTCAAGAAAGGATTCTATATTTTCGAACTTTCAGATAACAAAAATTTGACCAGAGAAAATATTATTNTNAAATGAAATATTTGAAATATTTCTTAATAATTCTTTGTTTTTTTTCCTGTGAAAAAGAAANGGAATTANTTGGANNTAATNATGCTCCATACTATGATGANNTNCCTACAATTTTGCTTGAGAACTATGTAAATAGATTATACATTGACCTNATTGGTAGGGAGCCACTTGACGATGAAATGGANCNAGATGTACTTTATTTAAGAGATAATGATGTNAGCTTTGGTTCTAGAGACANTTTAATTCTTAAACTGCAATNTGACACCCTNTTTATTGAAGGAGATTCTTCATACAAGAAAGCATACTTTCATAGAACCTATGAAATGTTAAAAGTTAGATTGCTTGAAGGTGTTTCAAATGGAGTTATTCAAGAAGCAATGGGTAATGCATACCAAAGATATCTTAATGATTCTCTNTTAGGAAATATGTTGGAAGCAAATAAAAATCTGTTACAATTTAATATGCTTTCAATGATCATTAGTTCAGAACATGAATACATGCATGGTGACATAAATATTAATGAGGTTCATAGGAGAATGATTTACAATCCAATCTATGACCAAATCAATATGAATACTTTTAATTTTGTTAATGCCTCTTTTGACAACTTGCTATATAGATATCCTACTCAATATGAGTTTGATGAAGTTTATAAGATGATTGAAGATAACACTGCTCAAATTGTTTTTGGTCAATCAGCCAATGATAAAGAGGGATTCACACATATCATTTCTAACACTAGTGAGTTTTATGAAGGAGTTATTCTATGGTCTTATTTAACTTTATTGGCACGAAATCCAAGTACTCAGGAGACTGATTTTTTAATGCAATCATTTTATTTTGATTATGATTTGCAATATGTTCAAAGAGAGATTATGAAAACTAATGAATATGCTCATTTTTAGAAAGTTTATTTTTTTAATATCATTTTTGTTACTTTTTGCTTGTAATAAGGAAGAGCCAATCTATCAATTAAATCAAATAAATTCCTCTTCATATAATGCTAACAAGAACAAATTGAAATCAACAATGCAGTACATATCAATTTTGTATGCAAACTTATTTCAAACAGCATTATCTTCAAATGAGCTAGTAGAAATTACTAATTGTATTGAATCAATTGGGGATAAAGAAGTTGCTCATGAAATAGTGTTGAGTAATTTTATGAATAGTCAGCAAGTGCTAATTCCATCTGATTCACTAATGAGAAGNGATTTGAATCATTTTATTGAAGAAACCTATAAACGTTTTTATGTTAGAGATATNACTGAGGCAGAGAGAAAGTTTTTTATTGATTTTTTTGAATCAAATCCTANCGTTTCATCAGAGATGGTTTATATGGCATTTGCACTCTCAAACGAATATCAGTTTTACTAAAATATTTTATTATGAAAAGAAGAAAATTTATNAAAAAATCGTTANTGGGTGGAGCTGCNATAACAATGCCATTTGTTCTTCCATCAGGAAGATTATTTGCTTCAAGTGGAAATAGAATGGCTGATCACGTTGTTTTTGTTGCTTTTGCAGGAGGTGTGCGACAGCAAGAATCAGTGCTTCAAAGATATTTAGATGATAGTCAAGCATACCCTAGCGCNGGAAATATCATGTATAATATTTTAGATGGGGCACCTCCAACAGATAAAATAGTCTANGGAACTACGAATTATGTAAACGGAGATACTCCAATACCAAAAATGCTTTCTCAAACACTTCAACAACAAGGAACATTCTTTAAGGAAGTTAATGCTTCAGTAGTAGGGCATTATGCAGGAGTAAACACTCTTTTGACNGGTAATTANATGTTTACGCAAGGATTAAGAAATAAACCTCTCACACCAACGATATTTGAGTATTTAAGAAGATTAACAGGAGAAAAAGCNACNAAAACTTGGTTTATTGGCAATGGCATTGGTAATTCCATCCCATTGTTGGATTACAGCACTCATTCAGACTATGGAGCTCAATANGGTGCTAATTTTTTAGCTCCAATTGTTACATTTGGAAACTCTGGAGATAAGCATTTGAAAAATGCAAAAGTATATCATCCTGAGGAAGAGCTGGATCCAATGTANAAGATGAAATATTTTCTTGACAATGTCTGGTATTCACAAGGTTCAGCACTACCTAATATCGGAAATACTGAAGAGGAGAAATTAGAAATAAAACAGTTTGTTAGAGATATGTTTCAAAAAAAGGATAGTGGNTCAATAGCATTTCCACCAATTTCTGATAGTGGTGATTTACAGACAATTGGATATGCATGTGAGGTTCTAAAAAGATTTAAGCCAACATTAACAGTGATTTATTTATCTAATGTAGATGGATGTCATGGGAATTTCTCTTCTTACTTGAGAAGTTTACATAGGGCTGACCATGGTGTTGGACANCTCTGGGATTTTATTCAAAATCAAGTTCCTGAAATGTCAGGTAATACAACTATGATTGTTGCTCCTGAGCATGGTAGAAATGATGACCCAAACGGAATTAAAGATGCTAATGCTTTTTATGGTTATGATCACTCAGATTCTAATTCTCAAAGGATATTTAATATGATGGTAGGTCCTGGCATTGACTCNAATCTGTNNATTGGAAATGAAAATAATAAAGTTGGTGACATTGTTAATATTGCTCCAACTATTGCAGAGATATTAGGATTTAAAAACGATATNGTNAATACTGGTCTTCTTGCAAGTAATCAATCTTTTTTTGATCTAATATGATTAATAGGNTATCAATTTTAATGATATTATTTGTTTTAATCTCATGTAAAAAAGATGAGATTATAAATCCATATGATCATCCGGATTTATTTCCAGTAGTTACAGAAGATTCAGTCTACTTTAATAATCCNTCATCTTTTTCTGCCTTGCACAATAATATTTTTGTACCAACTTGTGCGAATTCCGGATGTCATGACGGTAGTTTTGAACCGGATTTCAGAACCATTGAAAGCTCATACAATACGNTAGTATATCAACCAATAATAAAAAATGATCCCAACAATACTTACCAGTATAGAGTTTTACCGGGTAATTCTGAGATGTCTGTAATGTATAAAAGATTATTAATTGATATTGATGGAAACTCAGGTGTTATGCCTTTGTCAGCAGAGTATGATCCAGAACATTATTGGCACAATGACAAAGANGAGCACATTCAAAATATTAAAAACTGGATTGATTCAGGTGCAGAAGATATGTTTGGAAATCTACCTGTTTTACCAAATAAAGTACCAGAGATGAGAGGTTGTATTGCATTTGAACCTGGTCAAACATCTCCACTCTCTAGATCTCAGCCAAGAGGAACTATATATGTTCCCTCTAATTTAAATTTTGTTGATATTTATTTTAGCGTCGAAGATGACTTACTTGCTTCTAATCAACTTTCTTTCAACAAATTAAAGTACTCAGGCAATATTTTAAATTTTGAGAATAAACCATTCTATGATCTAGAAGTTTTAACAAATCCCATAGTTGAAACAGGTTTTTATCAGAGTACTACTGATGAGTTTTTTCATAAATATAGTCTTGACGTCTCCCAATTTGATGTTGGAGANGTTGTCTTTTTAAAAATTTTTGTAGATGATAATGTTAATGGTGTTGTTGAAATCCCTTCAAATGGAAGTGAGTATCAAATTATAAAACATTTTACATTAACAATAATATGAGAAATTTAATTTTCATTTTTTTTATTATGATTTTTATTTCATCATGCACTAAAGAAGAAAATATTGAAGATTTTTTCATTACTCATATTTCTACAAATCCTACCGAAATCACTGAATTTCAAGAAAATATTCAAGTTAGAATATCATACCAACATCCAGAAGGTTTCTTAGGATTCTATGATCCAGATTATTTATCGCTAGAAATTAAAGATAGTAGATTAGAAAACCCAGACTATTATCATCTCAATCCTTTGAACCCACCTAATCAAAGTGTTTCTATAGTNGGAGAGATTTTTATTGAAATTGATGCTCCATTTGTTTTTGGAAATGGAAATAGTGAAAGCTTAAATTATGCAATTAGGATTCAAGATCAAAGCGGAACTTGGAGTAATTTAATCAATACAAGCACTGTAACCGTTAACAAATGATTCGTTTATTAACACTTATTTTATTTTGTTTTATAAGTTTTAATTCATTTGCTCAATTTTCTATGTCTAACCAAACTGTTTATGAATGCTACGGCACTTTAACAGACAGTGAAGCTAATTCTTTAAACGCTGGATGGTATGACCATAATGAAAACTATGCCTTTACAATTTGCCCTAGCAATACACTTTCAATAACAATTGATTTTACATCTTTCAATACTGAGCCAACAAATGATTATGTTATGATATATGACGGGCCAAACACAACATATCCAGTTCTTGCTGGCCCGTTTTCAGGAACAAACATACCGCCTCAAATAATTTCAACTGGCTGTGTGACAATTGTTTTTATTTCTGATTTGAATGTAGCTGCTGAAGGATTTGAATTGGTTTGGGAAGCTGAGGTAACTCAACCATCAACACCTCAAATTTCATTTACTCCAAATCCAACATGTAGTCTAAATACAGTTGTTGTGAATTTAGATCAAAAAATACACTGTGATTCTGTCTTAACTGCTAATTATTTATTTCAAGGACCTATAAATCAAACTGTTTCACCATTAGCTATAAATTGTATAAATGATTCTACAAATCAGATAGAATTAACATTAAGTCCTGGACTAAATCAAAGTGGACTTTATGATTTGTCATTTCATATGACATATATTGACGAATGCGGTGATTCATGGTCTTTAATTCCTTCAAATCAAATATTTGTTAATGACTGTCCTCTTGAACTGACGCTCTCCAGTGATGATGATACAATTTGTTTAGGAGAATGTGTTAATCTTTACTCTAGTGTTAGTGGCGGAGATTCGACTAGCTATCAATATAGTTGGACAAATTCTACAAGTAACAGCAGTGTTATTAATGTTTGTCCTAGCTCTACAACCACCTATTTCTTGACTGTAAATGATAATGGTCCAGCATCACAAATTATTGATTCAATTACAATTGTTGTTAACACTCCACCAATTGCTCAATCAAATATTGATATTTGTCAAACTGGTTTACCGATTAACTTGAATGCAAGCCCAAGTGGTGGGATTTGGAGTGGAATAGGAATAATATCATCTAGTGGAGTTTTTTCTGCAGATGGCTTGCCANCTGGCTCATATGATGTTAATTATGAGTTTTCTGGATGTTCAGATTTTACAACNGTTAATGTGTTAGAAATTAATGCTGGTTTAGACATTTCCGCATGCGTTAATGCACCAACTTTCAATTTAAATACTATCAATACAACGGCTGGTGGAACATGGTCTGGCTGTTCATGTATACAGCCAAATGGTAATATTGATGTAGGAGGAGTCCCGACGATAATAAATGCTATTTATAGTCTGCCAAACGGTTGTTTAGATACAATAGATGTGACTGTATCAAGTTTGTCTGTTCAAGCTGACGATACTTTATGTCAGAACTCAGGAAAATACCCAATTAGCTTTAACCCGTCAGGCGGTTCATGGACAACATTGCCACAGAATCCTCTTTTAAGTAGTACATGTATTAATTCAATTTCTGATTTTCCATATGTACAAAACTTTGAATTTGGTTTAAATAATTGGGTACATGATCCAAACAATGATTTTGATTGGTCTTTTAATTACAACTCAACACCCTCTGTTAATACTGGGCCTAGCATTGCTTTTGAAGGCATTCAATATTTGTATACAGAAGCCTCAAATAATAACCATCCAAGTAAAACAGCAAGCATTATAAGTCCATGTCTAAATCTTTCTCAATATAACAATCCAATTCTTGGCTTTTATTTACATAAATATGGAACTGGTCAAGGACGCTTTTCAATTGACTTATCTATNAATAATGGTGTTTCATGGATTTTAGACTTTTACAGTGTTGATGGTGATTTAGGAAATCAGTGGAACGAGGTTTATTTAGATTTATCAAATTTTAATTCATCAGAGCTTTTAATTAGGTTTAGAGTAATTACAGGAGATGGTTCCATAGGTCCTGGATGGCAAGGTGATGTTGCTATTGATCAAGTTAGTATTCTCTCAGGTCCAGTCACCATCGATGGTTTTTTCCTTTCAGATTATTCTAATGAAATAATTAACAATCTACAGTATTCAATTCAAGGATGCGATGATTTATTAAATATTACAATAAAAGAGGTAGATGCTGGTAATGATACTAGCGCATGTCCACTACAAAATCCTTTCAACCTTAGTGGGATACCCTCAGGAGGAATATGGTCTGGAAATTATATCACTAACCAAACTAATGGTACTTTTGATCCAGCTTTAGCTTCAGGACCAACAAATGTTTTGTATGAAATTAATGGATGTCAAGATACCATCAATATTAATGTAATCAATACTGAAATATTGATAGGTAATTATGATATCTGTCAAAATGAAGGAATACAAAACCTAAATAATGTACCTGTAAGTTATGCTGGAGGTTCTTGGTCAGGACCTGGGACCATTCAGATTAATAATAATTATTTCTTTGATCCAAACATAGCTGGACTGGGCTCACACTATTTAATTTATGAGTTAAACTCTTGTCAAGACAGCTTTTTGGTAAATATCATTCAATCTTCAGAACTTTTGGATTCAATTTTTTGTATTCAATCAAATGACATTTTATTGAATTCAACTGCACCTGGTGGAACATGGGGAGGACCAGGAATAATTAATTCTAATACTGGTCTTTTTTCACCAAGTTCATTGTCAGTTGGTACTTATCAAATTTTTTATCAAAGTCCATNNTNATGTATTGATACTTTTAATATTNAGATTTATAANTCTCCANACTTAGCAATNACAGGAATTGAAGGGTTTTATTGCAATGTTGATTCTAATATTTTAGTNAATGTATNTCCANCAGGTGGTATNTTAANTGGTAACGGNATAGTTGCTAATTATTTTAATCCGTTTNTAGCAGGAGAAGGCTATCATCAGATAAGATATGAATATGGATCAGGAAATTGTCTTGTCTCNGTTGATACTGTTGTTCTAGTAGGACCAAAACTTGATGTTAGTATTAGTCAGTCAAAGGATACAATTTGTGTTGGTGAAGNAGTAAAAATTTCTTCAAATGCAGTTGGTGGTAATGGAAATTATNTTTTTAGTTGGGATAATGGNTTNANTAACAGTTTTGAACATTTTATTTNACCNNCTAGCTCAANAACTTATAATTTAACGCTTTCTGATGGCTGCTCAGAAGATGTTACAGCATCTTTCTATGTNTTTGTNCACCCNAGTATAGATTTTACTTANAAAACATCTCAAATCAAATGTTATGGAGAAATTGGTTATATAAAGGCTAATATGATATCANCAGGTAATTATGAATTTAAATGGAANAATTCTATTCCATCTCAGCTTGATAGTGTTTCTGATTTAGTTGGAAGTGACTATACTTTAGAAGTAATAGATNTTNTATCTAATTGNTCAAATTCANAGCTAATTGAGATTCCCGGATATTCAAGNATAAATGCATCTTTTTTTGCNAATNTTAACCAATGTNAATCAATTTTATCCTCAGAGTTTCAATTTATTGANAATAGTGTTGTTAATGAATCTGAGATTTCNAATCAGAGCTATTGGNACTANGACGATGGNTATTTTGACAACTATGNTTTTGGAATAAATCCGTTCCANACNTTTTCGGACACNGGACTATTTAATGTTAANTTGATNTTAATAAATGAAGGTGGTTGTATTGATTCTTCNAGCACTCAGGTATGTGTAATACCTGAAAATAAAATTCATATACCAAAAAGCTTTACCCCAAACAATGATTTATGTAATGATAACTTTTCTGTAATAGGTGTTGGTGGTTTTGAAAANTTCTCAATTAAAATATTTTCTAGATGGGGTAGTGAGGAAATTTTCAAATCTAACAAGATTGAATTAATAAGNTCATCATACAANTCATGNTTTAGTCAAAACTTCACTGATTCCTATTACATGATGGGAGAGTGGGATGGTCGTACNAAAANCGGAAAAAAAGCTCAGTCAGGNATTTANGCATATGAAATAATTTACAAAGCNTATGGAATTNCNGATAGTAAAAAAGTTGTTGGAACAATTAATCTNATAAGATAATNACATGCTNTCCCACAGAGGTTGATAGCCAATNACCTTCCACTNACTTTGATCATTTTGCTTTAACAATATAGTTTCCTCAAAGTTTNTAGTTTTTTCAAANAATGCTTCATATTTTATTTCAACAAAAAAACCATCACCTACNCCCTCAACGCTGCTGAGAAACTCACTGGATAATATTTTTCTGNTCTGCTCTTTTTTACCAAACTCTTTAACTAAATCGTTAAANTANCCTTGCCAAGCTANAGAATCATAGATTTCTTTTACTTNNTTNTCCATCATTNAGTATGTTAAATCAAATCTAAAATTATCCATATCATTNAACCATTTATTTGCAATNATAGTAGCATCTTTTATATACTTGTCAGTGTACTTTTGTCCAAAACAGTTATTNTATGAGAATAAAATAATTATCGATACAAGTATTTTTTTTAGTTGNTTTCTCATAAAAATGTAGTTTTTTTTGAATTTTTTGTTCTAGCAAATTTAGTTTTTATTGTTAAAAACCTTANTTTCTTAATAACTTTTTGAATTTAANATTATTNTCTNTNAGTAATATTTTAAGNATGTAGATNAAAAGAANATNTTTTTTATCTNATTGATAATCAANTATTTATAATTNATTATTTTTTAGTATTTATTGAACTATTTTTNATNTTGNATCTTCTCTAGTAATTTNAAAAATNGAGTTATTAACAATTATGAATATTGCNNTNNTTTTACTAGANATAGAATGTTTTTTTTTCTATATTTAACTTGTAAATTTAATTATTAATTAAAAATTATAATCATGGGTTTTACTCACAATAATTCAAAAGGTACTACTTACCACCTAAACAAAAAAGATGTTACTTTAAAGTCTACTGGTAGAGTACAAACAATTTATTACTTCTCAAAAGATTCAAGNCCAACTGCTTGNGACAAGCCAGATGGATANTCTGTTAANGAGAACCAAAGAACTGGATTACCTTTCTTATCNAAAGGTTAAGAAGNAATAATGAATAAATTAAAAAAGCCCTTTNTTAAGGGCTTTTTTTTTGTTANNTATCTTCTAAGTAAAGTCATATAGTANAGTAGATAAGTNGTTGCTGCAAGAGCTGATACTAGATAAGTTCCAGCAGCCCATTTTAATGCATCCTCAGCTTGAACTATTTCCTGACCATTTGACACATTAGATTTTTTCAACCACTTAATTGCTCTGTTACTGGCATCATATTCAACTGGTAGTGTAACAAGTGAAAAAACTGTAATTGCAGCTTGTAAAAGAATAATTAACATTATCATTTGGTTGAAAGAGAAAATTTTGAGAAATCCAGCTCCTAAAAGACCAAATATGAAAATCATATTCATCATTTTACTACTTAAACTTACAATTGGAACAAGTTGAGATCTCATTTCAAGCCAAGAGTAAGCAGTAGCATGTTGGACTGCATGTCCACATTCATGTGCTGCGACTGCTGCAGCTGAAATATTTCTTCCGTTGTAAACATCAGGGCTTAAGTTCACAGTTTTGTCTTTAGGATTATAGTGGTCAGTTAACTTACCTGGAACTGAGACAACAGAAACATCAAAAATGTTATGCTCATTTAACATTTTTTCAGCAATTTCTTTACCTGAGAGTGATGAAGAAAGAGGAGTTTTACTATATTTCTTAAACTTACTTTTAAGTTGGTTACTGACAATTCCACCAATTATCATGAAACCAATCATTATTATCCAAATCATATTATTTTTTTTTAGAGATTAATATATAATTAGCAAAATTAGAAAATTCAATTATTAAATACAATAATAAAATCTTAGATTTGCTAGTATATGGTTAATAAAAAAGATAGACCCTTGATACTGGTCACAAATGATGATGGAATTGATTCTAAAGGAATTAATGAACTTGCTATAATTGCTTCTAATTTTGGAAATGTTTATGTGGTTGCACCCGACAAGCCTCAATCTGGAATGAGTAGTGCTATAACTTTAGAATCAATCATTAGATGTAATTTATATGAAAATGTAAATAGTAATATTGTTAAGTATTCATGTACAGGTACGCCTGTTGACTGTGTAAAATTAGCTATCAATAAGATTTTACCAAGAAAACCAGATTTGGTTTTATCAGGAATTAATCACGGTTCAAATTCTTCTATAAATGTTGTTTACTCCGGAACAATGGCTGCAGCATTTGAGGGATGCTTAGAAAAGATACCTTCAATAGGCTTTTCCTTATTAGATTATTCATCTAATGCTGCTTTTAATCATTGCACTGAAATAGTTCATTCAATAGTAGATAAAATTTTGAATAATGGTTTAGAAAATGGGGTATGTTTAAATGTTAATATTCCAAAAAAATCAAATGAAAATATTAAGGGCATAAAAATTTGTCGACAAGCTGATGCAAATTGGATTGAGGAATTTGATGAGAGAGTTGATCCTAAAAAATTAAATTATTTTTGGCTAACAGGTACTTTTGTTAATTATGATAGGGGAAATGATACAGATGAGCAAGCACTAAAAGAAAATTATATATCAATAGTACCTGTGAAATACGATTTAACTGATCACAATTATATTAGCTCATTAAAGAAAATTTTTTAATGAGTAATAGTCTTTCGAAAGGATTTTTTATTGGATTAATTAGTCCAATAATTGCCTTTATTATATATGTAGGTTTTTATAAAAATCTGGATATTCTTGAAACAATAATATATCTATATAAGGTTAAAAAGTTATCTCATGTAGTAAGCCTTTCTTTAATTTCAAATCTGCCTTTATTTTTTCTGTATTTGAGATTTAAGAATTATAATCAATCAAGAGGTATTATTTTATCTATGTTTTTTTACGCAGTTATAATCATATTACTCAAATTTATAATATGAGAATTTATATAATAGCTGCAGAACCATCATCTGATTATATTGCTTCAAAATTAGTATCTCAAATGAAAGTCTTAAACAAAAATTTAACTTTTAGAGCTTGGGGTGGAAAAAATTTAGAAAAACAAGATATTCAAATTGTTGTAAACAATAGACAAACTTCAATTATGGGTTTCTCTTCAATTATTAGAAATTTTAAAATAGTTTCAAATCAGTTTAAATTTTGCAAGCGAGATATTTTAGCATTTAAAGCTGATAAAATTATTTTAATTGATTACGCAGGATTGAACCTAAGAGTTGCCAAATTTGCAAAGAATAAAAATATAGAAGTAAGTTATTATATACCTCCGAAAATATGGGCATGGAACAAAAGAAGAGTTTTTAGAATCAAAAAGTATGTTGATAAATTATATGTTATTTTCCCTTTTGAAAAGGATATATACAGCAGTTATGGAATTAAAGCAAACTACTTTGGTAATCCTATTTTTGAAAATAAATACGAAAATGAAAAGCTAAAGGAAAATGTAATTGCTTTGCTTCCTGGAAGTAGATCGCAAGAAGTAAATAAAATCCTGCCTGAGATGCTTAATATTGTTCATCAATTCCCAAGTTACAGTTTTATAATTGTTAAAAGTTCTAATATTTGTAAATCTCACTATGATAAACTAATTAGAAGAAACTCATCAAAAAACATCTTTATTTCAAATGAACCAACATTGGATATACTTAGAAAATCAAAAGCCGCAATAGTCACTTCCGGAACAGCGACTTTAGAAGCTGTAAAGATGAATGTTCCTCAAGTCGTATGCTATAAGACAAGTAAATTAAATTTCTACTTAGCAAAAGTTTTATTAAAAATCAAATATATTTCTTTAGTCAATATATTATTAAATAAGGAATGCGTTAAAGAATTAATTCAAAATAATTTAAATCCAAAAAAACTATCTTTTGAGTTAAATAGACTTATTGATTTAAATTATTCAAAAAAGATGGTATTGGATTATAAAAAAATTCATGTTCTGCTCTATCAAAAAAATACATCTAAAAAAATAGCTACTGATATCTTAAGCTAATTTTCTTTTGCGTAATTAATCAAGCTTGAATATGTTAATAATACTTGGTTGCAGCTACCTGCATCAATGATTTGATCATAATCATAAAAAACATTATCTGATTGGTCAGTAAGTTGCCAATTTATAGAAGTAATACTTGATTCATACCATTGTATTGTAGCTGAAACAAATCCTGCTTGATAACAATCTGGTGCGCTGAGAGAAAAAGTGAAAGGATAGGAGTCGTATCCTACAAAACTTTCATCAATAAAAAAGTTAATTTGATTTGTTTGAGAGCCGAGATATACAGCTGCATTAGCATCTAAATAAAATACGATATCCGCTTCATAAATACAGGAGCCATCATCAATGTCTGTATTTGGTGAGTAATTTGTTGCTAGNGGATCAAGACATCCATAAATTGTTCTGTTACNATCAGAGCAAGAAGCAAATACGCATAANATTANNANAAAATAAATATTTTTCANNAGTTTNATTTANAGCTTTTNTTCNACAATATTCATTATTTCAATCTCTAACTTTTNACTTTTTTTTATGATTGNATCNGTTTTTTTGTTGATTGANTCNATAAATTTTAAATCATNAAAATCTTTACAGTTAATTTTTACNTTTAATAAACCTCCTTTTATAGCTGNAATAGCACATAAGCNAGCAACACCAGCNTCNGAAATTGAATTTGGATTACCATGTAANGCCATCTCTTTTGTAATTTTCATNCAATCATAGGCTTTTTCCATNATANANAAAGGAACAAGAATTGCATTTTTTGTAGCCTTNGATATAGCCTCATTTCTCTTTTTTATTTCTTCTTCAGTGNCTTTNGGNAGTCTNATTGATTCAATNATTTGGTTGAANGCATCTGTATCNTTGTCAACNAGNTCAATAAGTTCATTTTGAACATCTAAACNTTTTTTAGCCCAGTCTGAAAANAACTCCCATCTGTCATCCCAACCTCTTTTNTGAGANGATAAGTTTGCTACCATNGTTGTTANTGAAGCAGCTAATGTACCACAGTATGCGGAGATAGANCCTCCNCCNGGAGCAGGGCTTTCTGATGAGGTTTCNTTTGCAAAATCAGTTAAACTNAANNAACTTAATTTTTCTTTNGGTTCNTCAATNAGATATTCAATNATTCTTTCTTTGGGGTTAAAATCAAATAAATCATCAAGNCCTAAGCTTTTTACAGCAATATTTATAATTTCTGACTCTGGAACACCTAATGATCTNTTTTGTTTNTTTANAAAGTATTCACCAGCATCNATTAATACTTTTTTTGGTACTAAACCTATNAGCTCTGAGCCAGTAACTCTTATTCCCTTTTTTNTTGCTTGTTCGCAGGTTTTGTCAAATACCANATGTAATGGTGATACGTTNATATCGGTTAAATTGTATGAAATTTGTGCGATATTATANTCTTTAATAAACCANCCTATACCTTTTACTGATTTAAANATTCCTGGNTCTCTGAGCGGGTTTCCTTNTTTATCTTTGATAATTTTNCCATCAAGTTTTCCACCTTCTCTTTTAATTCTNCCTGCTTCTCTNATATCAAATGCAATAGAGTTTGCTCTTCTAGTNGAAGTAGTGTTNAGATTAACATTATATGCAATNAAAAAATCTCTAGCCCCTACAGCAGTNACACCAGATTTTTTAACTGTTTCATTAAATTTATCTGGACCATAATCAGGTTTCCACTCTTTGGTTTCAATTTTTTTTGACATGGCCTCATATTCACCACTTCTACAGTTTGCAAGATTTTTTCTTTCTGGTTTGGTTGCTGCTTCTTCATANCAGTAAACAGGTATGCCTAATTCATTACCAATCTTTTTTGCTAGCTTTTGAGCCCACTCAACAGTTTCTTGCATAGTAATGTTTGAGATTGGTACTAAGGGACATACGTCTGTAGCCCCCATTCTTGGGTGTTCTCCCTTATGAGAAGACATATCTATATTCTCTTGTGNNGTTTTAACTAATAAAAAAGCAGCATCAATTACATTTTGAGGCTCACCTATAAAAGTTATTACAGTTCTATTTGTTGCATTACCAGGGTCTACATTTAATAATTTTACTCCCTCAACTTTTTCAACAACTTTTGAAATTAATTCTATTTTTNCTTTGTCCCTTCCTTCAGAAATATTGGGGACACATTCAAGTAGTTTTTTCATGATTATTTATCTATGAAACAAAGATACTATTCTTAAGTAGAAATACATATTTTTGCAAGGTGTTTGATAATNATAACAATGAAATAGATTCTGGATTAGCACTACCTTTAATGGAATCTTTTTATACAATTCAGGGAGAGGGTTATTACGCTGGAATACCATCTTATTTTNTNAGAATTGGAGGATGTGATGTTGGTTGTCATTGGTGTGATGTAAAAGAAAGTTGGGATGCAAACTCACATCCACTNACTAAAATAGAGGATATTGTAAAGAATCTCGATCAAAATGTTTGTGAATATGTGGTTATCACTGGTGGAGAACCGCTGATGTACAATCTCGATCCNCTTACCAACTTNCTNAAANAAAGTAAATTNAAAATTAACTTAGAAACATCAGGCTCTCATCCTTTGACTGGTGTTTTTGATTGGATATGTTTATCACCAAAAAAAAATACTGATATTATTGAAAATATTTATGAAAAATGTGATGAGCTAAAAGTTATTGTTCAAAANAACCATGATTTTAAATGGGCGGAGATTCAAAGTAANAAGTTAAAAAGAGACTGCTTCATGTANCTNCAGCCTGAGTGGAGTAAAAGTAAAATTATGCTTCCAAGGATTATTGATTATGTTAAGANCAATCCAAAATGGAAAATTTCATTACAAACACAAAGATATATGAACATCCCATGATTTANAGATTCTTCATTATNATTTTGTTTNTACCGTTAANGNCNTTTAGTCAAAAAAATGATTANAGGANNTATGATAAGGCAGTTTCNTTAATGAAAAAAGANAAATATAAAAAATCTATNGAAATTTGTAACAAAATTATTAANGAAAACCCAAACTGGAAAGCTCCTTATTTANTAGCTTCAAAGTGTTTTGAGAAAAACAATCAGATNATAAAATCAGCAGAATACTTACAAAANAGCTATAGTTTTCTTAACAACAAAGCATATTNANNAATTGGAAATCTGTTTTATAAATACGGCTTCTACANAGAGGCACTCGAAAATTTCAAAAAGATAAACGGCGAAGTTAAAAATAGTCAGTTTGATTCATTTGATTTAAGCTTAAAAATTAAATCTTGTTTATTTTCAATAAATCAATTAATTAATATCGACTCAACCAGTAAACCAATTAAATTAAATTCCAATGTAAACACTTCATTTTCTGAGTATTTTCCAGTTCTTTCANTNGATGANAGCTTACTTCTTTTTACTAGANGAGTNCTAAATAAAGATGATATTTATGACGAAGATATTTACTTTTCAAAAAAAGATTCAANCTTTTGGACGGAGGCATCTTCTTTAAAATCAGTTAATTCCAGTAATAANGAAGGTGCTGTTAATCTTACTTCTGACAAGTCAACTTTTGTTTTTACATCTTGTAATAGAAGAGAGGGTTATGGAAGATGTGANATTTATTTTATGAATTCTGATGGTGAAATATTTAATGCNGGACCAAAAATAAATACCAANCATTGGGAGTCACAAGCATGCTTTTCTNCAGACAANAAGTATNTGTACTTTGTAAGTGATAGGCCAGGTGGTTNTGGNGGAAAAGATATNTGGATNTCTGAACTTACTGCAAATGGNTTTAGNANTCCNNTCAACTTAGGTTCAATAATTAACACTAGAANNGANGAAATGACACCTTTTATTCATTTTGACAATCAAACTTTATATTTTGCCTCTGATGGACATATTGGCTTTGGAAATTANGATATTTATATTTCCAGAAGAAAAAATATAGNTTCANTGTTTGAAAAGCCAGTNAATCTAGGACCATCAATTAATAGCTTTAAAGAAGAAAATTGTTTTTTTGTTTCCTCTGACGGAAAAANTGCCTATTACTCAACAGATCGTTTTGATAATCAACANGATATTTACACTGTNCTAATAAACGATTCTATCAGACCGAATAATATTTTATCAATTGAAAGAGAAATTCTTAGCTCAAACAATAGTGAAATTATATTAAATAACATACAATTTGAANCTAACTCATTTACTCTNATAAATTCATCATTCTCTGATATTGATGAATTAATTTCAAATCTAAAAAAATATGAAAATTTAGAAATTGAAATTCAAGGACATACTGATAATGTTGGTAATTATGATTATAATTTAAGCCTATCAGAGCTNAGAGCTAAATCTGTATATAATTANATTNTCGAAATTGACAGTTTACTTGTGGATAGGATTANTTTTAAAGGATACGGAGAAGACAAGCCAATTGATGATAATANAANAGATAGGGGTAGAGCTATAAATAGAAGAACATCNTTTCTNATTAAGAATTTCTAATTTCTCATCCCATCTCCAATGGAAATTCTTTAGATACTTTTTTTCTTCAGTNATTTCTTTNATTGGAACAGTTAATGACTCAGCNTTTCCNGAATATATTATTTCTTTTACTTTTCCCTNNAAAAAATTAATTAAAATTTNAGGGCTTTTTGTGTGATTTAANCCAATATTTTTATTNGNTTCTTNTACTAAATAAATACTTTCACCTTGGCTNNGTACANTAATTNTTTNTAAAATNTTCNGAAAAAAGNNNCCTGANATTTCATTGCCTTTAATTTGATTAAAAATGGTAGTGTCTGATTTAAAACAAATAAAGGGATTATTTGGNANATAGAAATTTTTAATTTCATTATCGAANTANGTTAGTATAATNGTATCTGATGTGATCTGGNATCNATCAGCCCAAANAACTGGGCTACCATAAAGCTTNATCAATGAGTCATTTTGATTAAATGAAAGAGAATCACATTTACCTATTAAATTCTTACTAATAATTTTCACATCTTTATGAGATATTAGTATGTTTTNTTTAGAAANAACTATTTCAGAATTTATATTTAAGGTATCGTCTTTGCTTAGAAAACTAATTTTTGGTGTTTCTGTAAAATATCTTAAACTATCGTTAAATAATGCATAACCACTATTTATAAATATTTTATCGTCTTCGTTTACTAATGTTACGTTATCGATTGCCTCAATATTATTTTCTTTATCAGTAATAAACATGTCTGATTGCAAGACAAAATCATTATCTTTTATATAATTGTTCTTGGAAAAAAAACCCTTTTTACTTTTAGAATTATAACTACCATTTTCAAAGTATAGATTTAAATCCTCTTTTATGTAATTTGACGGTCCATCTATTATATAAAGATTTTTTTTGTTATCAAAATTTAAATGATTAGTAATCAATCTGTCATTATCAATTATAGTTTTTACTGAATCTTTGAAAAGGTATTTGTCAGTTTTGATATTATATTCTCCCTTTTTAGATATAATATTCTGAATACCTTTTACTACCTCACCACCACCATAGTAAAGTGCATTATCATTAGAAAAGTTAATTATTAAATTGTTAGTGAATAAACTTTTTTCACTCTTTTTAAGTATCACATCATTTTTTAAATTGGCGGTATTTTCTTTTGAATCAAAAACAAGATTTTTACAATTAATTAAAACTGAATCAGACTCGATTGAAATATCGCCAAAACACTTTATCTTTCCAATATCTAAATAATGGTGCGCAGAATCACATTTCAGAAAATAGTTTTCATGTTCAAAAACTATGTTGCCTAAAAGTCTGAGATAGTCAGGGTGTCTTTTTTTATCAGATATAGTACTGTCTGAATTAATTATATTTATAGTTTTTCTTTCTTGTGATTTACAATCATTAATAAGTGCAAATGACAATACAATAAATAAAAATCTTAAAATAATTTTATCTGAATAAAGTTTGTTTTCTATCAGGTCCAACAGATACAATTTTAATTGGAAGCTCAAGGATTTGCTCTAAAAGATTGACATATTCTTTCAGTTCGAAAGGTGAATCTTCATAACTGCTTAGCTGAGTTAAATCCTTTTGCCATGAAGGTATATCTTTATAAATGCAAGTAAAATCACCACCAGAAGTGTCATATGGGATATAATCTAATTTGATATCATTATGTATGTAATGTGTACAAATTCTAATTTTTTCAAGCATTGATAGAACATCAGCCTTCATCATCATTAGTTGCGTTACTCCATTTATTTTAATAGCATATTTTAGTGCTGGAATATCTAGCCAACCACATCTCCTAGATCTTCCAGTAGTAGCACCAAATTCATTACCAACTTTTTGTATTTCTTCTCCAGTACTATCAAAAAGTTCTGTGGGAAAGGGTCCACTACCAACTCTTGTACAGTAAGCCTTAAAAATGCCAAAAACTTCACCAATTTTGTTAGGCGCAACACCAAGTCCAGTGCAAGCTCCAGCAGCAATCGTGTTGGATGATGTAACAAATGGGTAAGATCCGAAGTCTATATCTAATAAAGAACCCTGTGCACCTTCAGCTAAAACACTTCTATCGTCAATTAGTTGATTATATAAAAATTGTTCACTATCAATTAACTTAAATTTTCTGATTGTTTCAATGCTTTCGAACCATTCTTTCTCTAATTCATCTATTGATTCTTCAAAAGAATAGAATTTCAAAAGTGTAATATGTTTTTCCTTTAATTTATTGTATTTATCTTCAAAATTTTTACTGTTTATATCACCAACTCTCAAACCATTTCTTCCAGTTTTGTCCATGTAAGTTGGTCCAATGCCTTTCAGGGTCGAACCAATTTTATTTTTTCCTTTAGCTATTTCTGAAGCTTTGTCAAGCATTTTGTGAGTGGGAAGAATAAGGTGTGCTTTTTTTGAAATTAGAAGCTCAGAGGTTTCAATATTTAGTTTATCTATTGATTCTATTTCCTTTCTAAAAATTATTGGATCAATGACAACACCATTACCAATAAGATTAGTTACTCCAGCATTAAAAATTCCTGATGGAATTGTATGCAGCACATGCTTAATTCCATCAAATTCAAGTGTGTGTCCGGCATTAGGACCTCCTTGAAATCTTGCTATTATGTCATACTTTTTTGAAAGAACATCAACTATTTTACCTTTACCTTCATCCCCCCACTGAAGTCCGAGTAGGACATCTACTTTATTCATTAATTTTATTTTTTTTGCAATGATCTTTATCCAAGCATTCTCCATAAAAATTTAGTGCATGCTTATTTATTTTAAATTTTAGATTTTTTTCAATAAAGGTTTTTATTTCATGAATTCTCGGATCACAAAATTCTACTATTTTTTCACAATTAGTACAAACTAAATGATCATGCTGTTTATTAAAAAAAGATTTTTCATATTGAGAATAAGACTTTCCAAACTGATGTTTTCTAATAAGATTACAATCAAGTAAAATTTCAACAGTGTTGTAAAGAGTGGCTCTGCTCACTCTGTATTTTTTTTGCTTCATCTTTAAGTAAAGAGATTCTACATCGAAGTGACCTTTAAGATTATAAATTTCTTTTAGAATGGCATACCTTTCGGGAGTTTTTCGATGTTTTTTTTCTTCTAGGTATTCGTCAAAAATTTCCTTTACTTTTTTAATATTATCTTGGGCTATCATTTATCAAATGTAAATAATTAAAAACTAAAAAAAAAATTTATTCTAGTCATGATCGTAAGTTCTTTTAATAGAGGAAAGTCCCTCAATTTTATCAAGTTTGTTAGTTAGTGAGTCAAGGAAATTTACATTATGAACTTGTAAGCTAATTTTACCATTAAAAATTCCACCTTCACTATTTATATTAATGGATTTTATATTAACATTCATTTGGTTTGAAATAATCTGAGTTATTTTATTAGTTATTCCTAAACTATCTATCCCTTCAACCAATATTGTAGCAATAAAATCTATTTTATCTTTATTTACCCATTTAGCGTCCAAAATTCTGTAAGCAAAGTTTGATCTCATTTGAATTGCATTTGGACAGTCATTTCTATGAATTTTAATGCCATCTTCAACTGTCGTAAATGCAAATATTTCATCGTCAGCAATCGGATTGCAACAATTTGATAGCTTATAATCAAGGATCTCACTATTGTCTCCAAATACAATAATTTTATTAGAATCATTTTTTCTTTTGGAAAAACTCTTAGAATTAAACTTATTTCTTATTGTTTGATACCAGCCTGTTCCTCTTAAATTTACAAAATCTTTTATTTGTTTATTATCGATTGCACCAACGCCTATTTGAAAATATAGTTCTAACGAAGAGCTGAGTTGAAAAAATTTAATCATTTCAGTTTCAACTTTATTGTTTAGTTTTATTTTGAGATGTCTCAATTTTCTTTCAATACTTTCTTTGCCCTCTTTTGCAATTAATTTTTTCTCTTCTTTTAAAGCATTTTTAATCTTTGATTTTGCAACAGATGTAACAACAAATCTTAGCCAATCTTTTCTTGGTTTTTGTTTATTTGATGTGATAATTTCAACCTGGTCTCCACTATTAAGTTGTTTACTTAGCGCTACCAATCTGCCATTGACTTTTGCACCCATACATTTTAGTCCAATTTCAGTATGAATATCAAATGCAAAATCAAGAGCAGTTGCACTTTTTGGTAAAGTTTTTAACTCACCAGCAGGTGTGAAAATATAAATTTCTCCTGTATATAAATTAAGTTTAAAATCATCAATGAAATCAATTGCGCTGGAATTTGGGTTTTCTAGTAGCTCTCTAACATTTTTAATCCAGTTATCAATGGAACTTTCTTTGTTGTCTTTTAATTTGTATTTCCAATGTGCTGCATAGCCTTTTTCGGCTATCTCGTCCATTCTTTTGCTTCTTATTTGCACTTCAACCCACTTGCCATCATCACCCATAACAGTAGTGTGTAAAGATTCATAGCCATTTGCTTTTGGTGTAGAGATCCAGTCTCTGAGTCTATCAGGGTTAGGCTTATAATAATCTGTAACTATTGAATAAATTTTCCAGCAGTCTGCTTTTTCGTTTAGATTTTTTGTGTCAACGATTATCCTAATAGCAAATTTGTCATATATATCATCAAACTTTATTCCTTTTTCAAACATTTTGTTTCTAATTGAAAAAATTGATTTAGGTCGGCCTTTAATTTCAAAACTTATTTTTTCTTTTTTTAAAGACTCTCTTATTGGAACAGAAAATTTGTTGATAAACTTATTTCTTTCAATTTTCGTCTCATTTAGTTTTAAGGAAATTGCCTTATATATTTCTGGTTTAGTAAACTTTAGGCTTAGATCCTCGAGCTCTGTTTTAATTGAGTAGAGGCCAAGTCTATGTGCAAGTGGAGCGTATAAGAAAAGTGTTTCTGATGCGATTTTCAATTGTTTTTTCTTAGACATTGAAGATAAAGTTCTCATGTTGTGTAGCCGATCAGCAATTTTAATAAGTATTACTCTTATGTCATCTGACAAAGTGAGTAGCATCTTTCTAAAATTTTCCTGCTGAAGAGAAACATTTTGATCAAAAACTTCTGCGATTTTTGTTAAACCATCAATTATTTTGGCTACTTTTTTACCAAATTCCTTTTCAATATCCATAACTGTGAACTCTGTATCTTCTACAACATCGTGCAGTAAGGCACCTATTATCGACACTGAATCCAATCCCATTTCCTTACTAACAATTCTTGCAACAGCTAAGGGGTGAAGTATATATGGCTCTCCAGACTTTCTTTTAGTGCCACTGTGTGCCGCAGATGCATAAACAAAAGCTTTTCTTATTTCCCTTCTTTGATTCTTTGTAAAGTTATTTCCAAATGACCTGACAAGAGATCTGTAGCTGTTTTGTGGATCTTTTAAGAATTGTACTTTTTTTTCCTTTTGCATGCTAGACTTTAAACATAGGGAATTTGCTCATAAAATTATTGACTTCAGTTTTAATCTCACAAACTCTGTCTAAATTGTTGACATTAGTTAATATTTCATTAATAAAATGTACAATTTTTTTACAATCATTTTCATCAAGACCTCTTGTTGTGACAGCTGGTGTTCCAATCCTTATTCCAGATGTTATGAAAGGTGATTCTGTATCAAATGGAACCATATTTTTATTAACAGTTATGTCACCAACTTGTAAAATGTCCTCAGCAGTTTTTCCATTAACATTTTTTGATCTTAAATCAATGAGCATACAATGGTTCATCGTTTCTCCTGAGACCACATTATAATCGAGTTTAATAAATTCATTGACCATTGTTTTTGCATTTGTGATAACTTGTTTTGAATAATCTACAAAGCTTGAGTCAAGTGCCTCTTTGAACGCAACAGCCTTACCAGCAATTACGTGCTCAAGAGGACCTCCTTGAGTTCCTGGAAAGACGGCTGAATTAAGTAACGTTGACATTGATTTTAACTTACCACTTTTAAACTTTTGATTAAATGGATTTTCAAAATCCTTACCTATCATGATCATCCCACCTCTAGGTCCACGAAGTGTTTTGTGTGTTGTAGTTGTTATTACATGACAAAATTTTGCAGGATCATTTAATAGTCTTGAGGCAATTAATCCTGATGGATGAGAAATGTCAGCTAATAATATTGATCCAATTTTATCAGAAATATTTCTAAGTCTTTCATAGTCCCAATCCTTAGTGTAGGCTGATGCTCCACAAATTATCATTTTAGGCTTTTCATTTAAAGCAATTTTCTCGATATTGTCATAATCTAAATTACCTTCTTTATTCAGTCCATAAAAAATAGCATTGTATAATATTCCAGAGAAGTTTACTGGTGAACCATGAGTTAAATGACCTCCATGACTTAGATCAAAACCTAAAATTTTATCACCAGCATTCAAACATGCTAACATTACTGCTGCGTTTGCTTGAGACCCAGAGTGAGGTTGAACATTAACATATTCAACTCCAAAAAGTTTTTTTGCTCTATCAACCGCCAGTGATTCAACTTCGTCAACGATTTCACAACCTCCATAGTATCTTTTACCAGGATATCCCTCTGCATATTTGTTTGTAAGACAAGAGCCTACAGCTTGTTTCACTTGTTCACTAACGAAGTTTTCAGAAGCTATAAGTTCAACTCCATTAATTTGTCTTGTATTTTCTTTTTCGATTAGATTAAATATTTCTTTATCTAGATTCATTTTTCAACTGATTTAATTTTTTACTTTAGTAGATATAACAAAGATAAATTATTATGAACAGAGTTAATCAGCTTTTTGGAATAAAATATCCCATAATTCAAGGAGGTATGGTTTGGTGTAGTGGATGGAAACTTTGTGCTGCTGTTAGTAATGCCGGAGGACTCGGACTAATTGGGTCAGGATCAATGTATTCTAATGTATTAGAGGAGCATATTTTAAAATGCAAGAAAGCTACAAATCATCCATTTGGAGTAAATATTCCATTATTATATCCTCATGTTGAAACTCATATTCAAAAAGTTATTGATAATGATGTCAAAATTGTCTTCACTTCAGCTGGAAATCCAAAAAAATACACGAACATATTGAAGTCGCATGGAATTACAGTTGTACATGTTGTTTCAAACTTAAAGTTTGCTCAAAAATCTATAGATTCAGGAGTTGATGCAATTGTTGTTGAAGGTTTTGAAGCGGGAGGTCACAATGGTAAAAATGAAACAACAACAATGTGCTTAGTTCCGTTGATTTCTAAAAATATTGATATTCCAATAATTGCTGCAGGTGGAATTTCTTGTGGAAAATCAATGCTAGCAGCTATATCATTAGGAGCTGATGGTATTCAAATTGGCTCAAGATTTGCAGTTTCAAAAGAATCTTCAGCACATATAAATTTTAAAAATCAAGTTATTGAAGCCAAAGAGGGTGATACTATTTTAACAATGAAAGATATTACACCAGTTAGACTAATTAAAAATGAATTTTACGATAATATTACAAGAATGTATAGTCAAAAGAAATCTACAGAGGAGATCAGAGTATTTTTGGGCAAGGGGAGAGCTAAAAAGGGAATTTTTGATGGAGATTTAACTAATGGTGAGCTTGAAATTGGTCAAGTATCTTGCTCAATAGAAAATATATCATCAGCTAAAGAAATAATTGAATCTATTATTATTGAATATAAATCTCAATTATCAAAAGTAAATCAAGATTTTGATTAACAGACTTAGAAAAAAATTACAAAAATTTGGACCAGGTATCATTTTTGCTAGTACAGCCATCGGTGTTTCACATTTAGTGCAGTCAACCAGAGCAGGAGCAGAGTACGGCTTCGCTTTGGTGATCTTCATTTTGATGGCAAATATTTTTAAATACCCTTTTTTTGAGTTTGGAACTAGATATGCTTATGCAACTAAAGAGAGTCTGATTGAGGGCTATTCAAGAATTGGTAAGTGGGTATTGATTTCATATCTAATGATAACAATTTTAAGTATGTTTACTGTAATTGCTGCTGTTGGATTTGTCTGCTCAGGACTGATTTCTCAAATAACTGGTTATACAGATTTAAGGATAGTTACTATTTTATTATTTGTTGTTTGTTTTTTTATTCTTTTTTTTGGGAGATATGTACTATTGGAGGATATAATTAAATTAATATCATCTATTTTGCTTGTTAGTACTTTAACAGCTTTTATTGTTTGTGTTGTAAACGGACCAACAGAGGTCTCAGACAATTTTATTGAACCAGTTCTTAGAGATAAAAAAAGTATTTTATTTATCATTGCCCTAATGGGGTGGATGCCAACTGCTGTTGACCTTTCAACATGGAACAGTATTTGGACAATTGAAAAATTAAAGATTTCGAAAAATTCTTTTAAAGAAATAATGTTTGATTTTAGATTTGGATATTTAATAACAATAATACTTTCACTGTTTTTCCTTACTCTAGGATGCTTTTTAATGTTTGGAAGTGGAGAAGAGATTCCCAATTCTTCATCTCTTTTTGCCAGCAAGCTAATATCACTATACACAAGCACACTCGGCGATTGGAGTTATTTATTAATTTCTATATGTGCATTTTCTGTAATGTTCAGTACAACTGTTTCTGTTATTGACGGATACTCAAGAAGCATGTCATTAACTTTAAAGAATTTGATAAATGTAGAAAGTAAGAAGTACTATTTTGGTTGGTTATTAGTTTCATGCATTTTACCAATAATCATAATTTTTAACTTTATGAACGACTTTAAAAAGTTAATTGATTTAGCAACAACAATTTCTTTTATTATTGCCCCTTTTTGTGCCATCTTGAACCATTACCTTATCAATTCGAAGTTCGTAAGTCAAAAATTTAAACCCTCAAAATACCTAAATATATTGAGCTATAGTGGTATTGGTTTTCTAGTAATATTTTGCATTATATATTTTACAATAATTTAAAGATGTTTGAATTGATTTTTTATTACACAAAATGTAATTTTAAAAATTGTAAATTTGTTTTATGTTGAAAAAGTTTTTTTTCATTTCAGTTTTACTATTTTTTAGTTTTGTAACAAAAAAAAGTTACTCTTCGCATCTGATGGGAGGAGAGATTACTTGGGAATGTTTAAAAACTGGTGTTAACACAGGTAGTTACATTTTTACCCTAAAGGTATATCGTGATTGTAATGGAATAACAGTGTCAACCTTTTCTCAAACTATAACTGTTTGGGGACATCCAACAGTTACATCTATAACTGCTGATTTTATATCTCAACAAGATGTTTCTCCAATATGTGACCCAATCAATAGTGGAAACCAACAATACAGTTGTGCCAATGGTGATTTAGGAGCTGTTGAAGAATATGTTTTTCAATCTCAACCTATCCAACTACCTGGAATACCCTCAGCAGCCGGTTGGCATTTTACCTGGAACAATTGTTGTAGAAATGCTGCTATTGTTAATATGGCTTCATCACAAGAGGGATTTACTCTTAGAGCAACAATGTATCCTTATACTGATCCAATAACTGGTGTTCAAGTTCCAGCAGATCCTTGCTTTGACTCTTCTCCAAATTTTAAAGAACAACCGAAAACTATATTATGTACAGGTTTTCCTTTTTCATACAATCATAATGCATCAGATCCTGAGCTAGACAACTTAGTTTATGATTGGGCATACCCTTTGGATGATGATTTATTTAATGGACCAATTTTTAATCCGCAACCAGCTGGAACAGCAGGTGCTAATCCCTCAGAGCTTGCTTTCCAAGCCCCATACTCTGTAAACTCACCACTTCCTGGCGCACCTCAGTTAGATCCTAACACTGGTGAAATAACATACGATGCCAATACTGCAGGTTTTTTTGTCACTTGTGTGAAAGTACAAGCATATAAATGTGGTCAGTTAGTTGCAGAAGTTTTTAGAGAAGTACAAGTAGTTTTGATTGCTTGTCCAACAATGCCCGGAACCGGAGCGCTTAATAACCCTCCAAATATAGATAGACCATTTACTGACCCTGTAACCTCATTACCATCTTATGAAGCTACTGTTTACGCTGGCACATTGGTTAATTTTAACATAACTGGGCAAGATTCTGATCTATATCCTGGATCAATTGCACAAGATTTGACAATGGAAGTATCCGGTGGTCAGTTTTCGGATGACTTTATCAACACTAATAGTTGTAACAATCCCCCATGTGCAACTTTTAATAACGGGGCAGGTCTCACACCACCATTTTCTGCTCCAGGAATTGTTAATGGTGTATTTGAATGGCAAACATCTTGTAATCACATAAATGCCATTTTAGGTTGTGGAGCTACAACAAGCACATTTACTTTTTTAATTAAGGTTCATGATGATTTTTGTCCAGCATTTGGGATAACAATTGCGACTATAACCATAACAGTTGTTCCTCCAATTCCGGATCTAAGATGTATCTCAGTTATAGATAATGGTAACATTGAATTAAACTGGCAGTATGCTCCTGGTGCTCCACCAACACTTGAACCTTATTTTGTCTACAGAAAGTTAACTTCATCAACAAATTTTGAATTGGTAGATAGTGTATTTTTCCCATCAACATCATTTGTAGATACTGATCCATCTGTAGATGGAAATTTAAATGAATATCAATATTTTTTAGCTACTGATCAGAGCTGTGGTATTTCAACAGGACAACTTCAGTCTGATACTCTAACAAGTATCTTATTAAATACTTCAACATCAAATCTCAACACAATTGCAAATCTTTCTTGGAACAATAATCATAATCCACTTCTTCTGACATCTGATACAGTTTTTGATGTTTACATGAAAAGAGACAATAATAGTTCACAAGAAATTATTGATTCAACTTCATTACTTAATTATACTTACAATGCTGACTTTATTGTTCCAATTTGTAATTATGACCCAATATTCCAGATTCATTTAGAGGATTTATCTGGATGTAGATCAAAGTCTTCATTTACATCTGTTAATCTTAATGATACTCTACCTCCTAACATACCACTAATCTCTGATGTTTCAGTTGATAACAACAATAAAGCAGTTATTACTTGGCTGCCAGTAGTTGGAGCTGACATGTATATTATTTACATTAAAGACGATGATGGATCTCAAAGAACAATAGACACAGTGTTCACTAACTCCTACACTTATCTTCAATCTGCTGCTGGAGACAAATATGAAACTTTTTTAATTAGAGCTCTTGATAGCTGTGAAAATGCTAGCGATTATTCAATTCAGCATAATTCAATACATTTACAAATTGTTCTTGATGCATGTCTTCAAACGCTCACGCTTGAATGGAACGATTACATTAATTGGACAGGTGGGGTTGGTACTTATGAAATTGATATTGTGTCTACAAGTCCATCTGGAAACATTCAAAGTTTCAGTTACTCAGTGTTAAATAATAATCCTTTTGTTTTTACTGATGCAATAGATAAGTATAATTATGAAATTTTTATAAGAGCTTACAATTCAGATAGTACTTTTCAAGCAGTATCAAATAAAATTAGTGTAACACCAAATTTATCTAAGAAGCCTGATTATAACTACATTGAATATGCATCTGTAAATATGGATAATGGTTATGTAGATATTTCTTGTCTCGTTGACAACAGTGCAGTAGTTGATTATTATTCTATTTATAGATCAATATCTAATACTAATAATTTCACTAAAATAGGAGAAATCCCATTTGATGGTCAAGAAAATATTTTCTATACTGACAATACCGCTTTAACATCTAAAAATTCATATGATTATATGATCTTTCCAGTTGACACTTGTGGGGTAACTATATCAACAGGCTCAGTTCTTGATCCTAACACTGGTTTATCAACAAATGATACATCAATTGCAACTACAATACTATTGAAAACTCAAATAAATTTAGAGGATGAACTACTAACATTTTCAAGTGATGAATATATAAACACTATTACTTTCAATGAATATGGAAACTGGCTAGGTAATGTAGAAAAATATGAACTATATAGATCTGCAAATAGACAACCTTTTGTCATTCTACCAATTTATATTTTTGATAGGAATAGCGATCCAAATGAAAGTTTAAAGTACAATGATGTTGTAACTGATTTTGGAGAGCAGGGTAATGGAAGGTTTTGTTACTATGTAAAAGCTAGTGAGGGTCTAAATAATACTTATGGTCCTACTAATTTTGGATCTTATTCAAATATCAGTTGTATATCACAAACACCTATAATCTATCTTCCTAATAGTTTTACCCCTAACAGAGATGAACATAACGAATTATACATTCCTGTGACTTATTTTGTTTCTGAAGATGGTTATCTTTTTTCAATTTTTGATCGTTCTGGTAATCTTATTTTTGAAACTAATGATCCCAAAAAGGGATGGGATGGTTCATATAAAGGTAATCTAGTCCAAAATGGTACTTATGTGTACATTCTGAAGTATATAAATGGTGTTGGCAACCTAATCAATAAAACAGGTCCAATCAATGTTATTAAATAATATTTTTAACTCACATCTTTAAGAAAGATTTTTATTTAGTAATTTTGCATTCCTATTAATGATAGAAAATAAAAAAATATTACAAAATGGGTTAACCTTTGATGATGTTTTGGTCATACCTTCATATTCTGAATTAATGCCAAGTGAAACAAATATCACTTCATTTTTCTCAAAGAATATTAAAATTAACATACCTATTTTAAGTGCTGCTATGGATACAGTTACTGAGTCCAAAATGGCAATCTCTCTAGCCAGAGAGGGAGGAATTGGTGTTCTTCACAAAAATATGTCAATAGCTCAGCAAGCCTCAGAAGTTAGAAAGGTAAAAAGATCTGAAAGCGGTATGATACAAGATCCTGTTACATTGTCAATTGACTCTACTGTTGGTGATGCTTTAGAGCTAATGAAAGAGCACAGAATTGGTGGAATACCAATTGTAAATGAAAAACAAAATCTACTTGGTATAGTTACCAACAGAGATCTTAGATTTCAAAAAAAGCATGATCTACCAGTCAAAGATGTCATGACTAGTGAAAATCTAATTACTACAAAACTAAAAGACTTAGAAAATGCTGAAAATATTCTTAAAATCAACAAGATTGAGAAACTGCCAGTTGTTGATGATGACTATAAGCTAGTTGGTTTGATTACATTTAAAGATATCACAAAAAATAAAATGATGCCCAATTCTTGTAAAGATTCACTTGGGAGGTTAAGAGTAGCTGCTGCTGTTGGAATCACAAATGATGTTGTAAATAGAGTATCAGTTTTGAATCAAGCATCAGTTGATGCAATTGTTATCGACACTGCTCATGGACATTCTAAAAATGTTGTTGAAGTTTTGAAAAAATTAAAAATGAAATTTTCAAATTTAGATTTTGTAGTTGGAAATGTCGCAACAGCTGAAGCAGCTAAACACTTAATTAAAAATGGTGCAGATGCAATAAAAGTAGGAATTGGACCAGGTTCTATTTGCACAACTAGAATTATTGCTGGTATAGGAGTTCCCCAATTGACTGCAATATTAAATGTTGCAGAAGTTGCAAAAAAATCAAATGTTCCTGTAATTGCTGATGGAGGAATCAGGTACTCTGGCGATATTGTAAAAGCATTAGTAGCGGGTGCAAGTTCAGTCATGCTTGGCTCAATGTTTGCCGGAGTTGAAGAAGGACCAGGAAAAACTATAATTTTTGAAGGTAGAAAATTTAAAAGCTACAGAGGAATGGGATCAATTGATGCTATGGAAAGTGGGTCTAAAGACAGATATTTTCAATCTGATCAAAGTGATAACAAAAAGTTAGTTCCAGAAGGAATAGTTGGTCGAGTTGCATACAAAGGAACCCTTTCAGAAGTTGTTCATCAAATTTTAGGTGGTATAAGAGCAGGCATGGGATATACTGGTTCAAAAGATATTATTGACTTACAGAAATCTTATTTTACAAAGATAAGTTCCTCAGGAATGACTGAAAGTCATCCTCATAATGTTACAATTACAAAGGAAGCACCAAATTACAGTAGAAAATAAAATATGAAAAAAATAATCTTACTATTACTTATTTCTTTTAGTATCAAGTCATTTGCCAATGAAAATGTTTTAACAATTGGTGATGAAAATGTATCCTTAAAAGAATTTGAAAATATATTTTTTAAAAATAACGATTTAGAATCCTTCACCAAAGAGTATCTTGATGAGTACATGGAGCTCTTTATTAATTTTAAACTAAAAGTTAAAGAAGCAGAATCTCTTGGAATGGATACTTTATTTACTTTCGTCAATGAGCTCGAAGGTTACAGAAAACAACTTTCTAAACCATATTTAAAGGATAATCAATTTGAGGAGAGTCTTCTTAACGAAGCGTATGAAAGAACAAAATATGATTTAAATGTCAGCCATATACTAATAGCATTTGAGAACAGCTCTACTAAAAGATCGGAAAAGGAAGCTATAGACAAGATAAACTCAATAAGAGATGAAGTTTTGAGTGGTAAGATTTCCTTTGAAAGAGCAGCTATCATGCACTCTGATGACAGATCTTCAAAAATTAACCAAGGGAATTTAGGATATTTTACAAGTTTTATGATGGTATACCCATTTGAATCAACTGCTTACAACTGTGAAGTTGGACAAATTTGCGGTCCAGTTAGAACAAAGTACGGCTTACATCTTATCAAGTTAAATGACAAGAGAAATGCACTTGGAGAAGTTCAGGTTTCTCACATAATGTTTAAAACACAACAAGGAAACAAAGAAAAAAATCAAACTGCTAAAACAAAAATTTTCGATGTATTTGAAAAATTAAATAAGGGTCAAGAATTTGAAGATTTAGCAGAAAGTTTCTCAGAAGATAAATCTAGTGCAGTAAAGGGCGGTAAATTACCTCCGTTTGGTGTAGGTAAAATGGTCCCAGTTTTTGAAGATGCTTCATTTAACTTAAAAAAAATAAACGATTACTCTCAGCCATTTGAATCTGATTTTGGTTGGCATATAGTTAAATTAATTAGCAAAAAATCAATTCTACCTTTTGAAGATCTAAAGGCTGATTTAAAAAGAAAAATTGAAAGAGATTCTCGCGCTAATCTAAGTCAAGAAAGTTTATTTAAGAAGCTAAGAAAGGATTACAATGTTGTTAGAATTAGTAAAAGAATTAAACAAATTAGGGGGTATGGTGAGAAAAGTGTTTATGAGGGAAACTGGGACGGAAAAAATGCTAAGGGATTAATTTTTACTTTGTTTATGATTGATAATTTGAAAATTAACCAGCAAGATTTTATTAAGTATTTAGTAGATAACCAAGAAAAGGGTTCTATTATTGATGATTTATATGAGGATTTTATTAACCTCAAATTGCTTGAGTTTGAGGAGAATAATTTATCAAAGAAATATCCTGAATACAAAGCATTACTTAAAGAATACAGGGACGGTATACTTTTGTTTGATCTTACCAATAAATTGGTTTGGGGCAAAGCTGTTGAAGATACTATAGGATTAAATAATTTCTATGAGTCCAGAAAGAATGAATATTTATGGAATGAGCGAGTAGAGGCATCAATTTATACTTGTTCAAGCTTAGCAATTGCAAAGCAAGTAAGAAAAGCTATTTATAGAATGCAAAGAAATCAAATAGAGAATTCGGATATTATTAAAAAAATTAATAAAGACAACTCCTTAAATTTAAAAATAGAATCTGGAAAGTTTGAAAAAGGTGAAAATAAGATTTTAGACAGTCTAAAATGGAAAAGAGGTATTTCTAATGATATTAAATCTGAAAAAAATCAAATCATTATAGTTCATATTGAATCAATATTATCGCCCTCAACTAAAAAATTGAGTGAGGTTAAAGGAAAGGTCATCTCAGAATACCAAAATGAGTTAGATAAAAACTGGATTAAAGATTTGAGGGAGAAATATAAATATTCTGTAAACTATGATGTTCTTTACTCAATAATAAATAAATAGTTGAGATATCTAAACTTCTTATTTATTTTTGCCCTACTATCTTGCAAAAACAGATTTCAAAATGAACCAATCGCTGTACTGTATGATCAAAAACTTTATTATGATGAAATAATTAGTGAGTTGCCTAAAAATGAGATTGACACCAATTATTTTATAGAAAATTACATTAGTTTATGGATAAGAGAGAATCTGCTACTAAACAATGCAAAAATAAATTTACCATCCAAACAAAAACAAATAGATAAAAAAACACAAAATTATTATAACCGACTACTAATACATAAATATCAAAAGGAATTAATAAGTCAGAAAATAGACACGAACGTTAGTGCTAATACAATTTTAGAATATTATATCAAAAACAAAGAAAGTTTTGTTCTAAAAAATGAAATTGTAAAAATAAATTTTGTTTCATTAAAAAAAAGTGCCCCAAATTTAGAAAGATTAAGAACAGTTTTCTTTGATAATTCAGATGTTGAATTTGTTATTGAGTATTGTAATCAATTTGCTGATAAATTTTATCTATTTGATACAACATGGGTGTATTTTAATGAAATTCTACATTATTTACCAGATGATATTGTTAAAGAAAGAAAGTATTTAACTAATATTAAGAATAATATTTTTGACGATAAAGAAAATTTCTACTTTCTTAAAATTTTTGAGAAGAAAGGAATAGGTGAGTTGTCTCCTATCACTTTAGTCAAAGAAAATATTAGATCTACTATAGTCAATGAAAATAAATTAAGATATTTGAATGAGTTGGATAATCAATTATACATGCAAGCAATTACTGATAATAAATTAAAGATTAACAGATGAAAAGATTTTTTTTAATAATTATAATTACAACTTTTTCAACTATAATTAATGCTCAAGATATAGATAAGATCATTGCAGTTGTTGGAGATGAAATAGTTCTTCGTTCTGACGTAGAAAATCAGTATTTACAATACATTTCGCAAGGAGTTACTCGAAATGAGGGGCTTAGATGTGAGGTTTTAGAAGATTTGATGACACAAAAGCTTTTGATTTTTTCATGTAAACAGGACAGTATTTTTGTCACTAAAGAAGAAATAGAACAAGAAGTTGAAACAAGAGTTAACTATTATATTGATCAAATTGGTAGTATTGAAAAGGTTGAGCAATATTTTGAAAAAGATATATACCAAATTAAGAAAGTCCTTTCAGAACTAGTTGAAGACCAATTTTTAGTTCAGAGAATGCAATCAAGCATTACTAAAGAAGTAAAGATTACTCCCTTTGATGTAAATGAGTATTATGAAAAAATGGACAAGTCAGAACTACCATTAATAGAGGATAGGTACAAACTATCTCAGATTATCATAAAGCCAAAAATGTCTGAAGATCAAATTAATAAATTGTCAGACAGATTAAATGCTTTTAGAAAAAGAGTTTTAAATGGTGAAGATTTTAAGGTTCTTGCAGCTCTCTACTCTGATGATCCTGGATCAGCAAATAATGGTGGTGAAATTGGTTTTGTTTCAAGAGGTACATTCGTTCCTGAATTTGAAAAAGTTGCTTTTAGATTAAAAAAAGATGAAGTTTCAGAAATAGTAAAAACTAATTTTGGATATCATATAATTCAACTTATAGAAAGAAGGGGAGATCAGGTGAATGTTCGACATATTTTGCTTAAACCAAAATACTCCTCAACGTCATTACAAAACGCTAGATTAAAAATAGACAGCATATATAACAAAATAAAAAATAATGAAATTAGTTTTTCACAAGCAATCAAGAGCTATTCAGATGATGATACTAAAAATAATAACGGATTACTCATAAATCCTTCAAATGGTTCTTCTACATATACAATTGCAGAGCTAGGATCATCAATAAAATACTTAATTGAAGGACTAGATGAGAATAATTTCACAAAACCAGTAAAAGTTGAGTCTAACGAGGGTTCCATTTATAGAATTTTAAACGTAGTTGATAAGACTAGTTCGCATACTGCAAATTTAGATTTAGACTATGATTTTTTCCAAACTCAAGCACTAAATTTTAAAAAACAAGAAAAGTTAGATGGTTGGATAGATAAAAGAATAAAAAATACTTATGTTGAATTAAAAGAAATGGATAAAAACTGTAAATCTAGATACAAATGGTAGAAAATAAGAAAAGTGATATTGATTTAACAAAAGATTTTATTAGAGATTATGAACTTTTTTCTAACGAAATAAAAAAAGTTATCGTAGGACAAGATGAAATCATAAAACAATTATTAATATCAATATTCTGCAATGGACATTGCATAATTGAAGGTGTTCCTGGGCTTGCTAAAACATTACTAGTGAGAACAATTTCTAAATCGCTAGGTCTTGATTTTAAAAGAATTCAATTCACTCCTGATCTTATGCCCTCTGATATTGTTGGAACTGAGGTTCTTGATGAAAATAAAGATTTTAAATTCATAAAAGGCCCGTTATTTGGAAATCTAATTCTTGCTGATGAAATTAATCGAACACCACCAAAAACCCAATCTGCACTTTTAGAAGCTATGGAGGAACGCTCAATTACAAATGCAGGTAATAAATATACACTTGAAAAACCTTTTTTTGTTTTAGCAACACAAAATCCAATTGAACAAGAGGGTACATATCCATTACCTGAGGCACAGCTTGATAGATTTATGTTCAATATTATTCTTGATTATCCAAGCATAGAAGAGGAAATATTAGTTGTTAAAAATGATCAAAACAATAATTTATTAAAAGTAAATCCTATTTTATCTGGGGCTGAAATAATTAATTATCAAAAAATTGTATCAAAACTACCTTTACCTGATAATGTTGTAAGGTATGCTGTTAACTTGGTTTCTAGCACAAGACCTAAATTAAATATGAATGAATATATTACTAATTATGTAGATTGGGGAGCTGGTCCAAGAGCTTCAAAGAATATTATTTTAGCGTCCAAGTGTCATGCTCTTATAAATGGAAAATATTCGCCTGATATTGAGGATGTTAAAGCAGTTTCGAAACCTATTTTAAGACACAGAGTAATAAAAAATTATAAAGCAGAGTCAGAGGGGATTTCAATTGATCAAATTATTGAAAAAATATTATAATGATTCTACCGATTGTATCTTTTGGTAATTCCATTTTAAGATGTAAATGTAGTCCAGTAGATGAAAATCATCCCATTGAGGATATTTTAAAAAATATGTATGAGACAATGTACAATGCTCAAGGTGTTGGCTTAGCAGCACCTCAAATAGGACTAAATTTATCAATTTTCATAATTGATACAACCCCTTTTTGTGATGATGAAAACAATCTCAGACCTCTCAAAAAAGAATTTATTAATCCTGAAATTATTGTTTATAGTGGTAAAGATGAGATTTTTAATGAAGGTTGTTTGAGCATTCCAGGTTTAAGAGAAGATGTTATTAGAAAGGACCAGATAAAAATCAGATACTCCGATAAAAATTTTAATGAGTATACTAAGATATATGAAGGAATAAATTCAAGAGTTATACAGCATGAATATGATCATCTAATGGGTGTATTATTTACAGATAGAGTGTCTACTTTAAAAAAGAAACTTTTGAAAAGTAAGCTCAATAAAATAAAAAATGGTGATATTGAAGTTGACTACATTATGAAATTTATTTAATTTTTACTTCCAATATTTTTTTTCTATTTAAAAATCCCTCTAGAAAATCATTTTTCTTTATTCTTCCAACACCAGCTGGAGTACCAGTAAAAATTATATCACCTATTTTAAGAGTAAAAAACTTTGATACATAAGAAATTATTTTGTCGAAACTAAAAATCATATCAGATGAATTTCCGTTCTGAACAATTTCATTATTTAGCTTTAGAGAAAAATCTATATTATCTAAAATTAATTCATTCTTTTTT
This sequence comes from Flavobacteriales bacterium, assembly GCA_002716345.1. GTDB lineage: Bacteria > Bacteroidota > Bacteroidia > Flavobacteriales > BACL11. The sequence continues at coordinate 59,250 of PBAP01000002.1, read as the reverse complement.
ATAAATTCATTTGAAATTTTAGCTGAACCATCAAACCCTTTTGCAATTTCCCAAGGCTTTCCTTTTGTTTTTAAATTGTTTTGTAAATCCCTTGCGGTAAAATCTATACCTAAACCAATTTCATTATAGTATTTGTTTGCAAATTTCTCCTCAATATTTTTGCCAAGCTTGCATATTTTTAATAATATCTCTAATTCATACTGTATATTATCGGAAAAATCTGGAATGAAAAAAGGGTGATTCTTTGGTTGAACTGCAGTTTCAGGCTTGAGAAATATTAATGGTTTACTATCATTTATGTTATTTAACTCCTTAATATGTTTAACATAATTTCTACCGATACAAATTATTTTCATTAGGATTCAAATTTTTTTTTGAGTTTTTTTTCATTAAGATAACCAGTGATGATATCTTTTGTGAATAATGGAAATTCTGATCTTAAAATCCAAGAAAAATATCCAGGATTTAAATTGTAAATTTCTTCAAGTGTTTTGTTTTTATATTTCCCAAAGCTGATATAAACTTCATTTTCACTATTTTTTCTTAAAAATCCAGCTAGATCTGCATTGTTTTGATTACGATTAGAAAATTTTGATAAAAAATCTATGTCATTTTGTAGATTATCATACATTTCAACTTGCTTGAGTAATATCTCGTATGTTGCTAATGTATCGGCCTCAGCTGAGTGAGCATTTTCTAAGTTTTTGTCACAATAAAATTCATAAGCAGCTGAGAGATTTCTTTTTTCCATCTTATGAAAGATATTTTGGACGTCAACGAACTTAGTCTTAGAAAAATCAAAATTGATACCAGATCTCAGAAATTCTTCAGCTAAAAGAGGAACATCAAATTTATTTGAATTAAAGCCTGCTAAATCACAATTTTCAATGAGTGATTTTATTTCTTTACCAATTTTATTAAAAGAAGGAGCATTTTTAACTTTCTCATTTGTTATTCCATGAATTTCTATAACCTCTTTTGGAATTTCTACTTGTGGATTAACTAAAAAAGTTGATACTGTTTTTTTTTGATTTGGAAATAACTTGACAATACAAATCTCTACGATTCTATCCCTACTAATATTTGTACCTGTTGTTTCTAAGTCAAAAAAAACTAATGGTCTTTTTAATTTTAGCAAGTTCTTGAACTAGATTTTTAGATTAACATCAAAATTTTCTAAATAATCAGCAACTCTTCTGACAAATTGTCCACCTAAAGCTCCGTCAACAACTCTATGGTCATATGAAAGTGATAAAAACATCATGTGTCTGATAGCTATCACATCACCATATTCTGTCTCTAAAACAGCGGGCTTTTTTCTTATTGCACCTGCAGCCATGATTGCAACTTGAGGTTGGTTTATTATCGGAGTTCCCATTACGTTACCAAATGTTCCAACATTAGTCATAGTAATTGTACCACCCTGAATATCGTCCGGATTTAACTTACTTGAACGAGCTCTTGTTGCTAAATCATTTACGGACTTAGTAATTCCAATTAGATTTTTGTTTTGGCATTCTTTAATAACTGGAACAATTAAATTTCCATCAGGTAATGCTGCAGCCATTCCAATATTTACATTTTTGTGAATATGAATATTTGTTCCTTCAACAGATACGTTTATCATAGGAAAATCCTTAACAGCCTTAGCCATTGCTTCAATGATTATTGGAGTAAATGTTATGTTTTGTCCTTCTCTTTTTTTAAAATCTTCTTTAATAGAGTTTCTCCAATTNACAATGNTTGTCATATCACATTCTACCATNGAGGTGATNTGAGCAGAAGTGGCTTTAGACATTGTCATGTGNGAAGATATNAGCTTCCTCATACGATCCATTTCAATTATTTCTACATCACCAGTATTNTGAATTGGAACNTGTTNATGNTTGTCATGCTTAACATTTTCCTCTTTTATTTTNNGTTNTTCATCTNTTNTCTGCTCAACAGTNNTTTCTTCAGCAGGAGTTTTAGTTCTATTTTCAATAAAAGATAGTATGTCAGATTTGGTNACTCTACNNTCTTTACCTGANCCNATAATNGAGTCTAGTTCNGATTGNGAAATATTTTCTTTTTTNGCAATATTTTTTACAAGNGGNGAATAGAACNTATCACTAGAGCTCTGAACTNNTTTANTTTCATTTACTTCNTCAACTATTTTTTCAACTGANTGCTCAATANTTTGNCTTATTTCCTCNACGGCTNTNTCTTCCTNNACTTCTTCAGCTTCTACTTNACTATCAGAATNACTTTCTTGTGTAGTTTCTANNATTGCGAAAGNTTGTCCAACATTNACAACATCATCGANNTTAAATAACATTTCNACTAGTTTTCCTTCATGAGTTGATGGAACTTCAGAATCTACTTTGTCNGTAGCAATTTCAATAATNGTNTCNTCAATTTCTACNAGATCACCGACCTTTTTTGACCATGAAATTATTGTAGCTTCGGAAACGCTTTCGCCCATTTTAGGCATGATTANTTCAATTCTAGCCATAAATTTTTTTTGCAAAATTAAACAAAATAGGTTAAATCTTAATTAGAAACAGAGTTTTCATATGGGACTCTACTTGTTATNGCAGTTCCAAGTGTTAATTCATCTATNTACTCAAGTTCATTTCCAACAGAAATACCTCTTGCNATTGATGATATTTTAATATTNAATTCATTTAGTTTTTTAAATAAATAATAATTAGTTGTATCACCTTCCATTGTTGAGCTNAGAGCAAAAATNATTTCNGTNACTTGGTTTTTNNCAATTTTATCCAATAATTCTNGAANCTTTANCTTTTCNGGACCGATTCCGTCCATAGGAGATATTAANCCTCCNAANACATGATAATGTCCATTGAATTGCATTGTNCNTTCAANCGCCATNATNGTTCTTACATCCTCTACAACACAAATAACNTGACTGTTTCTTTTGGGATCTTTNCATATTTCACAANTTTCTTCNTCNGAAATGCAATTACACTTTTTACAAAATTTNATATTATTGATAAGGTNAATAATTGATTGTCCNATACCAATACTATATTTTTTCTCGTTTCTAAGTAAATATAAAACAAGTCTCAAGGCTGTTTTTTTNCCAATTCCNGGTAAAAAAGAAAGANTCTCAGCTGCTTTTTCAACAAGTTTTGANGGGAANTTCATAAAACAAAATTAAATATTAATATTAGAAAATTCTAANTATATATTTTTGTTTAATGAATCCAAGTNTAATTTTAANNTGCATATTAATATATTTCACNATTCTTTTTATTGTTTCATATNTTACTAGCAGAAATGATAGTAATGAAGCATTNTTTTTAGGAAATAGAAATTCACCNTGGTATATTGTNGCCTATGGNATGATCGGNACAACANTNTCAGGAATTACATTTATTTCTGTACCTGGATGGGTTGAGTCAAGTCAATTTAGCTATATGCAAATGGTTTTTGGATTCTTTTTNGGNTACCAAGTCATTGCTAGATTNTTACTNCCACTTTATTANAAGCTTGGATTAACCAGTATNTATACTTATTTAGAAGATAGATTTGGTAAATTTTCATATAAATCTGGATCAATATGTTTTTTAATTTCTAGAACTATTGGTGCATCTTTTCGTCTTTATTTAATAGCAAGNGTTTTGCAATTTGCAATTTTTGATAGTTGGAACTTTCCATTTTTTCTTACAGTCATAATTACACTTTCATTAATCTGGATATATACATACAGAAGTGGNATAAAGACAATNATTTGGACNGATACTTTACAAACNACATTCATGNTAGCTACTGTACTAATTATTGCTATTTCTGTTTCNANAAGCTTNGGACTAAATTTCTCTCAAGTTATTGANACAATACAAAATTCNTCTTATTCTAAAGTTTTCTTTTTTGATGATTTTGGTGATCAAAAACANTTTTTAAAACAATTCCTTTCTGGTGTTTTTATGGCAATTGTTATGACAGGACTTGATCAAGATCAAATGCAAAAAAATCTTAGTTGTAAAAATTTAGGTGAAGCAAANAAAAAATATGTTTGTTTTTAGTACGATTTTAATTGTTGTTGATTTGCTCTTTCTTTCNCTAGGAGCANTACTTTATATTTATTCNTCTGAAATNGGNTTAGCTATNCCNTCNGATGCAGATATGTTATTTCCTAATATTGCTTTAAACTCNGGACTACCTGAGTATGTAGGCATTTTATTTATNATTGGAATAATTGCTGCTGCATANTCTTCNGCTGATTCTGCNCTGACCTCTCTTACAACATCATTTTGTGTTGATATTATTGATTTCAAAANGTATAATTCTGAAAAGCAAATNTTTATTAGAAAGTATTCNNANTTNCTNTTNTCATTGGTTTTATTAGGTGTGATTTTATTATTTCGTTCTATTAATGATCAAAGTGTAATAAAATCGCTTTTNACTGTGGCAGGNTATACNTATGGTCCTTTGCTTGGACTTTATTCATTTGGTATGTTCACAAANATTAATATNAGAGACAAGCTGGTTCCTTTAATTTGCATTGTTTCNCCANTTATCTGCTACTTTATCAAAATGAGATTTAGNTCAATAGGNTTNGAGCTNTTAATAATCAATGGTTTAATAACTTTTCTTTTATTACTTATTTGTAGAAAAAATTAATTTTTCTTGTTACGTGAAGTGCTAGAACAATTGATGTCAACATNAGCATNGAGGAAATNATCTCAGCTTGAGTTATTCCACCTAGTATTTGGTATTCTGTGTTTACTCTTATTTTTTCAATAAAGAATCTCTCTANTCCNTTAAAAAAAAGATAAATACTAAAAAGTAGTCCAGGTGTGGAAATTTTTTTTCTTAATTTCCAAAGNAGNGANAAGATTAATAGGCTTAAAATGATTTCGTAAAATGGAGTNGGGTAGACNGGTTCAGCTAATTGCATACAGAAGTTNCCAGTACATCCCTCTATTGGAATACCTGCATTNATAACATTATTTGGGTAGTTNTAACTCCACATCCAGTCCGGNAGAAAGTTTANTAGTTCTGGNTTTGGATTTAAATTTACNATTCCCCANTCACCGTCTCCTGATAGATGACATCCCATTCTTCCAATNCCATATGCTAAAATTAATGATGGAGCAAATGCATCAAACAAATGAAAGTTATTNAGGTTATATTTTTTTGCNTATCTTAAAACNAAATATACTCCAAATATTAAACCTCCATAGAAAGTTAATCCGCTAAANCTTAATATTTGATTTATNGGNTCTTTGATGAAATCGTCAATATTTTCAAGATTATGAAATATTTTAGCACCAATTATNCCTGAAATAGCTGCAACCATNATTAAATTCCCNACTAGTTCATGAGGNTGAANATCAATAGTTATTTTTNTNGGTTTTTCAAGTCTTGTTTTTTTATTATTTNTAATATCTCTGTAACAGGAGAATAAAGAGCCTANAATACCTCCANTTANNGAGCCTCTTGAAGACAAAATNAATNTTTGTGGNTTATNCACAAAGTCCGAATAATGTATTATTGCNTCNAAAAGCTTATAACCAATTAAAAAACCAATNANTAGGCTAATTAATATTTGTTGATTAGAAATNTTTTGTCCTATTATTTTATCAACTTTTGTTGAACNAATTAACCCAAGTTTTTCTTTTCTTTTTAGTTCAAGAGANATAAAATATGATCCAAATAAAAAAGCTANAGCAACACAAAANCCAAATGTTTGTATTGGTAANGGTATGTAAAGACCTGTTAAATCTTCNATTAAGTAACTAATATTTGGATACATNTTCTANAATTGGGTTTCCTTCAAAAATACAATCTTCTTTNATNTCACCAAGTTGAACTTTGATTTTTTTATTNGTAAANTCTTTNGANGATGGAATTCTAACTTTGAGATAATTGTCAGTNAAACCGTATTGGTAACCATTTTTATTTTTATCCTCAACTATNATTTCCTTTTTTATNTTNNANAANTTTCTATAGTAACTGTATTTGAGTTTTTCAGAAAGAATTCTTAATCTTTTCGATCTTTTNGAAATNNTAAACTTGTCTATTTTACCTNTCATNTNANTTGCANGTGTATTTTCTCTTTCAGAGAATGAAAAAACATGTAGATAAGANAGTTTTAAATTTTTTATGAGNTTAAAAGTTTTTTCAAATTCTTCTTCAGTTTCGTTNGGAAAACCNACAATNACATCAGCNCCTATACAAACGTTTTCAATTTTTTCTTGAATTNTCTTAATTCTATTTATGTACATACTTGTGTTGTATCTTCTCTTCATNGATTTNAGAATATTATCAGACCCAGATTGAAGTGGTATGTGAAAATGNGGAACAAATTTCTTTGAATTTTTAACNAAATNAATGATTTCATCTGTTATGAGGTTTGGTTCTATTGATGAAATTCTGAANCTATCAATTACATCAACTTTNTCAATTTCCTTNATTAGNTCATAGAAATTTTTGTTNCTAATCGGTTCTTTATAATCACCNATNTTTACACCAGTTAAAACAACTTCTTTAGTTCCTTTGNTTCCAATATCTTCAATTTTNGATATNATATTTTTTATAAAATCNGATCTACTTTTACCTCTAGCTAGNGGGATTGTACAATAAGTGCAAGGATAATTACAGCCATCTTGAACTTTAACATATGATCTTGATCTTTCTTCAATACTAAAAGATGGAAAGTAATCAAGATTATTGATTTCACATCCGTGAATTCCTTTTTTAAAATTGTTTAAATATTTGAAAATATTAAACTTTTCTTTAGCGCCAATAACTAAGTCAACACCATCAATTTCAATAATAGATTCAGGTTTTAATTGTGCATAACAGCCAGTTATGATAACTCTGGAGTTAGGTGATATTTTTTTTGCCTTTCTGATTAATCTTCTACATTCTTTNTTTGCATTCTCAGTAACNGAGCANGTATTAATTANAAATAAATCAGCNCCCTTNTNAAAAGAANTTTCNATTAATCCACTTGCAATTAGTTGTCTTTTTATNGTAGATGTTTCTGAGAAATTNAGTTTACATCCTAATGTATAAAANGCTACAGTTTTCATTTTGCAAAAATATAAACACTTACTAATATTAAGTTCNACTTTTTTAAAAACATCGCTATCTTTAGAAAAATTATGAGATACTTTTTCTTTNTACTNGTTTTATTTTCTTTTTCATGCAATGATTTAAGTGTCATNTCTGAAAAGAAAGTTTTTAAATACAATGAAATTTCTGANATAAATACTTTGGATCCNATATACTCNAGAGACTTGGCTCATGTATGGGTAGTCTCTCAACTATACAATGGTCTTGTAACTTTNGANACNAATATGCAAATTNTACCATCNGTNGCNAAAANTTGGTCTATTTCTGANAATAAACTTGANTATANATTTAATTTAAATACTAATGTATACTTNCANNNTAGCGAGTTCTTTAAAAANGAAAATAGAAGAGTNATTNCTNATGATTTTGTTTACAGNTTTGACAGAATACTTGATAAAAATAANTTATCNCCNGGAAAATGGGTTTTNAATTTAGTTGATAAATATTATTCAACAAATGATTCAACACTGATTATTAAATTNNTNGAGCCNTTTTCNCCCTTTCTTGGNATACTCGCCATGCAATATTGCTCTGTGGTTCCTCATGANGTAGTNGAAAATTCAAATTTNAACAAAAANCCTATTGGAACTGGTCCATTCAAATTTCATAAATGGGATTATGGAAACAAGTTAGTATTTAGAAAAAATGATAATTATTTTGAAAATAATTTNCCATNTNTAGATGGAATANCTATTTCATTCATCAAAGATAAAAACACAGCTTTTTTAAAATTTTTGCAAGGTGATCTAGANCTNGTATCAGGNCTNGATGAGTCTTACATTGATGAACTNCTAAATGNTAATAGACAGCTCAGAGAATCATATAAATCAAGATTTAAACTTAAAAAAACATCATATTTAAATACAGAATATNTAGGCTTTTTGATNAACGATTCAAGTATAATTGATAATAATTTGAGAAAAGCGATTAATTGTGGTTTTGATAGAGAANATATGATTAAATATTTAAGAAAAGATATTGGACAACCTGCTAGCAAAGGTTTTGTACCTAANGGTATNAANAGCTTTGCAAAAGAATATGANAGTTATAANTACAACATTGAATTAGCAAAAAAGTTTTTAGAAAATAGCAAATACCAAGGCCAAGAAATAAAATTAAACACTACNTCTTCATACCTCAGTCTTTGCGAGTACATACAAAAATCACTGTCNGAAATTGGTATAAATATTTCTATTGAAGTAAATCCACCNTATGTACATAGACANATGGTTGCTAGTAATAAGCTAAATTTTTTNAGNGGTAGCTGGATAGCTGACTACGCAGATCCTGAAAATTATTTTGCTCTATTCTACAGNAAAAATTTGACTCCTAATGGTCCTAATTATTTTAATTTTAATGACTCTAAATTTGATAGTTTATATAANTTAAGTGTTTCATTAAATGATTTNAATGAAAGAAATAAAGTTTTTAAAAAAATGAATGATATTATTGAAGAAAAATCAGTANTNGTACCTTTATATTACGATGAAGTTTACAGATTCTACAGTAATGATTTAAGTGATTTTAAGACTAACTCATTTAATGCATTATTNCTGAAAGAAGNAAAAAAAAATATAAAGTAGTTNTGATGAATTCTAATTATTATTTTTGTTGAATGAAAATTTCTTATTCCTGGATTAAAGAACATATAAATTTAGACTTAAGCTCAGATGANCTAGCTGAAATTTTAACNTCAATAGGTTTAGAGGTAGAATCTATTACNAAAAGCTCTANTATCGTTGGTGATTTGGAAGGTNTNGTTGTNGGTAAAATCATTGACATNGATCAACATCCTAACGCAGACAGGCTGAAGGTCACTAAAGTCGATNTTGGAGGAGAAATTTTGAATATCGTATGCGGTGCTCCTAATGTAAAAAAGAANATTAATGTACCTATTGCAAAAATTGGAACAACCTTACATNATGGTGATAAAAAATTTAAAATAAAAAGATCAAAACTTAGAGGANTAGTCTCNGAGGGAATGATATGCTCGGAAAAAGAAATTAACNTAGGNAGTGATGATGATGGCATCATGATTTTAGATGATAAATTNAAAATTGGTAAAAGGCTTATTGATTTTTATAAATCAGAGTTTGACTANATNTTTGAAATAGGTCTTACCCCAAATCGATGTGATGCAATGTCTCATCTNGGAGTAGCTAGAGATATTAATGCATATTTAAACTTTNAATCGGNAAAGAGTAATCAGCTACTAAAAGATTATAATCNANTCAGTGGTATTGAATTTAAAGATAANNTAGACTTAAATGTATCTATTCAAAATGATAACTGNTTAAGATANTCGGGATTAATCATTAAAGATTTAAAAATTAAGGANTCACCNGANTGGTTAAAGAAAAGATTAACATCAATTGGTGTTAAGTCNATAAANAATGTTNTAGATATAACAAATTATNTTTTGCATGACATTGGNCAACCTTTACATGCATTTGATTACAANAAGATTAATGGAAAAGAAATTATTGTAAGAAATGCTAGANGTGGAGAAAAAATTGTAACACTTGATGAAATCANTAGAGATCTTAACAANGAGGATTTACTTATTTGTAATGATAAAAACCCNATGTGTATTGCGGGTGTNATGGGAGGAATAGAATCNTCAGTCAATTCTGGAACTAAATCAATTTTTTTAGAGTCAGCTCTTTTTGACCAAATTTCAGTAAGGAAAAGTGCAAAAAACCATTNTATTAGTTCTGATGCATCATTTAGATTTGAAAGAGGTGTAGATCCTTCAATTACAATTAAATCATTAAAATATGCAGCTAGTCTCATTTCTGATATTTGTGAAACAAAAGAAATTTCTGAAATAATTGATATTTACCCGATAGAGCTAANTGATAAAGAAATAAATTTTAGTATTGATAATTTAAGCAAAATCTGTGGTTTTAAGGTGAATAAATCTGATGTGTTGAATATTTTTTCAAGTTTNGATATNAAAATTTTNGAAGAANTCAACAATAACTTAAAAGTTAGTATTCCAGCCTANAGGTATGACGTAAATAGGGAAATCGATCTNGTTGAAGAGTATTTAAGAATTTTTGGCTACAATTCATATAATCCAGAAACCGTAAATATTTCATACAATTTTAAAGAATCTTTACAACAAAATTTTGATTCAAAATTNANAAAAAATATAAATCATTTTTTTGTNTCTAATGGTTTTAGTGAGGCAATGAGTAATTCTTTAGTTAATAAAGAAATCAANATGTTGTTTANTNANGAGTCTAAAATTGTGAATATTATTAANCCTAAAAGCAAAGAGTTAAATTCAATGCGATCTAATATGCTCATATCTGCTTTNAGTAACATTTCATANAATTTCAAAAGAAACAATAAAGACATAAGGCTTTTTGAATTTGGCAAAACATACCTCAAAGAAGATGATANCTATAANGAANAAGAGAATTTAATTATTTCTTTATCAAACNTTAAAGAAAAAATTAATTGGAATAAAGAAAATAAATTATATGANTTCTATGATTTAAAAGAATACGTAGATAAATTATTACAAAGCCTTTCAATTGACAACTTGAAATNAATCAACAACAAAAAAGATTATTTTGAATATGGCTTGTCTTANTTCAAAGGTGATTTATTTATTTTAGANATAGNAAAGATAAGTGCTGNAANAAATAAAAATTTTGATATTAANAATGATGTTTTTTGTTCAAANATNAATNTAGAAAANTTNTCAAAAATNGTTTCANNTAATAATNTTTCATTNTCTCCTTTCTCAAAATTTCCNTCNGTNAGAAGAGATTTATCATTTTATGTACAAAATGATATTAACTACGACAAGATCGAAAANTCNATAAAANANCTTAANATTGAATTAATTACNTCANTCTCTCTTTTTGATGTTTACAGTAATAAAAAAGATGATAAGAAATCTTATAGTATTTATATTACTTTCCAGCATCTTGAAAAAACATTAACAGATTTTCAAATAGATAAATGTATTGATAGNATTNTAACTAAATTACANTCAGATTTTTCANTTGAAATTAGAGATAAATAANACTTCGTTTAAAGATGCAATAAAATTTTTGGAGAAAGATGATATTCTTGGAAAGTATGTGAAAAACATAGAACCACCAAAAATCAACATNAATGAAGATTATTTTTTCTCTTTATGTAGGTATATAATTTTTCAACAATTAAGTATAAAATCAGCCTCAGCTACATTTTTAAGGTTTACCTCCTTACTGAATAATAATGTGTCGGCAGAGCAAGTTTTAAAACAAACAGAGAACAAATTAAAAAATACTGGTGTGAGCTTGAGGAAAGTAGAATATTTAAGAATCCTAAGTCAGTCATTTATTGATAATAGTTCATTTGTAGGTCTAAAAAAAATGTCAAATGAAGATGTTATAAAAACTCTATCATCCATAAAGGGAATTGGTACATGGACCTCAGAAATGTTTTTAATCTTTTCTATGGGGAGAATTGATGTGTTCTCAAACAAAGACATAGGTCTTTTGAATGCTATAAAAATTATATACAATTTTGAGGTAAGACCAAACTTTGATGAGGCAGATAAACTTGCCAAAAGATGGAGTCCCTACAGAACTATTGCTTCTTTGTATTTATGGAAAATATTAGAGGGGGAAGACTTTGATTGGTGATTTAAAACTTTATAAGTTTTCAATTATTTTGTCATCAACTAGATTAGGTACTAAAACTTTTAGTAAAGGTTCATTTTTCATAGCTCTTTTAATCGCAAATGTTGCTTCTCTGTTTCTAGCCCAATTTCTTCTAGCTATTCCATTATTAACATCCCAGAAAAGCATTTTTTGAATGTCATTTTCGGATTTTTCGCTACCATCTATAAATAGACCAAAACCACCATTAATTACTTCACCCCATCCAACACCACCACCATTATGTATAGACACCCATGTGGCACCTCTAAAACTATCACCAATTACGTTTTGTATAGCCATATCTGCAGTATATTTAGACCCGTCATAAATATTAGATGTTTCTCTATATGGTGAATCAACACCTGAAACATCATGATGATCTCTTCCTAAAACAATGGGACCACTAATTCTCCCTTCTTTAATAGCCTTATTAAATGCTTTAGCAATATTAATTCTTCCGCTGCTATCAGCATATAGAATTCTTGCTTGACTACCAACAACAAGATTATTTTTCATGGCATCTTTGATCCAATTAATATTGTCTTGTAGCTGTAATTTTATTTCTTTGGGACTATCTGGAAGCATTTCTTCAAGAACCTTAATTGCAATTTGGTCAGTTGTCGATAAATCTTCCTTTGAATTTGAAGTGCATACCCATCTAAAAGGGCCATAACCGTAGTCAAAACACATTGGTCCCATAATGTCTTGAACATAAGAGGGGTATTTAAATTCATCTTCATTATTAGTTATATCTGCACCAGCTTTTTTTGATTCAAGAAGAAAAGCATTTCCATAATCAAAAAAATACATGCCTTTATCTGTTAGCTTATTTATTGCATTTACATGTCTAATTAAACTCTCTTGGACTTTCGATTTAAATTTCTTGGGATCATTTTTTATCATCTCATTTGACTCTTCAAAAGACAAACCTACAGGATAGTATCCCCCCGAATATGGGTTGTGTAAAGAAGTTTGGTCAGAACCAAGCTCTATTTCAATGTTATTTGCTGCTATATATTCCCAACAATCAACGATGTTTCCTTGGAATGCTATTGAAATAGACTCTTTATTTTTTCTTGCAATCTCTACTCTTTTGAATAGTTTACTGAGGTCATTGTAAATTTCATCCACCCATTTTTGTTGATGACGTTTAACTGTTGCTTTTTCATTAATCTCTGCAACAATACAAATTCCACCTGCTATAACGCATGCTTTTGGTTGAGCACCGGACATACCTCCTAATCCAGCTGTTACGAAAACTTTACCTGAAAGATCGTAACAACTATTATCTAATTTTCTAGCTGCGTTTAGTAAAGTTATGTTAGTTCCATGAACAATTCCTTGAGGCCCAATGTACATAAATGATCCAGCTGTCATTTGACCATATTGAGTAACACCTAAAGCAGAAAATTTTTCTAAATCATCCTTTTTTGAATAGTTAGGAATCATCATTCCGTTTGAGACAACAACTCTCGGTGCATTTTTTGAAGATGGGAATAAACCCATTGGATGTCCTGAATACAATACAAGTGTTTGTTCATCAGTCATTTCCGAGAGGAATTTCATTGTAATTAAATATTGAGCCCAGTTTTGAAATACTGATCCATTACCGCCATAAGTGATAAGTTCGTACGGATGTTGTGCTATTTCATGACTTAGGTTATTAAGAATCATGAGCTGTATTGATGCGGCTTCTTTACTTTTGTAAGGAAGTTCATTTATAGAGCAAGCTTGGATTTTGTAATTGGGCATAAATCTATACATATAAATTCTCCCATATTCTTCTAATTCAGTTAGAAATTCTTTGGAAAGTTCAGAATGAAAACTTGAAGGAAAATATCTAAGAGCATTTCTAATAGCAAGTTTTTTTTCATTAGCATTTAAAATTTTCTTTCGATTTGGTGCGCGGCTAACACCTGATAAGAAGTTTGGCATACTGGGGATAGTGCTAGGCATCCCTTTTCTTATTTGCTCTTTTAGATTCATCATTTTTCTTATAATTATATGGACAATGTTTACAATTGTTTTTACAACAATAACCTCTCTTTAGATGATAATTTTCAGTGAAAACAATGAATCCATCAGTACTGTAGTAGAAGTCATCATTTTGTAGAGCTTTTTTGTTGTAAAAATTATGCATTTGCAAATTTACATTATTCAAGCATATATTTGTACATGAATTTTAAACTAAATCAACAAATTTTTTCAGAAATATGTTTAAATAATAAGATTGAAGTTTTTGTTAAAAGATTAGATTTAATTGACCCATTTGTTTCAGGCAATAAATTATTTAAGCTCAAGCATAATGTTGATCGCGCTTTATTGGAGAAAAAAAATATGTTGATCACTTTCGGTGGTGCTTTTTCAAATCATATTTTGGCTACTGCAGCATACGCAAAGAAAAAAAATATAGATTGTCTTGCGATTATAAGAGGAGAGGAGTATTCTGAGCTGAATCCATTACTTACTCTCGCAAAAGAATATGGCATGAAGTTTCGTTTTGTTTCAAGAAAAGAGTACGCAAAAAGAAACGATAATAAATATGTTAGTGAACTGATTAGAAAATACAAGAAAGCATTGATAGTTCCTGAAGGTGGCAATAATAAACTTGGTGTTTTAGGAGCCGAAGAAATATTAGAAAAACAAGATAAATCATTTGATTATATTATTTGTCCGATTGGAACTGGAGCTACACTTTCAGGAATTGTTAACTCTAGCAACAGCACACAAAAAGTAATAGGAGTTAATTGTATTAATTACACAAAAGACATAAACAAAAACATTTCTCAGAAAACAAATAAAAACAATTGGGAAATAATAAATGAATTCAATTTTGGTGGTTTTGCTAAATTTGACAATGTATTAATTGAATATTTGAAAAAATTTAAATTAAAAAATAAGATAACTCTGGATCTTAATTATACTGCCAAGATGTTTTTCGGTTTTGAAAAATTAAATGAAAGAATGTATTTTCAAAGAACATCAAAGGTCCTTTTAATTCACACAGGAGGAATTTATGGTAATCTAGGTTTTAATTATTTGTATGACTTAGACTTACCGTATGAAAGCAATTAATTCTTTATTATTTTTTTTATTGTTATCTGTATCATTATTTTCTCAAAATAAAACTCTTGACTATATCGACAAATATAAGAGCCTTGCAATCGAGGAAATGAAACTTTATGATATTCCTGCAAGTATAAAATTGGCTCAAGCAATTCTTGAATCTGCCAGCGGTACTAGTAAATTATCAAAAAATGCGAATAATCATTTTGGAATTAAATGTCATAGCTCATGGGGAGGTGAAAAGATTTTTATGGACGACGATGAAAAGAATGAATGTTTTAGAAAATATGATAGTGATATTGATTCTTATAGAGACCATTCGATTTTTTTATCAAATAGAGGAAGATACTCTGAACTCTTTGATAATAGTGACTATAAAAAATGGGCTAGGGGACTTAAAAGAGCAGGCTATGCCACAAACAAGGAATATGATAAATTACTAATTAAACTTATAAAAAAATATGATCTAGATGATTTTGATTCAAAAGAAAAATCTTTTTCATTTGCATATATCTACGGATTACCCTTTTTAGCTGGCTACAGTGCTAATCTATTTTCTAGTAACTATATTTATTCTCTTGACTTAAAAACCGCATTTTTATTTTCTCAATCATCAATTAAATTCAAAAAAAATTAATGGATAAAATATATGTATCTTCTTCTTATGGCTTTTTATTTTATCCAATTGAAGATAATTTATTTTTTAATCAAGCATTTGTGGGATGTAGTTATTTTAACGACTTAAAAAACTATATGATTGATATAGAAATGATGTACACATTTGATTTTAAAGAGAATATTCGTTTTCTTCCAAACATTAGTTTATCATTTTTAATCTAACAATATTTCATTATTGAAAATAAAGTTGTTTGAATTAGTGAAGTAATTTAATTTATTATTGTTGTCCATATCAAAAACAGTTAGAAAGTCATTGTAGTCAAGTGAAATTTTTGTTTGTCTTTCTAACTTAGCATTAAAAATGTCAAATTGATTCTCACTTTTACAAACAATTAAACTTTCATCTTTTATTCTAACTAATGATAATTCGTCAATAAAATAATCTAGTTCGAAATATGTTGAGTAAATATTGAAATCTGAGTCTAATAAATAAAGCTTATTTGATGATGATACTATATAATTATTAATATAATTTTCTTTGTCTTTAGAGATAACTAGAAAGTTATTTGATGAGTCAGGAAGTTCAGTAACAAATTTATTTTCATTTCCAAAATTATCACCTTTCCAAAAATAATTTTTATTAAGAGAATAAATTTTTGAATTATTATCTATTTTGTAGTGATGAATTTTTTCTTTGAATTTAGTTCTAGAACTTCCGTTTCTAGCGAATAGTTCGATCTTATTATTTTTATCTAATTTTAAGATAAAATCTTTTTCGTTTACTTTAAAATGTTCTAATGGATAATTAACAATTTTGTTGTCTGTATGTTTCCATCCAGTGACTCTATTTCCATTTTTTTTGTAATTCAAAATTTTACCTTTTTTATTAGCAATTATTATTCTATAATCTTTGTTATTATCATAGTCAAAAAGAGAATGTTGCAAATTAGTCTCACCTTCAATTTTGAATGGATAATCTTTAACATTCCTACCAAGCCTATCCACTAAAAAAAGTTTACTGGATGTATTAAAAAGAAATTGATACTTATTGTTTTTGTAATAGTCTAGGTAACTTATTTTACCAATTATTTTTTCCCCAATAGATTTCTTCCATTTTAGATTACCATTTTTATCAATCAGATAAATAGTATTTTCAGAGTCCTGAACCAGAATATCATATTCTTTTGTGAAAAAATTATAAACTATGTTAATATTATTTCCATTTGTAGTGTCAAGTTGGAAGTTCCATATTTCTTTTTTATTGTCCTTCGAATTCTGATCATAAAAAATATTAATATCAGAAGAAAGTAAATTATCATTATAGCTAGAAATATTCATTGATATCCAACATATTTTTTCTAATGAATCCACTTCAAGGATAGGGTTTATAAAATTTTTATTTATTGCTTTTGCGACTTCATTTGCAGAAACAAAAAGACTTAAATTAGATTTATTTTTTTGTTTATTGTAAAGCTTTTGGAAACTACTTTTCTTATCAACTGTTAATCCAGAAATATATTGATCTGAAATAAATTGTAAACTTTTCGAATTGTATGAAAAAATTAAATAATCGTCTAAAAACATACAGTATAATTTTCTGTTTGAATAAGATAGATTAAAAGTAGAAAAATTTAGGAACTCACCATTTTCAATAACATTTATTTTTCGATTATTATATTTTGTTGACAATGAATCAATAAAAATATCTTGTAAAATTGAGCTTGCAGTAATCGAATTTTTAAATTTAATGTAAGTAAATAATTCACTTACATTATTAATATTTACATTGAAATATCCAATTTCATTTGAATATAACTTTCTAATTTCATCAAAACTTAAATCATATCTTTTTTCAAACTCATTTTTATCCTTTTGATATTGCCAATGCATATTATTTTTTTCTGAGAATAAATTTTTATTTTTTTCAATTTCAATTGCATTATCAAATCCAATAGCAGCTATGAAAAATACTGACTCTGGTATGTAATTAAAAATTTCACTAGAAATACTTTTTTGGTCAAATATAATATCAGTTGCGTATTCGAAACTTTCAGAGGTAGTACCAAAGCCATATGTTGAAATTAAATCGTCTTTAATCTTAATGTCTGAACCTGTCCAACCGCCAAACTTTTTTATGAACTTTTTTGTATTGATAACTGACTGGAAATTCAAAGACAATTGATCAATAATCTCCTCAATATTGTAAAGAGTGAAATTATTTGAATTTCCTATAGTTTTATTTACTCTCTGAAAGGATAAGTCGTCTAAGTAGCTNGANTCTGAATTNAANTGTCTGATAGCATCTTCAACANTTATCTTATCTCTGCTGGCAAAAAGTATATTTTTAGCAATTGAAAAATAAAGAACATNATTAGATTCNANAACNTCATATAAATTACTATTGTCATATTTTGTTTTTTTNANTTNACTTAGATAATTTTCTATTTCAGANACATTTATTTCAACNGAGATGAGTGGTGATATTTTATTAGCNCCAGATCTNTGAATAGAAATTACAAATTTGTTNNCAAATATTTTTNGATTTGAGTTNAGNTGATTNCTTATTTTTTTCAAATCNAANTTNATTTTCTTGAACATNCTGGTTCTNGNTAGTTCAATCCAAATNGGAGTAGAATTTAATTGATTATAAAAATCTTNTTTATCATTAAANCCAAATATTACTGATGCATTTTCNGGAACAACATTNAAAATTTGAAAATCAGATGNTTNTATNTTNTTATANTCNTTAAATCCAATCAAAAAAATTGTAAGAATTAAAAAAANGGGNANTAAATATTTNAGAATTCTCATTNNTTANTAATATTCTGTTTAAAATTAATAAAATAGTTTATGTTGTAATTCTTTGATTTTAAAAGTTTTCCTATGTACTAATGATTGTCCATGTTGCATTAGAAATTTCTTATGATTTTTAGTTGGGTAGCCTTTATTNTTTTCAAAATCATATTTGTCATATNTCTTGCTTANGTCTATCATTAATNTGTCTCTAAAATTTTTGGCTAAAATTGAAGCTGCAGCTATGCTAACNTATTTTGAATCTCCNTTTACAATACAAANATGTTTCTTGTCTTTATAATTTTTAAATCTNNTNCCATCNACTAAGATTAAATCAAAATCTTNTTTNATTTGAGANAGAGACCTGTGCATTGANAAAATNGATGCATTTAATATATTTATTTTGTCAATTTCTTCAACATTAGCTATTCCAAATGAGTAATCAATAGCTTTTTCTNTAATTATCTTTTCTAGCTTTATTCTTTTGTTTTTNGANAAAAGTTTTGAGTCATTTATTTCTTTGATTTTAATTTTTTTTGGAAAAATAACTGAGCATGAGACAACAGGTCCAGCTAATGAACCTCTTCCAGCCTCATCACATCCAACTTCAATNAGNTTTGNAGTGTGTGANGANTTAATCATCTAGAGGGTAGTANNCCCATTTTGGGTTTTTTTCTGGANTTATTNNTTTTATNATTTCTAGCATCTATATCTTTCTCAAAAATCCANTTACCACTTTTGTAATTGTAACTATTATTTGATCCATCAGGAACATAGTACTCATNNAGTCCCTCTAACTCTTTTTTTATNGGAATNAGATTGTTAAAAATAATCTTCTTTTCTTTTTTATTGTATGAAAGAGATACACTTGTTCTTTCATCATATTCTATCAAAACTCTATTANCTTTATTTTTTTCTTTTATGAATATAGGATGNCCAAATGTGATTTTGTTTCTTGTAAAATGAAGTACATCAATAATTTTTTGTGTGCTATATTCATCAATNCCNTCCCAGCCAAGTAGNGTATAATATTGCTTACCATTTTTCTTTTCTTGAATTATTTCATAATATAAGCATCCGAACCAATTNTCNGAATCTAAAACTTTTTTTTCAACATTTCTCAAATTTTTCGAATTATCATAAAGATCTTGGGTCAAAAATTCTTTTTTTCTTTTGTCGTAATATTGAACTATACAATAGTAAATGATTTCTTTATTTTCTTTTTCTAAAAACCANTTATAAATCCTTAATTTTTTGTCTGGTGAGTAAAGTCTTGAAATATTTTTTAGTGAATCAAAGGGGTATTGAAATGAGTTATCAAATTCTAAAACCTCGTTTAGTATATTTTTAAATGAATTACTAAAATTTAATTTTGCATCGTCGTCTTGCGTAAAAACAATTTTGTTATGTAAATATTTTAAAGTATCCTCGTATTCACCAAATAAAGACTTAGATGCTTTTTGCCCATAAATGTGAGTTGAAAACGACATTAAAAGAAAGCAAAAAAATATATTTTTGATTTTTAATAATTGCATAAGACAAATATAATAATGAACTTAAGAGAAAGGATTGAGTTTGTAATAAAAATAGTTGAAGAGTTTGGAAAATTAGATGATGAGTTATTGCAATTAGCTCACAAAAATAACTCTTGGTTTGATAAAAAGTCAGTTTTGTTCAGCTTGAATCATTGGAGAAATATCTTAAATTATGGTTCTTTAAATGAATGGTTAAATAATTATGATCAGTCAAAATTTTTTAAGCACAAGAAAATATTAGTTTTAAATGCAGGAAATATTCCTCTTGCTGGATTTCATGATTTTCTTTGTGTATTCCTTACAGGAAACTCACCAATAATTAAGATGTCAAGCAATGATTCAGTACTTTTTCCAAAAATTATATCAAAATGTATTAGTTCATTAAGTAATAAAGTTCCTGTAAAACTTTTAAATTCTATAGAGGATGTTTTGTGTGACAAATTGATAATGTCTGGTAATAATATTTCAACTCAGATTGTAGAATATAAATTTAAAAATACTAGTAAACTTATAAGAAGAAATAAAAATTCAATTGCAATTATTAACGGTGAAGAAACTGACGATGAGATAGACAATCTCGGAGATGATATTTTTACTTACTATGGCATGGGTTGCAGGAACGTTTCTAAATTGTATGTAAAAAAGGGGTTTTCACTAAATCGAATACTGAAAATTTTTACTAAAAAGTTCTCATATGTTAGTAAAAATCCAACTTACATGAATAATTATAATTACTATAAAGCAATTTACCAGCTAGATGGTTTAAAGTTTTATGATGGTATGTTTTTTATCTTNAAAGAGGATGAATCGATAGGTTCGCCTATATCTGTTATTAATTATGAGTTTTATGATAATTTGGAAGAAATTTACTCTAAGATTGAACAACGCTCTGATGAAATACAATGTATTGTATCAAGAAATCACATAGTTTTTGGAAATAGTCAAAAACCTAAAATCTCTGATTACCCAGACGGCATTGATACTATTTCTTTTATAACTGATTAATTATATTGGTATGCACCAATATCTGGGGGCGATGTTCTTAAAACTCCATTTTTATCAGACATCAAAATAAATTCATTTAATGCACTTGAGTTACCTGAGTATCTAGCTGGTGAGATTGAGTCAATATTAAAATTATGTTCAAATAAATCAACAAAATTTGGATTTTCATTTCTTATACAGTTTATGAACTCAGGAGTTGATAAATTAACACTATTGTCTAATTTTAATAAGCAGTGATCAAATTGATAATTGAAATTACTTTGATTACCATTTTGAAATGAAACTTCTGTCACAAGGTTTCCATATATAATGCAGTTGGTAAATGTTGCCTCATCAAGATCTCTATTTACCTGAAAACCATTTATATCTTCATAATAATTATTGAGTAATAATGATGGTGTATTTCTAATACTACTTATATTCATTATACTCCAATAATTAGCAAAAGTGCAGTGTGCAAATGAGTAATTTCCTCCCCATCTCAATGAAACAGAATACAATCCACAATTAGATATCTCAGTATTGTAAGCCTTTAAGCTAGAACCTCTGGCGTCAATACCTATTGCTGACATATTTTTTATCTCGGTATTATTTATTGTCAAGACAGGAGAGGAACTCACTAAAGAGTCAGCTCTTAATCCAGTTGTGCCATTTTTTATTATTGCATGATTAATGGAATTATTTGATGAGCCAGGGGCAAAATAAATAAATCCCCACTGCCCTGGCATATCTTGGTACCATTCTTCAGTTCTATATCCTTGAAAGATAATTTCATCACCAAGGCTTCCATTTAAAATTAATGAACCATTATTTTGTGGCACAGAGCTTGAGCTGACTAATATTGGATTACCAACATAAAAGCTTGAATTTTCGTAAAAGTGAATTTGAGTTCCAGCTTCAATAGTCAATGTTGCATTAGGTTCAATAACTAAGTCTCCGACAATTACATGTGGCTTATCATTAGTCCATACAGTGTTAGTATTTATTGGGTAGTACCTGTAAACTATAGTATCACTGCCATTTAAGAAAAAATTCTTCTTTCTAATATGAAAATAGGCATCTCTATAAGGTGAGATAATTGGAACATTTTGTATGTTTCCGTTTGTATTAAATTGAAGTTTGTTTTCAAGAAGAAAATTATTGCTAGATAGGTTAGGAGTGACTTCTATGAAAATGAAGATACTGTCTTTGGCTCCAATAAAAATATTTTCAAAATTGTTTCCGGAAAATCCATCAACATTTATTCTAAAGCTACCTTGCATATTTTCTTCAAGAGAAATGTCAGTATAAATATCAGCTTTTGAGCGATTGTAGACTTTCAGTGTTTTAGTTGTTGTTCCAATTGATTGAAAAGTCGTATCAAATATTACCGTATCATTAGAAAATCTTAGATTTTGCCAACTACCATCATTTGAGATATCTTTTTTACAAGAAAATAATGTAATTGTTAGAGAAATAATAAATAGGNATCTAAGCATTAAAGTTCTTCTTTAATTTATCTAACTTAATCTTGTTGTCCCTATCCTTGATGCTATTTCTTTTATCATAAAGTTTCTTACCCTTTACAATTGAAATTTCAATTTTGGCAAGACCTTTCTCATTAATATATAGTCTTTTGGCTACAACCGAAATTCCTTTTTCTCTGACTTTATCAAAGATCTTATCAAGCTCTGTTTTATTTAATAATAATTTCCTGTCTCTAGTACAGTCATGATCTGAATAGCCAGAGTTTTTGTATTCTGATATATAAATATTTCTNGCGAATAATTCTTTGTCTTTAAATAGGCAGTAACAGTCAGAAATATTAGCATCATTATTTCTGATAGATTTAATTTCATTACCAGTAAGCATGATACCTGCATTGAAGCTGCTTAATATGAAATACTCATATTTTACTTTTCTGTTTAATATATTAACCTTTGATCTCACCTTACAAAGATAGATATTATGTATTTATGACTAGCCTAATGATACATCAAGAATCATCATTACGATGAATCCAGCGATAAGTCCCATTGTGGCTAAATCAGTATTACCTCCGCTTTGGCTTTCAGGAATAACCTCTTCGACAACAATAAATATCATGGCTCCAGCAGAAAAAGCTAAAGCATAAGGTAGTATTGGTAANATTTGCATTACAATAGCAGCTCCNATTACAGCAAAAATTGGCTCTACTATTGCAGACATTTGTCCCCATTTCCATGAGGTCCATCTGCTAGCACCTTGTCTNCTTAGTGGCATTGAAACAGCAAAGCCCTCGGGAAAATTTTGAATTCCAATACCAATGCCAAGGGCTATTGCCGANCCTATTGTAAAAACATTATTTTCAGACAATGCTAATAAGTCTGGGTTAGCTAAAGCTCCAAAAGCAACTCCAACAGCNAATCCTTCAGGGATATTGTGTAAAGCTATGGCTAGCACCAAAAGAATTGTCTTCCTCCAAGTAGTACTGATACCTTCAGCTTCCTCTTTCTTTTTAAATAAGTGTAGGTGAGGAATAATTTTNTCCAAGTAGTACAAAAACAAAGCACCAAGAAAAAAACCTATTGCNGGAGGTAGAAAAGCGGGTAGATTTGATAAGCCCATTTCATTTTGCATTTCAACATATGATATTGCTGGTGCTAATAAAGACCAAAAGCTTGCTGCGATCATGACACCTCCTGTAAAGCCTAGTGCCATNTCTAAAATTTTTCTGTTGGTTGTTTTGAACAAGAAGACCAGTGCAGCTCCTGTTGCAGTTAGTCCCCAGGTAAATAAACCAGCTAAAAGTGCTTGTAAGATAGGATTTTGTTCAATAAACCATTTNTATGCCTCTAATTTTTCCATTTTAATGTTTTTTAATTAATAAATGTTTTGCTACTTGTTCAGTTATGTGTAATTTTTTTTGATTGATTTTAATTTCAATTGAATTATCAAAGTTTATTTTTTTAATGATTTCAATCTTGTTTCCAATATTTATGCCAACCTCATCTAAATAAATTAAAAATAAAGAATCATCATTATTTACTCCCATAATTGTGGCTTTACATCCTATTTCAGAATCTGCNAGCACTGAATAATTATTGCTAGGTATCAAACCTTCTTTAGAGGGTATAGGTTCTCCGTGAGGGTCGTATTTAGGAAAGTCTAGAAACTCATCTATCTTATTGATTAGTTTATCAGATTTAATATGTTCTAATTGTTCAGCAATTTCATGAACTTCATGCCAACTGAAATCAAGCTTTTTNACTAGAAATGTTTCCCACAATCTGTGCTTTCTTAGAATTATTTTTGCGTGTAGATAGCCTTTACCAGTTAAATCGACTCCCTTATACTTTGTGTAAGTGATTAAATCTTTTTTTTCTAATTTCTTTAGCATATCAGAAACAGAGGAGGGAGAAATATTTATGTTCTTAGCAATATCGTTAGTTGAAATAGCATTGTTAGTTTTTTGCTTTAGCGAGAATATAGACTTTAAATAATTTTCTTCTGATTTTGAAAACATAAACAAATATACTAATTTTTAAGTATGTCTTAATATTTTTTTAGCCTTGTCTAAATATAATTATTTATTAATATTTGAATTAAAATTTAACATATGTAAACTAATATTTAAATTTATTTATATTTTTTTTATAAAATACTAAATATCAATAATATAGACTATTACATTTGAACCTTTTTTTATTTATAATTATGGATTTTTTAATTATAAATAAATCATTAATCAATAAATTTTAATAAATTGCATTAACATATGTAAACCGTAAATAAATGCTAGAAAGAATTAAAATTTGGATGAATAAAATTAATATTAGTCAAACTAATCTTGCTGAAAATATTGGCGTTAATAAGGCTACAATCTCTCACATAATGTCTGGTAGAAACAAACCGAGTATTGATTTTTTTATAAAATTAAAAGAATATTATACTGATTTGGATTTAAATTGGATTATTAGTGGACAAAAGACTTCTTATTCGANATCATCTANTAAATTGGGTAAATCTGTTGATAAAATTGTNGTAATGTATAACGATAAATCTTTTGATGAATTACAACCTTAATTATCATGCATTCTTCTATTTTTGTAAAAAAAATAAATGACGGTATTCATCACAGGTTTAGATCAAGATTTTTACTTAATTTTTCTTTTAATACTAGTATTAATTTTATCCACTATTGTTTTTCGTTATAAATTCATAAGAAATTTTTTATTTCTATTTAATCCAGAATCTGTTCATCATTTTTCATTTTCTTTTATAAAAATTATAATGTTTTTCCCAATTAAAAACATTATCAGGTATTTATTCACTTTAAATCATAAATCTCTAGAAAAGGAAATATTAGGACTTAATTTTAGTAATCCTATAGGTCTAGCTGCAGGATTTGACAAAGATGCTAAGTTGTTTGATGAACTTCAATGTTTTGGTTTTGGTTTCATCGAGATTGGTACTGTAACTCCTGAGCCACAAGATGGTAATCCTAAGCCAAGACTATTTAGATTAAAAAAAGATGAAGCGATTCTTAATAGAATGGGTTTTAACAATGATGGTCTGGAGCTTGTAGTTTCAAGATTAAGACGTAAGAGTTCTAATCTAATTATTGGCGGAAACATAGGTAAAAATAAAACTACTTCTAACTCTGATGCTATAAATGACTATTGTATTTGTTTTGAAAAACTGTTTGATTATGTTGATTATTTTGTAGTAAATGTAAGCTCTCCCAATACTCCAAATTTAAGAGAACTACAAAAAGCAGAACCTTTGCTTAAAATCTTAAATAAGTTACAACAACTAAACAGCAAAAAAATAAAAAGAAAGCCAATCCTGCTTAAGATATCACCTGATATTAGCTTTGAACAACTCGACTCAGTTATAGATACTGTGAATAAATCAAAAATAGATGGAATAATTGCAACCAATACTACTATTAGCAGAGATAATTTAAGTTATGAAAAAAACAAAATTGATAATCTTGGAAATGGAGGTATCAGTGGGAAGCCTTTAACACAAAAATCTAATGAAATCATAAGATACATAAGAAAAAATACTAGAAAAGGATTTGTAATCATTGGCGTTGGAGGAATTTTGAATGGTGATGATGCTCTTGAAAAAATAAGAGCAGGAGCTGATCTTTTACAAATATATACTGGCTTTATTTACAAAGGACCTTCATTGATCAAAAATATATCCAAAAAGATAGTTGATTATGAAAATAATTGAGTGCCCAAGAGATGCAATGCAGGGGATAGAAAAATTTATTCCAACTGAAACAAAAATTCATTACATCAATAAACTTTTGAAAATAGGCTTTGATACAATAGACTTTGGTTCATTTGTTTCAGAAAAAGCTGTTCCACAAATGAGAGATACCTCGAAAGTAATCGATGCATTAGATCTAAACGAGACTAAAAGTAAATTGTTGGCGATAATCGCTAATTCAAGAGGGGCAAATAAAGCATGTGAATATGATAAAATTGAATATTTAGGCTATCCATTGTCCATATCAAACGAATTTCAATTAAGAAATACTGGAATGACTTGTGTCGAGGCTCTAAAAGAAGTGAGTAGAATTAAAGAGATAGCTGAAAAAAAAGATAAAAATTTGGTTGTTTATTTATCCATGGCATTTGGTAACCCATACAAAGAGCATTATAGTAGTGATATGGTTGAAAAATTCTGTAATGATTTAAGTTTACTTGATATAAAAACAATATCTCTCTCTGATACAATAGGAGTCTCTTCGCCTCATCTAATTGAAAAATTATTTAGCAACNTAACAAACAGCTATCCTAATATCGAATTTGGAGCTCATTTTCACACGTCTCTGTCAAATTGCGATGCAATACTACGTTCTGCATATAAAAGTGGTTGTAGAAGATTTGATTCAACGATTAAGGGGTTTGGTGGTTGTCCGATGGCAAATAATGACTTAGTTGGAAATTTACCAACTGAAAAATTAATATCATTTCTGGAAAATCANGGCTGTGGGCATAATCTATCANTAAGTAGACTTAATGAAGTAGTAGAAAATTTTAATTATTTTTGAGATATGAATAAATGGCTTACATGCTTTTTTTGTTTATCAATAATTATTTCCTGTAGTACTGAGGAGGAGAGTGAGGTGCCATCTTTAGTTGGACCCGGTGATGGTTTATACATCCTTTGTGAAAATAATGTATCTTTTTACGCTCCTCCAAATAATAATTCAAATGACCCAATTGATATAACATCACAAATAGGGTTATCATTTAATAACCCAAAAAAAATTAGAATTACTTCCAACAAAATGTATGTTACTTCAAATAAGATTGATATTGTCAACTTGAATAATTTATTTATTGAAAACTCTATAAGTGGAAATTCTTTTAATGGATTAATCAACCCAACTGATTGTCAGTATCTTGATTATGGAAGAATTTTTGTTACAGACAGAGGTGATTCAAAGGTTAAAGTTATTGACTTAACAACAAATGATATAACTACAATAATTGAAACAGGAGACAGTACTAAACCAAATTTTATAGTTAACAAATTTTGGAGAGCTTACGTTTTGAATTCAGGTGGTCAAACATCATCTAAAAAAGATACTACAATTGTTTCAATCGACTACAAAGACGGTTTAGTTCCGATCGCTGACTTCTCAGGTGAAGTAATAGTTGGTGACAACCCTTCATCAGCAGTTTTTTCTGATCAACTTAAAGTTCTATGTAAGGGGATTTACAATATAAATAATAATTCAAACGATAGTGAGTCATCCTTTTATGTTGTTAATCCTTGGGACCATTATGTAATTTCTAGCGTTAACTTAAACAATGTATATAATGCTCAGTCACTAGTTGAAAATTATAATGGTTCAGCATTATTTTTTACCGCATCAGATGGTATCTACAGAATTTATTACCCATCGTTATCATACTCTAAAATTCTAGATCTTCAAACTAACAAGATAGCCTTAAATGTTGAAAAGTATTATGATACTGACACAACTTTTGTTTATACAGAAATGATATATTCAAATGATTTGAATAATCCTAATTCGATTTATAAGTATAATCCATTTCTTGATTCAATTACTGATACGATAACTTTTTCAAGTAATGTAATTGATTTTATTTTTAGAGGAAATTAAAGTTCTCTCATCAAAACTTTGTAAAATTCAATCATTGACTCTATGTCATTTAGATGAACTTTTTCAATCGGAGTATGTACATTATCTTCAGCAGCTCCAATAAAACACCAGTCAATAGGATAGGGGCTTTTTTGAATTTCATTTCCATCACTACCACCTGATGATTCAACTTCTAATTGGTACTTTATTTTGTGTTTGTTAGCAATTTCAATAACTGAATCAAGAAAAATTTTCCGAGGTATTGCACTATCACGTAATGATATTACAACACCTTTATTGTGTTTAATGCCTTTTGTAATCCATGTGATATCTGAAATAAGTGCTTTATTAATTCCAAGCTTCTCGAAGATAAATTTCGAAAGATATGAAACTGAACCACCTCCATGTTCTTCCCACGTAGAAAAAACTATAACACCGTTTGTTAAACTTTCTGCTACTTTTAATGCAGAGTAAACGCCCAAACGATTATCTAAATATGCGGACTGTACATATTCATTATTCAATTTGAAATCTACTTTGTATGAAAGAGGAGTTCCCCTGTCGATAATTCTTGAGTACTTGACAAAAGCTCTTTCTTTTTCAATTTTTAAAATTGTCTCAATATTTCCTTGTGAATCTTCTCCAACTAAACTGATATCATTTTCAAGTTTAGAGCCACCAATTTTAACGACGTTATTGTTGTAAGAAACTGTGTAGCCAATTGAATCAATGTGAGCAAAAATTGCAGTTTTAGGCTCTCCAAAAGATAATACGATATTATTTTGAAAATTTTCTCCATGATAAATTTTGGGTACTTGTTTCCAATTTTTTTGGTTTTTTTTAATGTGATTAATTAAGAAGGAAGTTAGTTTGTGTTCGCTTCCTGAAGTTGCATTTATTTCACAAAGTTTTTTTAAAAGATTATAATCATTCACTACTTAAATATTTTTTGTTTGTCAAAAATATGTTTAAATTTTCTAATGATTTAGTATAAGATCTTTTAACATGAATATCGCATGCTCCTTGATTTAAATTTTCATATTTAAAATTATTTTTTTTTATGGCATTTAATAGATTATGCTTGTTACTTTCTTCGAACTCAATTTCATAAATATCTATGATTTCTTTTGATTTTATTTTACATTTTTTTATTAATTCATTAGATGAAGTTTTATATGCGTTTATAAGCCCTGAGATCCCTAGTTTCTTTCCACCAAAATATCTAACAACTACAATTAAAATATTTGTTAAATCATTTATTTTAATTTGATTAAGAATAGGTTTACCTGCAGTAGAACTTGGCTCTCCATCATCCGAGCTCTTTTGTATTGATGAGTCNAGTGATAAAACATAAGCATAGCAGTGGTGGTTAGCTTTTTTATGTTTCTTTTTNAGTAAATCTAATTTTCTTTTGACTTGATTTAAGTCATATACTTTAAACGCATAAGAAATAAATTTACTTTTTTGAATGATCAATGAATTGAAATTTTCGTCTACAATTTCACAATAATTNTTTTTAAATAACATTTAATATGAAATTAGATAAATAGATATACACGCCAAGATAACACCATAAAAATTAATACTTCTATACTTTTCTTTATAATAAATCCATCCTATGATTGAGGTAATTAAAACTACACTTATGTTTAAAATTGGAAAAGTAATTATGCTACCTATATCTCTAAAAGTAATTAATACAAAATAAAGTGAGAAATAATTAAATATTCCGAGTAAAGCACCTCCGATAATACTTTTTTTACACCATTTAGTTTTATTTATTTTTAGATATATTATTCCAACACTGAAGGCTGTGAAAAAAACTATACTAGTAAATATTTCAAAGTTTTGTCCAAAAAGTAATTTGTTCTCAATGTAGGCTAGAAGTGAATCTAAAAGTCCTGAGCCGAAAAAAAGGATTATGGCAAGCTTTGAAATCTTAAAGTTATCTGTGTAAAGAGTTAAAAATATTGATACTATTCCAATGAGAATACCGATCCAGCCAATAAACTCTAAATTTCCATCTAAAAATAAATAAGACGAAATTACTGGTATAATTAATGACATTTTTCCAGCTACAGACACAGCAGGAAGTCCAAGTTTTTGAGTTGCAACTCCCATTACATTAAACATTACAAAGAACATGGTGCCTAAAAAAATTGTTGGTAAAATCCAAGAGTTGATTAGTTCCAGACTTATAATTTGTTTATCTGGAATTAAAATAAATGAAATTAAGAATGAGACTAAATAATTTATAGTGATTGCTTGATGGTTTGAAATCTCAAACCTTTTGAACTCTTTAAAAAAAAGAAATAATGATACTACAAAGAAAATCGAAATTGTTAAGTACAGCATTAATCAGGTTTTATTTTAAATTTGATGTTATCATCTAATTGTTTCTCTTCAACAATCCTACCTGAAAAATTAGGTGCTTTTGTACCAGTATTTAAAATTTTATTGGTTTTAAAAATGACTATTTCGTCCCACAATCCAATTTTAATGAATTCATTGTGAGTATATGCCCCCCCTTCGACAAGTAAAGAATGGTAATTGTTATCATAGCAAAATTTTATAATATCACGAATTGTATTTTCTTTTGAGATTTTGACAAAAATATTTGAGTCATTTATTTCGCTTTTGACNNGATTAAAAATATAAGTTTTTGTATCACTATTAAAAATGTTATGATTGAGATCTACTTTTAGATTCAAATCAATCAATCCTCTGATTGGATTGTTATTGTAGTATCTATCAGTTAGAAAAGGGTTATCCTTTATAACTGTTTTATTTCCTACTAAAATTATATTTCTTTCTGATCTGATCTGATGTGCAATTTTTTTACTTTTTTCATTTGTCATCCAAAATTTTTGGTTTTGATTATANGGTGCAGTATAGCCATCTCTNCTTTCAGCCCATTTTAAAGTAATAAATGGTCTTGTATTTGAATGAAAAAAATAGAATAGATAATTTAGTTCAATACACTCTTTTTCTAAGATATCACAAGTAACTTTAATCTTGTTTGCTTGTAATNTTTT
This sequence comes from Flavobacteriales bacterium, assembly GCA_002716345.1. Classification (GTDB taxonomy): domain Bacteria; phylum Bacteroidota; class Bacteroidia; order Flavobacteriales; family BACL11. Next base: position 28,355 of record PBAP01000002.1, on the reverse strand, counting down.
GATTCCTTTTCCATTAACTTTTGAATTAGGATCTTTTGNNCCTATAACAACATTTTGGATCCCAGAGCTGATAATAAGATCNGTACAGGGTGGAGTTTTTCCATGATGGCAACATGGCTCAAGATTAACATATAATGTGGAATCTTTGAGAGTTTTTTTATCATTAACTTTTGTGATAGCATTAACTTCTGCATGCGCTCCTCCAAATTTTTCATGAAAGCCNTCNGATATTATTTTTGAATCCTGTACAATTACACATCCAACAAGGGGATTTGGATTAACAGACCCTTTNCCTTTTGATGCTAGCTCCAAACATCTTCGCATATAAAATTCATGATTTTTCACAATTCAAAAATACCGTTTTTATAAATTTGCCAAGTGTTATTGATTGGTCAAATTTCAGATTATTTTTTTGATGAATTATTAGAAATTTATAATTCAAGAGAAATTGATTCTCTTTTGCGAATAGTAGTTAAAGAAATACTGAATTTAAACTATGCTGAATTTATAGTCAANAAACAAAAAATATTAGCAGAAAAAGATTACTTATTGATTGTTGAAATCGTAAAAAAACTCAAAAAAAATATTCCAATCGAATATATATTAAACAAGTGTGAGTTTAATGGTTTACCTTTTTATGTTGATAAGAATGTTTTGATTCCAAGACAAGAGACTGAAGAGTTAGTTGAATGGATTAAAAAACATGATTTTAATTTAGCTTTAGATATCGGTACTGGTAGTGGTTGTATACCAATAGCAATATCAAAGTATAAAAAAACTTCATTTACAGCTATTGATATANNTGCCTCAGCAATTGAAATTGCAAAAAATAATGCTATAAAAAATGAAGTTCATATTGATTTTTTTGTGGCTGATATTAATAGTTATGAATCCAATAAAAAATTTGATTTAATTGTAAGTAATCCCCCNTATNTAACTAAAGATGAATCAATTTACATGCATAATAATGTTTTATTAAATGAGCCTAAATCAGCAATTTTCGTCGAAAATGATGATCCAACTTTTTTTTACAAAACAATATCATTTTTTTCACTAAATAATTTAAAAAAAGGAGGTATGTTGTTTTTGGAAATTAATCCCAATTTTTNTGAGGAAACAATAGAGGTTTTAAAAAAAAATAAATTTGTTAATATTGAGTTAAAAAAAGATTTAAACAATAGAAATAGAATGCTTAAAGCAGTACTGAATTAGTTAAATTAGCTAAAAGATTTCTAAATGACAGAAAAAGACATAATTATCTTTCAAGAACAGTGGGGTAAGGGAGTTGTTAAAATTGGTGAAGACTTTTCAAGCAAAAAAGACTATGCTAAAACTGCCAAAGAATTCGTGAAAAATTTTTATGATTTTACTAAGCCTTTACTATTCAAACCAACATTGGCAAGCGAAACTCAATTTAGAACTGATTTTGAATCAGCTCTTTCTTATTTTATCGGAAATAATGAACTTTATTCTGAGGACAAAGGCTTTGCATTAAAATGTTGGAACAATGTTCGATGGGAAAACAAAGGAATTAGAATAATAAACAATATNGCTTATGCAATGGGAAACTATTATTTCAAAGATTCTANTNGTCAAGAGTTAAAGGTTGANTTTTCTTTTGTTTATATTCTNGATGATGAAAANAAATTAAAGATTGTTCTTCATGACTCTCATCTACCATACAATTCTTAAAATTGGATATAAGAGAACAAATCAANAAGCTNAGAAAATNAATTAAAGAACATAACCACAANTATTATGTTCTTGACAANCCTACNATTACTGATTTTGAATATGATAAGNTAATNGATGAGCTTACTGAGTTAGAGTCTAAANATCCTNAGNTATTTGATGTTAATTCNCCNACTCANAATGTTGGAGGACAATTGATGAATTCTTTTGAATCAATGNATCATGATTATCCAATGTTGTCATTATCTAATACATANTCNAATGAAGAACTTTTTGANTTTGAAAAAAGAATTAAAAAGNTAACAGANAAAAACATTGAGTATGTATGNGAACTTAANTTTGATGGAGTATCAATTAGTCTAAAATATGAAAATGGAGTTTTAATAAGAGCATTAACANGGGGAGATGGANNAANGGGNGATAATGTCATTGAAAACATAAAAACTATTAAAAGNATCCCAAGAAAGATTTTTGGAAATTTTCCAAATTTATTTGAGATTAGGGGTGAAATNTTTATTTCAAAATCTTCNTTCATAGAACTAAATCTTAAAAGAGAAAAAGAANGAAAGGAACTTTTTTCCAATCCAAGGAATACCGCATCAGGAAGTATTAAAATTTTAGATGTATCNGAGGTTGCTGAACGNCCTNTAGATTGTTTCTTATTTTCTTTNTTAGGAAATGNTCTNCCAAGTGNAAGCCACATAGAAAATCTTGAATATGCTAAGTCATGGGGNTTTAATACTTCTTCCTATTNCAAAAAATTTAGNTCAATTGAAGATGTAATAAAGTANNTNAAAGATNTNAATCAANTNAGNGATACTNTNCCATTTGAAATTGATGGNGTAGTTNTAAAGGTTGACAATATTAATCTTCAAAATGAATTAGGTAATACAGCTAAAAGTCCAAGATGGGCAATTGCNTACAAATTTCAGGCTGAACAAGCNAATACAATTNTTANNAATATTGATTATCAAGTNGGNAGAACAGGAGCTATAACTCCTGTAGCAAACTTAAAGCCAGTTAAATTATCGGGCACTATNATTAAAAGAGCATCACTTCACAATTANGATCAAATAATTAAGTTAGGAGTTCAAATAGGTTCTAACGTNNTTATTGAGAAAGGAGGNGAGATTATTCCTAAAGTTGTTANAGTANCTGACTCAAGAAATGANTTATTTTCNAATACATTTAATTTTATTAAAAATTGNCCTGCATGTGGNTCTATNNTNCAAAGAAAAATAGGAGATGCNAAACATTATTGTNTNAATAGATATAATTGTGGACCTCAAATNAAAGGAGCTATTGAACATTATATAAGNAGAAATGCAATGAATATTGATTCAATAGGNANGAAAACAATTGATTTATTTTTTGATAATAATNTAGTTTCAAATATTTCAGATTTNTACGATTTAANAATAGATCAGTTGTTACCNTTNAAAAAAGANGGTAGGAAATGGGCTGAAAACATAATNAANGGNATTAATGAATCAAAAAANATAACNTTTGATAAGGTTCTTTTTTCATTAGGAATAAGACATGTTGGACAAACAATGTCNAAGAAGTTNGCNAANTATTTTAAAAATATTGAAAATTTGATNGNTNCTGATATTGAAACTTTGGTNGAGNTNGATGAAATTGCAGAAACAACTGCGATATCTATTTNTGATTTTTTTAAAGAGCCNAGAAATATTGAAATTGTAAATAAATTANAATATCATGGNATTCAATTTGAAATAAATGAAACAAAAGATATTCAAGTTTCTAGCNTGCTNANTGGAAAAAAAATAGTAGTNAGTGGTGTATTTTCTGATTATTCTAGAGAGGATTTAAAANATATTATNANAGAAAATGGTGGGGAGTCACTATCATCTATTTCAAAAAAAACATCTTTTGTATTNTCNGGAGATAGCATGGGGCCATCAAAAAAAGAAAAAGCATTGTCTTTNAACATACCAATAATNNNTATTGATGAATTTTTAAANATGATTAAAAAATGAGNTATATTCAAAATTTTAGACTCAAAATAAATCAATTTCTNTTNTTAAGAGAATTAAAATTNAATCAGAGANTAAAGAGCGTNTGTAATNTTGATGAAGCNAAATCAATAGGTATTCTTTATGATGCAACTTCAGAAGAAAATATTAATAAAATAAAGCCTTTTGTTTCATATTTTTTTGAACTNAGNAAAGATGTTAAAGCACTTGGTTATGTTAANGACAAGAAATTNTNATACTGTCANACTCCNAAGTTGCAATATGATTTTTTTTATCAAAAAGATTTGAANTGGTTTTATAAACCTCAAAACTATATCATTGATAATTTTGTNAAAAGAGACTATGATATTTTAATCAATCTTTGTGANAGNAGNTGNATNCCAATNAAGTATTTAGTTGCCNAATCAATTGCTAGATTTAAAATAGGAATGTATGAAGAAAATTTTGATATNTATGATTTAATGATTGAGTTAAAAAAAGANAAATCAATACAAAAGCTTATGNACGAAATTAAGCATTACATTAATTTAATTAANAANTAATGAATNTAAAGGGCCTTGGNGTTGCAATTATTACTCCNTTTAACNAAGATTTTTCTGTAGATTTTANAGCTTTAACTAANTTAATNAATCATGTAATCGANGGTGGTGTTGATTANATAGTTAGTTTNGGAACTACNGGTGANAGTGTTGTATTAAGTGATCAAGAGAAGACGTCAGTTATTGAACATACTATAAATATTGTCAATAAAAGAGTTCCAATATGCTTAGGTATGGGGGGAAATAATACATTGGCCATAGTCGATGAAATAAAAAAAATAAACTTTTCGAATATTTCAGCAATACTGTCTGTGTCTCCTTATTATAATAAACCGTCTCAAGAAGGTATTTTTTTACACTATAAATTAATTTCAGAAAGTTCAAACGTGCCTATTGTCCTATATAACGTTCCTGGCAGAACTTCTTCAAATATTGAAGCATCAACAACTTTAAAGCTAGCATCAAAATTTTCCAATATTATAGGTATCAAGGAAGCTTCTGGAGATTTAAGACAGATTAGTCAAATAATAAGAAATAAACCAAAAAATTTTAATGTTGTTTCAGGGGATGATGATTTAACTAACCAAATAATTAAAAATGGTGGAGATGGTGTTATTTCAGTTGTAGGGCAATGTTTACCTGAACTATTTTCTAAAATGGTTCATGAGGCATTAAATAAAAATTTTTCTTTTTCTGATAAAATTTCTATTGAGCTATCTAATTTTATTGATTTATTATTTAAAAATGGAAATCCTAGTGGAATTAAAACAGCTTTAAACCATCTAAATATATGTAAAAATGTATTAAGACTACCTCTTACTTCATTAAAAGAAGACGATTACAATCAACTAATTTCTGAACTAATTAGAGTTAAAAAGATCTCTCAAAAGCTGGTATGAAAAAAAAATTGGGAATTTAAAAATTACATTTTATCTTTGCATCTCATAAAATTTATGAAGAAAATAATTTTCATATCGTTGTCTTTAATTTTACTTTCTTGCAGTAAATACCAAAAAGTTCTGAAAAGCACTGATTTTAGCATGAAGTATGATAAAGCAATTGAATTTTACAATAAAGGTGATTTTAATCGAGCATTACCACTTTTAGAAGAACTTTCGTCAGTGTATAGAGGAACAGATAAGTCTGAAGAAATATCTTATTATTACGCATATTGTAATTTTGGTTTAGAAGATTATATGCTTTCTTCTTATCTATTTAATAAATATTTATCATATTTTCCAAAAGGTAAATACGTTGAAGAGTGTAATTTTATGAGTGCTTTTTGTTATTATAAAGATTCTCCTAGATATTCTCTGGATTCAAAAAATACTGAAATTGCAATTAATAAGCTTAATGATTTTATCAACAGATTTCCAAGTAGCGAAAGAGTGGAAGAGTCAAATAAATTAATAAATGAATTAAGAGAAAAATTAGCAAAAAAACAATTTGAAAATGCAAAACAATACCACAAAACTGAAAACTATAAATCAGCAGTTATTGCTTTAAATAATGCGTTAATTGATTATCCAAACTATAATGAAAGAGATGAAATATTATATCTCATTCTTGAATCTAATTATCTTCTTGCAATCAATAGCATTTCTAGTAAAAAAGAGGAGAGACTCAAAGAAACTTTAATGTCTTATCAAATGTTTGTTGATAATTACGATAAAAGCAGCAGGATAAAAGATGCTGATCAAATAAAAGAAAATACACAAAAACAATTAAACTTAATCAAAAATAATTAATATGGAATTTAAAAAAACTGGAGCTTCAATAACTACAAAAACAAGAGATGTTAATGAATTTATTGACAAAACTGGAAATATCTTTCAGGCTGTATCAATACTAGCTAAAAGAACTACTCAAATAAATGAAAGAATGAAAGAAGAGTTAGATTCAAAGCTTGAAGAATTTGCATTAAATCATGAGCAGTTAGATGAGGTTTTTGAAAATGCAGAACAAATTGCTGTTTCAAAATACTACGAAAAACTTCCAAAACCATGGTCCATAGCAACAAAAGAGCTTCTTGAAGATAAGATATACATGAGAGATACCGAAGAAGAAGAAGAAGAGTCTGAGGAAGTATAGTATCTCACATGATTAATGGAAAGAACATCCTACTTGGAATTTCTGGAAGTATTGCTGCATATAAAACACCTTACATAGTAAGAGAACTAGTAAATTATGATTGTAATGTAAAGGTGATATTGACCAAAAATGCAACTAATTTTGTAAGTGAACTTACCTTATCGGTACTTACAAAAAACAAGGTTAATATCGAAATGGTTAACGATGATAAATCATGGAATAGTCATGTTAAACTTGCTGAGTGGGCAGACGTATTCTTAATTGCACCAGCAAGTAGTAAAACACTTTCTAATTTGGCGACTGGCAAATGCGAAAATCTATTAATAGCAACTTTTTTATCATACAATAGTTTTGTTTTCATTGCTCCAGCAATGGATGCAGAAATGAATGAGCATGTAACTACAAATAATAATATTAAAAATTTAGTTTCTCAAGGTAACTTTATTATCGATAGTGAATTTGGTGAATTAGCTAGCGGTTTATCAGGATTTGGTAGATTAAGTGAACCAAAAAAAATAATAGATCATGTAATTAAAACTTTATCCTCTGATTTACCACTTTCAGGTACAGTTTCGTTAGTTACTGCAGGACCAACAAGGGAGAGTATTGATTCAGTAAGGTATCTAAGTAATCGATCGACAGGATTAATGGGTCTTACTATTGCTAAAGAGTTAGCACGCAATGGTTCAGAGGTAAATTTAATTTTAGGTCCTTCCCCATATAAAATTAATTATCCAAATGTTAATTTGATTCCTGTTGAATCATGTGATGAGATGTATATTGAAGCACTTAAATTTTTTAGCAAATCAGATATTTGTGTATTTTCCGCTGCAGTTTCTGATTACAAAATCAGTAATAAATTCAGTAGAAAAATTAAAAAATCTGATTTTATTAATCTAGAACTTGAAAAAAATATTGATATTGCAAAAGAGCTTTGCAAAAACAAAAATGAAAAGCAACTTTGTGTTGGTTTTGCTCTTGAGGATGATAATAATATTAAAAATGCTCAAAAAAAAATGAAAGACAAAAACTTTAATTTCATTGTATTAAATTCACTTGAAAATAAAGACACTTGCTTTGAATCATTTAAAAATAAGATTACAATTATTGACAATCATAATACCTTTAATTTTGATTTAAAATCAAAAAAATCTGTTGCTAAAGATATCGTAACGCATATAATCAAAACAAAATGAGAATCATATTATCTATTTTAATATCACTATTCTTTTGTGAATCATTTTCTCAAGAGCTTTTTTGCAATTTGCAAGTTAATTCTTCACAAATTCAAACAAGTGATAGAAAGGTGTTTAATTCTTTGCAAAAGGATCTTTATGAATTCATTAACAATACAAAGTGGACAAATGCTAAATTTGCAAATGAAGAAAGAATTGAATGTTCAATTTTAATAAATGTAAGAAAGAAAATTTCTAATGATGAATATGAGGGGAGTATTAATATTCAGAGCACTAGACCCATCTACGGAACTTCTTACAAATCAAATGTTTTTAATTTTGTAGATAATAATTTCAGGTTTAAGTATCTGGAGTATCAATCTATTGATTATAATCCAAATTCTCATGGTTCTAATTTAACAGCAGTTATGGCATTTTATGTTAATATCATTTTAGGTATTGATTTTTCTACATATTCTGAAAATGGAGGATATGAATATTTTAATAATGCTTTGAAAATTGTAAATAATGCTCAAAATGCACCTGAGTCAGGATGGAAAGCATTTGAAAGTGATAGAAATAGATATTGGCTTGCATACGATTTGATGGATTCCAGATATGCTAATTATTTAACTGCAATGTATTCATATCATAGACTGGGTATGGATAAACTTTCAGAAGAACCAGAAGATGCTAGATTTGAAATAACAGAATCTTTGGAATCATTAAAATCAATATACAGAGAAAATCCTTCAGCTTTTTTATTGAAGATATTTTTTGATGCAAAAAGCGAAGAAATTATTAAGATTTACTCAGAATCATTTACTAATGAAAAGGCAAGAATTGTAAATACCTTAGTTGAAATTGACCCAACAAATTCATCCAAATATCAAACTATTAATACAGAAAATAAAGGCAACTAATGCTAAAAAGATTACACATAAAAAATTTCTCATTTATTAATGATGTTGTTGTCAATTTTGAGGATGAATTTTCAGTTATTACTGGAGAAACAGGATCAGGAAAATCACTAATGCTAAATGCTCTTACTACTTTAGTCGGAGGTAAAATAAAATATAGTTCATTTACTAATGCTGATAAAAAAACAATTATTGAGGGTCAATTCATTTTAAATGATTCGTATAAAAGCTATTTTGAGGAGCATGAAATAGATTTTTACAATGAATGTATAGTTCGCAAGGAAATAAGTTACAAAGGAAAAGCAAGAGTTTTTATAAATGATTGTTTAACAACAAATTCTATTGTTTCTGTGATTTTTTCAAATATAATAGAAATTCATTCTCAGAATCAATCACTTTTACTAAAGAAAAAAGATTTCCAAATAGAAATTTTTGATTCATTCATTGGAATCACAGATTTAAAAGAAGAGTATGTTAGTTATTATAATCAACTTAGAAATTCAATAAAAGATTTAGATGATTTTAGGTCTAAAAATCTTTACTCTAACGATGAGTTGGAGTTTTATAAGTTTTTGTATGATGAGCTTGAGAATGCTAATTTACATGAAGGAGAGTTAGAAAAGCTAAAATCACAAATTAACGCAATAGAAAATAATCAACAATTGAATGAAATCCTAAATGATTTAAAAACATATATCCATTCTGAAAATGGTGTTATTAATTCTTTGAGTAGGCTAAATAAACAAATATCTAAAGTTTCTTTACTAAACAAGTTTTCTTCTAGAATTGAATCAGTTGGTATTGAGATAGATGACATTTTTCAAGATATCTCTGAATTAGTAGGAAATATTGATTCATACTCAAATAATTCAGATGACATATACAAGAGATTTGATTTGATTAATAGTTTACTTTTTAAGCATAAAAAAGATTCTATTAAAGAACTCTTAAATTTAAAATTAACCATTAAAAGTAAAATTGAAAATAATGAACAGTCTGAGTTTTTAATGTCTGATTTAAAAAACAAGATTATTGGATGTAGAAAAAAATGTGAATCTATTGCTCATAAGATGTCCGAAAAAAGAAAAAGTTTTTCTAAAAATTTTGAAATAAGGATTTGTCAGCTACTTTCTGAACTTGGCTTTTCATCTCCTCAGTTTTTTGTTGATATTCAAACTTTTGATTCTTTGAATAGTTTTGGTGTTGATAATATTTCTTTTCAATTTAGTTCAACCTCTAATACAATACTGAAAAAAATTGAATCTGTAGCATCTGGTGGAGAGATTTCTCGAATTATGCTTTGTTTAAGATATATGTCAAGTGAAAAATCAAAATTATCTATTTTAGTCTTTGATGAAATCGATACGGGTGTTTCTGGAGAAATTGCTCACAAACTTGCTCAATTCTTAAGAAAAATAAAATCTAACATCCAAGTTTTTTCAATTACTCACTTACCTCAAATTGCCTCAAAAGGAGATAGGCATTATGTTGTTGCAAAAAAAATAGTTAAAAACAAGACTTTAATTGATGTAAACGAACTAAATACTGAGCAAAGAATAAATGAAATTGCAAAACTTCTTAGTGGAAGCAAGGTTACAGATGTATCAATAAGCAATGCCATAGAACTTTTAAATCAATAATAATATATTTGTAATAAAATCATGAAAATTTTAGAAGGAAAAAGAGGATTAATATTTGGTGCACTTGATGAAAAGTCTATAGCTTGGAAAGTTGCTCTAAATGCCCATGAACAAGGCGCTAAATTTGTTTTATCTAATGCACCTATAGCCTTGAGAATGGGAAAAATAAATGAATTAGCTGAAAAAACTGAATCTAGAGTTATCCCAGCTGATGCAACAAGTGTTGATGATTTAAATAAACTTTTTGTTGAGTCATTAAAGTTATTGGGAGGAAAACTTGATTTTGTTTTACATTCTATTGGTATGTCTGTTAATGTAAGGAAAGGAAGGGAGTATACTGATCAAAATTATGATTTTACAATTAAAGGATTTGATGTATCCGCTTTATCATTTCACAAAGTTCTTCAAAGTGCTTGGAAAAATGAATCAATGAATGATTATGGCTCTATTGTTGCATTATCTTACATAGCAGCGCAGAAGACTTTTCCTGACTATAATGATATGGCAGAAAACAAAGCTTATCTTGAGAGTATTGCTAGAAGTTTTGGATATCATTTTGGAAATAGAAATAAAGTAAGAATTAATACAATATCACAATCACCAACAATTACCACAGCTGGTAGCGGAGTTAAGGGTTTTGATACTTTTTTTAATTATGCTGATAAAATGTCTCCATTAGGAAACGCTTCAGCAGAAGATTGTGCTAATTTTTGTATTGCTCTATTTTCTGATTTGACTAAAAGTGTAACCATGCAAAATATTTTTCATGATGGTGGTTTTTCTAATACTGGTATTAGTGAAGATTTAATAAAAGAATTTACTAGTTGATTTTAAAATTACTAAAGCTAATTTTTAGGCATTTTCCTATTCTAAAAGGAAAATTGTGGAAGTTTTGGTATACATACTTAGGTTCTAAAGTAATAACTCCAGAACTAAAGTTCATGAACTATGGTTATTTAAGAAATGATTTTACACCTCAGTTATCTCAAGAAGACGAAAAAGAAAGATTTCCAATTCATTTATATCACTACTTGTGTAGTAAATCTTCTCTAAAAAATTTAAGACTATTAGAGGTTGGTTGTGGCAGAGGTGGAGGTGCAGACTATATCACAAGAACTTTTTCTCCAAAAGAGTATCACGCATTAGATATTTCACCCACTGCAGTTCAATTATGTAACAATTTCTACAAAAAAGATAATTTAAGTTTTCATGTTGGAAGTGCGGATGAATTGCCTTTTGACAATCAATTTTTTGATATTATTATAAATGTTGAGTCATCTCATTGTTATCCAAACTTTAATAAGTTTCTTTTAGAAGTTAAGAGAGTTTTAAAACCAGAAGGACAATTTCTTATTACAGATTTTAGGTCTAGATCTGAGTTTTTCGATTTTGATAAATCAATAAATGAAAATTTTAAAATTATATCATATGAAGATATAACTAACAATATTTTACTAGCATTGGATGAGATGTCTGAAAAAAGAAAGAAACAGATTAAATTTTTCTTGCCTAAGTTTTTATCTAATATTTCTTCTTCTTTTGCGGGTATTAAGGGAAGTAAGCTTTACGAATCATTTATTAAAAGAGAACTAGTGTACCATATGTATGTTCTCAAGTCTATTTAAAAGATTGTGGAAACTAACTTTTAGTTTTATTTTTTGGTTTTTGCTCTTCTTGTTTTTGGATAGTAAAAATTAATTCATCGCTAGATTTCGAGATTTTGATGTTTATTTTGTCTCCTAATGATAGTTCAATATTTATTATTTTTTCAGCTAGGGGATCTTCAATATACTTTTGAATTGCTCTTTTCAAAGGTCTAGCACCAAATTTTGAATCAAAACCTTTACCTGCAACAAAATCCTTTGCTCCTTTTGAAATATTAATTTCATAACCAAGTTTATTGATTCTTTCAACTACATGCTTTAGTTCAATATCAATAATTTTGTTGATGTCTTCTTTTTCTAAGCTATTGAAGAGAACAACATCATCAATTCTATTTAAAAATTCAGGAGCAAATGTTCTTTTAAGAGCGTTTTCAATCACGCCCTTAGAATGTTCAGAAGCATTATTTTTTCTAGCAGATGTATTAAAACCAACTCCTTGTCCAAAGTCTTTTAGTTGCCTGGTACCAATATTTGATGTCATTATTATAACAGTGTTTTTAAAATCTATTTTTCTTCCTAAGCTATCAGTTACTTGGCCGTCATCAAGAACTTGAAGTAATAAATTAAATACATCTGGGTGAGCCTTTTCAATTTCGTCTAATAGAATTACAGAGTATGGCTTTTTTCTAACTTTTTCTGTTAATTGACCACCTTCTTCATATCCAACGTAGCCAGGGGGAGCACCAACCAATCTTGAGACTGAGAATTTTTCCATATACTCGCTCATGTCAATTCTAATAAGAGAATCTGTGGAATCAAACATCTCCTCAGAAAGTGCTTTAGCTAATTGTGTTTTTCCTACACCTGTTGATCCTAAAAAAATGAATGTGCCAATCGGTTTCTTTGGATCTTTAAGTCCAACTCTATTTCTTTGAATTGCTCTAGAGATTTTAGTTATTGCATCATCTTGTCCAATAATCTTCTTTTTTATGTTATTAGACATTTTAGATAGTTTTTTTATCTCCTTTGAGGCAATTCTCTGTACTGGTATACCAGTCATTAATGATACGACTTCTGCAACATTATCTCCGTTAACAATAATTTTATTCGACTTAATTTCATTCTCCCATTGTTTTTTTGCTTCATTAAGCTCCTTTATTGATTTCTTTTCGTAGTCTCTAAGCTTAGCTGCTTCCTCAAACTTTTGTTGAGAAATAGCATTCTTTTTTAATTTGACAAGATCTTCGATTTTTTCCTCAAGTGAAGATATTTTTTTAGGAACCTTAATGTTAGTTATGTGCACTCTTGATCCAGCTTCGTCTAGGGCATCGATGGCTTTGTCAGGAAGATATCTGTCGTTCATATACCTATCTGTCAATAGAACACATGAGTTTATTGCATCTTCAGTATACTCCACATTGTGATGTTCTTCATATCTTTCTTTAATATTTTTTAAGATTTCGATTGTTTCAGAAATTGATGTGGGATCTATTAAAACCTTCTGAAATCTTCTTTCCAATGCGCCATCTTTTTCGATATATTGTCTATATTCATCAATTGTTGTAGCTCCAATACATTGAATTTCTCCTCTTGCTAGAGCTGGTTTAAACATATTTGATGCATCAAGAGAACCAGTAGCTCCTCCTGCACCAACTAAAGTATGAATTTCATCTATAAATAAAATTACGTTGGGATTGTTTTCTAGCTCTGATATTAAAGCTTTCATTCTTTCTTCAAATTGTCCTCTGTATTTGGTTCCTGCAACTAAAGCTGCAAGGTCGAGCATTACAACTTTTTTGTCAAACAGAACTCTTGATACTTTTCTTTCAACTATTCTAATAGCTAGACCTTCGGCTATTGCAGATTTTCCTACTCCAGGTTCACCTACTAGAATTGGATTGTTCTTCTTTCTTCTACTAAGGATTTGAGCAACTCTTTCGATTTCAGATATCCTTCCAACAATTGGGTCTAATCTGTTTTCTTCTGCGTATTTGGTTAGATCTCTTCCAAAATTATCAAGTGTTGGAGTTGAACCAGTTGTTTTACTTTTTTCAGTTTTTTGATAGTCACTTTCAGATGGTCCAAAAATATCATCATCATTCTCAATGCTATCATCTAATTTTGATTTGATATCAGAAATGTTAAGGTATTCTTCTAATACAGTATCATAATCAATTTTCATATGACGTAAAGCTGAGGATACAATATTGTTTTTGTCAAGCAGAATAGCCAACAAAACATGAACAGTTTTAATTTCTTCTTCTTCCAAATTTTTTCTTTCAAGTATCGATTTTCTAAGAATTCTTTCAGTTTGTTTTGTTAAGTTTAGCGTTGTATTCTTTTTTTGAATGTATTTTTCTTGCTTTTTTAAAGCACCTTCGATAATAATTTTTATGTCTTTGACAACAATCCCTAACCTTTTTAGCACTTGAACTGCGCTTCCACTACCTTCTCTTAGTATAGCTAAAAAAAGATGCTCGACTCCTGAACTTGTATCACCAAGCCTTATAGTTTCTTCGTTCATAAACTTAAAAACTTTTGACATTCTTTTCGAAAAACCTGTTATCATGTTTTTTTTTATATAATTAGTTAATTTAAGCTTTTTTTGACTAACTAATTTACCCTTTTTTTTAACAAAAAATGTTCATAACTTTAATGTCATTATTTGGCTCATTTCTCTTTGTTAAAAACGCAAATTTGTTTAATTTGTTATAAGAATTAAAACAAAATTTTATGTCAAAATTTGAAAACAATGGAGAGAGAATAATTCCTATCAATATTGAGGAGGAAATGAAGTCTAAATATATTGATTATTCTATGTCAGTAATAGTCTCTAGAGCTTTGCCTGATGTTAGAGATGGTTTAAAACCTGTTCACAGAAGAATTCTTTACGGAATGCATGAACTTGGTGTAAAAGCAAATACATCATATAAAAAATCAGCAAGAATAGTCGGTGAAGTACTCGGAAAATTTCATCCACATGGAGACACTGCAGTATATGATGCGATGGTTAGAATGGCTCAAGAATGGAGTTTAAGATATTTAATGGTTGATGGCCAAGGAAACTTTGGATCTATAGACGGTGATAATCCAGCTGCTATGAGGTACACAGAAGCAAGAATGAGAAAAACTTCTGAGGATATGCTTCGCGATATTGATAAAGATACTGTAGAATGGGAAAACAATTTTGATGATACTCTTAAAGAGCCTGCAGTTTTACCTGCTAGATTGCCAAACCTATTACTAAATGGAACAACTGGAATTGCCGTTGGTATGGCAACAAATATGCCACCTCACAACTTAACTGAGGTAGTTAATGGAATAATTAGGTTTATTGACAATAGGGGCAACGTTGAAATTAGTGACTTAATGGAACATATTACTGCTCCTGATTTTCCAACCGGTGGTACAATATATGGCTATGAGGGAGTAAAATCAGCTTTTGAAACTGGAAGAGGTAGAATAGTTGTTAGAGGTAAGGTAAGATTTGAAGAATCTGGAAATAGAGATTTAATTATTGTTGATGAAATTCCATACATGGTTAATAAATCAGATTTAATTAAAAAAACAGCAGATTTAGTTAATAGTAAAAAATTGGAAGGAATCTCAGATATAAGAGATGAGTCTGATAGAAACGGAATGAGAATTGTCTACGAGTTAAAAAGAGATGCGATTCCAAATATTGTATTAAATAAATTGTATAAATACACTTCTTTACAGTCATCATTTAGTGTTAATAATATTGCACTTGTTAAGGGTCGACCAAAGCTTCTAAATCTCAAGAATTTAATAAACTTCTTTGTTGAGCATAGACTTGATGTATTGGTCAGAAAAACAAATTTTGAATTAAAGCAAGCTGAGAAAAGAGCTCATATTCTTGAAGGTTTATTAATTGCTTTAGACAATCTTGATGACATAATAAAACTTATTCGTTCNTCAAGAACNCCTGAAATTGCTAGAANAGGTTTGATTGATAATTTTAAATTATCAGAAGANCANGCNAAAGCGATACTNGATTTAAGACTACAAAAGTTAACAGGNTTAGANAGAGATAAAATTAAAGATGAGCATNCAGAGATTATGCAAAAGATTAAGGAACTCAATGAAATTTTATCAAATGAGGGTCTCAGATATGATATACTNAAAGATGATTTATTAGAAGTTAAAGAAAAGTATGGAGATGAAAGAAGAACTCAAATTGAGTATTCNTCATCTGAAGTNAGTATCGAAGATATGATACCAAATGAAAGAGTTTTGATAACNATATCAAATCTNGGCTACATNAAAAGAACTTCTTTATCTGAGTATAGATCNCAAGCAAGAGGTGGNGTTGGNTCNCGAGGAGCNANTACNAGAGATGAGGATTTTGTTGAGGAAATTTTTATGGCTAACAATCATGATTATATGCTATTNTTTACTNAGCAAGGAAAATGTTTTTGGATGAGAGTNTATGAAATTCCTGAAGGAAGTAAAATTTCAAAAGGTAGAGCAATACAAAACCTTATNAATATNCCAAGCGATGATAANGTTATGGCTTANATTAATACNAAGGANTTGAAGGATGAAGAATACATTAACTCAAATTATATTGTTATGTGCACTAAAAAAGGTGTCATNAANAAAACAAAGCTTGAATCTTATTCTAGNCCAAGNTCTAANGGAATAAATGCNATTACAATTAAAGANGGAGATCANCTTTTNGAGGCTAAAATGACAAATGGTGTGTCTCAAATTATGATGGCTGTTAAGTCNGGTAANGCAATAAGATTTGAGGAAGANAAAGTTAGGGCTATGGGNAGAACAGCTTCTGGAGTAAGAGGTATAAGATTAGCAAATGANAAAGATGAAGTAATTGGAATGATTTGTGTTAATGATANCNATTCNTCNGTNTTGGTAGTTTCAAAAAATGGTTATGGTAAAAGATCTCAAATAGATGANTANAGAGTAACTAANAGNGGTGGAAAGGGTGTTAAAACAATCAGNATAACTGATAAAACTGGAGACCTNATTGCTTTAAAAAATGTGAGTGATGANGACGAATTAATGATTATTAACAAAAGTGGTATTACAATTAGAACTTCTGTTGAATCATTGCGAGTAATGGGTAGAGCTACTCAGGGAGTTAGAATTATTAAATTAAAAGATGATGACAGCATTGCATCAGTAGCTAAGGTTACTAGATCAAATGAAGATGAACTTCTGGATGATGAAATTACTGATCAAGTAGACGAAAATAATGTTGTAGATGATGAGGTAAAATCTGATCAATCAATGGACAAAAGTGTTTCTAGTGATTTAGATAANGATGANAATAATACATCTAGCACTGAAGAGCTTGATATTAAAGAAAGTGATGAAGGTGAAATTGATATTTCTGAAGACACTGAAATCCAAAAAACAAATAATACTGAAGATAATATCAAAAAAGATGAAAATAATAAAGAAAATAAATCACAAAACACTTTATTTTTTGATGACGANTTTGAGGACTAATAAAAGAATATTAAAAACACTTTTAACGTTTTATTTAATAGTTTTTTGCTCAAATAAAATTTTTTCTCAAGCAGTTCTCGTTAAAGAAGCAAGTACAAATCCATTAGATATTAAATTTGAAAAATGGAAACTCCCNAACGGATTAAAAGTTATAGTACATGAAGATAATTCTGACCCTTTAGTACACGTACACATAACTTACCATGTAGGTTCAAGTAGAGAATCTGCAGGAAAATCAGGTTTTGCACATTTTTTTGAACATATGATGTTCCAAGGNTCAGAAAATGTTCCAGATGAAAAACATTTTAAAATTATTAATGATGCTGGAGGAACNATGAATGGAAATACTAGTTCAGACAGAACTGTTTATTTTCAGACTGTTCCATCAAACTATCTTGAAACTGCATTGTGGCTAGAGGCTGATCGTATGGGTTTTCTATTAGATGCTGTTACTAGTGAAAAGTTTGAAAATCAAAGAGAGGTAGTTAAAAATGAAAAGTATCAAATGCAAGTTAGTAGGCAATATGGAATGAGTTACGAAATTCTTGGTCAAAGTCTTTATCCACCGTCACATCCATATAATTGGCCTGTAATTGGATATGTAGATGATTTATATAGAGCATCATTGGAAGATTTAAAAAATTTTTTCCTGAGGTGGTATGGGCCAAATAATGCTATTTTAACAATAACAGGTGATGTTAATAGTGAAACTGTTATTCCTTTAGTGGAAAAATATTTTGGTTCAATACCAAGAGGTTCTGAGGTAAGGAAACTTAGTCCAATGGTACCTAGACTTTCAAGTGATATATATACGGGCTATACTGACAACGTTTATTTACCTATGACTGATATCGTTTTTCCAACNGTTCCAAATTATCATAGAGACGAGGCCGCTTTGGATATACTAGCATCTTTGATGGGAGATGGAAAAAATTCTATTTTTTATAAAAACTTTATTAAATCAGAAAAGGCTATTCAAGCTAGCGTAAGTCACCCTTGCAGAGAGTTGTCAGGTGAGTTTCACTTCACGGTTTTAACCTTTCCAGATTGGCAAGAAGACCAAGGAGTTTATTTTAATAATATTGAGGCTGATATAAGAAACTCAATCGCTGATTGGGAAGAAAAGGGTTTTTCAGAAGAGGATTTAGAAATGGTTAAAACAAAAATAATTAGCCAAAATTATGATATGATAACTTCAATATCCTCAAAAGCTACNTTGATTTCCAGATGGGAATGGTTGGCTAGAGGTCGTTACAATGTTTCTTCAGAAATAAAAAGATATCAAGATGTAACAAAAGAAGATGTTATAAGAGTATTTAATAAATATATCAAAAACAGAAATGCTGTTATTAATCAAGTTAAGCCAAAAAGTCCTTTTGTTAAAGAATTAGATTCCATCATTAGTAAGAATCCTAATGCTGATTTAATTCTTGATCAGGACCCACAATATTCAAATTTAGTTTATAATAAGGCTAGCTCAGAATATGATATTTGCTGTAGAAAAGATCAACCTGAGGCAGGCAAACCCAGAACACCAAAAATCCCATCTTTTTATAAAGAAACATTTGGNAATGGACTAAAAACAATCTTTTCTGAAACAAACGAAGTTCCAAAAGTTTATATGAGATTAAAAATTAAAGGAGGAAAATTATTGGAAGATAAAAAGAAGGTTGGTGTGGCNAGTATTACTGCACAAATGATGAACGAAAGTACTTCTTTAAAATCTTCAGAAGAAATCAGCGTTGAAATGCAAAAATTAGGTGCAACTATTCAATTCTCCTCCGAAGACAATGAAACATTAGTATATTTTGAATGTTTAAGTGATAAATTAGATGAAAGTTTAAAACTCTTTGAAGAAAAATTACTTAATCCTGGCTTCAACAATGATGACTTCAAGAGATTAAAGAATACTAATTTAGAAGGTTTAGAGTCAATGAAAAAAAACTCGCAATTCCTTGCTAGATCAAGCTTTTCAAATGTCCTTTATGGTGACACTCCATTTGGNAGNGAAATGAATAAAAAAACTATAAAAAAAATCAAGNTTAANGATGTTCAAGAGTTTTATGATTTTTATTCNCCAAATTTAAGCGAGTTAATAATAGTTGGAAATGTTAAAAAAGATGTTATTTACTCAAAACTNAATTTCNTAAAAAGTTGGTCNAACAAAGATATTAGCTTACCNTCCAAATTTNANTTTCCNACAGTAGCNAAAAATCGAATTTATTTAAAGGANATTGAGGGNTCAACACAATCTTTGATATTAATGGGACATAGAAGTAATTCTTTTGATGTTAATGATAAGTTTTTTAAATCNCAAGTGATGAATAAGTCACTTGGTGGNGGAGCCAGNGGAAGATTGTTTCTAAAATTAAGAGAAGATAAAGGNTACACCTATGGAGCNTATTCATTTTTTAGTGGAGATGANAATACTGGAGTTTTTGCAATACAAACAAGNGTAAAAACACAAGCAACNGATAGNGCAATTGCAGATATNTTTACAATTCTTAATGANTATACAACAACTGGACTTTCTAATGATGAGCTNATTTCAACGAAAAATTCTTTTTTAAATTCTGCTTCAATGAAATATGAAACTCCGAATCAAAAAATAGGTTTTTTAAACCGAATTTTATCAAACGATTTNNATGCTTCATANATAGACGNGCAATCAAATATTTTAAGTACNATGACTNTAGGTGAAATTAATGANATAGCTTCTAATGAAATAAGAAAAGATGACCTTGCAATCGTTGTTGTTGGAAATAAATATCTTATTAAAGAAAAGTTNGAAAATTTATCTTCTAATGAAGGTAAAAGATTTAATTTTGAAGTTATTGACATNAAATAATTTNANTTATGAGAAAATTNGTTCTATTNTTTGNTTTTGCTTGCTTTGTTTTTNTAGTAAATGCTCAAAAACATAATATTGTAAATTCATCAATAGCATTAAAAAATGCTAACAAAACAGATGGAGAAGAAATNGTTTCTAATCTTATNGACGCTAAAAATTATATTGATGAAGCATTTTTAAATACATCAACTAGNGATGAACCAAAAATGTGGAANTACAGAGCCAAAGTTTATTTAAAGATTGCANTNTTAAAAGATCAAAAAATTGATAATGATGCGATTTTTAAGGCTAAGCAATCACNCATTCGATGTCTNGATAGAGANAAAAAAGGTAGAGTTGTTGTTCGAAAGTGGACNAAAGAGGAAGATGTTGTNGCNNGNTTAATTCAATGTGGNTATAAACTNTTTAATATGGCAATTGANGAATACAACAACGAGAANAATTCTNAGGCTTTANANTTATATGATGAAATTTTTGAAATCTTTGATTATGANTCNGAAGATCAATTAAAAAGAGGAAATATAACAAAAGAGACTGTTCTTCATAATTCTTTTTTTGCTGCTAGAANAATGNAAGATAANGAAAGNTCTAAGGTTTTACTTCAAAATTTAATTGATTTAAATTTTAATGATCCTNCTATTTATGTTCATATGAGTGACATTTTACAAGAGGAAGGAAATGANGATGATGCATTAAAATATCTTTCNCTTGGTAGAGATTATTTTGAAAATGANCCNGTTTTAATTAATTCCCAAATTAATTTNTACATAAAATTAAATCGNACTGATGAGTTAATTGATAAGCTTAGCGATGCNATTNAACTTGATGATATGAATGATTTACTTTTCTTTAACAGAGCTACTGTTTATGATCAAAAAGGTATGCTTGATGAAGCGATAATTGATTACAAAAAATCTATTGAATTAAANCCTGATAATTTCAANTCTAATTATAANCTTGGNGCATTNTTTTTNAATAGNGGAGTNGAGCTTAGAAATGAAGCTAATAATTCATCAAGCGANAAATTATATAATAAACTNAAAAAAGANTCTGANGTTTTTTTTGATGATGCCTTGCCATTTCTTGAAACATCTCTNTCATTAGATCCAAATGATAAGAATACACTCTTATCTTTAAAACAACTTTATTATCTTAAAGGAGATTATAAGAAGTCCAAGGAANTGGACGGTCTTATCAAATCTCAATAATTTTAAAANATATTTTTATGAAGCAAATAATTTTATCNATTGCTATANTAACCGCTNTTAACTCACATGCNCAGTTCAAAAGTGAATTTTACAACAAAAAGANAAAGGNCAAAATTGAATCCAAAAAGCCNTCTGAAAAGAAAGATCAAATCATTGAAAAAACAAAAAACTGCATNGANTTTGATGGACTATTNAAAATTTATCAAAGTAAAAAAGACGGNAAAGCATTTTTAGAAATTGATAGTAACCATTTAAACAAAGAATTTATTTATTTCAGTTATTTTGAAAATGGAGTAGGGGATGCAGGTGTCGTAAAAGGAAGATATCGTGGCTCAAAAATTATAAAAATCTCAAAGTTTTATGAAAAAATAGACATAGTTATCGAGAATACGAAGTATTATTTTGACAAAAATAGTGCTCTCAGTAAGGCTTCAAANACTAANATNAATACACCAATTATTATTTCTGAGAAAATTATTGCAACAGGTAATTGTAAATCGAAGTTTTTAATTAGTGCTGATAATTTGTTTTTAAANGAATCATTNCAACAAGTGAAATACTCATATCCAAAAACTTACAGAGGNTATCGATTAGGNTCTATTAGCAAAACTAAAACGAGGTATGANAAAATAAAAAGCTANCCTGAAAANACTGATGTAGTAGTTAATTATGTTTTTGAAAATAAATATCCTTCTTNAAGAGGTGGNAGTGCAATGACAGANTCTAGAAGTGTTTCAATAAAAGTTCAACATAGTCTCGTTGAGTTGCCAGATTCAAACTATGTNCCTAGAAAAGATGATACAAGAGTTGGTTTTTTCAATACTCANACAAACCANATGACAAGTATAGATCAAGTAAATTATAGAGACTTTATCAATAGATGGAGANTAGAAAAAATAAATCCTGAGGCAGAATTATCAGATCCNATNAAACCTATTNTTTGGTGGATNGAGAATACAACACCNGTAGAGTANAGACAAATTATTAANGATGGTGTNGAATCATGGAATATTGCGTTTGAGGATGCNGGATTTACTAATGCNGTTCAAGTAAAGATNCAACCNGATACTGCANATTGGGATGCTGGNGACATTAGATATAATGTTTTGAGATGGACTTCATCTCCTAGTCCACCTTGGGGAGGTTATGGACCATCTTTTGTAAACCCTAGAACAGGAGAAATATTAGGTGCAGATATAATGCTNGAATGGACATATATAACTAANCGTATNAGATCTGATGAATTATTTAATAANCCTATNAACNTTACTNCAACAGATCANTGTTGTAATGCAGCACANTATCAAAANATTGAAACATCTTTAGGAATGAACTANATNAAGTCTATGAGTTTGTCNGANNAAATGGANAAAGAACTTGTAAAACAGTCTTTATATAGACTTGTTNTGCATGAGGTGGGTCATACNTTAGGACTAAGTCATAATTTTAAAGGAAGTTTGCTTTTAACAACAGAGGAGTTAAATAACAANGAAATAGTNAATGAAAAGGGTGTTTGTTCATCNGTNATGGAATATCCTGCAATAAATATTGCTANAAATCCAGATGATCAAGGTTTATATTTTGATATAAAACCTGGNGTATATGATAGGTGGGCAATTCAATTTGGATATTCAGTTTTTCAAAACNANGAGGATNANGAAATTGAGAANATTTTATCNAAATCNACTNATAGAGAACTAGCATTTGCTAACGATGCTTTTGATATGAGNTCCGCTGGAAANGGAACTGANCCAGATGCAATGATATATGACCTTGCTAGAGANCCATTAAANCATTCTTTAGATAAAATAGAAATGGTNAATAGAATTGTTTCTGAAATAAAAGATAAATATACTAAGGANAACGANACNTATGAAGAATTNTACAGATCNTATCGTACATTACTTTTTTCATATTACCAAGCTCTAAATATAGTTACAAGACAGATTGGAGGTGTTAAAGTTGATTTATCNCATACAAATCAAGAATCAACNAANAAACCTTTTGAGAGTGTTGATATTAAAACACAAAAAAAAGCTATGCAAATTCTTTCTGATTATGCATTCAGNAACAAGATTTTATTANANCCAGAAATTTTTCCATTTCTGCAAAAGCAAAGGAGAGGGTTTAGTATTTCTGCTGATCCTGAGATTCATCAAAGAATTTTAACTTANCAGAAAAGACTACTTGATCATTTACTTAATAGAAATGTTTTATTNAGAATTACTAATTCAACTAAGTATGGNAACAATTACGAACTATCATATTACATGATNGATCTTAGAAAGTCAATTTTTGANAGTGATTTTAANACTAATATTTCAACTATTAGACAAAATTTACAAGTTGAATATNTAAATAGATTAATTNGTATNNCNAGTTCAAAATCNCGTTNTGATAATTTNTCAAAAGCATCTGCNTTCTATAANNTAAGTTGGTTAAAAAGAAATNTGAATACATCAACAGGNAATTTANCAACTAAACAACATAAAGAATATATNTTGTTTNTAATNGAATCTGAACTTTTTNCTAAAAAGTAGAGTATAGGATNAAANCANNNAATTCAACATAATATTAATTATAAGACAAATATAANAGTANACCAGATGAATACTTATTTAGATTACAAANAACACTGCAAGAAAATATATGACATATATATGTCTGCAAGCGTTTTAAATTGGGATCAAGAAACACATATGCCAAAGAATGGGAATAAATTTAGAGCTCAACAATTATCAACACTTGCTAAAATTGCTTATGAGTTATCTACTGATACTAAATATGGTAAACTACTTGAAAAACTTAACAGTGATGATTCTTTAAATTTTGATCAAAAAAGAAATATTGAACTCTCATTTAATGATTTTAAGAAAAAATTAAAATATTCAACAGAATTTGTTGAGAGACAATCACTTCTTATTTCTAAAGCATTTCAAGACTGGAGAATTGCTAAGGAAAATAATGATTTTAATATTTTTAAAAATTCTCTATCAAATTTAATAGAATTAAGAAAAGAAGAATGTGAATTAATTGGTTATGACAATCATCCTTATGATGTATTACTAGACAAATATGAGCCAAAATTGACAACTTCAGAAGTTGATATAATCTTTAATGATGTAAAAAAGCAATTGGTTCCATTTATTCATAAAATTTCAAAAAACAATACAATAGATGATAAATTCTTTTATCAATTTTTTGATAAAAAGAAACAATGGGATTTTGGTATTGAGCTTCTGAGACAAATGGGATATGATTTTGATTCCGGTCGTCAAGACATCTCTGCTCACCCATTTTCAACCCATTTTTCACCTCAAGATTGCAGAGTTACTACTAGAATAGATGAAAATAATCTTTCTGATATGATATGGAGCTGTATTCATGAAGGAGGTCATGCACTTTACGAACAAGGACTACTTATAGAAAATTATGGTTTACCACTTGGTGATTCTATTTCTTTAGGTATTCATGAGTCACAATCTAGATTATGGGAAAATCATGTTGGAAGAAGTATACATTATTGGAAAAAAAATTATGGTCTTCTTAAATCTTATTTTCCTAAAAAATTAAAAAATGTTCATTGTAAGCAGTTTTATAATGCATGTAATAATGTTAAATCTTCGCTAATTAGAACTAATGCAGACGAATTAACTTATCATTTACATGTCATGATAAGATATAAGATTGAAAAGGGACTAATCGAAGACAGCTTAAAGGTTGATGATTTGCCTAATACATGGAATAAATTATATAAAGAATATCTGAATATTGATGTCCCCTCTGACTCTAAGGGAGTTTTACAAGATATTCATTGGTCACATGGAAGCTTTGGGTACTTCCCTACCTATACATTAGGTAGTTTTTATGCAGCTCAGTTTTTTGACAAAGCCTCTAAGGATATTACTAATATAGACTCTAAAATTGAAAATGGAGAAACAAAAGCCCTTCTAGATTGGCTTAGAAAAAATATTCACAACCTTGGCAAGAGATACGATGCAAATGAGTTATGTAAAAAAGTTACCGGTGAATCTTTAAACTTTAAATATTTTATGAATTATGCTAAAACTAAATACTCTAGCATTTATAAACTTTAATATTATTTTTTAGCCCAATATAAATCAATTATTCCAAAGGAAAATTTTAAATGTTTACAGTTCTTAAATTTGGCTTCATCCAAAATTTTTAAAAAAGTTTCTCCATCAATAAATGCTTTTACAGATTCAGATAAATAGTTATAAGCAGATGAATTTTTAGAGAACAAATATCCAATATTTGTAACTATTACTTCAAAATAAAATTTTGATAAAAAACTTAAAAATTTATTATTTTTTGTTGAGGGCTCCATAATTAAAAGTATTCCGTCTTTTTTCAAAACTCTGTAAGCTTCAGAGATAGATTTTTCAATTTCTTCAAAGTTTCTTACTCCAAATCCAATCGTAATTGCATCAAAATAATTATCCTCAAAAGGAAGATTTTGTGAATCTGCTATCTTTAATCTAATGAAATTATTAAGGTTTTTTCTTTTTAATTTTTTATTACCAATCTCTATCATTTTTTCTGAAATATCTATTCCAATTATACTTTTTGGATTTAGTTTTTTTGCTGCTATAGCAAAATCTGCAGTACCAGTTGCAATATCTAGAATCTTTTCAGGATTGTTATCAATTAAATCAATAGCTCGCTGTCTCCATTTTTTATGTAATCCAAATGTCAGTATTTGATTAAGGTTATCATATCTTTTAGAAATATCATCAAACATTGACTCTATTTGACTTCTTTTAGATTCTGTACTATTATATGGTTTAATTTTTTTCAAATTTTAAATATTTTATTCAAAATTAATAATGAAATCTTTTAAATTTAATTCTGACTTATTTTTCTCAAAAAAACTTTTACGAATTTTATCAGACATGATTTTCGGATTTTTTTCGTGTTTAATTAATAATTCCTCGACCTTAAATCTTTTATAAGCACCAATATCATTCTTTTCCTCTAGATACCACGCATGAATAATATTTCTAAGATATATGTCATAAATATCATTATTTTTTCTACTCCAATATGGATCAACATTAGATTTAAGAATTGATTTAAATGCTTCAGTATAATTTTTTTCGTTGTATAAAATGGCTGAAAAGTTTATTCTTGCATCTTTAAAAGTAGAATCTATTTCAAAAATCTCATTATATATTTCTTTAGCCCTATTTGAATTTCCTATTACCTCTAATGTTGTTGCATAATTGTTTAATACACTGCTGTTGTAAGGGTTTAATTCATATGAATCTTTAAAATATTTTAATGCAGAATTATATTTTTTGAGATTATAGTATGCAAGGCCAGTATACCATTTTACAGGAACAGAGGTATTATCCATATTGTAAAAAATATTATTAGACTCTTTGGAGTATTCAATTACTTTTTTCCAATTTTTTTTATTTTTAAAAAATATAGCTTTAGTGATATTTATTTCACCAATAAACCTATTGATGTGAACAATTGTTGTAAAAATAGTTAGTATTGCTAAAAGTATAAGAAGAAAATTATTGTTTAGTATCTTTTTTTCATTTGAGTTATGAACGTCCTTAAACTTAGAACTTATTAAAATAGAAGATATTAAACATAGAAATGTATTGTGTGCTACTCTCTCAAAGGGAAAATCTACTAAACTGATAAATAAATAACCAATTAATAGTGAAAAAATAAATGCAAAGATTTTTTTTGATTTGTTCTTAGCATATAAATCGTATGCATATTTAATTAAAATTATAAAAATCAATAAGTAAGATAATCCACCTAATATACCAGTTTCAGAAGCTATCCATAAAATGTCATTATGAGGTCTTTGTGCAATAATTTTTGCATTACCATTATTATATAATCCATATTTCCAAATATCTATTTTCCAATTTCCAGGTCCAACTCCAAAAAGTATATTATCGGAAATTAAGTTAATGGTGCTTTTATATAGTTTAAATCTATCTGAATCCTCAAAGTTTTTTAAAGAAGAAATTTCATTATACAATTTATCTATCCTATTTGTTTTTTTTACTATTAGATAGCAAACAAGAAGCCCTAATATGAAAATTAGTATATATTTTAATTTTATACTATCTCTTTGAGTAAAAAAATATGAGGCA
Source organism: Flavobacteriales bacterium (assembly GCA_002716345.1). Taxonomy (GTDB): domain Bacteria; phylum Bacteroidota; class Bacteroidia; order Flavobacteriales; family BACL11. Next base: position 1,005 of record PBAP01000002.1, on the reverse strand, counting down.
ATAGATAATAAAATTGCTATAATCACAGCCTTTGTTTGAGTTTGTAATAAAATTGCAAATAATAAAAAGATTGAAAATATTGAAACCAATTTCCAGATTATTTTTTCTTTTTTAAATAAAATAATATTAAATGGCATTGTTAAAAATAAGATTGATGATAACAGATTTTTATTGGCCATCGTTGATGCTATTTTATCAAATTCTAAATTTCTTTTCCAATCAATATCAATTAACATTATTCTTTCATAATTAACAATAAATTGAAAAAGATAGATAAGTGATATTAAAAGAGAAAAAATTACAATTGGCTTGATAACTATTTCATAATTATTCTCAAGAAAATAATTTGTAAATAAAATAGTCAAGAGTAAAATACTAATTAATCTAGCTAGCGAAAATATTGATTCAGCTCCTACTCCATTAATTAATGAAGAAATAGTACTAAAAAAAATAATTACTAAAATTAGAATTATTATTGGATTTTTAATTAGCAAAAAACTTATTGAAACTTTCTTATATGCTGTAAATAAAAAGAATCCAAGAATAAAAATTGATAAATATACATATCTAATTGACAAAACAGGATCGCTAGTCTTAAATGATATAATTAGTGGTAAAGAAGCTAGAAAAAATTGTATGTATTTTTTCAATTTATTGCAACATCAATTTCTTATTAATTGTTTCCTCATTAGTATTAATTTCTAAGAAGTAGACTGCCTTTGGGTAATTCTCTAAGCTAATTGCTTTTGTATATGTTCCATCAAACTTATTAAGCTTCTCTGTATATATCTCCTCTCCTACAATGTTTCTTATTCTAAGTGTTATATCTTGCTTGTTGATTGTATTAAAGCTGATATTAAACATATCTCTTGATGGGTTAGGATAGATATCCAAATCATTAATCACTGTACTCTGCTCCAATCTAACTGATCCTGGCATAGTGAAGTATATGAATGATGTCCATGATGGTGCCTTATATGCGCCTCCATTTGGATCACACCATGT
>PBAP01000022.1 GCA_002716345.1 Flavobacteriales bacterium | reverse complement strand
TGGAGAGGCTGTTAGTGGAAGTTGTGAGGATATTACTTGTACTGTTGTAAAAGTATCGCATCCGTTTGCATCCATAATCTCTACAAAATAACTACCCGTAGATAAAGAATCTACAACATTTGATGAGGAAATGGAGACTGTGTCACCAAAATTAAACCATTCATAGCTGTATGGTGGCGTTCCTCCTGCTCCAGTAACTGAAGCATTAGCTGTATTCTGACCAAAGCAAGTGTTGAGAGTGTCTTCAATAAGAAGTTGGAGAGGAAAACCTGGTGCTGAAATATCAATTGGTACTGTTATGTCACAATATGCATTATCACTAACAGTAATGCTATATGTTCCTGAGCTGAGCGTTGTGAAAACAGTGTCATATGGAGGTGGGTTAGTATTTAGGACTCCATTGATGTAGTAACTAAATGGATTCAGCATATTAGTTAAAACCTCAACGGAAATCATTCCGTCAATATCATCCCAACAACTTACATTTTGAGATGAAATTTTAAATTCAATAGGAGTTATTGTATCAGATGGAAGTGATTCATTTGCGCAAGTAGACTCATTTGTCATGTAAAAGTACTGAGCTCCGTTTGGAATCAATGAAGAATCAATTGTATAAATATCTGAGGGGAAAGATACATCTGCGATATTAATGTAGGGACCACCAATATTATCAGATGCATAAAGATGATATAATGTGGAATTATTGGCCCCAATATTATGATTCCAGTCTAAAGTAACGTTTCCATTTCCATCAACGAAAGCACATTTTAAATCTGGTGCTGGCAATGATGCTGCTTGGGTAACTTCGACTGTTATTGTTGCAAAAGTAATAGCATTTGCAGGACAGAAATCATCATATGCTTTTATTGCAAAATTGTAAATATTTGATACATTACCACAACCTGCATCAGAAGCAACATGAGTACATGCTGTTTGCCACTCAAAAATTCCATTTACGATTGATGGAGATGAAAAAGGTGGTGGATTACCTAAGTTATCAGTGAATGTAGCGCAGGGTGGGCTAGCACAATCCGTGGTTGTTATGAAATCACCCGCCATTTGACCACCAGTAATTTCTAAAGATACATCTTGTGGTATACCAGCTGCATATAAATCAGCATCAGATGCGCTAATGCTGAACGAAACTAGAGTTCCAGCAGCTACTGAAGTATAATATGGTGTTGGAGCTGGAAATGGTGCTGGAATATTTGGAGGTAAGTTTGCATTTCCACCTGCCAGTGGTGGACAAGCAATTAAAACTGCTTGAATTTCTCTGTAAATTTGAGCAACTAGCTGATTACATTTATATGCATCAACCCTAACTACAGTTACAAAATTTCCAGAAAGGTTAGATGTGTAAGATATCTGACCATTTTGAGAGTTAAGAGTAGGATTTCCTGGAAGAGGGTTGTTTGCAGTGTAAGGGGGTGTATATGTTAGCAAGCCAGGAGTTATAGGTGGATTATAAGCGCCAAAAAAGTCATCTAATGGCTCATCCCAACTGTAGACTAAACTATCCATTTCTTGATCTGAGGCGTTGTGTGTATATGAAAAAGGATATCCTGTACAAATAATTGTTTTTGGACTTTCGTTAAATATTGGTGAAGAATCAAAACATGGACCAGTTGGTGTTGAATTTCCGAAAGGATCAATATATGCAAACATTGAGGCTCTCATAGTAAATCCGTCAGAATTAGGTGTAGCTAAGTTTACAATAGCTCCGTTTCTACAACATGAATCCCATGTAAAGTGCCATCCGTGCGTACTTGGTGTTGGAGGATTGGAAATTGGAGGTGCACCAATTAAAGCTATTGGCAATGATTGATAGATATACTCTTCAACGGCTCCAACTGGATTTGTAGAACAATCTAGTGCAGGATTCCCACTGTTTGTAACATCACAATCAGGTGATATATCAGTATTTGAAATAAATTGCAAACTGATTGTAGATACTGTTGGGTGATTCCAAACATTTAGCGTCTGATTGTTTGTTGGTAAAGAGATACCATCACAATCTCTGTAGAGTTTCATTGTGAAGATATACTTACCAACATCAGGGTTTAGAGGATCTTTGATGCACTCCCAAGTGATCTCTCCTCCCATAATGTGACTAGCACGAACACCAAATGATAGAAAAACCAAAAGAATTAGTCCAACTATCTTTTTCATAATCGATTATTTTAAACAAATTTACAAAATTCACTTCTAATACAGCGATTTAAAGTTAAGTTTTGTTTTGAACTTCCCTATCTTAACAAATTGATATGACCATTCGTTTGATATAGTTGACCTGAAATACCAATAGCATCTAACACAAAATAATAAACTGATTCAGGAAGAATTTTTCCATTGTATCCTCGACCATCCCAACTGAAATTAATTTCGTTCCACTCAAAAACCTTTGTTCCCCACTTATTATAAATTTTGACATTAATATCTGAAAATAGAGACTCATCAAATCCATAATAATCATTGATGTTATCTCCGTTTGGAGTAAAAGTATTAAATGTATCAAAACCTTCAATTTCTATCTCAAATTTTGATGTGTCGTTGCATAAATTAGAAAGCTCTTGACTTGAAGCAATTAGTTCAATTATATATTTCCCCTCGCTAGTGTAAGAACTGCTCACAGCTTCCAAACTGTTAGTAGACATCGATGTTCCATCACCAAATCTCCATTCAAATTGGTTTGCATTTTCACTCAAATTAATAAAATCAATTACTAAAGGTTCAACCCAATAGTAAGAATCAGTTGTAAAATTAGAAATTATAGCATCAGGCTCATCTAATGCAAACAATGTATCGAAATCACATCCGTTGTAGTCAGAAATTTGGATTTCATAGCTTCCTTTTTCTAAATCATTCAAATTTTGAGTATAATTTTGATTTAATGTGAAAGAATTTGTTAGTGTCCCATCATTAAAAATACTACAATTGTAAGGAGATGTTGCTGATTTTAAAGCTAGTGACATAATACCATCTGATGAAGCATTACAGCTAGGATTTTGGGTTGTCAAATTGAGATTTAAATCACCAGGCTCACCAAGCTTGATTTTTTTTAATGTATCAGTGATACAATTCTTGCTATCAACAATCCATGCAACATAATTATCTGCAAATAAACTATCAAAAAAGCTAACTTGTGTTTCCTCAATAAAGCTAGTGTTAGAGATAAAATATCTAAAATATGGTAAATTACCCCCGTGACCTTGCAATAAAATATTTCCATTATTATGAGCATGGCAAACATTATTTGTAACATTCAGAACAGTGACATAAAACGAATCAGGCTGCAATATTCTAATCGTATCAACAAACGGACCACATTCCAGGCTATCAAATATGTGTACAATATAAAAGTCTGATGATAAATTATTTTGATTTTTACCTAAACCAATTGTATCATACTCTGAGCTAATCCAAATGTAAGAATAAGAAGAATCTTTGAATGGAACTCCACCTGAGGCCAAAACCTCAGAAAAACCATCTTTTCCTCCAAAGCAAGTAACATCTAGATTTATAACTTCATTGGACTTAAGTGGACCACCAAGCTCAGCTATATAAAAAGTATCGACTGATGTGCACTGGTTTTCATCAGTTGCTCTAACAATATAGTGGTTAGATGTTAAATTATTGATAAATTGGTTTGTATCATTATTTAATGACCACAAAAAATCACAGCTTTTTTCAGAATTAGTACTAACTGAAATATAACCATCATCACCTTCAAAGCAACTCACATTTTTTATACTATCAATTTGAATTAATAACTGACCAAATTCAAAAATTTCAATTTCTAAATTTTCAGAACATCCCAAACTGTCATAAACAATAATGTCATATTTTTTTGCTGGTAAAGATGTAAATATCGAATTCAATTGAACAGTCAGTCCACTATCTACTGAATAACTTAATGGATAAATTCCAGATGAATGCATTTGTATAAAACCATCATTAACTGCATAGCAAATGGAATCTGAATTAAAATTTACTGAATCAATCGTTAAAATATTTTCAAAATTTAATGCACCAACAAAAGTAGTATCCACTGTCCCCCAGCTAGGCGATCCGATACAGCCATTATTATCAACAACACTTAACACAAATGTGTCTGAACTCAATGAGAAAATTGTATCACCATTTCCGTAACCAATTAAACCAGAACTGGAAATCCAACTATGAAAAAATGGTGATGTACCTCCTATTATTTCTAATATTATTTGACCATCATTAGAAATATTTAAGCAAGTTTCTTGGATGATACCATTTTGACGTACTTTAAAAAGTAAAGTATCAGGATTCTCTAAAATTAAACTATCACTGACAACACAACCAATAGAGTCAATTATGCTTACTTTGTAGGAACCTGATCTAAGATTGTCAATTCTGTTTGACAATAGAGTATCGTTCCAAATTGTTAAATAGGGACTTTCCCCTCCACTAAAATAAACATCAATTTCACCATCAGAATTTCCGTAACATTTAATTTCACTTTTTATTAGTGAATCTATTCTTAATGAGTTATCGACGATTTCAACAGTATCTAAATACTCGCATGCATTTGCATCCAAATATCTAATTTGGTATTGTCCTGAACAAAGAAATGAAAAAGTTGAATCAACAGAAATTGGGCCTTGAGGTAAATTACTACCAAATAGATTTACATAATAGTAAAAAGGAGAAATTCCACCTGTGATAAGTCCCGCTGAAATCACTCCATTACAATTTGAAATATTAGAGCATGTATTTTCAACAGACAGAGCATTAGTTGAACTCAACTCATCGGGCTGAGAAATATAAAAAACACTTGAGGAGTCAAAGCAAGTTTCTGAATTTGACTTCGCAATAAGTCCATAATAACCAGGAGCAAGATTATTGAAATAGGTACCTGAATCTGTAATCAGCTGTGGAGTGTTTACAGTGTATCTCCATAATTCATAATTATAGCAAGGGTCAGGAAATAATAATTTAAAAGTGCCATTTGAATCATTATTACAAATGACATCAGATACTTGAGATGCCATGCTAATATTAGCAATTGAATCTATTTTTAGTTCAACAAATAAACTATCTCTACAAAAATTTTCATCTTCTGTGAATAGAAAATAATTTCCATTATCTAGTGATGTGAAAAAATTTTGTTGAGACCAACTTAGGCCACTGTCAATCGAAAAACTAAGATTATAAATTGAGCTAGAAAATATTTCTATATATCCATCACCACCACAGCATGATTCATTTACTAAATTAATGGAGTCGATATAAGAAGGTTGAACTTGTCCCAAATAGAAATAGCCAAAGTTTTTAACACATAAGCTGTCGTCTCTAACAGAAATATCATATGTTGAACTTGAGAGAGAATCTATTGTAATTGTGTCAATAAATATTGGTGAAGAAAAATTTAATCCTCCATCTAGAGAATATGAAAGATTTCCATTTCCTCCTGTTACTATAATCTCTATTACTCCATCTTCTTCTATGCATGTTTCAAGACTTGAATTAACAATCATTTGGATAGTATCATTGCATGGCGAGGGCATGATTGAACTTTGTGCATTTGATGCTTCTGGAAATTTTAACAATAAAAATGATAAAAATCCCAATAACAATATGTTTGAATTTTGCAACCTTAGAAATAACATTTAATTGATCGTAATACTAACTTTAATCTAGTTTAACAAATGTAGAAAATCTTTTTTATTTTGCATAATAATATATTTTTAAGACTAATTTTACAAAAAAAACATTGAGAGACTATTTGAATCATTTAAATCCTGAGCAAAGACAAGCAGTAGAACAAATAGACGGTCCAATGATTGTTATTGCTGGAGCTGGCTCAGGAAAAACTAGAGTCTTAACATACAGAATTGCTCATTTAATAAAAAATGGAGTTAATCCGTTTAATATTCTTTCATTAACCTTTACTAACAAAGCTTCTAGAGAAATGAGGGATAGGATACAAAAAATTGTAGGAGATGATGATGCTAAAAATATTTGGATGGGAACATTTCATTCTGTATTTTCTAAAATTCTTAGAATCGAATCTCACTACATCAACTATCCAAAAAATTATACCATTTACGACACTGATGATAGTAAAAGTTTGATTAGATCTATTATTAAAGATCTAAACCTGAACAAAGATTTTTATAAAGTTAATATAATAAGATCTAGAATATCGACAATGAAAAATAACTTTATATCTCCAGATGAGTATGTTAATAATCCGGAAATTGTATTGCAAGACAAAATAGCCAAAAGAACAAACTTCATAGACATTTACAAATCATACATTAACAGATGTATTAAGTATTCTGCAATGGACTTTGATGATTTATTGATTAACACATACAAACTATTGAATTCTTTTCCGGAAATACTTTTAAAGTACCAAAGAAAATTTGAGTATATCTTAATTGATGAATATCAGGATACCAATCATATACAATATTTAATTATAAAAAAGCTTGCAGCATTAAATGAAAATATTTGTGTTGTTGGAGATGATGCGCAAAGCATATACGCTTTTAGAGGAGCAAACATACAAAACATACTTAATTTTCAAACTGACTATCCTGACTTTAAATCATTCAAGCTAGAGCAAAATTACAGATCTACAAAATCAATTGTAGAGACTGCTAATCATCTTATCAGCTTTAACAAAAAACAACTACAAAAAAAAGTTTGGACTAACAATAGCATTGGAAGCTCTGTAGTAATACACAAATGTAGCTCTGATAATGAAGAAGCAAAGTTGGTGGCAAATACAATTTTTGATTTAAAAATTAGAGATGATTTTTTTAACAATGACTTTTGTATTCTTTACAGAACAAATGCCCAATCAAGAGCGATTGAGGAAGCTTTAAGAAAGAAAAACATAAATTATAAAATTTATGGTGGAATATCTTTTTATCAAAGAAAAGAAATTAAAGATATCTTAGCTTACTTTAGAGTCATAGTAAATCAAAATGACGATGAATCTTTAAAAAGAATAATAAACTATCCTAGCAGAGGTATTGGACTAACAACATTAAACAGATTAAGTCTTAAAGCAATAGAAAATGATAGAAGCATTTGGAGCATAATTGAAAACATTGAGCATATTGATATAAACATAAATAGAGGGACAAAGAAAAAGTTGATTGAATTCTATGAACTTATTCAAAAGTTCATATTGATGAGTCAAAAATGCGATGCTTATTCTCTTGCAAACGATATTATTCAAAGCTCAAAAATTTATACTGAACTACATAATGATAAAACACCTGAGGGTGTAAGCAGATTTGAAAATATTCAAGAATTACTAAATGGAGTTAAAACTTTTGCAGAGCAATCAGAAGATGAAGTTTCTCTTGGTAATTATCTGCAAGAAATTGCATTAATCACAGATATGGATAATGAAAATGACNANGAANCAGACAAAATAACACTCATGACTATTCATGCAGCTAAAGGACTTGAATTTCCTAATGTTTTTGTAGTTGGAATTGAGGAAAACCTATTTCCNTCGATGTTGAGCTTGGAAAGTGAGCAAGATTTGGANGAAGAAAGAAGATTATTTTATGTTGCAATTACTCGTGCNATGAAAAATTTATTNTTATCATACTCTACATTTAGATTCANATGGGGACAATACATTGACTGCTCTGAAAGCAGATTTTTAAATGAACTNGATGATAANTATGTGGTTAGAAATGAACAAGAGGTTCANTTTTCGAAGCCTAAATTTNGTTTCAAAAAAAAGTCATTTCCAACAACTANCAGAAGCTTGAAGTCANTAAAAAAAATAGAAAATCATGANGCTGNAAATTATGNCGANCATAAATTTTCTATCGGAGATCGAATTGANCATCAAAATTTTGGCAAAGGNTCAATATCAAATATTNAAGGATTTGGTTCAAGCACNAAAGCATGTGTAAATTTTGACAACTTTGGCGAAAAAACTTTATTGCTAAAGTTTGCTAAATTAAAGCTCTTGAATAATTGACANAGAAGTTTGCTTNTCAATATTTAGCTGNTCTATTAANTTNTNCTTACTTTCAAACTTAACTTCATTTCTGATTTTTTTTATNACCTCTATTTTGATNATTTCTCCNTAAATATTTTCTGTNAAATTAAAGATATGTACCTCAANCTTTTTTTCATCAAAAANATCATTTTCAAANGTAGGNTTATAGCCTACATTCATCATTGCTGAATGCCTGANATNTTTTACANATGCATGNACAGCATACACTCCATTTTGAACATNAACTTTTTCTTCANTAATTTGAAGNTTTGCTGTTGCAAANCCTAACTCTTTTCCAATTNCATTTCCTTTAGTAACAATTCCACTAAAAAAATANTGNTAACCTAGTAGNCTNTTAGCCATTNCTATCNTNCCNGAAGCTATTAAACTTCTAATTTTAGTTGAACTAACTACAATTTCAGANTTTTNATACACATNAATTTTTTTTAATGAAAATCCTAAAAGTTNGGAATATTNTTGNAAACTATCAAATGTTCCATTTCTNTTTTTTCCAAATTGATGGTCATANCCGACAATTAAATATTTNAAGTTCAATTTGTCAACTAGAAAATCTCTGANAAAATCTAGTGGATCAATCTTTGAAAAATTTTTGCTAAATTTTTGAATNACTAAAAANTCTAANGACATCAACTTGAAAAGCTCAATTTTTTCTTCANTTANTGTAATTAAATCNAGGCTTGAGTTATTATTNGTTAANACTTTTCTTGGATGAGGNTCGAANGTANAAACANCTGATTTTAACTTTGACTNTTTTGCAGTTTTAATTAGNTCTTCAAAAATTTTTNTGTGCCCCGTGTGCACTCCATCAAATGTACCTATAGTTACTGCTGTNTCAACATNACTTGGAAAATCGTCAACTGAATAAATTACTTGCAAATTTGATTNATTGNAGTGTTAAAAATTTGTTCAAAATTAATAATTAATTTATATAGCTTTTCATACTTNAAAAACAAATTAAAAATATTAAGTTTGCNNAATACAAAAAANNACANAAAAAATNAATTTAATGGCAAAGCNAAAAGGAANNGTCGCTCAAGTTATTGGACCNGTAATTGATGTAACTTTNGATNTAAATGATACAAGTCTACCAGATATNTACGATTCTCTAGAAATCACAAGNGAGAATGGTGATAAACTAATNCTAGAATGCCAACAACANATTGGNGAAGATACNATNAGANCAATCTCAATGGAATCTACTGATGGTATCAGNAGAGGTNTTGAGGTAACAGCAACAGGAGCCCCAATAAAAATGCCAATNGGAGATGCCATNAAAGGAAGAGTATTTAATGTTGTTGGAGATGCNATTGATGGAATGGAAAATCTAGACAATGAAAATGGTCTTCCNATNCACCGAGAAGCNCCNAANTTNGANGATCTNTCAACTAGCACTGANGTACTNTTTACTGGTATNAAGGTAATTGATTTAATTGAACCATACGCTAAAGGAGGAAAGATTGGATTNTTTGGAGGTGCAGGAGTTGGTAAAACTGTACTNATTCAAGAANTAATTAACAACATTGCTAAAGGTCATGGNGGACTTTCTGTTTTTGCTGGAGTAGGCGAAAGAACCAGAGAAGGTAATGATTTACTTAGAGAAATGTTAGANTCCGGNATTATTGANTATGGAAAAGAGTTNAATGAATCTATGGAAAAAGGNGGATGGGATCTCACTAAAATAGANAAGAACCAGCTATNAAACTCAAAGGCAACTTTTGTTTTNGGTCAAATGAATGAACCNCCAGGTGCAAGAGCNAGAGTTGCTCTNTCTGGATTAGCTATCGCTGAATACTTNAGAGATGGTGATGGAAAAGGNAAAGGTAANGATGTTCTNTTCTTTATAGACAATATCTTTAGATTTACACAGGCNGGNTCNGANGTNTCAGCATTATTAGGAAGAATGCCATCTGCNGTTGGTTATCAACCAACTTTAGCNACAGAAATGGGTTCAATGCAAGAGCGTATNACATCAACAAAAAANGGATCAATNACCTCAGTTCAAGCTGTTTATGTTCCAGCCGATGACTTAACNGACCCTGCNCCTGCNACAACATTTGCTCACCTAGACGCTACNACTGTACTTTCTAGNAAAATTGCTGAGCTTGGTATATATCCTGCTGTTGATCCTNTAGATTCTACATCTAGAATTCTTACTCCAGAAGTTGTAGGTGAAGAACANTATAANTGTGCNCAAAGAGTTAAAGAATTACTTCAAAGATATAAAGAGNTNCAAGACATTATTGCAATTCTTGGAATGGACGAACTNTCTGAAGAAGACAAACAAGCAGTTCANAGAGCCAGAAGAGTACAAAGATTTTTATCTCAACCTTTCCACGTNGCTGAACAATTCACAGGCNTGCAAGGTGTTCTNGTNGATATACAAGATACTATTAAAGGNTTCAANATGATTATGNATGGTGAAGTAGACAAATATCCCGAAGCAGCTTTTAATTTAGTNGGAAGTATTGANGAAGCAATTGAAAANGGTGAAAAAATGCTAGCTGANGCCAAATANNATGNATATTGAAATNATCAGNCCTGANGCAATTATTTTTAAAGGTAATGCNAAATCAGTTAAACTNCCAGGTGAGTCCGGAGGCTTTGAAATTTTAAATAATCACGCAGCTATTGTATCTAATTTGAAAAAAGGTGTTATCATCGTTAAAGATGAAAACAACTCTGAACATAAATTTGAAATCAATAGTGGTGTTGTTGAAATGAAAACCAATACTATTTCAATTCTAGCTAACTAATAAAGTTGCGAATAATATTTGCATTTATATTTCTATCATCNTGTTTCCANCANANCGAAGAAGAATTTACCTTTAACGATGGCGACTTTCTATTTCAAGATTTAGACTCCTCTCCCCTNTGTGAAGCTATCGAAAATGTTACTCCAGGATTTAATAACATGAANTTCTCACATGTTGGGATTGTGTCTATTATCNATGGAACTCCAATGGTTTATGAAGCATACCCTCCATCTGTACAACTANTTGATCTCAAAGTTTTTCTAAATCGNAGCCTAGACATAAATAATAAACCAAAAGTTATTGTTGGCAGACTAAAAAAAGAATATCGCAAATCTATTANAAGCGCTATTAGTTTTATTGAAAATAAAGTTGGTACCAANTATGACGAGTTTTTTTTGTACGAAAACAATCAATTCTATTGCTCTGAGTTACTTTATGATGCTTTTTTAAAAGATTCCATTTTTGAACTTCGACCAATGAATTATAAATACCAAGATTCTAATGAATTTCAAAAACAATGGATAAACCACTTTAAAAAACTTGACTCTGAAATTCCTCAGGGAAAATTAGGNATTAATCCTGGCACAATGTCTATCTCAGAAAAAATTGAAATTGTTCAAATTTTTGGAGAAGTGAGTAAAAAATCTAATTAATTTTTGGATTGTTTTTATGCCTTTTCTTGTCTCGAATTGATTTAAGTTTCATTTTTTTTTGAAATTCTAAATTTAAATCAGTATTTGTTTGATTAGCTATACACAAGACAACAAATAAAATGTCTGCAAGCTCCTCACCTATATTATTCTTTTCGTTTTCTTTAAATGACTGTTCTCCATAAATACGACTCATCACTCTAGCTAACTCTCCAACTTCTTCCGTTAAAATTGTCATATTTGTAAGTTCATTAAAATATCTAACGCCGTGTTGATTTATCCAATCATCAACTTGAATTTGTAAATCTTTTATATTCATTATTCTTTGTTTTTTGAATCAATAATTATTGTAACCGGGCCATCGTTTTCTAGTCTAATTTTCATATCAGCGCCAAAAATACCCTGGCTGATTTTGTTTTTATAAAGTTCANTCATAGNTAATATAAACTTATCATAGAGTATCTTTGAAATTTCTGATTTTGCAGATTTAATAAATGAGGGTCTATTTCCTTTTTTTGTTTTAGCATGCAAAGTAAACTGACTTACTATTAAAACATCTCCTTTTACATCTTTCACGCTTAATTCCATGTTATTTTCTTTANTAGAAAANATTCTCAAGTTTAAGATTTTATTTGCAATCCAATCACAATCTATAATATTGTCATTAATCTCAAAGCCTACAAAAACCAATAACCCCTTTTTTATTGAACTTACTTTTTTTTTATTCACATGAACAGATGCATTTAAAACTCTTTGAATAACAACTCTCATCTATATATATCTTCAGATCTAAACATTGAACAATAATTATCATATCTTGATNATAAAATAANTCCTGAACTTATTAGTTTTTTAATTTCACAGCTAGGCTCATTAATATGCACACAATTTGAATACTTACATTTGTGTTGATTTTGCACAAACTCAGGAAAATATTTACTAATATCTTTCCTATCAATTTTAACCAATCCAAATCCTCTTATACCCGGNGTGTCAATTAATGAGGTTTCATTATCTANGTCATATATTTCAGAAAAAGTTGTAGTATGTTTTCCTTGCTCATGATAATCTGAAATTTCAGAAACTCTAATATTAAAATTTGAATTAAGCTTNTTTATTAATGTCGATTTTCCAACACCAGAATGTCCTGAAATTAGGCTAAATTTCCCTTTGATAAGTTTCTTAATACTTTCAAGGCTATCGTGCTCAAATGATATTTTCAAACAACTATATCCAATTTTTTTATAGTAATTAAACAAAGAATCAAGACTTTGTAATTCTTCTTTATTTAACAAATCTGTTTTGTTAAAAATTATTGATACTGGAACATTATTATGCTCACAAGCAACTAAAAATCTATCAATAAAACTTGTAGATGTTTTAGGTGATTTTTTTGTNACAATTAATAAACACTGATCAACATTNGCGGCTATTATATGCCTTCTTTTACTTAGCTTAACAGATTTCCTTGCAATAAAATTTTTTCTTTCAAAAAGTTGGACAATAGACCAATCATCATTTTGATTTATGATTTCTACTTTGTCTCCAATAACTATTGGACTAGTAGAGTCAGCATCTAAATTTCTTAATTTTCCTGCTAATGTTGCAGTTACTATTTCTCCATTATTTTTTTTAACTGAAAAATATTTTCCAAGTGACTTTTGCACAACAGCTTCCATAAAACAAATATAATCAGTATTTTCTATCTTTGCTTTATGATAATTTCGATAAAAAATATATCTAAAAGTTATGCCAATATAAATGCACTTTTAAATGTTTCACTTGAGCTTAATGAAGGTGATATTATTGGNCTTATTGGTGAAAATGGTGCTGGAAAAACAACACTCTTAAAAATTATATCTTGTCTTTTAAGACAGTCTGNTGGTAAAGTTTTTATAGACAAATTGGATACTGAACATGACGAGTATAATATTAAATCTAAAATTGGATATTTGGCTGAGAACAATCCATTGTATGAAGAAATGAAGGTNAAAGAATATTTNATTTTCACATCAAAATTATACGGTTTAAAAAACTTTAAAAAACAAATAAATGAATATCAAAAACTTACAGAAATANCTGATTTATCATTTAGAAAAATTAGCGAGCTTTCAAAAGGACAAAAGCAAAGAGTTGGATTATGCTCATGCTTGTTACATGAACCAAAAATTTTAATTTTAGATGAACCAACAACAGGATTAGANCCTAAGCAACTAATTCATTTTAGAGATCTAATAAAAAAAATCTCAAAAAATAAAATTATAATTTTTTCCACCCATATTATCAACGAAGTGAGNAAAGTTTGTAATAGAATTGTAATTCTAAAAAAAGGTGTTGTAAAAAAAGATATAAGCATTAATGAAACAGATAATATTGAGAAAATATTTGAATCAACAATTGAAAGCTAATTAAATTTTGAAACTATATCAATTATGTTNGATGAATTTCCCATGGTGTAATANTGAACACATGGAACTCCGTAATCGATTAACTCCTTAGTTTGGTTTATAGCCCACTCNACTCCAACTTTTCTAATATCNTCATTGTTTTTACATTTTAAGATATTTTTTACTAGNTCCTCGGGTAAATTTAGATGAAATCTGTGNGGTAATAAATTTAAATGTTTCTTTATAGATATTGGCTTTAGCCCTGGAACAATNGGTACATTAATATTATTATCNCTACATAATTTTACAAAATCAAAATATTTTTGATTATCAAAAAACATTTGTGTTACGATATACTCAGCTCCTAATTCAACTTTTTTCTTTAAAAANTAAATATCCGAATTCATATTAGGAGATTCAAAATGTTTCTCTGGATATCCTGCTACACCNACACAAAAATTTGTTGAATGTGTATTTTTTATGTCTTCATCTAAATATTTTCCTTTGTTCATAGAGCAAACTTGATTAATGAGATCNCTGGCATATTTGTGTCCNTCATTTTCAGGTGAAAAATAAGTTTCAGATTTGATAGGGTCACCTCTTAGTACTAAGACATTATCAATTCCTAAGAAATCTAAATCTATTAATGCATTCTCNGTTTCCTCTTTGTTGAANCCACCACAAATTATNTGAGGAACTGTATCAATTTGAAATTTGTTCATAATTGCAGAACAAATACCAACAGTTCCNGGTCTTTTTCTNACTGCTTTTCTTTCGAGCAATCCATTATTTTGTTTTTTATATATGTATTCCTCTCNATGATAGGTGACATCAATAAATGGNGGNTTAAACTCCATTAATGGTTTTAGATTTTCGTACAATGAATTTATACTTTTACCTTTTAAAGGTGGTAAGATTTCAAATGAAAATAATGTTTCTTTAGCTTGNTTAAAATGTTCTGTAACTTTCATAATTTAAATGTTTGATAGAAGCCATTTCCTAACTTCGTTGATTGTCATATTTTTTCTCTTTGCGTAATCCTCAATTTGGTCATCCTGTATCTTTCCAACAGGAAAGTACTTTGAGTTTGGATGTGAAAAATAATATCCACTTACTGTTGAACTTGGTGACATAGCCATACTTTCAGTAAGTGAAGCTCCAATATTTTTCTTTGCGTTTAAAATTTTAAAAATTTTTAATTTTTCAGTATGATCAGGACAAGCTGTATAGCCTGGTGCTGGTCTAATTCCAGTATAAACTTCATCAATTAAATCACTGTTAGAATAATTTTCATCACTTGAATATGCCCAAAGTTCTTTTCTGACTTTTTCATGCATATATTCAGTAAGTGCTTCTGCTAATCTGTCAGAAATAGATTTAAACATTATTGTGCTGTAATCATCTTGATCTAACTCAAAATTCACNAGTGGAGTTCCTTTATATAAGTCTGCAGAGCAAACAAATGCGCCGACATAATCATTTTTTCCAGACTCTTTTGGTGCAATGTAATCTGATAAAGACAGATTATTTTTTGCTTTTAAAGTTTGTTGTCTCAACATACAAAAGGTTTCTAAATGTGAATTATCAGAATTTTTTAATAGAATATCATCTCCATCTGAGCATGCAGACCAAATTCCAATNACAGATTTGAGCTCTATCCAATCATTATCAATAATTTTCTTAAGCATTTCATTAGCATCATTAAATAACTTTTGAGCTTGAACACCGTACTTTTCATCTTCGAAAATCTGTGGGTATTTTTGCTTCATTTCCCAAGTGTAAAANAATGGAGTCCAATCAATNTAATTAATTATATCTTCAATTTTTATTTTAAAAACCTTGACACCAGTAAAATTAGGAACAGGAATATTATACTCTTTCCAATTTGTTTTTAATTTATTGGCTCTAGCTGCATCCAAAGAAATAAATTTCTTTTGGTTTTTTCTCTCTAAGTAATTTTTTTTAATTTTTTGATAATCTGAGTCCAGTNCATTACAAAATTCAACTTTCTCTTTTGAAAATAAACTACTGATGACACCAACAGATTTTGATGCATCAAGTATGTGAATCACTGGACTTTCNTAATGATGATTTATTTTTACTGCTGTATGTACCTTGGAAGTAGTTGCGCCACCAATGACTAAAGGAATCTTCATGTTNCTATTTTGCATTTCTTTTGCAACATATACCATTTCATCTAAAGAAGGAGTAATTAATCCACTCAGTCCNATGACATCAACTTTATTTTTAACTGCCTCATCTAAAATCTTATCACACGGAACCATTACACCTAGGTCAATAATTTCATAATTATTGCATCCCAAAACAACACTAACTATATTTTTTCCAATGTCATGAACATCTCCTTTCACGGTTGCTAGTAACACTTTTCCAGCTGTCGATTTCTTTCCTTTGCTCTTTTCAATGTATGGTGTTAAAATTGAAACCGCCTTTTTCATGACTCTTGCACTTTTAACAACTTGAGGAAGAAACATTTTGCCAGATCCAAACAAATCTCCAACAATATTCATACCATCCATCAACGGACCCTCTATTACCTCAATTGGTTTTTTAAACTTTTTCCTTGCTTCCTCTACATCCTCCTCCAAGTAAGAAATAACTCCTTTTACTAAGGAATATGATAATCTTTCATTTGTATTTCTTTTTCTCCACTCTAAGTCCTCTTTTCTTTCTTTACTCTTTCCAGATACCTTCTCAGCTACAGATAAAAGTCTTTCTGTTGCGTTTGAATCTCGGTTTAACAAAACATCCTCCACAGCTTTTAAAATGTTTTTTGGTATTTCTTCATATACCTCTATCATACCTGCATTAACAATGCCCATGTCTAAACCATTTTTTATAGCATGAAATAGAAAAGCAGAATGCATTGCCTCTCTTATTATATTATTTCCTCTAAATGAAAAAGAGACATTGCTGACACCTCCACTAACTTTTGCGTTTGGTAAATTTTCTTTAATCCATTTTGTTGCCTTAAAAAAATCTACTGCATAATTGTTATGTTCTTCAATTCCGGTTGCAACTGTTAATATGTTGGGATCAAATATTATATCTTGAGATGGGAAACCAACTTTTTGTATTAGTATTTCATATGCTCTTTTACAAATTCTAATTTTATCTTCATAGTTAACAGCTTGTCCATTTTCATCAAATGCCATTACAACTACAGCTGCACCATAGCGCATTACTTTTTTTGCTTGTTTAATAAAAATCTCTTCACCCTCTTTTAATGAAATCGAGTTAACAATTCCTTTACCTTGAACATGCTTTAATCCTTCTTCAATTATTTCCCATTTGGAAGAATCAATCATAATTGGTACTCGNGAAATATCTGGATCCGAGGCAACTAGATTTAAAAATTTAGAAATTGATTCTTTACCATCAATCATTCCATCATCCATGTTTATATCAATAATTTGAGCACCACCTTCAACTTGATTTAGAGCAACTTCTAGAGCATCTTCAAACTTATTTTCTTTTATTAATTTTCTGAACTTTAAAGATCCTGTTACATTAGTTCTCTCTCCAATATTTACAAAGTTGAGTGAATTATTAATCGTTAATGGCTCTAGTCCACTCAATCTCATCTCATCTTTTATACTTGGTACTAATCTTGGGTTATGAGCCTGCGCAACTTTGGAGAAAATTTTAATATGCTCTGGCCCCGTACCACAACAACCCCCAATAATATTTACAATTTTTCTGCTGAGAAAATCATCAAGATAAGAAGCCATTTGAGATGGTCCCTCATCATACTCTCCCATTTCATTTGGTAAGCCTGCGTTGGGATAGGCACTAACAAAAAAAGGTGCTTTATCAGATAATTCTTTTATGTAAGGAATCATTGCCTTAGCTCCCAAAGCGCAATTAAATCCAACACTTAGCAAGGGAATATGAGAAATAGAGTTTAAAAAAGCTTCTGTTGTTTGCCCAGATAATGTCCTACCACTTTCATCAGTTATTGTTCCTGAAACCATAATTGGAAGTCTTATTTTGAGAAGTTCAAAAGCCTCTTCGGCAGCATACAACGCAGCTTTGCAGTTAAGAGTGTCAAAAACTGTTTCAATCAATATTAAGTCAATCCCACCATCAATCAAAGCTAGTATTTGTTCTTTATATGATATCCTAAGTTGATCAAATGTAATTGACCGAAATGAGGGGTCTTCTACATCTGGGGAGATTGATGCCGTCCTATTTGTTGGACCTATTGCGCCTGCAACAAATCTAGGTTTTACCTTACTTGAAAACTTCTTTGCAGCCTCTTTTGCAATTTTTGCAGACATGAAGTTTAAATCATATATGNTTGNTCCTAAATTATAATCATCCTGAGCTATTTTGTTACTNCTNAATGTATTAGTTTCAATTATATCAGCTCCAGCCTCTAAAAATTCTTCATGTATTTGCTTAATTATTTNAGGCTGTGTNATTGATAACAAATCATTATTNCCTTTTAAATCANAATTATGATTNANAAATCTCTCTCCTCTAAAATCTTNTTCTGAAAGAGAATNCTTTTGAATCATTGTNCCCATNGCTCCATCAAGAACTAAAACNCTATTTTTTAAAATNTCTTNNATCATTTTAATTAATTAGNGCAAATCAAAAAAGTCGGAAAATTAANTCAGTAATTCTCATCTTCCTTCAATCTTTTGAAGTGGGAATTGGCACCATCNTTAAAGGTTGCCAAGACATCATNGGGCCCATCCCTCCGTCTTTCTTGATAAGTCANNACAAATTTAAAAATAATTCGTGAATAATATTATCTTTGTTTNNACAATATCTTTATTAAATTAAAAGATATTTAACCCAAAACAAAAAATTGATATTATGTCATATTTCTTTACATCTGAATCAGTCTCTGAGGGACANCCTGANAAAGTAGCTGATCAGATATCAGANTCACTGCTTGATAATTTTTTAGTNCAAGATNGTGAATCAAAGGTGGCTTGTGAGACATTAGTAACTACNGGNCTNACTGTTCTNAGCGGAGAGGTAAAAACAAATTCATATGTAGANGTTCAAGAAGTTGCAAGAGAAACAATTAGAAGAATTGGATATACCAAATCTGAATANAAATTTGACGCTGATAGTTGTGGNGTTATTTCTGCAATACATGAACAATCATCTGATATCAGACANGGAGTAGTTGAAGGNGAAGGACTNCACAAAGAACANGGTGCTGGAGACCAAGGNATGATNTTTGGGTATGCAACAAATGANACTANAANTTATATTCCTCTNGAACTTGACTTATCACACCAAATTTTAGTAGAGCTATCTCAGATTAGAAAAGCAAAAAAAGAAATGCTTTATTTAAGGCCTGATTCAAAATCTCAAGTCACAATTGAATATAAGGATGATCATGTTCCGATAAAAATCAGTTCAATTGTCATTTCTACTCAGCATGATGATTTTGATACTGAAGAAAATATGCTAAAAAGAATTAAAGATGATATTTTGAATATTTTGATGCCTAGAGTAATCGACAAACAGTCTGATACTAACAAGAAACTTTTCGGAAACGAAAAATATCATATAAATCCCACAGGAAAATTTGTTATTGGTGGTCCACATGGCGATACGGGACTTACTGGAAGAAAAATAATCGTTGACACCTATGGTGGCAGAGGAGCTCACGGTGGTGGTGCATTCTCAGGAAAAGATCCATCAAAAGTTGATCGTTCAGCTGCTTATGCTACCAGACATATTGCAAAAAATATTGTAGCTGCTAAACTTTGTGATAAAGCACTTGTACAAGTTTCTTATGCAATTGGAGTTTCTGAACCTATGGGTATTTTTATTGATACTTTTGGGACATGTAATACAAATCATAATGACGGAGAAATCGCAAGTATAATTTCAAAAATGGATTGCTTTAACCTAAAACCTGCGTCAATAATATCCAGACTCAAACTTAAAAACCCCATTTACTTTGAGACTGCTGCATACGGACACATGGGAAGAGAATCAGAGTTAATCGAAAAGACATTTGTTGTTCAAGGTAAATCAAAAAAAATACAAGTTGAAACATTTACGTGGGAAAAGCTTGATTGCGTAGATGAATTAAAAGTAACTTTTGGTATACGATAAGTGTAACTTATATTAACCTTAAATCACACAAAAAATAAGTATCTGCCAAATAATTTTAGAGTAATGATAACATTAAGAAACTTCTAATTAGTAAAGCTCTAAATATGAATTACCTCATCATATGCGTCAGCAACAGCTTCCATTACAGCCTCACTCATAGTTGGGTGTGGATGAACCGACTTTAATATTTCCATTCCTGTTGTTTCCAATCTCCTTGCAACAACAGCTTCAGCTATCATTTCTGTGACATTATAACCAATCATGTGACAGCCTAACCATTCTCCATATTTAGCATCAAATACAACCTTTACAAAACCATCCTTATGTCCTGCAGCAGATGCTTTACCTGAAGCTGAAAAAGGAAATTTTCCAACTTTTACTTCATATCCTAGTTCTTTAGCTTTTTCTTCAGTAAGTCCAACTGACGCAATTTCTGGTGAACAATAAGTGCATCCCGGAATATTAGAATAGTTTAAAGGTTCAACATCATGACCAGTAATTTTTTCCACACATAAAATTCCCTCAGCAGATGCTACATGAGCTAATGCTTGAGTTGGTAACATATCACCAATAGCGTATATTCCTGGGATGTTTGTTCTGTAAAAATTATCAACAATTACTCTGCCATTTTCTATACTAACCCCTAATTCTTCAAGCCCAATTCCTTCAATATTAGCTTCAATTCCAACTGCTGATAAAACAACATCACAATCAATAGTCTGTTCAGAATCTTTTGTTTTTGCGTGTACAATACATTTGTCTTTGACATCAACCTTTTCCACAGAAGTTTGAGTTAATATTTTAATTCCAAGCTTTTTAAATGATCTCTGTAATTGCTTTGAAATATCATTATCTTCAANAGGAANGATATTTTTTTGNTATTCAACAATTGTCACCTCTGNCCCCATTGTAGCATAGAAATATGCGAATTCAACGCCAATTGCACCCGAACCAATNATTACNAGCTTCTTTGGAATTTCTTTTAAGGTCATTGCTTCTCTNTANCCAATAACTTTNGATCCATCTTGAGGGATATTTGGTANNACTCTAGATCTTGCNCCTGTNGCTAAAATAATATGAGTAGATTTATAAGTTTCCTTTTTTCCAGAACTTGTCACTTCAACTTTACCTGGTTCAGTAATTTTNCCATGTCCAAAAATCACATCAATTTTNTTTTTTTTCATCAAATANTCAATTCCTTTGCTCATNCCATTTGCTATGTCNCTNGACCTTTTNATAACCTCNACAAAATCTAAATTTGAGCCATTTACTTGAATACCATANGTAGAGGCNTTATTTATGTATTCAAAGACTTGAGCACTTTTTAAAAGCGCNTTTGTAGGAATACATCCCCAATTCAANCATATTCCACCCAAACTCTCCTTTTCTANTATTGCTGTTTTCAGTCCNAGTTGAGACGCTCTAATTGCAGTAACATAACCNCCNGGACCACTTCCAATTACTATTAAGTCGTAATTCATTTTATANGTTTTAGTTATTATTCTTTTTTGACCAAGATATTTCCCAATCTTTAAATTCTGCAGCTAAACAATCAATNTTATAATCTTTTCTACCGCCAACTTTTTCTTGAATTATATTCTTTGCAGTATTTCTTATTCCATTTAGNCCATGNGTNAGCTCTAAATCATTACCNTCTTTNATTCCTTTTCTGTAATTNGATTCATTATGCCATATATGTAAGTTCATTTGAGATANTACAATGACAGCTCTNATCANTTCAGCATCCTGACCNTCTAAATTTATATCATGCAAAATTTCTTGAATTTCTTTTGCATATTCCTCTTTGTGCTCTGGNATAAAAACCTCTTTTAATTGAACTATTGAAAGTCTATCTATGAGTTCAGAAAGGGTTGGTAAATATTTTTTCATTTTTTTCTTCAAATCTAATAAAAAGTAATGTTTTATTCTGATTAAATTAATTGAAATGATTTAAAATTTAATTATACCAAATTTGTAGATTTGAATGATGATTGAATATAACATTAGCTATAAAAAACCTTGGAGACATTTTATTGATTTTGAGTTGAAATTTGAGACTAATGGTTGTGAAAAAATTATTTTAAAGCTAGCAAGTTGGCGCCCAGGAAGGTATGAACTGGCTAATTATGCACAGTATATCCAAAAATGGTCTGCGTTTAGCATTAACGGGAAAAGACTAAAATTCAAAAAAATTGATAAAGATTCTTGGTTAATTGAGTGCAATGGATTAGAAAAAGTAAAAGTAAAATATAACTTTTATGCAAACCTACTTAACGCTGGTAGTTCATTTTTAGATGAAAACCAATTGTATATAAATCCAGTCAATTGTATTTTCTACCTTGAGAATAGAATTGATGAAAAATATAAACTAACATTAGATATTCCCTCAAATTATAAAATTGCAACTTCTTTATCAAAAAAAGGTAATACATTATATTCTGAAAATTTTGACTCATTAGCTGAATCACCAATTATATGTTCAAAAAATCTACAACATAATTCTTACGAGGTTGATAATATTTTATTTCACCTTTGGTTTGAGGGAAGTTGTAAGCCTAATTGGAAAAAATTAATTTCAGATTTCAAAAGATTTACTCAAAGTCAAATTAATCATTTTGGAGACTTTCCAGTGGATGAGTATCATTTTTTATTTCAAATTACGCCCTACCGTTCCTATCATGGAGTTGAACACACAAAAAACACAGTTCTTTTACTCGGCCCAAGTNATGATTTAATGACAGAAAGATATGACGATTTATTAGGTGTATGTTCTCATGAACTTTACCACACATGGAACATTAAATCTATTAGACCTATTGAAATGTTACCTTATGATTACTCAAAGGAAAATTACTTTAGAACAGGCTATGTTGCTGAGGGAGTAACTACATATATGGGTGATTTATTTCTTATCAATAGTAAAGTTTTTTCATGGGATGATTTTATTAAAACACAAAATCAAAATTTATATAGGCATTTAATGAACTACGGACGTTTCAATTTATCTGTTGCAGATAGTGGTTTTGATAGTTGGCTTGATGGTTACAAAATGGGAACACCTGACAGAAAAGTGTCAATTTATCCTGATGGAGCATTATGTATGCTAATGATTGACTTAAACATTATAAAAAATAGTGACACAAAACATTCTCTCCACTGTGTGATGAAAGATCTTTACACAAAATATGCAAAAAAAGAAATTGGGTACAGTGAAGATGATTTTAAATCTTTATGTACAAAATATGGTGGAAATGAGGTATCTAAAATTTTTCAAAATCATATATATGGGACCAGTGATTACATACCAAGTTTAAAGAAATCAATTGAAATCGTTGGCTTAAAGCTTGTTGAAAAAAAGAATCCTGACTTGCTTTGTAGATATTTTGGTATTGTCTCACAAATTTCCAATAATAAGTTAATTATTAAAAAAGTTGAACCAAACTCGACAGCTGATCAAAACGGCATTGGACCTGAGGATATTATAATTGAAATTAACAATAATAAAAATGTAAAAGACTACAAGGAAATATTAGCTAAGTCTGATAATTTAGTTTCAATGAAAATTGAAAAAAAACTTGCTTTAAAGAACGTTGAATTAGAAAAAGGCAATTACTTTAAACTTTTAGAATTTAAAAAAGAATACAACATTTCTGATAATCAGTCTAAATGCCAAAAAAAATGGCTTAGTTGAATAAATAATTATGAACATATGATTAAAATAAATAACAAGATTTTTGAGAAGATTATTTCAGATGTTGAGATAGAAAATTCTATTTCTAGAATAGCTAATGAAATAAGTTCATTAAAAATTGAAAATCCTATTTTTTTATGCGTATTAAATGGCTCATTCATTTTTGCTTCTGATTTAGTTAGAAAAATCAATCAAAACATTGAAGTATCTTTTGTTAAAATTTCATCATATATAGGCACAAAATCAACAGGAGCTGTAAAAGAACTCATAGGACTAAAAAATGATATAAAAAAAAGAAATATTATTATTGTTGAAGATATTGTTGACACTGGAACCACTTTATCTGAATTGTTTAAGATTCTTAAAAAACTTGAAGTAAAAAGCATAAGAACAGCTACCTTACTTTATAAACCAGATTCCTATCATGGAAAAATTCCAATAGATTTTATTGGTTTTTCTATCCCTAGTAGATTTGTTATTGGATATGGTTTGGATTATGATGAAATTGGTCGTAATTTGCCACACATTTATAAATTAAAACACTAATTATGCTTAATGTAGTTTTATTTGGACCCCCTGGAGCAGGAAAAGGTACTCAGGCGGATTTATTAGTTCAGAAATATGAACTTAAACACCTTTCAACTGGTAATATACTTCGTAATGAAATAAAGAATAAATCTGAGCTAGGTCTAAAAGCTCAATCTTATATGGATGCCGGCAACTTAGTTCCTGATAGAGTTGTTATAGATATGATTTCAAAAATAATTGATAATAATATGGATGTTAAGGGATTTATTTTTGATGGATTTCCAAGAACAACAACACAAGCTGAGGCGTTGGATAAATTGCTTGATGAGAAGTGTATTCCCATCAAAATCATGCTCTCATTAACGGTAGATGATGAAGAACTAATAAAAAGGTTAATGAAAAGAGGTCTTGAATCAGGAAGAGCTGACGACCAAAATCAGAAAATAATTGAGAACAGAATCAACGAGTATAATAAAAAGACTTCCCCTTTAAAAGACTATTTCAAATTACAAGAAAAATTAGAGGAAATAGCTGGAATGGGAAGTATTGAAGAAATTTCAAAAAAAATACACTCCGCTTTAGATAAGATTTAATCTATCATGAAGGCAAAGAACACAAACTTCATTGACTATGTAAAAATATTCTGCCGTTCTGGTAAAGGGGGTGCCGGTAGCACTCATTTTCATAGAAGTAAAACAACTTCAAAAGGNGGCCCAGATGGAGGTGATGGAGGAAATGGAGGAAATATCATTCTAAGAGGTAATAGTCAAATGTGGACCTTATTACACTTAAAGTTTAAAAAACATTTATTTGCTGAACATGGTTCATCTGGAAGTGGTAATCACAAGCATGGTAAAGATGGAAAAGACANNATAATTAATGTACCNTTAGGTACTGTTGCTAAACATGCAGANAGCNATCAAATTATTTTCGAAATAACAGAAAATGAAGAAGANAAAACTTTGGTTAAGGGAGGAATNGGTGGTANAGGAAATTCTCATTTTAAAACTTCAACAAATCAAGCACCAAGATATGCTCANCCTGGTATTGATTATGAAGAAGNTTGGTTTGTTCTTGAGCTTAAAGTTCTNGCTGATNTAGGCTTAGTTGGGTTTCCAAATGCAGGAAAATCTACACTATTATCTGTTCTATCTGCAGCAAAACCTGAGATTGCAGATTATCCATTCACNACACTTACTCCNAATCTTGGAATNGTCTCATATTACAATAATCANTCATTTATAATGGCGGATATTCCNGGAATAATTGANGGAGCAGCTGATGGGAAAGGTNTNGGTCTAAGATTTTTAAGACATATTGAAAGAAATTCCGTACTTCTTTTTATGATTCCTGCTGATAGTAATGANATAACACAAGAATACAAAACGTTAAATAATGAACTTAAAAAATATAACNCTGACTTATTAGATAAAGANANAGTTATAGCACTNACAAAATGTGATTTATTNGATGACGAACTTAAACATGAAATAAAAGAAGAAATAAGTAAAGAACTAACTGATGTAATTTTTATATCATCTTTATCAAATTTTGGACTNAGTGACTTAAAAAATAACTTATGGCAAAANCTTAATGATGCATAATTACTTATCAAATTTTAATGAAAAGGTTTTTTTTATGATTAACCAATCAGGNTTNGAAACAATTGATCCCTTTTTCATAATGATCAGTAATAAATTTATTTGGANACCACTATATNTATACTTANTATATTTAATTTATAGAAAAAAGGAATTNATTTTTTTTAAATTAATTATTACACTAGNNATATTAATTTTTATATCTGATTTTGGCAGTGTACATTTATTTAAAAATCAATTTAAGATTTTGAGACCTTGTCATGATTCATTGATTTCACAATCAATGAGACATGTTGTTGATTGTGGTGGCTTATNTTCATTTATTTCTTCGCATGCAGCAAATTCTTTTGCAGTTGCATTTTTCACAAGTATGANTCTAAAAAATAAGATATTTTTTATATCNATCACAAGCTGGGCAATACTTATATCATACTCTAGAGTATATCTCGGTGTTCATTTTCCACTTGATGTTATTTTTGGGATGTTGTGGGGACTTATGGCCTCATTAATTAGTTATAAATTATTGAAAAAATTTGCAAAAATTGATTAGCATGAAGTTATTTGATAAATTTTGGTTTCTTTGGCTTACTTTAATTTGCATTTGGAACTTTGGATGGCCTAATGCTTTGGCTCACTATGACGTATTAGTTGCAATTGCTTTATCTATTATAATTTTTAAAATTAAATTTAAAAAATGAAAAAAACTTTATTAATNATTATAATAAACCTACAGTTTTTTTATTCATTTTCTCAAGAGAAAAAAAATCTAGTTGTCGGTATAGTTGTCGATCAAATGAGATATGATTATGTGTACAGATTTTGGGGGAACTTTAATAATAACGGATTTAAAACTTTAGTAAACGAAGGATATTTTTTTAGAAATACTCACTTTTCATTTATGCCTACATATACTGGACCCGGGCATGCAACTATTGCCACAGGGACAACCCCTTCAAATCATGGAATAATAGCAAATAATTGGTTTGATAGATATAGCAAGGAAAACATATACTGCGCTGGAGATGGAGAAATGCATACAATCTGTAATTGTGACTATAAATTTGACATAATTTCTAGAGACGGACAAATGTCTCCTAAACATTTACTTACCTCTACCATTGGAGATCAAATAAAATTATTTGACGATAATTCAAAAGTTTTTGGTATTTCTTTGAAAGACAGAGGAGCAATTCTCTCTGCAGGTCACTCAGCTGATGCTTGCTATTGGATGAATAAAGAGGGTGAATGGATATCAAGCAGTTATTATATGAGTGAGCTGCCTAAATGGATTGTTGATTTTCAAACAAAGAACTCTGCAAAATCATATTTAGCAAATAACTGGAGTTTTGACAATAAATTTAATTATAATTTAGATTCATTATCAAATTTTGATGGAAATGGGATTATAAAGTCAACTCCTCACGGAAATTCTATTTTGGCTGATTTAGCAATAGAATTAATGAAACAAGAGGAATTAGGCAAAAATGAATCAACTGACTTTTTAATATTAAGTTTTTCTTCTACAGACTATATAGGTCATAAATATGGACCTCATTCTCCAGAAATTGAAGATACATACAATAAATTAGATAATGANATAGCAAAAATTATCAGCTATATTGAAAAGTATATTGGTAAAGAAAATTCTCTTATTTTTTTAACAGCTGATCATGGAGTAGTTTCTGAACCAAGTGTTTTGGCATCAAAAAAAATACCATCGGGCTACTTCTCTACACGTAACTTGAAGTCAGACTTAGCTGAACATATCAGAGACAGATTAAACTTACCAACAAAAGATATCAGCGACAACGAACTCATTCTTAATGTATCAAATGATCAAATTTTTTTAAATAGAGATTTTATTATGCAAAATTTGGGATATGAAGTCATTGAAAAAATAAGAAAAATATCTGTTGATTATTTGATAGATTATCATCCAGCGATAAAAAAAACATATCATTATAAGCAACTTGAAGAGAGTGAATATTTAGATGCCCCAAATTCTTTAATTCAAAAGGGGTTTAATAGTAAAAGATCTGGTGATATAATTTATACACTTGAACCAGGCTGGATTAACTTTAGTTGGAAAAAAGGAGGTACTACTCACGGTTCATGCTTTAGCTACGACACTCATGTTCCATTACTTTTTTGGGGTGGTAATATTAAAAAAGGTCACACTGACCGAAGAACAAATGTTAAAGATATTGCACCAACTATTGCTCAAATATTAAAAATTTCACATCCAAACGGATCAACTGGTAATCCTTTATATGAAATAACAGAATGAAAAGTATAATTTGTGAAAATTATAAAATTTTTATTGGAGAAAATATCTTAAGAAACGTTCAACTTGGTTCTTACAAAAAGATATGTTTATTAACGGATAAAAACCAAAAAAATAACATTTTAGACTATTTTCTTAAAGAAANTAAAAGTGAATTTGATATAATTGAAATTGAATCCTCTGAAATCAATAAAAATATTTCATCAGTACTAAATATTTGGAATTTTCTATCTCAAAACAATTACAATAAAAATTCACTAATAATCAATTTAGGCGGAGGTGTTATCTGTGATGTAGGAGGATTTTGCGCTTCTACTTTCAAAAGAGGGATTGATTTTTTAAATATACCAACAACATTACTGTCAATGGTTGATGCATCTATTGGAGGTAAAAATGGAATCAATTTTCTTGGGTTTAAGAATCAAATAGGCACATTTAAAAATCCAATTTCTGTTTACATTGACACAAATTTTTTAAATACATTAGAAACAAATCAATGGTTATCAGGTTATGTTGAAATTGTTAAAAGTGCGCTTATATACGATTCTGATTTTTGGACCTTACTGAGCTCCAAATTTTANAAAGATCATAATATTAATGAGCTAATATTTAAATCATTAAACATTAAAAAGGAAATTGTGGAAAAGGATCCATTTGACAAGGGNCAAAGAAAAATCTTAAATTTTGGACATACAATTGGTCATGCCATTGAAAGTTTTTACTTNAACAAAAAAAAGAAAATTACTCANGGAAAAGCAATTGCAATGGGTATNATTATGGAGCTTAAATATTCCAGAACAAGAAAAAAGAATGAAATAATTAAGTACATTAAATCAATTTATAACGANATTGAAGAAGTTGATATTAATCATTTAATTAAATATTTNAAGCATGATAAGAAAAATGAAGATAGTCTTATCAACTTTTCTATTTTAAAGGAAATTGGCAAGTGCGATTTCAATAATTATATAAACATTGATGATTTATAAAATNTCTCAAAGAAATAAAACAGTAAATTGTGAAGTTGAGCTTCCAATGTCCAAAAGTATNTCTAACAGATTAATAATTTTATATAACCTATATAAACATAAATATATAATTGATCAAATAGCTGACTCAAATGATAGCATTAGATTAAATAATTTAATAAAATCGCAAGAAAAAAAATTAGATGTTGAAGACTCCGGCGCTTCTTTAAGATTTTTAATATCATACTTTTCTATTCAAGTTGGTAGAACAGTAATAATAGATGGTAATGAAAGAATCAGAAAAAGACCTATACTNGANCTTGTTAATGCTCTATTAGATATTGGNGCTGANATTAAGTTTCTGAAAAGATATGGGTATGCTCCAGTTCAAATCATTGGCAAAAAGTTAATAGGAAATGAAATTACAATTGATTTATCAAAGACTTCTCAATATGTTTCCTCTTTAATTATGATTGCGCCAAAATTGGAAAATGGACTTTCAATTTCTTTAANAAATAATCATTATTCGAAATCTTACATTTTGATGACACTAAAGTTAATGACCAAATTTGGGTTAAAGTACAAATGGGATANTGATAAAATAATAATCANAAAACANAAAATTGTTCCTNATGACATTGTAGTTGAAAAAGATTGGTCAGCTTCTTCTTTTTGGATGCTTATTTGCTCACTAGCGATAGATTCAGAAATTCTTCTTAAAAANTTAACTTACTCTGAACTCCAAGGAGATAGTATAGTTTTTAGAATTGCTGAACATTTTGGTGTTAAAATGATTGAAAAAGGAAATGATATATTAATGAAAAAAATTAAGAATTTTAATGAATTGAATAGCTTAGACATCAAAGATTTTCCTGATATTTTTTTACCAATTTCAATTCTTATTCAAGAACACAATCTAAAGACAAAAGTTAATGGAACAGAAACTCAAAAATTTAAGGAAAGTGATCGGGTTTTAAGTTTTCAGATAGGATATAAAAACATAAAACAAAAAAAAATTATTTCTACCTTTTATGACCACAGGGTTGCAATGAGCTTTGCTGCACTNGCCATTGTTAATGACTTTGTTCTAATCGAAAATCCAGATGTTGTCAAAAAATCTTATGTAAATTTTTGGAAAGATTTGAAAAAAGCCGATTTTAAAATAATGAAATTAACTCATCAAGATTTTTTATCTCAAAACTAATTTTTTCATTATGAATGTTCATATNTGGATTAAAATAAACTGCTCTGATTCCAAAATTTTCTGCTCCCAAGATATCTACTTTTAAATCATCACCTATCATAATAGAGTTTTCTTTATTTGCTTTTGCNGATGTTAANGCAAAACTAAAAATTTTNGGATCAGGNTTCTTTACTCCAATTTTTTCTGATGTAATAATCTGATCNAAATAATCTGATAANCCTGAGGATTTTAATTTTATAATTTGTACNTCTTCAAATCCATTTGTTATGATATGTAAATTGTATTTATTTTTTAGATAATCTAAAATTTTAATTGTATTNGGNAAAAGATTTTTTTTCTTTGGACACTCTTTAACATAATAATCAGAAATTTCTATTGACAAACTTTCATNAT
Source organism: Flavobacteriales bacterium (assembly GCA_002716345.1). Taxonomy (GTDB): domain Bacteria; phylum Bacteroidota; class Bacteroidia; order Flavobacteriales; family BACL11. Next base: position 25,771 of record PBAP01000022.1, on the reverse strand, counting down.
AATAATTAAATANTTCTAATGTCTGCTTAAATCTACTATNTCTCAAAAACTCTTTTTTAATTTTTCCAANTCGATATTGATTCCATAAAGTTTCATTGATTTTTTTNTATTCGTTNATGAATATNTCTTTTTGAACACNAATTTTTTCCTTGAGGTTAAATTCANANAAGATTTCCTCTAGTACTAATNTAGAGTTTTTNTCAAAATCCCATAAAGTTCTGTCAAGATCAAAAAAAATATTTTTAATCACCTAAAGTGCTATTTTTTTGTGACTACGTTAAAGTGTTTGTTTAGCTTAGATTTAAGGTTTGAGGCCTTATTTTTGTGTATGATGTTATTTTTAGTTAGCTTATCAATCATTGAAACAACTTTTGGGAAGAGTTTTTTTACAGATTTTTTATCAGTATCATTTTGAAGCTTCTTGATAGCATTTCTTGCGGTTTTATGCTGATACTTNTTGCTAGCTTTTCTTTTTTCGTTTTGACGAATTCTCTTTAATGCTGATTTATGATTAGCCATAATTTTTTATTTTGTAGCCCGACGGGGAATCGAACCCCGGTTACCAGGATGAAAACCTGGCGTCCTAACCACTAGACGACCGGGCCGAATCTTTTATCAAACAGATTGCAAAACTATGATTTTTTAATTACAAGACAATAAAAAAACAAATTTATTCATCCGANAATCTGTAACCTAGTTTTTTTGCAGTTTTTAATTTTTGATTATTGCTCATTTGCATGATATGATGAACATTAATTATTTTATAATCATTAAAGTCTGGAACAATTAAATCATCATTCAAACAATAAAGTATGCATGTAGAAAGAATTTTTTCAATCAAATCAGATGTAACATTTTGGTTAGGAAAATCTCTNAACAAAAACCCAATTGGTTTTTCGCCCTCAACAAAAAAATTATTATCCTTATTAATAAAAATTCTGCCNATCAAATAAACCTCATCNTTTAATCTTTTATACTTATATGAATCAGAAAGAAAATTATATATATTAATTATTCCACAAAAAGATCTCTCTACGTCATTTTTTAAATAATCAGAATTTTTAAAAGCATGGTTTTTAGGCAAATCAAATACATTNGAATGCATATTGAACAAAAGAGTCTCTCCTGACAATTGCAACATAGCTTCAAAATTTCCACTACTTNAATATTTAATTTCGATTTCTTTATTTGAACTTGTTACTCTATCTATNAAGTATTTCTCCGTTTGAATTAATTTTTCTTTAAGATTTTCAAAGAAAGTTTTTGTGTTTAAATAAACAAGCTGCTTATTTTTTGATTTTGTTTTTAAAATATTGATTATCTCGCTCTTCATTTAATATGATTTTGCAAATATGACTTTATCTTTAGATTGCTTGCCAGTTATTATACATTTACCCATAACTTTTGATTTTTCTAATGGAATACATCTTATTGTTGCTTTAGTTTTTTCTTTAATCTTATTTTCAGTTTCTGTTGTACCGTCCCAGTAAGCTTTAACAAAAAAGCCAGAACTTATCTTTGAACTGAAATCATCGAAATCTACACACTCAACAGTATTGTCTTTCATTCTTTTAAGATTAATGTTATATAGATTATCTTGAATTTCATCTAATAATCTTGTGATCTCGTTAGAAATGCTGTCAAACTTGTATATTTTTTTTTCTAATGTATCTCTTCTTGCTAATTCAATTGTATCATTATCTATATCCCTTTTGCCAATTGACAATCTAATTGGCACACCTTTTAGCTCATACTCTGCAAATTTCCAACCCGGTTTGTGAGTGTCTCTATTGTCATATTTATATGATATCCCTTTTGATTTTAGCTCTTGGATTAAATCATTGACTTTCTCATCAATTAAAACCAGTTCTTCTTTTCCTTTATAAATTGGAATGATTACAACTTGAAATGGAGCCAACTTGGGAGGTAAAACCAAACCTTTATCATCAGAGTGCGACATTATTAATGCACCCATGAGCCTTGTTGATACTCCCCAAGAGGTTGCCCAGACATAATCTAACTTTCCTTGTTTGTTAGCAAATTTAACATCAAACGCTTTTGAAAAATTTTGTCCCAGAAAGTGTGATGTACCTGCTTGTAAAGCTTTACCGTCTTGCATCATAGCTTCGATGCAATATGTTTCAATTGCACCAGCGAATCTCTCATTTTCTGTTTTAGTTCCAATGATAACAGGCATTGACATGAATTCCTTTGCAAATTTAGCATACACATTAATCATTAACTTAGACTCTTCTATTGCTTCATCTTTGGTTTCATGAGCGGTGTGTCCTTCTTGCCATAGAAATTCTGCAGTTCTGAGAAATAACCTTGTTCTCATTTCCCATCTTACAACATTGGCCCATTGATTTAATAAAATAGGTAAGTCTCTGTATGATTGAATCCATTTTCTGTAAGTATCCCAAATGATTGTTTCTGAAGTTGGTCTAACGATGAGTTCCTCTTCTAGCTTAGCATTAGAATCAACTATGATATTCCCATTATCATTTTTGAGTCTATAATGAGTGACAACAGCACATTCTTTGGCAAAACCCTCAACATGTGCTGCCTCTTTATTGAAATATGATTTTGGAATAAACAAAGGGAAATATGCGTTTGAGTGTCCTGTTTCTTTAAACATTACATCAAGTGCTTGTTGCATTTTTTCCCATATTGCAAATCCGTAGGGTTTAATAACCATGCATCCTCGAACTCCAGAGCTTTCAGCGAGCTCAGCGTGCTGTACTATGTCATTATACCACTGAGAATAATCTTTATTTCTTGGTGTAATTTTCTTTGACATATTAACAATTTTTGTTTAGCTATCGCGTTTNTAATNATGAAGCAAAATTAACAAATTAAACTATCTTTGTAAGTAAGCAATAAATATTTAAGCTATGTCAAAATTTATTACACTAATTTCACTTTCACTTCTTTTTTCATGTAGCTCTACATTATACATGTCTCATTTTGATGATCCCAACTTTCTTAATGCTGATGAATTTAGCTCACATGATGAAATTGTTTCAAATTATAAAAGCGTTGAAAAAAATAAAAATTACATCAGTGCTGACAGTATTTACAGTGACGACACCTCTCAAGCAACAATAAACAATTATTACTTTGATAATTATTACCATTCTAGTAGAGGGCTTTACAGACCATATCTATATAATAGATATTTTTCNTCCAATCCATTCTACTATGACAGATGGAATACATTTTATGATCCCTATTCTTACAATTTTGGTATGTCNATTGGATATGGCTATTACTCTCCATATTATAATTACTCATACTANAATCCCTTTCATTACGGATATTACGACCCATTTTANAGCTCATATTGGAACTATAATCACAGTTATCATAACCCAAATATTGTTATTTCAAATTCAAGTGGGAAAAGATTTTATTATGGCAAAAGAAACTCATTAAGCGGAANTTACAANAATTCTAGCNTAACAAAAACAAGTAAANNNANNTCTNTTAATTTAAAGAANAAAAATTTTGACACAAGANCTNTNNANCNAGCNAAANCAAAAAATTTTNACAAAAGGGAATACAAAACTGAAATAAAAAAATCTACNAATAGAAAAAGCAATTATTACAACAAAAAAACTAGTAACAATAAAAACTCATTNAGAACGAAGACCAATAACAGCTTTAATCGTTCAAATACCAAAAGTTATAATAGAAATACAATAAAAAGAAAGCCTTAAACATGTTTAAAAAATNAATNTTTACAATACTTTTAATATTATCAGTTACATTCTCATATTCACAATATGTAAATGATGCNCTCAAATTTTCAAGTCAAAACACTTTTGGAACATCAAAGTTCAATTCAATGAGTGGGGCCTTTGGATCTTTAGGTGGTGATTTTTCTAATCTAANTCATAATCCAGCTGGNTTGGGAATGTACCAGTTTAGTGANTTTACATATACTAATTCATTTGGAAGAAATATTNTNACATCTGATTTTAGANATATNAAGGAAAGAGATTGGCAAATAAATTCACAAACAGAAAATATTGGAATAGTTTTATCAAATCCCAAAAGNGATTTGAATGTTAAAAGGATTAATTTTGGTGTTGGCTGGAACCAAACAGCTAGCTTNAANGAGAGGATTTTTATTGCAAGNACCAATAGCGAGAATTCACTTGCTGATGTNTTNTTATCNAGAGCAANCGGACATTTANTAAANGATCTAGACCCTTTTCTTGAATANTTAGCTTTCTGGACTGATGTAATAGATTTAGCTGATAATTCGATTGACACATCNACTAATTATTATTTATATGACAACGGGAATTATATTTCTCATGTAAATAGTGTTTCCGAAAAATTTCAGTNTCTNCAAAAAGAATCCTCTGGNTANNCAGGNGAAGTTCCTATCTCTNTNGCAACTTCAATTGATGACAAATTATACTTNGGTGTTANCATGGNAATACCCATAATAGAATANAGTGAGAGAACATTATATNGTGAAAGTNNTTTTTCAGATACAATTTCTGATTTAACTGCATTTGATTTAAATAGATCATTGATAGTTTCTGGAAGTGGTATAAATATCAAAGCCGGAGCAATTTACAGACTCAACAATAACTTTAGAGTTGGTCTTTCTGCACATTCACCTTCATATATCTCCATACAAGAAGAATTTAATTCATCAATGAGAACAAGCTTTAGTAATGGTGAGAGTAGTTCTGAGTCCTCTCCCTATGGTTTCTTTGAATATGACTTAATAACACCCTGGAAAATTATATTAGGCGCATCCTCTACTTTTAACAACTTACTTTTAAGCATTGATTATGAAACAATTGACTATAGCTTTATAAGTCTTCAATCAGACATTGAAAGATTTCGAGAAGAGAATGATTTTATGTCAACAAATTATGTGAGAACTAATAATATCAAAATTGGTGGGGAATATATATCAAACAACTTGTCGCTTCGATTTGGTTATTCAGAACATGGAAGTCCCATCAAGGATAAAGAAGATTTTAATTTGGTTACTAATTCAATAGGAATTGGATATAGCATTGGGAATTATTTCATAGATGCAAGCTACACTAATACCAAAGGAAAGCAAAACTATAACTTATATTCAGTTAACGGAGTTTCTGAAACTGCAGAGCTTGAAAAAGATAGACACAGGATTGTGTTGGGTATTGGACTGAAATTCTAATTAACTTTTCTGAAGCTCCTCTTCATCAACTAAAATTCTTCCACAGTGCTCGCAGATAATAATTTTTTTGTGAAGTTTGATATCTAGTTGCCTTTGAGGTGGTATTTTGTTGAAGCAGCCACCGCAAGCATCTCTTTTGACTGAAACCACTGCTAAGCCATTTTTTACATTATCTCTAATCTTTTCATATGCTAATAGCAATCTGTCATCAATGACCTTTTTAGCTTTTTGAGATTTTTTTAATAGTGCCTCTTCTTCTTTTTCAGTTTCTTTAACTATCTCATCTAATTCTCCTGATTTTTTATCCAGCTCATCCTTTCTTAAATCTAAATCATCATTTAAACTGTTAAGTTTTTCTGTGTGATGAAGTAAATTTGCTTCCGAGTTTTTGATTTTCTTCTCTGACAGTTCAATCTCTAAAGTTTGGAATTCAATCTCCTTAGTGAGTGACACAAATTCTCTGTTATTCTTGATATTCTCAAGTTGTTTTTTATACTTTTTAATTAGCTCGTTTGATTCTGTTATTTGATTGGTATTTTTTGTTTTTACTTCATTTTCTGAATCAATTTCTTGAACTACTTTTTCCTTTCTTTTAGAATAGGCTTCTATGGAGTCTTGCAAATCCTCAATTTCTAATGGAAGCTCGCCTCTAACAGTTCGTATTCTGTCAACTTCTGAATCTATTAACTGAAGCTGGTATAATGCTTTTAGCTTTTCCTCAACTGATTTTAAACTCGCTGTTTTTGTTTCTTGCTTTTTTGCCATTAATTTAAATATTTTATTGGATTTGTTTTAACATTAGATAAGTGGACGGCAAATGTACTAAAATTTTGAGAAATTTTTTCTTTTATTAAATCCATAGTAAACTGTTCACTTTCAAAGTGTCCAATATCTACAATACATATCTGATCTTGATAATCAAAGAAATCATGATATTTTAAATCGCTAGTAATAAATACATCACATTTATTTTTAATTGCACCTTCAATTAGAAAACTACCGCTTCCTCCACAAAAAGCAATCTTATGAACTTTTTCATTTAATACCTTGGTGTGCCTTATGCCCTCTGCTTTAAAAACACTTTTAAGAAGTTGAATAAAATCAACTGTTCGGGTTGATTTGGCAAGAAAACCATATCCACCAGAGCCAGCATAAAGATTTTTATTATTCAATTTGATTATTTGATGAGCAATTTTTTCATATGGGTGAGATTTGATCATCGCTTGAAGTACATTACTCATTTGATTTTCATAAAATATAAACTCTAATTTTTGCTCGCTTACAACTTCAAGCTTATTTTTTTTACCAATCGCAGGTTTTGATCCAGAAAGCGGTTTAAAAGTACCTTTACCATTAACATTAAAGCTACAAGAGTCATAATTTTCCATTTTTCCAGCTCCTGATTCAAAAATGGCATTTCTCAGCTCATCACAATGATTATCAGGACAGTAAACTTCTAATTTAAAAATATTTGATATTGGTTTTAAAATCTTNTAATCATTAATCTTTAGCTTTTCTGCTATTTTATAATTNACACCATAAAAAGTATTATCAAGGTTGGTGTGAATACAATAAATTGATATNTNATTTTTGATTGCNTCTACTATGCAATTTTCAGAATTNTTCGAGCCTGTNATTGATCTTAAATTTTTAAATATTATNGGATGATGTGTTATTAAAAGATTACAATTTTTACTTANGGCTTCTTTAATTACNTCAAGATTACAATCTAAAGAAACTAAAATATTAGTTAANTCATTNTTTNTNTTNCCAATATTAAGACCNCTATTGTCATANTCNTCTTGNAGAGAAANTGGTGCAAAATCNTCCAAATANTCAATTACATCTTTAATCTTCATTTTTCAAAAATAATATAAATATCTTATTGTATATNTTTGCTTGANNAATGTTACTATTAAGANTTTTTTCATTNATTTATGGACTTTTTACNGAGTTCAAAAACATTCTATTCAACTACANTATTTTAAAGTCTAAAAACTTCAATAAGACNTTAATTTGTGTCGGNAACTTGTCTGCTGGTGGCACGGGAAAAACTTCNTTTGTAGATCACCTNATTAATATGCTTTCAAAAGANTATAAAATAGGAATTATNTCNAGAGGTTATAAGAGAAAAAGTNAAGGATTTCATTTTGTTNATGATNTTGATACTAACAAATATGGTGATGAGGTTTGTATGCTTAAAAGCAAGTATCCATTNTTAATAATTGCAGTTGACNTTNANAGACAGAGAGGAATCAANAAATTGATTGATAANAATGTTGAACTAATAATTATGGACGACGGATTTCAAAANAGATGGGTTAAAGCTGANATACAATTTATTTTGACAACATTTAAAAATCCATTTTTTAATGATTATTTGCTACCTTTTGGTAGATTAAGAGAAAAAAAGAAAAACTTTAAAAGATCTGACTATATCATAATTACAAAATGTGNTTTNTCATTNGANAATAAAAAAANGAAGTACTTTTCAAATCATTTGTGCAATAAACCTACTTATTTCTGTCAAACAAAATATTTAGATTTAACTCATATTAGNACTAAAAAAAANTTTAANATCTGCTCCANAACTGAAATTCTTTTAGTAACAGCTATCGCTGACAACACTGAATTNTTTAACGATTTAGCAAAGATTAGTAGAAAAGTGCATANTTACTCTAAACCTGACCATTATAGCTTTACAAANACTGANGTCGANNAAATCATAAAAANATTTAATAAAATAGATACAANTGATAAAATTATAGTAACTACAGAAAAAGATNGNNTAAAATTGATGAATTTCATTAGATTTATTGGNAANTATCCTTTTTATGTACAAAAGATAGCTCTTGATTTTCACGAAAATGATAATTTTGAAAAAAATATTCTAGAACATGTTAGANAAACTTCAAAGAATAAAGAACTNTCTTGAAAATTTAATAGAAATAAAGCCNAAATATGGTNTTNTTTTAGGCACTGGTCTNAACAATTTAGTTGATAGTCTTGAAATAATAAAATCTATAAGCTATGAAAATATTCCTGAGTTCCCTAAATCTACTGTTGAAGGNCATGAAGGAAANCTNNTCTTTGCCAAAATCAACAACATAGATGTAATGATTATGCAAGGTAGATTCCATTTCTATGAGGGCTATTCTATGGANGAGGTTACTCTACCAATAAGATTAATGAAAATACTNAATATTCGAAAAGTTATTTTAAGTAACGCAGCTGGTGGAATGAACTCTAACTTTGAAATTGGAGATGTNATGATAATAAATGACCATATTAACTTANCCCCCTCNCCTCTTATTGGTAAAAATATTTCAGAACTAGGAACAAGATTTCCTGACATGAGTGAGCCTTACANTAAAGAAATGATTGAGTCTGCTGAAAGAATATTTAATGAAAGTNNAATTTGTTTTCANAAAGGAACCTATGTTTGTGTTACCGGACCTAATCTTGAAACACCTGCTGAATATAAATTCTTAAAAATAATTGGTGGTGATGCTGTTGGAATGTCTACTGTTCCTGAAGTAATTGTAGCAAGNCATATGAANATGCAATGTTTCGCGGTTTCAGTNATTACTGATCTNGGTATTGAAGGAAAAATTGAAAAAGTTACTCANGAGGAGATACAACAAGNTGCTAAAAAAGCTCAACCTAATCTCATAACATTAATNAAAAANATTATAAATTGAAAAACANAATAACAATTTTAATACTTCTTTTCTCNTTTTTTTGTAATTCTCAAGAAGCTAANTTAATTTATAATTGGAATGANACTTCCTTGGTTGGTTCTTGGGCATATGACAATNCTTANAANGAAATTTGGGGCTTTGAAATAAATAATCATGAATTTGCNGTAATCGGTTCAACTGCTGGNACNCATATTTTTGATGTTTCNAATGTTCAAAANATTTACGAAACAGCATTTNTCGCTGGAGCNTACACCGGTGGAGGTGTTATTCACAGAGACTATCATGATTTTGATGGCTANTTATATGCAGTNTGCGATGAAGGTAGCTCTAGTACTTTACAAATCATTGATATTAGTAATTTGCCCTACTCATTTAATGTTGTATATGATGATAATGCTTTGTTCAACAAAGCACATAATATTTTTATTGATACAAGTACAGCCAAATTATATGCTTGTGCNTCAAACAATGCAATGGATGTTTATTCACTTGCAAANCCAGTTTTACCTGTTTTGATAAACGANCTTAATNATCCTACANTAGGGCATGTACATGATGCNTATGTTAGNAATGATACTGCATATTTAAATTGTGGAAACGATGGTTTCAGNGTCTTTGATTATTCAAATGTTAATTCTATTTCAAANCAGCCTAATTTACTAGGATCTTTAACTTCATACCCTGACGCTGGATATAATCANTCAGGTTGGTTAAATNANTCTGGGGATATCTATGCAATGCAAGANGAAAATCANGGCTACGATATTAAAATTCTTGATTTGTCTGATTTNACTAATATCTCTGTAATTTCAGTATTTAACTCTGGNGTTGATGCAAATTCAATGGCTCATAATGCTATTATTAAAGACAACTTACTTTATGTTGCTTATTATCATGATGGNCTAAGAGTTTACGATATCTCAAATCCAAATNNTCCAATTGAAGTNTGTTATTANGATACCTANAGTCCAAATAATCATANTTCTTACAGNGGCGCATGGGGTGTTTATCCATATTTAAGCTCAGGGAACATNCTCGTTTCTGATATGCAGACTGGATTNTATNTATTTAAATGNGATGCGACTTCNAATNTAGAAANTGAAAAAATTAATGAAATAATCTTTCCAAANCCCGTTAAAAANTACTTTTCACTAANNGATGAANGNGATGGAATATTAACCATTTACNATTTAAATGGAAAAATATTATTTCAAGCTGATATTANTAAAGANCAAATTTNTAATATNTCNTTANATGATGGTCTTTATATTTACAAGATTAAAAATCAAAAATCAACTACAAAAACTGGTAAATTTATTGTTAAGAATGATTAAGAATAACTATATATCAGTAATTGGTCTTGAGATTCATATACAGTTAAGTACAAAGAGCAAAGCCTACTCATCTGACGAAAATATTTATGGAGCTAATCCCAATACAAAAACCTCACCTATTTCACTTGCATATCCAGGCACTTTACCTTCTGTTAATACTAAGCTAATAGAATATGCCCTAAAGCTTGGAATTTCTTTAGAATGTGACATAAATAAAAAAAATATTTTCTCAAGGAAGAACTATTTTTATGCTGATCTTCCAAAGGGCTATCAAATAACTCAGGACAAAAATCCAATTTGCAAGGGAGGTCATTTGTTAATTGATTTGGAGGACGGTTCAAAGAAAAAAATAAATCTGACGCGAATTCATATGGAAGAGGATGCTGGAAAGAGTATACATGACATTGATCCATATAATTCATTAATTGACCTCAATAGAGCTGGAGTACCTCTTCTTGAAATAGTATCTGAGCCAGAAATTCGTTCTAGCTATGAAGCACAAAGCTTTGTTAATGAGATCAGAAAAATTGTAAAGTACTTGAACATCTGTAACAGTAATATGGAAGAAGGGAGTTTAAGATGCGATGCCAACGTATCAGTTATGAAAGAAAATGACAAAGACTTTGGCATAAAAGTAGAGATTAAAAATATGAACTCTACAAGAAATATAAAAAAAGCTATAGACTTTGAAATAGATAGACAAATAAAACTTATTGAACAAGGTAAATCTGTTCTACAAGAGACAAGAAACTTCAATGCACTAACTAATGCAACAAGTTCAATGAGAACAAAGGAAAAAGCAGATGACTATAGATACTTTACAGAACCTGACTTACAGCCAATAATTTTAGATGAAAAATATATTCAATCTATAGCTGATGATTTACCTTTATTACCAAATGAACTAGAGAAAAAGTTTAAAAAAGAATATGATTTAAGTAATTATGATATAAAGCTATTAATAGAAGACAAAGAAATTTCTGATTATTTTCAAAAAATTTGTAAGACCATAAAAAACTATAAGTTAGTGGCTAATTTTGTTAATGGACCAATAAAATCATTTCTAAATACGAATTCAGTACCAATTGATAAATTGCCTGTTGACAGAAAAAAAATTATTACATTATTATCTTTTATCGCTAAGAAAAAAGTCTCAATATCATCTGCTCAACAAATAATTTTCCCTAAGCTTTTAAACTCAGATCTAGAAGTTATTGAAATCATAGAAAAAAATAATCTTTTTTTTGAAAATGACTCCATTGACCTTCAAGAGATAATTTCTAAAGTTTTAGGAAAGTATCCGCAAAAAGTAATTGAATATAATGAAGGGAAAATTGGACTCATTGGTCTTTTTATGGGTGAAATTATGAAAATAACAAAAGGTAAAATTGATCCAAAAAAAATTAATAATGAACTAAAAAAGGAACTTGAAAAGCGAAAAAAATAAAATTTACTTTGCATCTGATTTTCATTTAGGAGATAGCAAATCATTTAATGAAAATAATAAGAGAGAACTTAAAATTGTAAAATGGCTTGAAAAAATTAAAAGTAATGCCAAAGAATTATATCTCGTCGGCGACACATTTGATTTTTGGTATGAATATAATGACGTAGTACCCAAGGGTAATCATAGATTTTTTTCTAAAATCACTGAGCTAATTAAAAATTCAACTGATGTTTTCTTCATTACAGGTAATCATGATTTATGGATGAACAGATACATAGAAAATGAAATTGGTGCAAAAGTTAGAGATGAAATGCTNATATCAATTAACGATAAAAAAATTTTCATAACTCATGGTGATGAAATACACAACAAAAAATTANCTTACAAGTTCATNAAGTTTTTATTTAAATCTAAATTTTGTCAAGNACTTTTTTCCTCACTTCANCCNACATTTGCTTTTTCAATAGCTAAAANGTGGTCAAGTNTNAGCAGAAANAAAAATGNNTCNAAATNAATAGACAATCANAAAATACATGATCCTCTAATAAATTTTTGCAAGANAAAAAATANAATTTCTNAAAATGATTATTATATATTTGGCCACTTGCATGCTCCAANAATAAAAATAGNGGATANNTTTACTTATNTTAACNTAGGCGATTGGATTAATCACAANACATATGCAGTTTTTGAAAAAGATAAAATNGNGNTNCAAGAATTTATTTCTTAGAACAAATCTGCATTCATTACTTTNTTCCATGCACAGATGAAATCACNTATAAACTTTTCATTNTTGTCNTCTTGAGCATANTNCTCAGCATAAGATCTNAGTATNGAGTTAGAACCAAAAATGAGATCAAATCTACTTGCAGTCCATTTAATTTGATTATCNTGNCTANTTATNANGTTAAATTTGTTAGNTTCTACTTTTTCCCATTTATAATCCATACTAAGAATATTTACAAAGAAATCNTTTGATAATTTTCCAGGACTATTTGTTAAAACTCCAACACTTGAGTTGCCGTGATTAGCCTCTAATACTCTCATTCCACCAATTAANACTGTCATTTCAGGAGCAGTTAGTCCCAANAGATGAGCTTTATCAAGTAAATATTCTTCNCAATTTTCTTTTANNTCTTCCTTAACCCAATTTCTAAANCCATCTGCAATTGGCTCAAGCGAAGCAAATGAGTTTTCGTCAGTCATTTCCGAGCTGGCATCTCCTCTTCCTGTTTTAAAAGGGACATTCANTTTATGACCACTTACTTCTATGGCTTCNTCTATAGCTGTATTACCTGCTANAACAATTATATCTGCGATACTNANATCAAATTTTTCTGATATTTTTTGATATTNNGGTAAAATTAAAGCTAACTCATCTGNGTCATTTGATTGCCAATTGATTTGAGGAAGAAGTCTTATTCTTGCCCCATTAGCGCCTCCTCTTAAATCTGAATTTCTAAAAGAGCTCGCACTGCACCATGCNACTGAAACTCTTTGNGATATNCTTAAATTAAGNAANTTAATTTCTTGTTTAACTTTTTCTACATCATAATTTTTATTGCCCTTAGGAACAGGATCTTGCCAAATTAAATCNTCTTTNGGTAACTCAGGNCCTATATATCTAATTTTTGGNCCCATNTCTCTNTGTGTAAGCTTAAACCATGCTCTTGCAAATGTTCGAGAAAAATANTCTTGATCATTCATAAATTTNAGCGATATATCTCTNTAAATTGGATCCATTTTCATAGCCATGTCAGCATCAGTCATTATTGGATTATTTCTTTTATTNGNATTATTCGCATCAACTGGNTTTTTNTTTTCAGCAATTTCTTTAGGTTCCCATTGCCATGCTCCAGCAGGACTTTTTCTTAATTCCCANTNATGATTGAAAAGCATGTCAAAATAACCATTATCCCACTNAGTTGGATTAGTAGTCCATGCNCCTTCAATTCCACTTGTTACAGCATCTTTTCCANNACCTGAGCCACTTGGNTTATGCCACCCAAANCCTTGNTCNTTNATNTTTCCNCCCTCNGGCCCNGGACCAAGTAAATTTGCATCACCATTTCCATGAGCTTTNCCNACNGTATGNCCTCCAGCTGTAAGAGCAACAGTTTCTTCATCGTTCATNGCCATTCTTGCAAAAGTTTCTCTNACATGAAGNGCTGTCTTTANTGGATCAGGCTTACCATTNACNCCNTCNGGATTAACATAAATAAGACCCATGTGAGCNGCTGCTAAAGGTTTTTGCATNNTTGATGGTTCATTTAAATCATCATATCTNTGTTCACTAGGAGCTAAAAACTCGTTCTCAGGACCCCANTTAATATCAATNTCTGGGTGCCAAATATCNGGCCTTCCGTATGAAAAACCGNACATTTTTAANCCCATACTCTCATAAGCNACATTACCTGCAAGTATAAACAAGTCAGCCCAACTTATTTTATTTCCATATTTTTTTTTGATAGGCCACAAAAGTCTTCTAGCCTTATCTAAATTAGTGTTGTCCGGCCANGAGTTTAANGGTGCAAAACGTAAGTTTCCAGTTCCTGCACCACCTCTACCATCAGANATACGATATGTNCCTGCTGCATGCCAAGCCATTCGAATCATCAAACCTCCATAATGATTCCAATCCGCAGGCCACCATTCGACTGAGCTAGTCATCATTTCATGCATNTCATTTTTTANTTNCTCAAAATCTANTTTTTTAACTTCCTCTCTNTAATCAAAANTCCTNGANTTAGGATTTGATTTATAGTCATGTTGATGTAAAATATCTAGATTTAATGATTTTGGCCACCATTTATCTATTGATGAATCCTTAGTTGTNCTCCCACCATGAAAGATGGGGCACTTTCCATTGCCTTNATTGTTCATNTNTAAACTTAGTTTAAAATTATTTTTTTCGTAAACGATTTNTTTGATGAGCTTGTAGCTCTGACAAAGTATATCCCNTCTTTTTTAATACGAGCTCTTAAATTACTGATTTCAAAATAATCACTTTGTATAACTCCCNCANATATATTATNAACNTTCTCNCCTANAATATTTATNATATCNATNNTTGTCTCTTGTCCACCAAAGTTTTCAAGTAAAANAGAGCTAGACTCATCCAAAGGATTTGGGAAAACAGACACTTTTTGAGAAANTGAAGTANNNTTTTCATTTAACAAAGAAGATGCNTCTCCAATTTTTATATNNTCAATATATATGTTGTTNTGAGNAGTAGTACCNCCATCATATGAAATCTTAAACTTNACATTATTGTTTTTTAANGCATTCTTNGTNAGAACAGTATCCAACCAATCATTTGGATTTGGAACAAAANTNGTTGCTATNTATCCAGCTCTNGATGTTGTAACAGGNTCTAANGTAGCTAAAGACAACCANTTTTCACCACAATTTGTTGAGTAATGCACTCTNAACTCATTAGTTGGAAACGTATTCAAAGCAGCGCCAGACCAACTAAATTTAATTGCAGGAGTTGTGTATGAGGAAAGATTAAAAGATTTAGATATAATTTCTGAGTAACCACCAATAATTCCTTTCTCTGANAGTTCAAAGTTGTTAATTTTCATACTTCCATTTCCTGAATACCATTCCCATCNAGCTTGTTGTGATAAATCAGAAATAGCCCAAACACTATTATCATAATTATTTTCAGTTACAGTCCAGTCTGGATCANGACCNGTGAANAATTCNTAAGTTTCNGGAGAAGTGTTTTGAGATGATGCAGNGTTTACNGTTACAAAAGCAGGTTTTACTATTTCANCAACACAAGTATTAGTNTAATCGTATTCGTAGATNGTTTCTTGAANCTTACCTCTGTAGAATGTAGTATCTACTAGTCCCCAATATTTACCTAAACTNTCTATGTAGTGTGAGGAAATATTAGAAGCAGACATATTATTTAGTTCATCTTGAGTTCCTTGTACTATNTTATNAGTTGTAATTGATTGAATTAANCTTGGATCAGNNGCCGGAATCAAAGAAGGATCACTTGCTCTNACTTTTATTACTTCATCATAAGTTATTNTAAATTTGACATCATAAGTGCCTTCNTTAGCATATGTATGAAGTTCATAGTGACCTAANTGTCCGTTATAGCTACCACTTGTAATTGTTCCATCTCCAAAATCCCACTCAACAGAAGAAATATTATTGCCAAATATTCTTGAATTTGACCTAAACCAAGTTTCTTCTCCAATACAAACTTGATACGCATCATTATTTTCAAAAATATTTAGTTGCTTGGTACATGTTGGGGGTAGAAAACCATCACTGGTTCCAGTTTCATCAATATTTACTTCAGACCACATGTATTGCCTAAATCCCGGTACTATTCCGTCACCTTCCAAGGTTTCATTGATAACTTCAACTTGGCCTTTACTAAACATGGTAGTAAATTGATCAGGAGTGTAATCCATATAATTCATAAACATTTCACCTGCCCAGTTCATTGAATCAGCTATACATCCTTGATTTTGTAATCCGACATGATATGGAAAGTTGTTAAAACTAACCCCATAGTTAGCTTCTCTTGATGGTGGTGTATCAAAAATATTGTCATCACCGCATGTTCCTGCACCACAATCCCAAGGGTGACATAAGCCTAACCAATGACCAGCTTCATGAGTTAGTGTACTAGATGATGGATCATTAAATTCACTGTAAATTAATACAACACCATCAGTTGCCATTGATCCTGAAAAGGGAAATTGAGCAAATCCAAGAAGAGTGTTTCCATTAGATTCTGGTAAAAACTTTTTAATGACCCAAATATTGAAATACTGATATGAATTCCAGTAACTTAGTGCTTTTACTGCGTTTCTTGGTGAAGGTTCATTACTTAAGGGTGACTTAACTCTAACAATACCATTTGTCAGTTGACCTTCAGGATCAGTACGAGCTAATCTAAATTCTACATTAGGAACACCTCTGAGTGCTGCAAACACATCGGGAGTTCTTGACTCAAACAGATTACTTTGTCCGTTGATATTTCTATTAAGTGCGTCAATAGCGTCCTGAACAACCTCATCAGAAACATTTTCTGGGCCGTCGTCATGTATTATGTGAACAACTACAGGAATTATCTTCTTATTATCAGATGTTGATCTTAAGCTATTAATATCTAAATTGTTTTGAATTCTTTCAAACTCTTGTTTTAAGTTTTGATTCTTTTGTGAAATAGATTTGTAAAATTCAGGGTATTGATGTATATCATCTTGAATGTACCCTTTGTAACTTCCACAAACTTTATTTTGTGCAAATAATTGGAAAGGAACCGTCAAAAAAATTGATAAAATAATAGTTGTTAGAAATTTTGTCATGTTCTTGATCTAATGTTAGATAACAAATATAATGATTCTGATTAAATTTTAAAAAAATTTATGAACTAATGAATATGCCTTGCCGCATGATATGAAGACCTTACAAGAGGGCCACTTTCAACATGCCTAAAGCCTAACTCCAAACCAATTTCCTTTAATCTTGAAAATTTTTCAGGTTTAACAAACTCACTGACTGGCAAATGTCTAAACGTGGGTTGTAAATATTGACCTAAAGTAAGAATTGCTACACCTACTTTCCTTAAATCTTTCATGGTTTCAATAATTTCATCTTCGGTTTCTCCTAGACCTAGCATGACACCAGATTTTGTCTTCATCCCCGCCTCATGCAATACTTTTAAAGTATGTAAACTTCTATCATATTTGGCTTGAATTCTAACTTTCTTAGTTAGACTCCTAACTGTTTCTAGATTGTGTGATACAACTTCTGGCGCAACATCGGCAATCATTTTTATGTGTCTATCAACTCCTTTAAAATCTGGAATAAGTGTTTCCATTGTTGTGTCAGGTGATATTTTTCTAATTTGATTGATTGTCTCTACCCAAAAACTTGCCCCACCATCATCTAGCTCGTCTCTGTCAACAGAAGTTATTACAGCATGTTTGACTCCCATCAGCTTTATAGAATTTGCAACTTTTAGAGGCTCGCTCCAATCTACAGGTAATGGCTTGCCAGTTTTGACATTGCAAAAGCCACATGATCGGGTGCAAATATTTCCAAGTATCATAAAAGTAGCAGTTCCTTCACCCCAGCATTCTCCCATATTAGGGCAATTGCCACTTTCACAAATTGTATGTAAATTATTTTCAGAAGTGATGGATCTAACCTTTTTGTAAGCATCACCTGTTGGTAATTTAACTTTTAGCCATGAAGGTTTTCTTTTTCTATTTTTGATAAAGTCTGATTTATTTTTTTTTAAATCTAAACTAACCCAAGGTTTTTTTGTCTTTTCTAATCTATCTTTTATTTCAACGCTGGCACTCATATTTAATTTTTGTTTCTTATAAATATTTATTTTCTATAGTTATGAGTTATCTAACTTATTTACGTTAGTCATATGTTTTAAATTGTTTTCAGAAACACCATCGCATTTTTCTTTGTAAACACTGCAAGAGGAAGCAAATAAAAATATTAGTCCTAATAATAGTCTCATTTTTTTTTTACAAAAATACATATATAAAGTTATGTTTGAAAACAAAAAAAATCAATTTATTTTTATCTTTATTAACATTTTAAACAATTGAATCCAAGCTTAGAAAAATCATGGAAGACGGAATTGTCACAAGAATTCCAAAAAGATTACTTTAAAATTCTAAAGAAAAAAATTTTACAAGAAAAAGCAAGAACTGCTGTTTTTCCAAACAGAATAAATATTTTTAAAGCTTTTGAACTAACTCCGCTAAGTGATGTAAAAGTTGTCATATTGGGCCAAGACCCTTATCATGATAAAGGACAAGCAAATGGATTATGCTTTTCTGTTAATGAAAATATTTCTCAACCACCATCATTAAAAAATATTTTTAAAGAAATAAAAAATGATTTAAAAATTGAATTACCAATTTCTGGAAATTTAGAAAGATGGGCAAATCAAGGAGTTTTACTTTTGAATTCTATTTTAACTGTTAGTAAGAACCAAGCAGGTTCGCATAAAAATTTTGGATGGGAAAATTTTACTGACAAAGTCATACAAATTATTTCTAACAAAAAAGAGAATATTATTTTTCTTTTGTGGGGAAAGTTTGCGCAAAGTAAATTATCGATAATTGACAGCTCGAAGCATCACATTTTAGTTGCAGCACATCCCTCACCTTTTTCAGCTCATAGCGGCTTTTTTGGATGCAAGCATTTTTCTAAAACAAATCAAATTTTATATCAACTTGGAAAACAACAGATTAAATGGTGATAAATCTATATTTAATATTTTTATTTTCAAACTTATTCATAAGCGATGATTTAATAATTAAGCAGTGTGAAAATTATTTTTTTCAGAAGAATAGAAATTTACCATCAAGTTTTATTTATATTGAAACTAAAAATCAAAAGCTTTATTTAATAAAAGAAAAAAAAATTACTGATATTTATTCGATATCTAGCTCAGAAAAAGGTGTAGGAAATAAAGCTGGAAGCAACAAAACTCCAATAGGAATACATCGCATAAAATCAAAAATTGGTGATAATGTTCCGATTAATTCAAGATTTATCGGAAGAAAGTTAACAGGAGAAATTGTAGACATAATTTCTGATACAAGCAAAGGTGATCTTGACATAATTTCAAGTAGGGTTATGTGGTTGAGTGGTGAAGAATATGGTATAAACAAAGGAAATGGAATAGATTCTTACAAACGTTACATTTACATACATGGAACCAACGAGGAAGGAAGAATAGGGATACCCTCTTCACATGGATGTGTTAGAATGAAAAATAAAGACGTAATAGATTTGTACAGAAAAGTAGAAGTTGGTACATTGGTACTGATTAAATAATCAAATTAAAGTTATGGAAATTATCATTTTATCTCTCTTAATAATTCTAATAATAATATCAGCACTAATCTTAAAATCAAAAAATAATGTTGAATCCTTATATGAAAATCGTGAACTACAAAAAAATATTATTCAGAAAGAAGAAAAAATAAAAAGTTTAGAAGAGGATGTGAAAATAGCAGAGGCGAGACTATTATCTTTTGAAGAAGTTAAAGCCGAAAAAATTCAGCTTGACGAAAGATTAAAAATATCAGATCAAGAAAAAAGTTCTTTGAAAAGCGAGGTTGTCAAGCTAAAATATAATGAAGAAAACAGAAATGAAACACAAAGAAAAGGGATTGAATCAATAAGTACAATTCAACAAAATCTACAGTTAGAAATTGCAAGAGTAAATGATGAAAGAGTTCGTGAAGAAAAAGAAAATATCGAAAAAATGAAAAAAATTTGGAGCGAACACGAGAAAGACGTGCAAAGTTATATTCAATTAATTTGTAATAATCATGTAATTAAGTACATAGGCCAAGAAGATTTTCCGTATCCAAGAAATAAGCCTGATAATTGCATTGAAATTATGGATCAGTTGATAATTTTTGATGCGAAAAGTCCGGGAAGTGATGACTTAAGCAATTTCCCAAAATACATTAAAGATCAAACAGAAAATTTAAAAAAATATGCAAAACATGAAAATGTTAAAAAAGATCTTTTTTTAGTAATACCATCTAATACACTATCTGTAATTGATAAATTTTCATATAACATTGGTGACTATAATGTTAGTGTAATCACCAAAGATTCCTTAGAACCAATAATTCTAAGTTTAAAAAAAATAGAAGAATATGAATTTGCCGATAAACTTAGCCCAGAGGAAAGAGATAATATCTGTAGAGTAATTGGTAAATTTGCACATACAACAAAACGAAGAATACAAATTGATCAATTTTTTGCAAGTGAATTTTTAGAAACACTCAGCAAAACTGGTTCTATACTACCAAGAGACATATTAGAGAGCGTCATTCAGTTTGAGAATGCTGAAAAATTAAACCCTCCAATGGAAAAAAGAAAAAAACAAATCCTAACAAAAGAACTAAAAAGTCAATCTGAAAAAATTAAAAAAGAAATTGAATTAAGACAAATACCTGATATCGAGGCAAATATTGAATTTAAAAATGAAGAAAAATAAAGAATTTATATATGGTATAAGACCAATCATTGAAACAATAAGCTCAGGTAAAACAATTGATAAATTGTTCATTCAAAGAGGATTGAAAAACGACTTGTTTGATGAGCTATGGAAGCTAGTCAGGACAAAAAGAATAAATTACAAACATGTACCAGCTGAGAAAATTAACCGAATAACTAAAAAAAACCATCAAGGAGTAGTTGCATTTCTATCACCAATTGATTTTCACAAACTTGAAAATGTTGTGCCAGAAATTTATGAAAGAGGTAAGACACCACTAATAGTAATACTTGACAACATTACTGATGTGAGAAATTTTGGAGCTATTGCAAGAAGTGCTGAATGCCTGCAAGTAGATGCTGTTTTAGTACCAGAAAAAAACTTTGCTTCGATAAATTCAGATGCAATCAAGACATCGGCTGGAGCATTATCAAAAATTAAAGTATGTAGGTCTTGGAATCTTCAAGAAAGTATACAATTTTTAAAAGAATCTGGCTTAAAGATAGTAGCTTGTAGCGAAAAAGGGAATGAAAAGATTAGTGGTTTTGATTTCACAAATCCTGTTGCAGTTGTAATGGGATCTGAGGATTTAGGCATAAGTAAAAATATTTTAAAAATATGCGATACTTCTCTAAGAATAGATTTGTTTGGAACAATCAACTCTTTAAATGTTTCCGTTGCTACAGCAATTATTTTATACGAAATTCAAAGCCAAAGGGATGGATAAAGATTACTGGTACGAGAATTGGTTTGATTCTAAATATTATCATATTTTATATAAAGACAGAGACACCAGCGAAGCTAATCACTTCATCAAGAATTTAATTAACAAACTAAATCTTCAAAAAAACAATAGAATCTTAGATGTTGCATGTGGAAAAGGTAGACACTCAATTTTTTTAAACTCTTTAGGCTTTAAAGTAACTGGAATAGACCTCTCTAGTGAAAGTATTAATTTTTGTAAAAAATTCGAAAACGATTGCCTTAGTTTTCACAAGTTTGATATGAGAAATTGTTTTAAAGAGGACTATTTCAACCTATGCCTTAATCTATTCACCTCAATTGGTTACTTTGATGATGAAAAAGATAATTTTAGTGTAATTAAATCAATGGCTGATAGTGTAAAAAAAAATTGTCATATTGTAATTGACTTTTTTAATGTTCAAAATGTAATGAAAAACTTAGTCAGCAACGAAAAAAAACAAATTGATGATGTTATTTTTTTGATAAAAAGATACATTGAAAACAATAAAATTATAAAAGAAGTAAGAATTATAGATAATGATTTAGAATTTAGTTATTACGAAAAAGTTAGCTTACTTGAGCTTAATTATTTCAAGAATGTATTTGAAAAATTAGGAATAGAGCTTGTTAGTTTATTTGGAAACTATAGCTTTGATGAATATCAAAAAAACTCCGAGAGATTAATTTTATTTGGTAGAAAACTATAATAAAAATTGAATAATATTCTTTCTAAAAAAGTAATAATTACAGGACCTCCAGGAAGTGGGAAAACTTCAATTATATCACAGCTTAAAAAATTAAAATATAATTGCTTTGAAGAGGTAGCAAGAGATTTTGCCAAAGAAACAAATCAAAAAATCAATTCCATTGATAACGACAGCGAAAAGATTATATTAAGAGAAAGAATTAATCAATATAATAGTTGTAAAAAAGGACTTTATTTTTTTGACAGGGGAATTTTTGATTCTTTAGCATATTTAAAATTCAAAAATCTTGATGTTGATAATGAGCTTTGGCATAGTTTTTTAATAAAATACAAATACAATAAAAATATTTTTTTTGCACCTGCATGGCAAGATATCTACAAAAATGATAACAAAAGAAATGAAGATTACAAAACAGCAGAACTAATTGGTAAAATTTTACTAAACACATACAAGGAATGCAAATACAATTTGATAATGATACCTAAAACTTCAGTAAAGAAAAGAGCTCAATTTGTTATTAAAAACATATGAAAAAATATCTAACTGAATTTCTTGGAACTTTTGTGCTTGTTTACGCGATACTTACCTTTAGTAATCCTATGTTTGTTGGTATTGCTCTTGCGATAATAATTTACATTGGTTATCATTTCTCAGGAGCACATTATAATCCTGCAGTTACATTTTGCATTTACCTAATGAAAAAAATAACTCTTTAAGAATCTTTTTTTTACATATGTTCTCAATTATTTGGTTCTTTGTCAGCTTCATATTTAAAGTTCTTAATTAGTGGTATACTAATTAATAGATTTGATAACCTTGATTACAATTTTTTTGAAATTATAGCTTGCGAAATATTATTCACCTTTTTTCTCATTTCAACAATTTTATTATTTTCTGTGAGCAAAAAAACAAAAGGAAATTACATCTATGGATTCTTAATTGCCTTGACAGTATTTATATCAATTCTGGCTGTAGGTAATATTTCAGGAGCTGTATTAAACCCAGCTGTTGCGATTGGTCCTTTACTAATTAGTAATTTTATTGAAGGTCAAGACATTATTGGTAATCTTTTTTATTATTTGTTGGGCCCTGTTTTAGGAAGCTATTTTGCAACAAAAGTTTACTGTTTCTTTTGACTTAGAAATCATATTACTATTTTTGTAAAAAAAGATATGTCTGTACTAACAGGAAAAAAAGCACCCTCATTTAATGCAAAAGCTGTAGTTAATGGTTGCGAAATCGTAGATAATTTTTCTATTGAGCAATTTTTAGGCAAAAATTATGTCTTATTAATCTTCTACACAAAAAATTTCTCTTCAATATGTCCAAATGAACTTTATGCATTTGAGAAAAGACTTGATGAATTTAAAAATAGAAATGTTGAAGTTATAGCTTGCTCTGCAGACTCTGAAGAGTCGCACATAGCATTTCTAAATACTTCAAAAGAAAATGGTGGAATCAAGGGTGTAACATTTCCATTAATTTCAGACATGACTAAGACAATCTCATCTAATTATGGAGTTCTGTTTGGAGATTATTCATTAAACGAAGAAGATCAACTAACTTGTGATGGTCCAATGATTCCTTTAAGAGGTACTTTTTTGATTGATAAGAATGGTGTAGTTCAATATCAAACTGTCAACTTCTTTACTCTTCAAAGAAATGTTTCAGAAGTAATTAGAATGATTGATTCACTAATTTATTTTGAAGAAAAAGGAGAAAGTTGTTTAGCTAACTAACTTTTTTAGCATAACAACAGCATAGCAAGAAACACCTTCTTCTCTACCAACGAAACCTAACTTTTCAGTGGTGGTTGCTTTAATTGATATTTGAGATAAATCTATTTGCATACATTTAGCGAGTACAAGCTTCATCTCTTGTATGTGATCTTTTAATTTTGGAGCTTGAAGACACACTGTTGAATCAATATTTGAGATTTCAAATTTATTTTCAAACATCATTGTAGTTACCTTTTTCAATAGAATCTTACTGTCAATGCCTTCATATTTTTTTTCATTATCAGGAAAATGAAAACCAATATCTCTTAAATTTAATGCTCCAAGTAATGCATCACATATTGCATGTACTAATACATCGGCGTCTGAGTGGCCAACTGACCCCTTACTATAATTCAATTTTATACCACCAAGTATGAATGGTTTACCTATTTCAAGAGAATGAACATCATATCCTATTCCTACTTTATACATTATATTCCCTCTAATTGTAATGCCCCAATATCAAAAATCATTGTAAATCTCATCGTATTTGCTAATGGATTAGTACCATTTATTGCTCTACTTGCATTTACTAAATATGAGAAATCTAAAGCAAAAACGTTATATTTAACTCCTGCACCAAAAGTGAAAAATTTTCTACCTCCTTTTGTGTTATGTTCGTAAAAATATCCTCCTCTTAGAGCGAACTGTTGAGCATACCAGTATTCTGTTCCAAAAGATAAATTAATTTCACGAAGCTCTTCTGAAAATCCATCTGGAGCATCAGATAATGATTGAAAAATACCGCTTACAACTGAGACATTAGGATCTTTTCCTGCAATAATTTCGTTTTCAGAATTATAAAGTGGTGGAGTTGGAACAAGAAGCTTATTAATATCAAATGAATAAGACATACTATTATAATCATCAAAATTAATATTAATTGAAGAACCAAGTTTTAAATTGATTGGGATAAAATCTCTCTCGCCGATATTTGTATATGAAATTTTGTTTCCAATGTTAGAGATATTAAATCCAAAAGATAAGTCGGAATCCTTTTTTAAGAATCTAATTTTGTTAGTGTAATATCCTGCAACATCAGCTGCAAAAGATTTTCCAGCATTGGTTTGAATATCTCCAGCCATTTGTCCACCTGTAAGATTTGAATATATATATCTTGTTGCTAGAGATAGTGAAAATAAGTCTGAAAGCTTTCTTGAATATGAACCTCCTAATGCTAATTCATTGGGATTAAATTGACCTAAGGTGTTTCCTAAAATATCCGTGAATGTAATATCTCCCAGTGAAAAGTATCTCAACTCAAAAGCAACTGCATCATTCTGATTTAATTTTTTGTAGCCACTAATATAAGAAAGATTGATGTCAGGTACTAGAGCTCTGAGCCAAGGAACATATGAAATTGAAAAACCTAAATCATCCTCTATAAAGCTATATTTAGCTGGATTTGTACTTAATGAGCTAGCATCTGGAGAGGTAGCAGCTCCAACATCTCCCATTGAACCAGATCTTGAATCTGGAGTTATCATTAGAAAAGGTACTGCTGTTGTTATTGTGTTAAGACCTCCTGTCAGGTCATCAATTTCTAACTGATTTTGAGTGTATGCTAGCTGGTTAGCTAAAATTATCAAAACAAAAATGCTAATAAATCTCATGTTTCAAATATATTGCAATTAACGTTATTATTCATTAATTATTATAATTCTATTTGATTTAGTCTTAGTCAGGCCCATTTCGTTCTCAACAAATAACTTAGCAATATATATACCCCCATCAATTACATTGGTTTCATCTCGTAAATTCCACAATATAGGACCTATTCTACTACTCTGACCATCAAATGTTCTTCTAATTTTTTTGATTTCATTTCCAAGCATATCATAGATAATTATATT
>PBAP01000001.1 GCA_002716345.1 Flavobacteriales bacterium | reverse complement strand
TTTGTGGTATCAAGAAGAGTCTTGGATATATACCCCAAATGCATTCACACCAGACCTTGACGGTATAAACGATAGATTTTGTATCAGCTATGGTGGAATAAGAGAGAATACTTTTGTGTTTAATCTTTATAATAAAAATAGTCAGTTAATTTTTTCTACTAACGACATTAGTTCTCTTGAGTGTAGCAGTACAAGCATTAACGGATGGAACGGAAAAGACTTAAATGGAAATGAAGTTCCAATGGGTGATTATGTTTATGAGCTTTACTACCAAGATGTTAATGGTTGGAAATATACTAAAACCAAAGATTTGATGGTTATTAGGTAACTATTAATTTTTGTAGCTATTTAGTAGTTCAATAATGATATTACACCCCTTCTCAATTTCACTTTTTGTAATTGTCAAAGGTGGTGATATTCTAATAGCAGTTTTTGTCAAAAGAAAATAAAATAGTATCAAACCTCTTTTAAGTGATTCTTTAACAACATAGGTTGCTAACTCGTTGTTATTAAATTCAACAGCTAACATTAACCCTTTTCCTCTGATTTCTTTAATTAGTTCATGCTGTAAAATAAATCTAAAAATATTTTCTTTATCTAAACATTTGCTTGATAAGTCATTTTTTAAGACATATTTTAATGTTTCAAAGCTAGCTGTGCATGAAATAGGATTTCCACCAAAAGTTGTAATATGACCAAGTGTTGGATTATGAGTTAGCTCATGCATTATTTCATATGATGATATAAATGCACCAATTGGATAGCCTGAACCCATTCCTTTTGCAATACACAGAATATCTGGTATTATATTATAGTGCTGGAAGGCGAAAAGTTTTCCAGTCCTCCCATAGCAAGTTTGTATTTCATCATATATTAGAAGTGCTCCATGTTTATTACATTTTTCTCTAATTTTCATTAGAAAAGCTTTATTAGCTTTTATAAATCCTGAAGCAGCTTGATAGGGCTCAACAACAACTGCAGCAGTTTGATTATCAATCTCATCAAGTCTTTTTGTAGAATTAAAATTTATTGAAATACAATTTGGAATTAATGGTCTGTAATTTGACTTCTGAATTTCATACCCCATGATAGACAATGAACCAGCAGTTGATCCGTGATATGATTTTTTAAATGATATGATTTTTGATTTTCCAGTATATCTTTTTGCAAGCTTTAGTGCTCCTTCTATTGCTTCAGTACCTGAGTTGACAAAATATGTACAGGATAATGATTTTGGTAAATTTTCAGATAATAATTTAGCTAGTTTAGTTTGTGGCTCTTGAACAAATTCACCATATACCATCACATGAGAATAGCTATCAATTTGTTTTTTAACTGATTCATTTAAAAACTTGTTACAATGTCCTAGTGTGTTTACTGAAACTCCAGCAACAAAATCTAAATACTTTAAACCATTAGAATCAATTAAGTAGTTGCCCTTTGCAGAAGTTATTTCAATAGCACTTGGGTAGGCAAAGGTTTGAGCCTGATGTTTTTTAAAAACTTCCCGATTTTTCATTAGTTATTTTCTTCTAATAACTCTTTCAACTGAACTAATAATATTTTTTGCATCTAGACCGTACTTTATAAGTAGTTCATTTGGCTTACCACTTTCACCAAACGTATCATTAACTCCAACCATTTCAATTGGAATCGGAAAATTTCTTGCACAAAGTTGAGCAACACTATCACCTAATCCTCCGTTAATCATGTGTTCCTCGGCGGTAACAATACACTTGGTTTTTTTGATAGAATCTAAAATTATTTGATTATCTAAAGGTTTGATTGTGTGTATGTTTATTACATCACAACTTATATTTTTTTCATGAAGCTCTTTCGCAGCTTCTACTGATTCCCAGACAAGATGTCCAGTACAAATTATTGTAACATCTTTTCCATCATTTAATTTAATTCCTTTTCCAATTTGGAAAGGCAAATTTGGATCAGTAAAGTTTGGAACTTTGGGTCTACCAAATCTTAAATATACAGGCCCAAATATTTCTGCAATTGCAATAGTAGCAAGTTTAGTTTGGTTGTAGTCGCAAGTATTTATTACTGTCATTCCAGGAAGCATCTTCATCATTCCTATATCTTCTAATACTTGATGTGTTGCTCCATCTTCACCAAGAGTTAATCCTGAGTGAGATGCACATACTTTTACATTTTTTCCTGAATAAGCAATTGATTGTCTTATTTGATCATAAACTCTTGATGTAGAGAAATTAGCAAAAGTACCGGTAAAGGGTATTTTTCCTCCAATTGTCATTCCAGCTGCAATGCCCATCATATTGGCTTCTGCAATACCAACTTGAAAAAACCGATTTGGAAATTCATTTTTGAATTTATCCATTTTTAAAGAACCTGTTAGATCAGCACATAAAGCAAGTATGTCTGGATTTTTTCTTCCAAGTTCTAAAAGCCCATCACCAAATCCTGATCTAGTATCAATATATTCCATATTAGTTAATTTTAATTATTTGTGAACTACCTGACTTAACTTTAAAATTCTCCTGCTTTGTATAAATGTATTGCTTAGCATTTTTTGATTTAAAAATAACTTTATAATCTCCTGGAAGAAGTGTTAATTTGTGTTGAGTTTTTTTCGCATCTATTGGATAAATCAATTCAATTTTATCAGCTTTTTTTAAGTAAAGACCTCCATATCCTTTTGATGGTAGTATAATATTCGCAATACCAGGAGTTGGAATTGTATAAGTTGTTTTTGTGTTTTGTTCGATTTTTACATCTTCAAAATACATTCTTGGTAAAGTTAATAGCTCAACGTCATAAGCTCCAGTAAGAAATTTTTTTACATTATTGATATTGTTTACAAAAAGTGTTGAGTCATTATTTTGTTTTCTAACAATATATTGATAATCAATTTTTGAATTCATTTTAAATTCTAATTCACCTTGAGGTGTTTTTAAGCTTATTACGTTGTGTTTACCTGGTATAACTTCAAAAACATTTGATTTAACTTTAGGAATTGTATGAGCAACTATGTAGTAGTCCATAATTGGATCTACATACATTGTATCGGGATTTCCAAATTGGTTCATTGTATGAACATAATTATATTTCTGCAAGTCAGTGTAGGAATCATAAAAAGTCATGCTTATGTTGGTTTCTATGTTGTTATTATCATTATCTAAAAGATTTACTTGTAGAGTAGTATTATCTACAATGTGACTAATTACAATATTTAAAATATTGGAAAATTCATTTTCATTAGAGGCGTCAAAAAATTTACCAATACAATCAAATTCATTTTTCCAATTTTTATCCAAGCCGATTCCAATAACAAAAGGCTTTAAAATAATATCTTTTTTTTGATACATTTCAGAAACAGCGCACGGATTCATATTACACTCCTCTTTGCCATCAGTAATTAATATTACAATATTTCTTGCTTTTTTATCAGGAAAATCTAGCGCACCTTCCTCAAGTGATTTTGCTATAGGAGTTGTGCCTCTTGCTCTAACCATTTTCAATTTGTTTATTATTCTATCAGATGATATTGAAGCTGGTAAAAAGTTAACTTCAAGTTTAGAATCGTCACAGTCCTGAGGTGGGTACCCCTTCTGATGACCATATACTCTTAAACCAATTTCAAGATTTTCTATATTTTTCAAACTATCAAGCATTACATTTAGAAGATTCCTTGCAATATCAATTTTTCTGCCACTTTGCCATCTACCAAGCATAGATTGTGAAGCGTCAACAATGAAAAGAATTCTACTTCTTTCATTTCCAATTTCATAGTTNTTAGAAAANGNGAGTATACTTGAAAAAGTAAAAATAATTATGAGTAGGACTTTTTTAATAGTCACCTAGAGTTTCTTTATTTTGAGNTANAGCTAAANCTAATTGCTCNTCGTTNGGTGCAGANCCATGCCATTTGTGAGNACCCATCATAAAATCAACACCATTACCCATTTCAGTATGCAAAAGTATTACAATAGGTATGTTTTTAAATAAATGAGTTTTAGCTTNATTAAGNACTGAAATAACTGATTCAATNTTNTTNCCATTTTCTTCNTCNANTACCTTCCATCCAAAAGATTCAAATTTAGATTTNAGATTNCCNAGTGGTAAAACATCATCAGTTGAACCATCAATTTGCTTTTTNTTGTAGTCAATTGTTGCAANTATGTTNTCNACNTTATTNGCAGAGGCATACATTATTGCTTCCCAATTTTGTCCCTCTTGTAATTCACCATCACCNTGTAATGAATANATTATATTTTNTTCGTTGTTTAATTTTTTAGTAATTGCAGANCCTATNGCTACAGACAGTCCCTTGACCTAATGAACCNGATGCTATTCTTACTCCTTNTAGTCCNTCATGAGGTGTNGGGTGNCCCTGAAGNCTNCTNTCAATTGATCTAAATGTTGAAAGNTCNTTTAAGTCAAANAATCCTTTTCTCGCCATAACTGAGTAATAGACAGGAGATATGTGNCCATTTGANAGTATAAACACGTCTTCATNNATNGCATNCATATCAAATTGAGATTTTGTTTTNAAAANAACAAAATAAAGNGAAACAAAATANTCTACGCATCCNAANGAACCGCCAGGATGTCCAGAATTATTAGCATGAACCATTCTAAGAATATCTCTNCTNACTTGACTACANATGTNATTTAATTTNTCNAANTNCATTNAAACAAATTTATAATTACGATNTTATTATTNNTTATTTGAAAANAAAAAAAAANNCCATTTATTAACGTTTTATTGACAAGTTATATTATTACGTCATATCTTTGCTAAAAAAAATGGGATTAAAATGTGGNATAGTTGGNCTTCCTAATGTTGGAAAGTCAACACTTTTTAATTGTTTNTCATCNAANAAAGCTCAATCTGAAAATTATCCCTTNTGNACAATTGAACCAAATTTGGGTATTATTCCAGTNCCTGANAAAAGNTTAGATAAATTAAATGATTTAATNCANCCNGAANAAAAAATAAATACAAATATTGAGATTTATGATATTGCAGGTCTTGTNAAAGGAGCAAGTAAAGGNGAAGGTTTAGGNAATAAATTTTTATCAAATATTAGAGAAACTAANGCAATNATNCATGTTTTAAGATGTTTTGATAATGACAATATAACTCATGTNGAAGGAAATACAGATCCNGTNAGAGATNTNGAAATCATNANNACNGAACTTATTTTTAAAGACATGGAAACAATTGAAAAAGCGATTGAGAAAAATAATAAGCTNATNAAAATTGGTAANAAGGATGCAATGATTAAAAAAGATAAGTTATCCAAAATTTATGATGANCTAAGTTCNGGTAATTTGATTATAAATNTAGANTTAANNCATGATGAAATTGAATTAATTAGCTCATATAATNTATTAACNGAAAAACCTANATTATATGTTTGCAATGTNGATGAAAATTCAGTAGTAAATGGTAATCATTATGTAGATNCGGTCAGAAAATACTTAAANCNANATGANAAAATTATTCTNATTGCTGCTTCNATTGAATCTGAGATTATTGATTTNTCAACNGAAGATCAANTAGTTTTTCTCAAAGAAATGGGATTAAGTGAATCTGGTCTCAATAAACTAATNTCAACATGCTATGAACTTCTTAANTTAGAAACTTTTTTCACTGCTGGTNAAAAGGAAGTTAGATCNTGGACTNTTAGAAAAAATACCATAGCTCCAAAAGCAGCTGGNGTTATACATTCAGATTTTGANCGAGGTTTTATTAGAGCTGAAGTAATTTCATATAAAGACTATGTTTTTTATGGAAATGAAATNAAATGTAAAGAAAATGGAAAGTTAAGANTTGANGGAAANGATTATNTAGTAAAAGACGGTGATATAATGCACTTNAGATTTAANGTTTANATNTTAANATTTTAGTTAATAAATCTGTTAAAAAANCTAAATAACTATAATTTTTACTTTNTCTAGTAAATTTATATTTGNATATNAATAANCTTTATGTCAAAAAATCTATATACTGAGGANAGTATTCGTTCNNTAGANTGGAAAGAGCATATCAGACTCAGACCNGGAATGTANATTGGAAAAATGGGTGATGGCTCATCTCAAGACGACGGCATATACATTNTACTAAAAGAAGTNATTGATAATTCAATTGATGAATATGTNATGGGAAATGGTAAATCNATTGATNTNTCNATNAAAGANAATAAAGTAACAGTNAGGGACTTNGGNAGAGGNATNCCACTTGGAAANNTAATTGANTGTGTCTCTAAAATAAATACTGGAGCTAAATATGANTCAAAAGTTTTTAAAAAATCTGTTGGANTAAATGGAGTAGGCACCAAAGCAGTNAATGCACTTTCATCTTATTTTAATATCAAATCTATAAGAGATGGTAAAAGTAAATCAATTGAGTTTACNAGAGGAAGTTTANATGTTGATGAAAAAATTNTTAGTAATTCATCTAGAAAGGGAACTAAAATTGTTTTTGTACCNGATAATCAAATCTTTGGTAATTACAGATTTTTAGATGANTATGTTGAAAAGATGGTTTTGAATTATTGTTACTTAAACACAGGCTTAACAATTAATTACAATAGCAATAAATTCTTTTCAAATAATGGTCTTTTAGATTTATTAAAAGATAATATAGATAGTGATACACTATACCCAATTATTCATTTAAGAGGAAATGACATAGAAGTAGCAATCACTCACATAAAAAATAAATANACNGAACAGTATTTTTCTTTTGTAAANGGACAACACACAATTCAAGGTGGTACTCATCAAAATTCGTTNAGACAAGCTATTGTAAAAACAATAAGAGANTTTTTTGGTAAAAATTACGATGCAAATGACATTAGACAATCAATTAGTGCTGCTGTNAGTATNAAAGTTATGGATCCTGTTTTTGAATCTCANACTAAAACTAAGCTNGGTTCGACNGAAATNGAACCAAATGGAATTACTATAAATTCTTTCATTAATGATTTCATANAATCCNATTTAGATAATTTTTTGCANAAGAATTCTGAAACNGCAAAGTCAATACAAAGTAAAATTTTACAAGCTGAAANTGAAAGAAAAGCTATGTCAGGTATCAAAAAACTTGCAAAAGAGCGTGCTAAGAAGGCTAGTATTCATAACAAAAAGCTACGTGATTGCAGAGTTCACTATAACGATCTTAACAAAGAGGAAAGACTTGATTCAACGATTTTCATAACAGAAGGTGATTCTGCATCAGGTTCTATTACCAAAACAAGANACATAAATACTCAAGCTGTATTTAGNTTGNGAGGAAAACCNTTAAATTCNTTTGGACTTNCCAAGAAAATAGTCTANGAAAATGAAGAATTTAATTTGCTTCAATCAGCCCTCAATATNGAAANCGGNATNGATGAGNTNAGATATAATAAAATTGTTATTGCAACTGATGCCGATGTAGACGGAATGCATATCAGACTTCTAATTTTAACTTTTTTTCTTCAGTTTTTCTCTGACTTGGTTAAAAATGGACATGTCTTTATTTTGCAGACACCACTTTTTAGAGTGAGAAATAAGAAAACTACCATATATTGTTATTCTGAGCAGGAAAAGCAAAATGCAATTGAAAAAATTGGCAAAAATTTTGAAATAACTAGATTTAAGGGATTAGGTGAAATTTCACCCAATGAATTTAAAAATTTTATTGGTAAGGATATGAAACTTGATCCAGTTATTATTAATAAAGAAACTAGTATAGATGATGTGTTAAAGTATTATATGGGAAAAAACACGTTAGATCGCCAGCAATTTATAATTAATAATCTTAAAATAGAAGAAAGTTTAAATTAATGATTATTACAAACTACAATAGAATAAATTTTTTATCACTAATTTCAGTCATAATTTTTATTTGTAATCTAGTTTTTTTTGTTTCTGAAAAAATTATTAAGTACACGGATATTGACGATTTTATAGAAAATTATTATCAATTAATATTTATAGCTACAACGTCCATAATTTCATTTTCTGTAATTTTTTTAATTAGATTGACAAATATTGACTTAAATAAAAATTATCTAAAAATTACCTCAAAAAAAATATTTTTTCAAAGAAAAAAAACTGAAATTGATATACTAAAAGAGATGATTGATGAGATTTATGTAGTAAAACGATTTAATTTTTTTGTTAATCTATTTAACCCATCAATAATTATATTAAGAATAAAATCTCAAAGAAAAAAAAATAACGTTTATCGAATTAAATTAAGGTTTTTTAGTACTTTAAAAATTAAAGAAATAGATTCACTAATTAATAAAAATTATGGATAATCATTTTTTAAATATAAAACCACTTTCTGGCTTATATAAAGATTGGTTTCTTGATTATGCCTCATATGTAATATTAGAAAGGGCAATTCCTAATATTTTGGATGGTTTAAAACCTGTTCAAAGGAGAATACTTCATTCTCTGAAAGAATTACACGATGGAAGATACCATAAAGTTGCAAATGTTATTGGAAATACAATGAAATATCATCCTCACGGAGATGCTTCAATTGGGGAGTCAATTATACAAATTGGACAAAAGGATTTACTATTAGATAAACAAGGTAATTGGGGTAACGTTGCTACTGGTGATAAAGCTGCAGCACCAAGGTATATTGAAACTCGACTTACTGAATTTGCTTTAGCAACTGTCTATAATCGAAATATTACATCATGGGTTAAATCCTATGATGGTAGGTCTGATGAACCTAAAATTTTACCAATTAAATTCCCACTTTTATTAAATCAAGGAGTTGAAGGCATTGCTGTTGGATTATCTACAAAAATATTACCTCATAATTTTAATGAATTATTGGATGCATCAATAAAGATTATTAAAGGAAAATCTACTACAGTATATCCCGATTTTTATTCTGGAGGTTTTGCTGATTTTTCTCAGTATAAAGATGGTAAAAGAGGAGGTAAAGTAAGAGTAAGGGCGAAACTTAATAAACATGAAAAAAATTCAATTATAATCACTGAACTACCGTATTCTGTTAATAGTGGAAATCTGATAAATAGCATCTTAAAAGCTAATGACAAGGGTAAGATTAAAATTAAAAAAGTTGATGATAATACTGCTGAAAATGTTGAGATATTAATTACACTTCCCCCAGGAGTTTCAATAGAAAAAACAATAGATGCACTTTATAGATTTACAGATTGTGAGGTATCAATATCACCATTATCTTGTGTTATAATGGATAACAAGCCAGTTTTTTTTGGAGTATCTGAACTATTGAAAATATCAACTAAAAACACTAAGTCATTACTACTAAAAGAACTTAATCACAGATTGATTGAAAATGAAAAGAAATGGCACAATTTATCGCTCGAAAGAATTTTTATTGAAAATAGGCTTTACAGAAATATTGAAGAAATTGAAGATTGGGATAAAGTACTAAGTACTATTAATATTATCTTAAAGCCTTTTACTAATCATCTAAAAAAAGATATAAATATTGATGATTTAATACGTCTTACTGAAATCAAGATAAAAAGAATAACAAAGTTTGATATTAATAAAGCACAAGATGAGATTAAAAATATTGAATCATTAATACTAGAAATAAAAAATAACATAAATAATATAGATGATTTTTGTATTGATTATTTCAAAAATTTGAAGAAAAGATTTGGTGCTGACAAAAAAAGAAAAACTGTCATAAAAACGTTTGAAAATATTGATGCAGTAAAAGTTGTTGCGTCAAATAAAAAACTTTATGTTAATAAGTCAGAAGGTTTTATTGGGACCAACATGAGAAAGGATGAATTTGTTTCTGATTGCTCTGATATTGATGATATCATTGTGATTAGAAAAAATGGAATCTTAAAGATTGTTAAAGTTGACAAAAAAGTATTTGTTGGTAAAGATATTATTCATTGCTATGTTTTTAAGAAAAATGATGATAGAACTATATACAATATGATCTATAAAGACAGTAAATCTGTAAATACTTACATTAAAAGATTTGCGGTCAAATCTATAACGAGAAACAAAGAATATAAATTATGCAAAAATGAGAGTAATGACAATATCTTGTATTTAACTGTTAACCCTAATGGAGAAGCCGAAAAAGTAAACATTCATTTAAGAGCAATCAAAAACATAAAAAATTTAAAACTAGAAATTGACTTCTCAAAAATTTCTATTAAAGGAAGATCATCTATTGGAAATATAGTTACCAAAAAATCTGTGAAAAGAGTAGATCTTAAAGAATCAGGAATATCTACTCTACAAGCCAGAAAAATATGGTATGATAATTCAGTAAATAGACTAAATGTGGATAATCGGGGAGAGTATCTAGGAGAGTTTTCATCTGATGATAGAATTATAACTATTAATCAGAAAGGTGTTATGGAATTTAAATCATATGAATTAATCAATCATTTTAGTGATGATTTAATACTAATAGAAAAATATGACCCCGAAAAAGTTATAAGTATTATTTACTTTGATGGTTTAAAGAATTTATTTTATTTAAAAAGATTTAAAGCTGAGATTGTTTCAAAACCAACCTTGTTATTTAGTGGAATAAAAGACAGTTATTTAGAAAATGTTACAACTTTACTCAATCCTATTGCAAAATTAACTTTTAAGAAAGAGGCAGGAAAAGACAGACAATTTTTATACATTGAACTACTTGATTTTATCTCAGTTAAAAGTCAAAATGCAAAAGGAAAAATTCTTTCAAAAAAGAAGATTATTGATATTGAGATTTCAAACAAAGAAACTGATAGTGAAAATTTAGTAAAATTTAACATTGACAAAAATTCATCTATTGATGAGTCAAATTTCAACAATCAAATTAGCTTAAATCTTTAATTAGAATTCATTAATTTTGTATTATGAAAAAAATCTTACTTATATTACTATTACCACTATTTTCAATTTCACAAAGCAATTTTAATCTTCAGTTGTTAGGCTCCTACCAGTGGTCCTTTTCTGAAGGAAGTGATATTTGGGGATGGGTTGATAGTAATGGAAATGAATTTGCACTAGTCGGACTTAATGATGGTTTTTCAGTAGTTGATGTCACAAATCCAATGAATTTAAATGAAATGTTCTATATTCCTGATTTAAACTCAACCTGGAGAGATATAAAAACATGGGGTAATTACGCATATGTAACAACTGAAGCAGACGCTGGCTTGTTAATAGTTGATCTTAGTGATATGAGTGGAAATACTTACTGGCATAAGACGAATTTCACTAATCCAAACGGTCAATCTACGGAATTTACTGCTGCACATAATATATATATAGACGAAAACGGAATTGCTTATATTTTTGGAGCTTCTTCCAATAGCGGTAGTAATCCATCAAATGGAGCTATATTTTTAGATGTCAATGTCGATCCTATCAATCCTCATTTCTTAGGAGAGTGGGATCAAAATTATATTCATGATGGAATGGTTAGAGGAGATACAATGTATGCTGGATGCATCTACGCAGGAGAACTTTTTATTGTTGATGTTAGTAATAAATTAAATCCACAAACTCTTGGCTCTAAATCAACCCCTAGTAATTTTACTCACAATGCATGGGTTTCTGATAACGGAGATTATGTTTTTACTACTGATGAAGTTAATGGTGCCTTTCTTGGGTCTTATGATATAACTGACTTAACCAACATTCAAGAAGTTGATAGAATTCAATCTAATCCAGGTTCAAACTCTGCACCTCACAATACGCATGTGGACGGTAATTTTTTGATTACATCATATTATCAAGATGGTACAACTGTTCATGATATTACACACCCTTACAACATAATACAAGTTGCTTACTATGATTCATATAGTGGCTCAGGAGCTGGATTTAATGGATGTTGGGGTACTTATCCATTTCTTCCTTCAGGAAACATAATATCTTCTGATATAAATAGTATAAATAATTCTGGAGTTTTGTTTGTTTATGGTCGTGATTTTTCTCAAGCTTGTTACCTAGAGGGTAATGTAACAGATGCTTTAACAAACTCTCCAATCAACACTTCTAATGTTAAGATTTTAAATACAATAGCAAACTCATCATCAACTAATCTACTTGGAAATTATAATACAGGAACACCCAACTCTGGTTTTTACAATGTTGAGTTCAGTAAGAATGGCTACATAACTGATACATTTAGTGTCAACTTAAGTAATGGATTTATAACTGTTTTAGATGTATCACTATCTATTGATACCTCTTTTGATATTGTTGGCTGTACCAATCCTAATTCTCAGAACTATAATCCTAACGCAAATGCCATTGTTGCTTTTGGTGGAGCTTTGGATAACACTTTCTCAACTGGTGGTTATTTTAATGGAAATCAACATTTAATTTTTGATGCATATGATAGTTTTAGAATCAAATCTGCAATGTTTTATGCAGATAATGCCAGTACTATAACTTTTGAACTTAGAGACAATAGCGGAATAGTTATTGATGATACTACCCTAAATGTATCTTCAGGACAACAAAGATTAACATTAAACTTTAATGTACCAGTTGGCAATGATCATCAACTTGGTATTGATGGTCAAAATAGCGGCTTATATAGAAACGATAGTGGTGCTAATTATCCCTACGACATAGGTGGTTTAATGTCTATTACAAGATCTAGTGCCAGCTCTGACCCTACAGGCTATTATTACTTTTATTATGATATTGAGATTGATGTACCATGTTCAAATAGCACTACTTCCATACATAATGAAGAGATATCTCAATATAATGATTATAAGAAATCATACTTTAATATTTTAGGAAAAAGAATTAGTAATCCACTAAAAAATCAAGTATCATTTGAATTTTCTAAAAATGGATTAGTAGAGAAGCTATTTATCATAGAATGATAAATTGTGAAACATTCGAACTTACTGGATCCGATAATGTTAGGTTTTTAGTTGACAGATTTTCAACACCCTACAAATCTAATAAAATCATAATTTTTTGTCACGGTTTTAAAGGTTTTAAGGATTGGGGTGGTTTTAATTATGTTGCTGATTTTTTCAGCAATAAAAATATTACATTTTATAAATTTAATTTTTCGCATAACGGAACATCACTAAATAATCCAAACGAACTATGTGATTTAGAAAAGTTTTCTCAAAATAACTTTACTAGAGAATTATATGATTTAAATCAATTGATAAATTTTGTTGAAGTTAAAGATGATCTTTCTGACAAACAGCTAATTCTAATCGGACATAGTCGTGGTGGAGGAATATCTATAATTAAATCATCAATGGACTCTAGAGTAAACAAACTAGTAACTTGGTGTTCTCCATCTAACTTTTTTAATAAGTTAGATTCAGAAAAGATTAAGTTGTGGGAAGATAGAAAAGTTATTTACATTGAAAATAAGAGAACAAATCAGAAGCTTCCCTTAGATTACCAGTTTTATATTGACTGCATTAATAATAAAGACAACTACGATATTTTAAATTGTTTTAATAAAATTATTATTCCACACTTAGTTCAGCATGCTAAAAATGACGAAACTGTTGATTACTCTGAGGCAGTAAAAATTTCTAAAAATTCAAAAAAAAGTAAGCTGATATCATATGATTCAAATCATGTATTTGGTATGTCTCACCCTTTCAATGAATCAAATTGTACTAAAGTTTTGGACAATGTTTTATCTGATGTGTTGTTTTTTTTAGAAACTTAGTCTTGAATCAATTACTTTATCCAAATCTGAGAACTTTTTATTTAGATGGTTAAAATATCCTGAAATAGCAATCATAGCAGCATTATCTGTACAATAGTTAATTTTAGGATAAAATAAGTCAAATTTATTCATTACGCACTCAGAGTTTAATTTCTCTCTCAAATGTGAGTTAGCAGATACCCCTCCAACAATACAAATTTGTTTTAAATTCAAATCAATAGCACATTTAATTGTTTTTTTTACTAATATTTCAACTATACTATGTTGAATGCTAGAGCATAAATCATTAATATTATTTTCAATAAACTTTGAATTTTCTTTTAATTCTTTTTTAATAAAGTAAATTATGGATGTTTTTAAACCACTAAAACTAAAATCATAATTTTTTATTTTTGGTTTTGAGAATTTAAAAATAGGATTACCTTTTTTTGATAAATTATCAATAATTGGTCCACCAGGGTAGCCTAATCCTAAAAATTTAGATGTTTT
>PBAP01000021.1 GCA_002716345.1 Flavobacteriales bacterium | reverse complement strand
CAATGTAGATGATATAACCAGACCAATTTCTAGAAATGGTCTAAAAAAAACAAGAATTGTTTGCAAATACTTAAAAACAAAACAAATAAAATTTGATTTAATTTTTTGTTCGCCTTCTTTAAGAACTAAAGAAACTTTGAAATGTATGCTTGAAAACAATCAATGTAAAAAAGCTAAAATTATTGAAGACTTTGACATTTACAATGGTAGTGAGGAAAATTTTTTACTTAAGCTTAGTAATACTGAAGATTTTAAAAACCTTTTAGTCATAACTCATGAACCTCAAATAGAATCTTTTGTTAATTATTTTCTTGCTAAAAATCAAAATAATGAAAAATTTAGAAATTATAATTTCGTTCCGTCATCTTTAATCACTATAGAATTTAAATCTAAATCTTGGAAAAGTATATCTAGCTCTAATGCGATATTTAAAAGATTTATAGATCCAAACACTCTAATCAAAGAAAAAAAATAAATTTATTTTAATTTTAACCTTTTCTTAAGGTCATGTATTTGAAGATTTTTAGTGGCATGAGGTTTGCAAATGATTTGCTGAACTTATATCTAGAAAGAGGATTACAATGGCAATTAATGCGATGCATGTAGCAAAAACTGGTCTTAATGCACAACAAGTCAGAATGCAGATTATCTCTAACAATTTGGCTAACGTAAATACTAATGGATTTAAAAGAGACAGAGCAAACTTTGAGTCATTATTGTATCAGATCATAAGAAGTAGTGGCGCGCAAACATCCGTTGACACAGAATTAACTTCCGGCTTTTCAGTTGGTACTGGTGTCAATATTGTTAATTCCAATAAACTGCATTCACAAGGAAGTATAGTATCTACCGATAATTCTCTAGATTTGGCTGTTGATGGTGGTGGCTTTTTTCAGGTACTATTACCTGATGGGCAGGTGGTTTATACAAGAAATGGTGCTTTCTCAAGAAATAATGAGGGAATTTTAACAACAAACAGTGGATTTATTATTCAGCCTGAGATTGCAATTCCTGCAGAAGCAACTAAGATTAATGTTTCAGCTGATGGGATAGTTTCAGTTCAGATACCTGAACAGGTTGAGGCTCAGGAAGTAGGACAGCTTCAGTTAGCAGACTTTCAAAATAGAACTGGTTTACAACCTATTGGTGAAAACTTTTACGTTGAAACAACATCAAGTGGACCTCCTGTAATAGAAAATCCATTTGCAGCAGGCTTTGGTAAAATTATTCAAGGAGCCTTAGAAAGTTCCAATGTAAATGTAGTTCAAGAGTTGGTGGACATGATTGAAACTCAAAGGGCCTATGAAGTAAATTCAAAAGCAATTACATCAGTCGATGAAATGCTAAGATTTGTTAGTAATAACTTATAGGAATCGAAATGAAATATTTATTATTTACTTTATTATTTTTAATTCAAAGTTGTGCATCTCATATGCAAGACAGAATTGGAGAGGAATTTCAAAGTATTCAACCAGACTATTCCAATTATGAAAATGAAGACAATGCAACAGAAGGGGCGGTTTATGATGGTGATGGAGGTTTGTTTGCATCAGACAGAAGAGCAAACAGAGTCGGTGAAATAATCACAGTAACTCTTGAAGAAACAGTAACTGCTGCAAATTCTGGCTCTGAAACACTTTCTAAATCTGATGCCTATACATTTGATCTGCCTGAAGCATTATTTGGTCCATCTTCCTTAATCGGAAAATTATTTTTTCCTGGAGGTGTAAAAGAAGGAAATCTTCAGGGTGGTACTACCCAAAACTTCACGGGTTCAGGAACAGCAGCACAAGCTAACAGCTTGACTGGGACAATCTCTGTCACAATTGTTAGAGTTTATCCAAATGGTAATCTTGAGGTAAAAGGTCAAAGAAAATTAAAATATAATAGTGGTACTGAATACTTAAGACTAGCAGGAGTAATAAGACCTGACGACATTTCGTCTTCTAATACAGTTTCGTCTAAAAAAGTAGCAGATGCACAAATATCTTATACAGGTGTTGGTGATATGAACGACAGTGTTACAAAAGGTTGGTTAAGTAGGTATTTCGCATATGTTTCACCTTTCTAGGATAATTATGAAAAAATTTTTATTAATAATTATATCTTTCATTGTTTTTACAACCCAGTCAGTTTTAGCTGATAGAATTAAGGACATGGCCTCATTTGCTGGGGTTAGGTCCAATCAGTTAGTTGGTTACGGTTTAGTAATTGGTCTGGCCAAAACTGGTGATGGTAGTGTTAATTTAACCAAACAAAGTATAGCAGCAATGATATCTCAATTCGGAGTTATTGCCAACACAGCTGATATAGATGCGACTAACTCAGCAAATGTAATGGTTACAGCTAATCTTCCACCGTTTGCTAAACCAGGACAGACAATAGATGTAACGGTTTCAACAATTGGAAAGGCAAAATCTCTAAAGGGAGGCACACTCTTAATGACTGCATTAAAAGGAGCAGATGGAGAAGTATATGCAATTTCTCAAGGTAATTTAGTAGTTGGGGGGTTAGGCGTTGAAGGGGCAGATGGCTCAACAACTATTCAAGGTACTCCAACAGTCGGCAGAATTCCTGGTGGAGCAACAGTTGAAAGGTTAGTAGAAAATACATTTTTGGAGAGAGATAATGTTGTTCTTAACCTACATCAAGCAGATTTTTCACAAGCCAACAGAATTGCAAATACAATTAATGAAACATTTGGGCCTGAAGTTGCAATTCCAATGGATTCAACTTCAATAAAAGTAAGAACACCACAAAATCCATCTCAAAAGGTTTCATTTATTGGCCTACTGGAAAATATTAACTTTGAGCCTGTAACTCCAAAAGCAAAAGTTGTTGTTAATTCTAGAACAGGAACTGTTGTTATAGGTGGTGATGTAAGAATCTCACCTGCAGCAGTCGCTCATGGAAGTTTGTCTGTGAAAATACAAGAAGATACAAAATTACTATCCGAGGGTACAGGAACAGTAGTAGGAACATCTGCAACTGTATCTGGCACAGCAGCAACAACGGCAGCCGATACTCAAATAGAGGTTGATGAAGCTCCGGCAAGAGCATTTGTTTTTGACCCTGGAATAGAATTGCAAACTCTCGTAGATGCATTGAATGAAACAGGCACAACAGCAACAGATATGGTTGCAATTTTGGAAGCTCTTCGAGAGGCTGGTTCATTGAGAGCTGAACTTATAATAATTTAATTAATTGGATGCATTTATGGACAATAATCCAATCTCAAAAATCAAACCTAATATAAGTCATCAATTAACATCTTCTAAACTTGATAGTATTGATGAAAAATCTGAACTTTCAGCAGTGGCCCAGGAATTTGAATCATTATTTGTTTATCAAATGTTGAAGAGCGCCAGAAAAGCAAAATTAGCTGAAAGCCTATTTTCTAACCAAGGAAGCGAGACATATGAACCTTTATTAGATCAAGAATATGCCAAAACAATTGCCGAAAATCATAGTTTTGGAATTGCTGATGCACTAGTAAGACAGTTCGGAGGAAAAAACAAATAAATGCCTAGTTTATTTGACATAGGAAAAAGTGGCCTTCAAGCTTACAGACAATCGTTGGCCGTTACTGGACAAAATATTGCCAACGTTAATACTGATGGCTATAAAAAAAGAGATGTAGCTTTAGAAGAAGTTTCAGGTGCTGGCGGTGGTGTTACAGAAATCTCTGATCAGACAGGTTTAGGTGTCAGAGTTGAACAAATTCGAAGAGCTTTTGATGAGTTTTTAATTGATAAAGCTCGCCAAGCTTCCTCAAGTTTTAAAAGTGCAGATACTTTTTCAGATGAGGTTAGAGACTTAGAAAATTTGTTGCTTCCAACAGATACGAATCTTAGTTCTTCAATTGGTGACTTTTTTAATTCACTGCAAGACATAGCAGCCTATCCAGATGATCAGGCTTCTAGAATTGTTGCAATTGAAAAAGGAAAAGATCTTGCATCCCAATTTAACATGTATTCAGACAGGATAGATAATTTAAAAAAACAGGTAATTGATAAAACTAAGAATGCTGTAACTTCAGTTAATCTTATATCTACCCAAATTTCAAATATTAACGCAAAAATACTTGCATCAGGTGTAGCAACAGGAGGATCTAATGCTTTGCTTGACCAAAGAGATCTTTTGCTCGATCAATTAGCTGAATTAACTCAGATTACTGTAAGATATGGAAGCAAGGGACAAGCTGAAGTTAGGTTAGGAAGTACTGGTTCAGGACCCATAATAATATCTGATACAGACAATCCAACAAAAGGACAAAATAGTACAACAATTATTGAAGTTTTGGAGCAAGGAGGAAGGTTACAACCTGTTGTTGGTATCAGTCAAGTTGCTACAAATCAGATTCAGGCGGGACTAATAAGTGGAATGGTAAATTCATATGCTCTTGCAGAGGACACACTTAAAGAAATTGATGCTCTAGCAACTCTTCTTTCACAAAAATTTAATGAAGTGAATCAAGCTGGGCTTGATTTAGATGGACAAAATGGTAAACAGATGTTTACTGTTTCTAGTCTTCAAGCAGTGGAAAACCCTACGAATAGATCTAGTGTTGGAGTTGCTGTTTTTGTAACTAATCCTCTTGAAATAAAAAGCGCTGAATATAATGT
Source organism: Flavobacteriales bacterium (assembly GCA_002716345.1). GTDB lineage: Bacteria > Bacteroidota > Bacteroidia > Flavobacteriales > BACL11. Next base: position 13,305 of record PBAP01000021.1, on the reverse strand, counting down.
TATTTATCATGAAGATGAAGATTTGTGGAAACTATCATCCAATTCACTTGATAATGTTATTTCAGGAAGACAAACAATAACTGGTCAGGGTTTTAAAATTTCATTTTTTGGTGAACCACTTGATGGTGATGAGTTCTCAATAGTCCCAAGCAGTGCTTCCAAAGGAATGAGTTTTTTGTTAGAAAGACCTCAAGATTTTGCAGCAGGATCAAAAACACTAATTAGTTCAAGTTCGTCAAATACAGGGTCAGCTAACTTAGAAGAAATTTCTCCAATAAAATTTGAAGACAAAACTACAATACGAAATATTGATAATGTTTTTTCTAATGGATTGAGTCCAGTTACCTCTTCAAAACTTTCAACTGATGGTGGAGCTGCTATTATTAAAGCTGGTACCTCTTTTGTAAATTTAAGCTCGTATAAAGCTCAACCTGAAATACAATTTGGTATATCATCGTCTGATTTAAATTCTATAACATCAATAACAGTTACTATGGCAGACTCTAGTTCTGTAAGCGTCGATCTTACTGGAATTAAAACTCTTGAAGAATTAGCTGATGTACTTAATAGAAGTAGAGATGTTCAAGGCAATGCACATAGCTTTAGATCTATGGGTCTTTTTGCATCAGGAGGAGGCTCAAGTTTAACAATTGCTAGTAATAATAAAGAGTTTTCATCTGGAGCAATATCAGCATCTTCGACTATAAATGCTAACGTAGTTAACCCAACTGTTACCGAGGCGAGTAAATTACAAATCTTTACAAGAGAGGGTAGGCATATTGCAGGTAATGTTCTTTCAGATTCGGAAGTAGCACAGTTTTTAACAGAAGAAAATGGATTTAATAGATTTGCTGAATATAGAGCGGATTATCTGAATGGAACTGGTAATGAGAAATATAGAGGTATCGATGTTTCAAGATCTACAACAGGAGGAAACTTTATCATAAGTTACGGCGCTAATGGTACAGCCGCAAGTGCACAAAGACACGCTACAACGGTTCCAGCAAGTCATGTAACTGCAGCGTATACACTAACTGTAAACTCGACATCAACTACCAAGTCTAAAAACATTTCTGTTCCTATTGAATCATCAGCAGGCTTTGTTGCTCAGCTCATTAATGAAGAAGCAAAAACGCTTGGAATTGAGGCTACCGCTTCAACTAAGGTAAAACTGACTGCACCATCCTCCGATGGCACTATTTCGTTTAATCTTCTAAGTAAACCTGGTGTTGGAAACGATGCTGATATCACGGCTGCAATTCTTTCTACTGATCTAACAAATTTAGCTAATGCAATAAATAACTTTTCTGGAAGAACAGGCGTTGTTGCAAATCTTTCTTCAGATAAAAAACATATCGTTATGGAGAATGCAGAAGGTGATGACATCCAAATTTCAGCATTTAGTTCTCCAAACACAGTTGAGATGGAAGTATTAAAAAGCGACTTCTCATCATTTAGCTCCGCTGTAACAGTTAATTTAGATAAGACTAACTTTACAGCTGCTCGATTTAGTGGCGAGCTAAAAATTTCGTCAGCTTCAGCTATTAGTACGTCAAATGATGGAGGTTCAACGACAGTTTCAGGAACACAAAATGCACTAAATGACGGTTTTTTAAACATCTCATCATCTAGTACTGGAGAAATAAAAACCATAAAACCTGTTCTTCTACAAGGAGACTTTTCAACGGGCCATCCTGAAGGTTCAAGTGCGTCAAGCTCCGTTCTATCTTACGGTTTAAAAATACCAGCTGATGGGAACGGCGCAGAATTTTCTTCAACAATTGACGTTTCATCGCTTGAAACTTTAACACCATCGCAACTTGCAAAAAAAATTGCTGATGGATTAAGAAGTAACAGTCCATCTGCAGAAATAATTGGAACAGCAGTCGATTCAATTCCTGAAGATGGAAGTAGTTTTAGAATTAATCATGATGGTTTAACATATACGCTCACAATGGAGAACGGAGAGATTGTCGTATCTGGTGGTGAAAAGGATTTGATAACAGCTTATTTTGAGGATCCTGATCCTATAACAATTAATACAACTGCATTAGGAGGAACAGACACCATTACATCAACTGAACATAACCTCAAAACTGGAGATGCAATTACATATAACGCAGCTGAAAAAGTAACTGTTGATACGACTAATTTTAGTTCGACAAACACAATTTCTGTTGCAAATGATTTCAGCGATAATGATCCAGTAGTTTATAAAAAGGGGGGTAGTTTTCCGATATCTGGCTTGATTGACGGTACAACCTATTTTGTTAAGAATAGAACTGCAACCAGTTTTCAGTTATCTGAAACCTCTGGAGGAAGTGTTATTACAATAACAGGAGGAACTGGTGGTAGCGTGTCAGACACATTTGCAAGCCCAAGAGGAGGGTTAGTAGATGGACAAACTTATTTTGTTGTTAAGGTTGATGATCATAATTTCAAATTAGCTAATAATTACACTCTTGCAACCAACAGCACTCCTTCGGTAATAACCATTGGTGCAAGCGGAGTAGGGGGTAATGCCTCAGATACATTTGACCCACAAAAAAATCTATATATATCTGCTGGTAAAACTATATCAGGTTCGCAATTTTCATTTCCAGTTGATTCTACAAATGATGACAATGCAAAATTATTTGGTATGCAAAGTACAAATGTGAAAACAACAATTACTGGACTATCAGTCACTACACCAACTGCGAGCAATTCAACACATTTTCATTTAAAGATCAAAGATAATACCAACGTAATAGGTGTTTTTGTGAAAGCTAATTCAAAAACAATTAATACCACGGGTGTTGGAGGATCCTCGACAACTTTAACCTCAGCTGGACATGGTTTTAAAACTGGTGATAAAATTACTTATACAGCAGGTGGTACACAACTTAATGGGTTGACTAACGGAACTTCTTATTTTGCAAAAGTCGTTGATGCAAATACATTTAGTCTGGCATCTTCGTTTGCAAATGCAACCTCAGATACTTCTACGCTATTATCATTTGGAGGTGGAAATGGACATGCATCTGATACTTTTGCATCGGTTGTAGCGAGTGCATTACTGAACGATAATACTTCAACCCCTGCATCCGCAGTTGGAATATCTGCAGAAATAAATCAGGTAAGTGACACAAATGCACAAATCTCAATTATCAAAGAAGCTGATAAAAAGCAGATTGTAATTGACAGAGTTACATTTAGTGATTCTGCTACTGCAGAGGCTTACGGTTTTAAAACCAGTCAGTTGAATCTCAATGTATTAAATGATGAGATCAGGGTGCAGTCATTTTCCTCAGATGTTTCAGCGTCACATGCAGTTGATTTAGAAGTACCCTCAAATAGTATTAAGTCTTTGGTTGGAAATAATTTATCAATTTCAAATATTCCTTCAGAAGATTTAATTATTTTGATGACTGGAAATGGTTCAAAAAAGATTGCATCAAGTTATGGAGAAATTATTCCAAACATTAGAGATGAAGAATTTAAGGTTCAGATTGATTCAACAAACAATAAAAAAGTAGAAATATTAGATAGTGATACTGGGCATACGATTGCCTCAAGATTAATTCCAGATGATGGAGTTATAAATGCAGTTGGAAAGTCACTGAGGTTAACTGGAGATGCGAAAGTTAAAGACTCATTTACAATTTTAAATAATAATGATGGTATTGGTGATAATAGAAATATACTTAAAATGATTGATCTTCAAAATTCAGATGTGAACGGTTTAAATTCAGGAAGTTTTCAAGATATATTTAATAAAACAGCAACTGATATTGGAGCAACTGTGAGAAGTAGTCAAATGGAAGCTCAAGATGCAAAGGCGAGTAAAGACGAAGCAATTGCACTTGAAGATGAGAGATCAGGTGTATCATTAGATGACGAAGCTTCCTCTTTGATTCAGTTTCAACAAGCATTCTCAGCTAATGCAAGAATTATTCAAACTGCGAGAGAGCTTTTTGATTCATTGATGAGGGTTGTCTCTAGATAATTGAAGTTGATAGGCACGGAAATTGCTAGGTTCACTATATGAAAATAAGTAACAAACTTTTTAATGAGCAACAACTTGGTCAATTTTCCAAAAATATGGAAAAGATTCAAAAAATTCAAGATAAAATTTCATCTGGAAAAAATATAATTTTTGCATCTGATGATCCGGTCGGAGCAGTTCAGTTGTCAGGAATGAAAGATAACCTAAGTAGGGTAGGACGTTTTATTGAAAACTCTAATATTGCACTGGACAGACTTCATCTTATGGATGCAACTATGGAAGCAATTAATACTGTTTTTATAAGAGCTAAAGAACTTGCCGTTCAGGCCTCAAATGACATTTATGGTGTTATGGATAGAGAGGCAATAGCAATAGAATTTGATGAAATGAAAAAAGAGTTGGTGACATTGGCTAATACCCAAGATTCAACTGGTACATTTATTTATGCAGGTTTTAAAACAAAAACTAGTCCTTTTAAAATAAATGCAGACGGAGCTGTTGAGTATAAGGGTGACAGGGGTGTTTTGAATCTACAGGTAACTGAATCTAGACTCATAGAAACTTCAATCGATGGCAGCACTGTATTTCAGGATATAGTTACGTCTGAGGGCGTATCCACAGATTTATTTGCTTCATTAGATAATATCAGTAGATCGATAAGGACAGCAGCAGGTGGTGTTGAGGAGGCCAAGGCTGAAGGTATAGCAAAAATTTCACTGACGAATGCAAATCCAGGAACTTATTCATTTACTATCAATTCTGGTGATAAATCATCAGATTTTTCTTTGGATATTACAGGTGATGACTTAAGTGACGTTGCAACTGCAATTAACGGGGCTAATTTAGATATTACTGCAACACTCGAAGATTCAAATAAAACTTTAAAGCTTGTGAACTCTCTTGGTCAGGATATAGATTTTGGAAATTTACAAATAACAGGTATTGACAAAGCTCAAGTCACCCCAACATCATTTTTCTCTTTTCAAGCGGTTGATGCAGCAGGAAACAGTTTGTCAAATGAACAAACTATATACGATAAGGATCAAACTATCGCTAGTCGATTAGATGAAATTGTAACAATACATAGTCATGTTTCAAATCAAAGAGCAAAAGTTGGAGCACGAATGAATAGTGCTGAGAGACTCAGAGATATATTAGAAGAAAGGCAAATTTTGATTAATCAAGATGTAAGTGATTTACAAGATGCTGATCTTGCAACACTTGTAACTAGTCTTCAATCACAACTAACAAGCCAAGAGGCTTCTCAGAAAGCTTTCATAAATATTTCTAAACTTAATTTATTTGATTTTCTTGGATGATCAAATAAAATCGTCAATTGAAGGTTCTTTTTTTACGATTTCACCTAATTCATGAAGATCTTCTTCTTTTGAAATATCCCATCCCGCAGGGGCCTTTTCAAAGTGTCCTGATCTCATAGAGAAGCAATAAGCTTTAAAATTTTTCACGGATTTATTACTATTATATTTTCTCTCTTTATCTCCTTTTAGAGCGTTTTTGAATATTCCTTTAATTGTTCTTTCACTTCTTCCATCGAATTTGAATCTGTAGTAAATATAATTGATAGCTAACTCATGTGCTTCAAACATCGGATTTTTTCTCTCCGAAATGAATCTTAAAATTTCTTCAGCTGGACCTGCCAACTCTACGTCCTCCACAGTTTTGTAATGAATTGACATTGCATCTGCATAATTCTTTGAAACCATATCGAGGGAAAGCTGTTTTACTAAAAAGTCTTTGACAGCCAATCCAACACAAATATCGTACACAAACTCAGGACAAAATAACTTTTCACTCATATTTAAAATACTTACTTAAAGGTAATTATACAATAAAACCGAATATTTCAATTAAAAATTGAATAATTAATATAAAACTTAACAAATTCTCACAGTGTCGTTTCTTAATGTGTCAATAAAAAAAGTTAATGGAATAATAAGGAGAATTTAATATGACAATGCTTTCTAATTACAGTAGTGCCTCACTTAATGCAGTTAGTGCTTCTGTAAAGACAAAGAGGCTAATGATGGCCTCCCTAGATAGATTATCTACAGGCAAAAGAACAATAAATGGAAACGATCCTGGGGGAACTGCAGTTGCAAGTAACATAACTACTCAGGCTAGAAGTGCAAGCGTAGCTGCGAGAAATGCTGAGGATGGAATCTCATATCTACATGCTGCTGAGGGTGTGTTAATGGAATTAGCAACCTTGAACACACGATTAAGAGAATTAGCGGTTCAGAAGAAAAACGGAATATTGTCAACAGCTGATAAAGCAGCAATTGAATCAGAGGAAAATGAGATTATAAATGCTGCAGACAAAATAGCAGAGGTAAAATTTAATGACAGAGAATTATTATCTACGTTTGTTTTAGCAATTAATAATGCTGGAACATTATCACAAATGGGAGCGGTTTACAAACCAACCTTTCAAAGTGGTGTTTCAAATGTTGACACGCAGTCAGCATTAATACAAAAGTCTTTGGGGCAAGTTGCTGCGGGAATTAATGCGTTAAAAGGGCATCAAAGTAATATGCATTCATTAGCTGCCAACGCACGAGCTGCTGCTTCAAGAATACAGGATACGGATTTTGCTCAGGAATCTGCAAGCCTAGCTCAAAGTAGTATCCTAAATAAATCCGCTTTAGCAATGGTAGCACAAGCTAACAATGCTATGGCTAATATTTTAACTTTACTTAACTAATTCATAAAAAGGAGAAAAAATATGACATCTGTAAGTAACGCTGCTGTTGGCTCTTTTCTAGCTGGAAACGCTGCAGCAAAAGCAAGACACGGTATGAATGAAGCGATTGCTCGTTTATCAACTGGTGTAAGAGCTATGTATGGGGGTGATGCCGGTGGCGCATCTGCTGCAATAGCAATTAGAGCCGATGGTAAAAGTGCCATGATTGCAGCTCGTAACATCGAAGACGGTATTTCGTTTTTACAAGCTGGTGAGTCTTTATTATTAGAACTGGCTGCTTTGAATACAAGACTAAGAGAACTCAGAGTTCAAGCTCTGAACGCTGATACCCTTTCTACAGCTGATATTGCTGCAATAGGATCTGAAGAAGACGAAATCCTTAAGGCTGGTAACTTAATTGATACAGCCAAATTCAATGGAGCAGATCTTCTAGGTGCTGACCTTGCTGTAACATACAATCATGATGGTACTTTAACAACATTATCATCTGATGCTGCTATTACATTAGCTGATACTAATATATCTACGATTGATACAACAACCTCAACCATTCAGTCAGCAATTGGGGAGATGGCTGCAGGTTTGTCAGCACTAAAAGGACACCAAGCTGCNAACTATGCNNTNGCNGCAAACTTTGAAGCTGCTGCTGCNCGTATTNCTGATACTGATTTTGCTAGATCATCTGCAAATCTTGCAAAATTTTCAATTTTGAATCAGTCTGCGATGGCAATGGTTTCACAAGCTAACCAAGCACANGCTGCTGTTCTCGCTGTATTACAGTAAGAGATACAGATACAAAAAAAGAAAAAGGGGGGCTAAATTAGCTCTCCCTTTTTTTTTACCTAATAATTTTTAGTTATTCACAAAATATCCATAGGATATTAAAAAACTGTCAAAAAAATAACACTAAATGTTGTAAATATTTGCATTCAAATCTCTATATTTTGTTAATTTTTTAAATCCAGGTAAATTTGTAATATTGGCACTGTAATTGCAGATATACATCGTGAAAAAAATTAGGAGAAATATAAATGGTTAGCGTAAGCACAGTAAATAGCCAAGCATCGCTAAAGCATATTATGAAAACGGAAAGAGAAATGCTCCAGGCAATGGAACGTATTTCTTCTGGAAGCAGAATTAATAATGCAGGTGACGATGCAGCTGGAGCAGCAATTAGTGATAGAATGTTAGCTACAGTTAGAGCTCTTGACATGTCTATTAGAAATGCATCAGATGTATTATCTATGGCTCAAGTAGCTGAAAGTGCAATTAATGAGCACTCTCAAGCATTACAAAGAATTAGAGAATTATCAATTCAAGCTGCAACAGACATATTAAATGCAGAACAGAGAATTTATTTACAAACAGAAGCAGATCAGTTGCTTCAAGAAATGGACAGAGTTGCAAGAGATACCACTTTTAATGAAATTGCTGTGCTAGACGGTACTTTTGCTGATAGACGTTTTCAAATCGGAACGCATGAACGAGAAAAAGCCGTAATCTCCGTGGCTAACATGAGAATAGATAAAATTGGTGCCTTTCAAAGCTCAACCAGTATGGATGAAGCAGGTACTGCTGGCAACCTAGCATCTGAAGGTGTTGTTGGTGCTAATAAAGCAGGAGCAACTAGTAGGGTAACCACAGATGATGACTTGACGATTACAGGTTTGGTTGGTCAAGCAACCGTAGGTCTTGCTGGCGAGGAATCAGCTAAAAGAATAGTCGAGTTAGTTAATAATAAATTTGATAATACAGGTGTAAGTGCTACTGCCACCACAACAATTAAAATTGAGGTCAATAGTAGTGATGCAGCCGGAGATCACGTTGTCGGATTTAATTTATATGGTAAAAATACTGACGCTCAAGCTATTTCAGCTACAATTTCAGTTGGCTCAACCACAGGAGCATCAGACCTAAGTAATCTTAGAGATGCAATAAATGCTTACAGTGCCAACACCGGTATTAGAGCTACTTTAAGTGCAGATAAAACTAATATTATAATAGTTCAAGATGAAGGTGAAGATGTAGTTATTGAAGATGTAGATTTTGCAACTGTGACAAACGGAAATACAAAGTTTACATTTACCGCTATGTCTCAAGACCAAACTGATGAAGCAGCAACTCAGATTACAACAGTAACTGATACACAACATGGAGCTAGTACGGATAGTGTTCGTTTTACGGGTCAAATTACATTTCATTCATCACAGACATTTACTGTATCTGCTACTGCAGGAGAAGGTCTCTTCGAAGCCGCGCCTGGTACGGCTACGTTAAATAAGGTTTCTACTATTGATATCAGAACTGTTTCTGGTGCTGTTGATGCATTAAAAGTAATAGATAGGGCACTAGATAGAGTCCATATGGAACGTGCAAAGTTCGGAGCTATAATGAGTAGAATGAATGTTGTGATTGATAACCTCACTAATGTTTCTACAAATCAAAAAACTTCTAGATCTCGAATAGTAGATGCTAATTTTGCAGCAGAATCAGCTAGATTGGCAAAATCACAAATTCTTCAACAATCTGGAATGAATATGATTTCTCAAGCATCACGAACAATGCAAAATGTACTAGTTTTATTCCAGTAAAAAAAAACTAAATTGGGACGTTAGTATGATATGACCTCAGTAAATAACAGACCTGAAATTCTTTCTAAACTTGGTATTGGTTCAGGTTTAGATACTAGCGCTTTGATTGAAACGTTGGTTGAAGCTGAGATTGCTGGCCCAAAGGAGCAACTTGAACAAAGAGAATCAGATTTTTCTGCACGAATTTCAGCTTTCTCACAAATTAAAAATAATTTAAAAGTCTTTCAAGACAATTTAGAAATTATACAGAGTAATAATTCACTAGGGTATCAAGGCACAACCTCTGATTCGACAATAGCAACATTTTCAGCTAACGGAAACTCAGCTGCTTCAGCAATAAATTCTCAGTTAACTGTCAGTTCTCTAGCTACAGCTCATACACTTACTGGTCCAACACTTTCTTCACCTAATAATACTGTTGGAGCAAGAACATTATCGATTGCGTTTGGAACCTGGTCTGCAGATCCCACACAAGGAGGAGGACAGACCCACACTTCAAATGGTATGACAGCAATTTCTGTAACTGCCTCATCAACAACAACATTGAATCAATTCCGAGACATGATCAACAACGCTGCAACAGACTCAAATAATGACGGAGAACAAGACGTTATTGCTTCAGTGTTATATGATGGATCAAATTATATGTTGTCAATAAAAAGTCAGTTTGGTGCAGCTAATGAAATGAAGATAACTGACAATCATGCATCATCTCCAGTATATGCTTATGATACAACAGATGGAGCTCAACTAACTCAGAGGGTTGCAGGAACAGATTCTAGTTTTACAGTTGATGGAATTAGTATGACAAGAGATTCAAACAGCATCGATGATTTATATTCGGGCATGACATTGGATTTATTAAAAACGTCCGGAACAGCGATCACAATTAAAAGTGAAGTTGATTTGGATGCAGCTCAAACCTCAATTCAGGATTTTGTGACAACTTACAATGATGTGATGGTGTCATTAGAGAATTTGAGAGTTGAGAACGATGATGATGAAAATTCTGGAATTTTAGCGGGAGATTCATTGTTAAGAGGTATTCAAAATGATATGAGATCAGCAAATGGAAATGCAATCAATGGATATGAAGGTGGTCCTTATTATTTGTCGAATCTTGGTGTCAAAACTAATCGGGACGGAACATTGACTTTTGCAGATGCTGATGCACTTGAAAGAACGTTTAAAAGCAATCCTAATTCACTATTAGCTTTTTTTAAAGATCAAATTGTCAGTGATAATGCTGACATCAATCCGTTGAGATATAGTATTTCTGATACTACTCCTGGATCTTATGCTGTTGTTGTGAGTTCAGGTTCTGGTACTATTGGCGGTGTTTCTGCTTCAGTTTCAGGAACAACATATTCAGTTTCGTCAGGAGATCCAAACGGATTAGCTCTTACTATTACATCAAGTGACACATCGGGAACAATTCACTATGGTAGAAGTTTTATTTCAGAATTGCAGGATAAACTTGAGGTTTATATTAAATTTGATGGATTGATACAAACCAGTTTAGACGGTTCCAAAAGTCGTCTTAGAGAGATTGAAGATAAAAAACTAGCTCTTGATGAAAGAATTGCAGCATTATATGCAAGGTATCAAACACAATATTCCGCAATGGACAGCGTTATTGCAGGTCTTAATGAAACATCAGATCTATTAAAGAATGCATTCAAATCTGGCAAGGATTAAAAACTAAATATTTTAACAATTCTGTCGTTTAACTTACTGAATAATTTATTTGGAGCAGTAATGAAAAACGATTTAAAAAATATAAAGGACTTATTTGTACTCGACAATCGAGAGGCGACACTCGAAGGTATAAAAAAAATTAAAGAAGCAATTATTTACACTTCTGGGCAGATCAAGCAACTACATGATGGTGTTGTTGAAGAAAAAAATATTTCAACAATGTGTACAGCAATCATTAATAATTTCTTCTGGCTTGTAGATACCCTCGATAAGAGTAAAGAATCTCAACTAACTAAAGATTTAGATTATCTTTACAAACATTGTTTATTTTCAATAATAAGAGTCAGAGATTTTAATGATTATGATTTTGTACCTGGATGCATCAAGGTTTTAGAGGATATCACAGAGAGTTGGGACAGAGTCTCACTTGCAGCAGACAAAGCTGAAGCTTTTGGTTAATTATGAATGTCCCTAGCACTCTATCCAGCAATTAAATTAGGAGAAACATCAGCCAAAGTAAGAAGGTCGATTTCACGACTTACCACGGGACTGAACATACTCGCTGGTTCACCAGTAGGTGACATGTCTCAGGGTGTGGGACTCAAGGCCAAAGGAAAATCAAATCAACAAGTAGTTTCATCAACACAAGTCGCATTAGATTTACTTTTAAGTGCTGAATCTGCACTTATAGAATTGGCAGCATTAGCTACAAGATTAAGGGAAATAGGAGTTGCAGATACTAATTCAACAAATGATGCATCAGATACTGCTGCATTAAATGCAGAAGCAATTTCAGTCAGCGACTCTATAGATGCAATAGTATCTTCTGCAAAATTTCATAACATTGCAATTCTTGGCACAAGCGCAAAAACTTTCGGTGTAACAAGGGATGCAGACGGCAACACAACAACTATAAAAACTACAGATGGTATAACTGCAACAAATGTATCCGATGCTACTGGTTCAAACTCAACAGCTGATACAGCAATAGGAGAAATACAAACCTCACTAGGTCATGTTTCTGGTCATTTAACTTCAGTAGGTGGATTTCAGAATTCTGCAAGTGCACTAGCTTCAATTGAATTAGAGTCGGCAGCGAGATTAATGGATACAAATTTTGCAGTTGAAACAGCAAAGTTGATGAAAAATACTTTAATACAAAAATATGCAACAAGTATGGTCACAAAAGCGAATGAAGTTGAAGAAAATAAAAAGTTATTAATTCTCTAAACAATTAGAATCTTAGTCGTTTAATATTTTAGAAAAGGAGTAATGGAAATGGAAAAACAAAATATTACAAAAAAAGTTGAGGAAAAAAATGAACTTAGTTCAAAAGAAAGGCATAACATAATTCTAAAATTGTATAAAGGATTAACTGACAATCTTGAAGAATTAAACAAATCAAAAGATAAAAAGGGATCTAATTCCACACAGATTGCATACAAAGTTGATAGAATTGCATCTGGCCTTCAGGTTACATTAGACTTTAGTAATGAAGAATCAAAAAGTATAAGTGAAAACTTTAGAGAATTGTATAGGCACATAAGATTTGCAATGAAAATGATTTACGAAAAACAAGAATATGTTCTCTTAGACTCTTCAAGAGAAATTGCAAAAACGCTTTATCAATCTTGGGCTAAAATCAAACCCTCTATTTAGTGTTTGTTATTTTTTTTCTATACCATAGAATGTTAATTCATGGTTGGAAAAATAATTTCGGTAATTCTGACTGGACTAGTCGTTGGATCTTCTGTTGCAGTACTAGTACAGATTTTTCTTTACTCAATTAATTTTTTATCAAATATATTTAGGACAGACTTTGCTGATTTAGTCAACCAACAACACTTTAGTATTAATGAGTTAGTTATAAAGATTATTTTTTTCTTTTTGATTATACCTTTTTTTGTTGGACTTTTAGTTGGGATAATAAGAAACTTCACCAAAGGCAAAAGGTGGCATGGTCCCCCAGATGTTATATTATCTGTTCATAAAGACGACGAGGAATTGAATGTTAAATCAGGTTTTTTAACATCAATAGCATCAATTCTATCAATATCATGTGGAAGTTCTGTTGGACAGTATGGGCCACTGGTTCATTTTGGTGGGACAATTGGTGCAGAAATAAAAAAACTATTTTCCTATGCCCCTGATTACAAAATTTTAGTCAGTTCAGGAGTTGCGTCCGCAATTTCTGCTGGTTTTGGAGCACCTTTAGCCGGTTTAATATATGCACGTGAGGTGGTACTTCGCCATCAATCTTTAGCTAGTTTTTCACCTATTTTATTGTCGTCAATTATTTCTTATTT
>PBAP01000020.1 GCA_002716345.1 Flavobacteriales bacterium | reverse complement strand
ATGTCCAAGTTCCATCTCCATTATCTACTGCCACTGGACCTGCATTTGGATCCCAACTCCACCATGGTCCTGTTAATCTAACCGATGATGCTGTCGTATCACATACTGTTGCAGTGATTGTCAATACAGGCGGTGGTGCTACTGAACAAGTATCACATGTTCCATAAACAACTCCAGTTACATCTCCAGAACCAACAGTCCATAGTCTATTTGCATAAGAGAAATAATCTGTTACAGGTGTGCATGACCAATTGCCTGAATTTGTGCCAGATGATACCATGTCCTCTTGTACCCCATCTACAACTAATAAGTATTCCATGTTTGCTGTTGGAGCAGGGTCGAATGTAAATGTCCAAGTTCCATCTCCATTATCTACTGCCACTGGACCTCCGTTTGGATCCCAACTCCACCATGGTCCTGTTAATCTAACCGATGATGCTGTCGTATCACATACTGTTGCCGTGATTGTCAATACTGGCGGTGGTACAGGACACAGTGGATATGGACAACTTGAAGTATATGTAGTTATTGAATTATCAGTACAATTTACTCCTCCAAAAATCCAATTACCACCAGAGAACCCAACTGATCCAGTGGCATCTTTATATGCCCATGAATCCATGTATTCCCATGGTGTTCCTGTTCCATCTATGTTAATGTCTCCAAAAGTCTCTATCACATTTCCATAATAAAATAGTTCCACAGCATCATCTCCATTTTGTGAAATATCACTATTTCCTAACAATACATATTCAAATTCGCTGTAGCATGAATCAAAGTAAGCAGTCATTGCTGATACTGATCGCACTACTAAAATATCATCACCAGTGTTAACTGAAATTGGATCAAATGTATACTCTTGCCCATCTGTTCCACCTCCGTTGTTTGCAACTCCAATTCCATAAACACTTAGATCTGCTATATTATCTGTTGCTACTAAATGGATTGCTTTTCCATCACTTCCTCCTAATGGTACTGTGAAATCCATAATACCTTGAAGTGCTAGAGAAGCAGGAGGCGGATTAACAATAATCACTCCGACCATGCCAGCCCAAACATGAGGCTGACAAACATAATAGTGAGTTGTTGGCGCTGTTGGAATGAAGTAACCACTCGCTCCAAAGCCAAAATTAAAACCTCCAGAAAGCGCTGTTGTTCCTCCACTCAAAAAAGTTGTTTCAGATACTTCTACAGCATTGTGGGAAGGGCCATTAACAAAAAATATTGTATCACCTGCATCACAAATAATTGTATCAGGAACAAAGGCTAGTCCTGAAGTAGTTATTGTGTATGATGAGTAATTACAACTTCCGTCATCAAAAACAGCACTTGGGTTAAAATTAAGCGCAAATGAGTCAGTGCAACCTGAAATCGGAGCAGTTGAACATCCGTTCCAGTATACAGTAGGAAGTACAATATCAGCGTTTGAAACTACTAATGTTCTATTTACAAAAGTACCTGTTGAATCTGTTACTGTTGTAACACAAGATAGTGTTGAATCTAAGTTTTCAGCTATGTTCCAATTATCTGCTGAAAATTTGTATTCGTAAGATCCAATGCCAAGTAGAGTTGTAAAATCCCAAACATTATCTCCATCAGCATCTGACATTGAAAAACAATTTCCACACCACCCATTAAATGTTCCATTTACCTCAGGTGTTGAAAATGGATCTGTTACATAATTCATATCAACTTGAAATGTAACATTGTACGAGGATGGGCCAGATGAACAAGGCCCACAAGATTCCCAACATACAACGGGTAATATTGTATCACCTGTAACATTTAAAGTTCTGTTTGTATATCCCCATTGAGAAATAACGCAAGGAAGTCCAGAAAATAGACTTTCTTGTATTGACCAGCTATCTGCTGAAAATTTAAATTCGTAAGGAGTTGATTTCAAGATTCTTCCAGTTGCTTGCCATATGTTATCTCCATCAGGATCTGACATAGTCCAACAAGCTCCACACCAGCTATTGAAAGTTCCATTTACTTCTGGAGTTGTAAAAGTTGATGATACAGAACTCATATCAACTTGAAAAGTTACATATGCTGAATCTGCTGCAGTTTGAGCATTACTATTTGAAGTAAATAATGCAAAAAAAACTGCTAAAATCAGAGTGATATTTTTTTTCATTTTTGATAGATTTAATTTTTTTTTTAAAAATAAGGCAAAAAAAATTTAACTCAAGCGATAAATAAAAAAATTTAATCTAAATTAATTTAGAGAGAGTTGATGTTTAAAATAAACTATGAAAATTGTCTTGTACTTTTCTTAATTATTTTTGGAAGCTAAATTAATTTTGCTGTTATCTTTTAAACATATGGCGAGCCATTTCAATAAGCTTATGGGAATAGCCCGTTTCGTTATCGTACCAGGAAACCAATTTAAAAAAATGTGGTGTTATTTGCAAACTTGCACTCTTATCATAAATTGAAGTTCTTGTATCACCATTAAAATCAGCTGAAACTAGATCCTCATCACAATAGCCAATAACTCCTTTATATTTATCTTGTGATGCATTTAGTATAATACTATTAATTTCATTAATTGAAGTACTCTTTTTTAAATTTACTGAAAAATCAACTACAGAAACATTTGAAGTTGGAACCCTGTAAGCCATCCCTGTTAAAATACCGTTTAGCTCTGGTACCACTTTTCCAACAGCTTTTGCTGCTCCTGTTGTTGATGGAATAATATTATTTGTAATTCCTCTTGATATTCGTCTGTTATTTGATGATATACTGTCAACAACGTTTTGTGTTGCTGTTGCAGAATGTACAGTGGTCATTACTCCACTCTGAATACCAAAATTATCATTTATGAGTTTGGCTATTGGAGCTAAACAATTTGTTGTACATGATGCATTGGAGATGATTTTCATTGAATTATCATAAGTATTGTGATTTACACCATAAACAAACATTGGCGTTTGATCTTTTGATGGTGCAGAAAGAAGAACTTTAGAAGCTCCAGCATGAATGTGTTGAGCAGCACTTTCTTGAGTTAAGAAAATACCAGTGGATTCTATAACTAAATCAACTTGAGAATCTGCCCATCCAATATTTTTTGGATTTTTTTCAGAGCTAATTTTTATGTCATATCCATTAACTGAAATACTATTTTCTTTTAATTCAATATCATGCTTAATATTTCCATGGACTGAGTCATATTTCATGAAATGATATAAATCTTCAATAGAAATCAAATCGTTGATTGCAACGACTTTTATATCATTTTCAAGTAATGATAATCTAAAAAACAACTTACCGATTCTACCAAATCCGTTTATTCCAATTTTTAACATAATGCAAAAATAATTAAATAATGTACGAAAGTGTATATTTTACACTTATTATTTTGTACCACTTTAAAAAATACATAATTTTAGAAAAATATTTTTTTTAGTATAGCATATTATACTAAGTTTGTTCTATAATTTAGAGTATGATTTTAATAGCAGATAGCGGTTCTACGAAATGCAGTTGGGTTTTAACTGATGAAGAAAATCAAAAGGTTCTTGAGTGCAATACTATTGGATTTAACCCCTATTTCATTACTCACAAAAACATACTGAATCATTTAAAAAGCTCTGAATTAGATGATTTCAAAAAAAATATAAAAAAAGTATTTTTCTATGGCGCAGGCTGTTCAAATCTAGAAATGAATAATTTAATCAAAAAACCTCTTTCTCAATTTTTTTCTAACGCAAATGTCCAAATAATGCATGACCTAGAAGCTGCTTGTCTTGCAATGTACAATTACAAACCGAACGTAACTTGTATCTTAGGCACGGGCTCTAATTCTTGTTTTTTTGATGGAGATAAAATTATTGAAAATGCTCCATCACTTGGATTTATGCTTGGTGATGAAGCATCGGGCAATTACTTTGGAAAAAAAATTATCAATTATTACTTTAACGGCCTCTTTGATGAGGGTCTTAAATTAAAATTTAAAAAAAATTATGAAAATGATTTAATGGAAATAAAAAAAAATATTTATGACCACAGAGCGAATGTTTATTTATCTAAATTTTTTCCTTTTGTTTCTAATAATAAGTCTCATCAAATTATCAAGAATCTAATCTTAGACACACTTGATGACTTTTTTGAATTGCATGTAAATTGCTTTAAGAAATACAATCCTGAGGAAATTAATTTCATTGGCTCGGTTTCATTTTTTTTAAAAGAGGAGATTGAATTAATTTGCAAAAAACATGAACTTAAACTCGGTAATGTGGTAAAAAATCCAATTGAAAGGCTCTTAAAATATCATATATCTGACAAATCCTAAAAAGTCACTTTTTTACGTAAGATCTTATCTCCTCTCTTAATTTCAACTATAGCCTTTTCTCCTTTTTCATATTTACTCAGCCCTTGCATGTAGGACATAATATCCAACACATCTACATTACCAATTTTAGTTACTATATCACCTTTTAAAATACCATAACTATCAGCCACCTTTCCCTTAGAAACCCCATCAATTCTTAAGCCTTTACCAGAATACATATAATCTGGCATAATACCTAGAGTGACTTTGAATTTTGGAACATCTTTTGATTCAGTAGCTGTTTCAACAAAATCAAAATTTTCAATTTCAGTTGAATTCTTAATGAGGTTTGTTACGAAAAGTAAAATCTTTTGCATTCCTTCAAAATTAATTTTATCATAATCGTCTCTAGGAGTATGATAATCATCGTGTTGTCCAGTAAAGAAATGTAGGACAGGTATATTCTGTAGGTAAAATGATGTGTGATCTGATGGACCTACTCCTGACTCAGAAGTAACAAGCTTAAAATTAAAGTTTTCATTTGATTGAGCTAGCAAATCTTTCCAAGATGAGCTAGTTCCAACACCATTAACAGCAAGTCCAACGCTATCAACATATCTTCCAATCATATCAAAATTAATCATGTAAGAAACATTATTTAAGTGGATAGTTGGGTTTTTTGCATAAAACGAGGAACCATATAATCCGTATTCTTCTCCTGAGAAAGCAATGAACAAAAAGTTGTAATCTTTAATTGATTTCAGCTGATCAGCCAACTGTATCATTACACTAACTCCACTGGCATTATCGTCTGCCCCATTATGTACATCAGGCTCTCCAAAGTACCTCGATCCATATTCTCCATAGCCAATATGATCGTAATGAGCTCCAATAATAACTGTATTTTCTGCCTGATTGTCTAAATATCCAACGACATTACGACCAGTAATTTCTTTGGCACCAGTATTTGTGTGTGGATTAGCATTAATTTTTGCTGTAAATTCTTGGAAGAATCCCTTGGTACCTTTGGGTTTAACTTTATAAAACTTTAATTTTTCGATAATGTAATCTGCAGCTATTTTTTCAGATTCTGTGCCAGTATTTCTGCCTTTTAATTCATCCGATGAAAGGTAAATAACATCTCTTTTTAATTTTTCAATAAGTCGACTATCAAGTGTTTGTGATGAACATATGCTAAAACTGATACAAAATAGGACGCTTAAAATTATTTTATTCATATGTGTTGGTTTACTTTTGCAAAAATTTCTACAAAATTATGAAACATCTTATCAATTTAGCAGTGATAATGACTTTATTATTTTCATGCAAAAACAATGAAATAAAAACAAAATTTTCAAACCCTCTCTTATATAAAAATGAAGTTAACTTCAAAAATATGAGGCAACTTACTTTTGAAGGAGAGAACGCAGAAGCTTATTGGAGTTTTGATGATTCCAAACTAATTTTTCAAGCAACTAATGAAAATTGGGGCCAAAGCTGTGACCAAATTTATATTATTGATACAAATAATTACAGCCTTAAAACCGAAATGCCAGAAATGGTTAGTTTAGGGCTGGGAAGAACAACATGTTCATATTTTTTACCTGGTGATAGCACCATAGTGTATGCCTCAACACATCTAGAAGATGCTAAATGCCCGCACGTTCCTGACAGAAGAGTTGATGGAAAATATGTTTGGCCTATATATGAGTCATATGATATTTTTATTGCTGATCTAGATGGAAATATCTTAAGAAAATTAACCAATTCTGATGGTTATGATGCTGAGGCCACAGTTTCGCCCAGGGGAGATAAAATAGTTTTCACATCAATAAGATCTGGAGATTTAGAATTATACACTTGCGATTTGAACGGAGATAATATTAAGCAAATTACTAACCAACTTGGATACGATGGAGGTGCATTTTTTTCGCATGATGGAAACAAGCTAGTTTTTAGATCTTCAAGACCAAAAACAGAAAGCGAGGTGAAAGAATATAAAGATTTACTTAGCCAAGGTCTTGTTCAACCTACAAACATGGAAATATATACTTGCAATATTGATGGAAGTGATTTAAAGCAAATAACTAATCTTGGAAAAGCAAACTGGTCTCCTTTTTTTCATCCTTCAAATGAAAAAATTATTTTTTGCTCTAACCACAACAGTCAAAGAGGGTTCCCCTTCAATTTATTCATGATTGATACTGATGGTAATAATTTAAAACAAATAACGTTTGATGACACATTTGACTCGTTTCCTGTTTTCTCTAATGACGGTAAAAAAATTGTTTTTTCATCTAACAGAAATAACGGAGGTACAAGAAGTACTAATGTGTTTATTGCTGACTGGGTTGAGTAAAACTATTTTTTAATAATTATTTTATTTAAATAAGTTTCTTGTGAGAGAACATTTAGTAAATATGTTCCATATTCTAGCTTTGAGACATCAACTGTAAGAATATTATTATGTCTTTCTTTTCTTATTACAACTTGTCCAAGGCTATTTGTTATTTCAACTAATTCAATTACATTATTTTCAGCTACTATATTAATTATATTTTCAGCAGGATTAGGGTAGATTTTAATTTTTTCAGAAATATTTGAGTTGTAGGACGGAACAAAATCAACATTGACAAATACTGAGTCAGAATAACAACCATTTGCATCTACCACAACAAGCCAATAGGTTCCGTTACTGATAGGGCTAATAATTGGTAATGTTTCACCGTTACTCCAAATATAATTGTATGGAATGTTTCCGCCAAATGGAGTTGCAATTAATGATGTCCCAGATTGACTAACAGAAAGTGAGGGAGAGGTGCTTAAATTTAAGTTTAAGTAAATTGTACTATCACAACCTAAAACATTGGTAAATGTCTCTGAGTATGTTCCACTGTTCGTAAATGTATCTCCATACCACTCATACTCATCACATGTATCAACACTTATAGTTGTGGAATAAGAATTATTGATTTGTAAAGTTAAATATGCTGTTGTGTCACATCCTGATGATGTGATATCACTCCAAACATAAGTTCCTGAGGAGTTGTATAATATGCCATTCCAAAAATAACTATCGCAATTAGTTAGATTTGAGTATGATGTGTCAGGATATTGAATATCAAGAATTATATTAACTAAACTATCATAGCCACAATTATTTGTATAAATAAAATTATAAGTACCAGAGCTTGTGTAAATATTTCCGTCATATATAAAGTTAAAACATGAGCTGGTATCTACATTTGTGGTTGTAACGTAACAGCAAGAGCTGTCATCAATGCAAGCCAATGAATCATAGTTAGCTGCAATTAAATCAGTACATCCTCCAACATAGCAACAACTTCCATCATCCAATGCAGCAGAAGGGTTAAAGTTAAGGGCAGTGGAATCAGTACAACCTGACATTAAACCAAAGCACGCATCTTCAATCTCAATATCATAATAAAAATAATAGTAGCCTGTTGGTGAGGAGTTAGCGCTAGATCTAGTTATAGTCATAGCTGAACCAATTACGTAAGGGTAGTCAGGACCAGCATTATTTCTATACAAGCCCGAATTACTTGCTGAAACACCTAGTTCAAAGTCTGTTCCAATAGGCACATCAAAATCAAAATAAAGTCTTTGCTGTCCTGAAACTACATTTATTGTTGTGTCATCAATTACAGCTGAATTATTGTCTCTAAGCTCAAAGGTAATTGTGTTTGAGTTTTGCGCATAAACAACTGCTGACTTAATCTTAAATGGTTTTGTGGCATCAAAAATAAGATGTTGATTACCATTAAAGTAACCTCCTGTTCCTATTGTGTTGTCAACTGCTCCTCCAAAAGCTGTAGAAGTATTTGCATTTGGATCATAGTTACTTGCACTTGGGTCAGTGCAACCTAAAATTGCAGGAACACAAGAACCATCATCAATACATGCTGTGGAATCAAAATTAAAAGCTGAAATGTCAGTACAACCATCTACATAACAACATGAACCATCATCAAAAATCGCTAAACTATCATAGTTTAAAGCAGTTGAATCAATGCATCCATAATCAGTATTACAACCATTGCTAGTCAATAGTCCTTGTCTGGAGGTGTTAATTGCAGCAAGCATTCTTGATTTTTGGTCCTGAGTAAAAATATTCATACATGCATCATTCGTATAATCCATATAGTTCTGAAACATATCGCCATAGGAACCATTTCCAGAACAAGAAGATGTGTGAGGGTATGATGGACACCCATAATTAGAGCCATCATGCTCAGGTGTATCATTACAAAAGTCATTACCGCAATTTGAATCACCCCAAATGTGACGTAAGTTAAGCCAATGACCAACTTCATGTGTCGCTGTTCTTCCTTGGTCATACGGAGATGAGGCTGTTCCTATATTACCAAAGTACTGATAGTCGACCACAATTCCATCCTCGTTTGGATTTCCTCCTGGAAATTGAGCATATCCGAGAATTCCACCAGAGATATCACATACCCATATATTTAAATATTCACTAGAATTCCAGGCATCATGACCACCAGAAGCAGTGTATTTTACATCATCATTAGTGCTGAAAGATGTTTGAGATGTTTGAGTTCTTGTGATACCAGTAGTTGTATTACCGTTTGGATCTTTTTGTGCTAAACAAAATTCAATTTCGCAATCTGCTGCAACAGGTAAGAATCCCGCTGGTGTATTTGTGGTATCAGCATTTAATCTTCTAAAGTCCTCATTTAAAATGTCGATTTGTGAAAAAATCTGATTATCAGAAATATTTTCTGTGTTATTGTAATAAACTATATGCACAACAACAGGTATTGTGATAATCGAAGTATTTTCCTTACTAGAACTATTTAAAATCCATTGTTGAATTTGTAACTCTTGATTTTGCATTTTTTGAAAAAGATAAGGATCTTCATCAAGCATTTGCTGATGGTACTGCATAGTACCACAGTTTCTTTGTGAGAATGATGAAAAAGAAGTTAGAAGAAAGAAAAATATTAATGCATGCCTCAAAAACATACTCACAAAATTAAGACTTAGTTTTAAAGAAAAATTATTTTAAAGGGATTATTTGTGTATTTCTAGAAATCAATGCCCCTAATCCGTTTTGAACATTAGTGTATACAGAAACTACCTCGCCACCAAAAATATCAACTTCTCCGCTTTCCAAATGACTTTCTAAAGATGTATAGTACGAATAAGTATCTTCACTAAAAGTTGAAAATTCTATGTTTACTGTATCACAATAACTAAATTTATATTCATATGTTTCAATATCAAGAATTATATTTTTTTCTTGTCCATCAAAAAGAGCATCTGAAAATATTACCTCATCGCCAATAAAACTATAAGGCTCATCAAGTTCAAAAAAATTAGTTTGTGGAAAAGAAGGATCGTTAGATGAAAAGTCTACATCTCCATCCCAGTAATATTCATCAAAATAACCATACTCATCTTCAAATGATTTTGAGCATTGTGCAAAGACTCTAATTCTGTAGTAATTTCTTGAAGTACCATCATCATTAAAGCTAAAATTCAGTCTAGTTCTATCTCCTCCATCAAGCGTAGTGTCAATATCAATATTAAAAATATTTATATCATCTGGTATTTTTGTCTCAGCTACTGCAGTCTCGCTAAAAGCTGGATGGTTAACTTCAATTCGGTAAGTAAAATTTTTAGTAGGAGTATGATTAATCTTATAAACATACATTGGATAAGTAATTTGAAGACCATCTCCATATATATTTACTTGATATGCAGTGTCTGTATCTGGAAAAATTTGTCCAACTAGAGAGTTGTTTTCAAATAAGAAAGCTTCAGCGTTAGGTAAAAAAGCAGGATTTGTATTAGCAAATGCACCAACAGAATTAGATATTATAACACTAATTGTTGTATCTGTATCAAGTACTCCATTTAACACAATCATGGGTGGGTCCTGTGGTATTTCTAAATCAATTACAGTCTCCAAGTCACAGGAAACAATTAGCGATAAAATAAAAGTTATTTTGATAAAATTATTCATTGTTAAAATTGTATTCTATATGAAACTGAAGGAATAATTGGAAATAGAGAAACTTGCTTTGCAACTCTTCTGGAGTTTTGGTAAGCAAGATAGGCAAAAAATGGATTTTTTCTATTATACAGATTATAAGCTCCAAATGACCAAGTTCCTTTGTAGTTTTTTTTCTGACTGTGTCTGTTCACACCAAAGTCAAGTCTATGGTAGGAAGGAAGTCTGACGCTATTTCTATCTCCATAAGACTCAATATTCCATACATAAAAATTATCATTTCTTCCGCTTTGCAGAGTGCTAAAATATGTAGATCTTGGAAATGTAATTGCATTTCCAGTACCATAGACCCAAGTTAAACCAAGATCCCACTTATCGTTAAACTTATGATTCAAAACAATTGATAAATCGTTTCTTCTGTCGTATTTATAGGGATACCAGTTTCCTTGATTAATATTATCAAATTTCCTATTGCTCCAACTTAGTGTGTATCCAATCCATCCTGTTGTTTTTCCTTTTTGTTTTTGGATAAAAAGTTCCAGTCCGTACGACTCTCCCTCTCCTCCAGTTTCAATAGAATTTTCCCAAGATTCTGTACTCTGTAAATTTGAGTAGCCCGCCTCATATGTTATTAAATTATTCATTGTTTTGTAATATCCCTCTAAGCTGACTTCAATTTCACCATTTAACAATTCAGTATTAATACTCGCTGCTATCTGCTCAGAGTTTTGGGATGGTGCTGCATCTACTGCAGGTAGCCATAAATCAGATGGAAATCCAACTGAAGAGTTAGATAGTAAATGAATATTTTGACGCATTTTTGCATAGGATGCTTTAGCTGACCAAGTGTCTGAAAGCAAATATCTAACTGATAATCTTGGCTCAAAGCTAATATCAGTATCACTAAACTGATTTACAACTGACCTCAAATTCAATGAGTTATATATTCCAAAATGTATACCGATGTTTGCTTTTAACCTTTTTGTGAATTTAATATTATCCTCAAAATAAAAAAATGTTTCATTTGCTTTTACTTGAGGGGAAAAGAATAAAGTTGTGTCGACAGAAATATTAATATTAGAAGTATCAGCTGGTGGATAAGAAACATTAATACTCAAGTTATTTTGACCAGGTGTGAAGTTATGATTTGTGAATGAGACTCCAAATTTAATATCATGATTAGGATTGGGAGTATAGTCAAAATCAATTCTTCCTCCGATGTCCTCAATACCACTTTTATAGCCAAAATCAATATCATAATTTTCATTACCAAGAGTAGTACCTAAAGTTGATTCTACACCAAATCCCGTATTAAATTGATATTTACTATATATTAACGTTGTATTAGAAAAAAGTTTATCACCAAATAAATGATTCCATCTGATTGTAGAGGTTATATTGCCATAACCGAGACCTGCAATTAATCTTGTATCCTCATTAAAACCGGAGCCATCTGAAAAATTTTCAGTAAAATCAACTGCAAAAATATCATCGCCTGCATATGCACTAATAAATAATCTGTCTTTTCTTGAAAATCTATGATTGACTTTAGCATTAAGATCATAAAAATGTAATGTCAAGTCAGTATTATTAGGCATAAAAGGCCTTACAAACAAATCAATATATGTTCTTCTACCAGCAACGATAAACGAGGTTTTATCTTTGATAATTGGCCCCTCAATCATAAGTTTTGAGGAAATTAAACCAACAGTAGCATCTGCTTTAAACTCTTTCATATTACCATCTTTCATATCAATTTCTAGTACTGAAGATAATCTCCCGCCATACCTAGCTGGGAAACCTCCCTTAGTTAATCTCACATTTTTTATTGCATCAGCATTAAAAACAGAAAAAAGCCCACCAATGTGTGACACATTATATACCGGGACACCATCCATTAAAATTAAATTTTGGTCAGGGCTTCCACCTCTAACATAAAAGCCTGATGTGCCCTCACTGGACTGAACACCAGGTAGTAATTGAACAGCCTTTAAAACATCAACTTCTCCCATCAAGGCTGGTATCGATTTAATCTGCTGAATTGGTATTTCTATAACTGATGTTTCAGTTCTTTGAACAACATTAGCTTTTCCTTTTACAATTACCTCATCAGTGACAATATTTGATAATTTAAATTCAGCATTAAATTCAATATCTTTATTTAAATTAAATTCTTTTGTAATTGTTTCGTAACCAATGAACTTAAAAGAAATAAGATGAACCCCTTCGTCAAGAGTAATGCTGTAAAAACCATATTTATTTGATGAAACTCCTGCGCGGTAATCGTTTGAAAAAATGTTTGCTCCAATGACACTTTCACCAGTTTCAAAGTCACTAGCATATCCACTTATAGTGTATTTTTGAGCTAATGCGGAAATGTGAAAAAGAAATAAAAAAATAACAAAAAAAGCTCTCATAAGTTAATCCAAAACTACGAAAAGGAACCACCAAAAGGTTATATATTTGCAAAAAATATTTATTGAAATATGAAAAAATCCAGTGAGGGAAGTATTAAAAGCAAATATGAATGGGTTGGTGATGTTAAGTCTTACAAAGAACCTAATCATAATAAGCACTCGCTAAAATATAATGAACCTGAAAGAGAATTTGACACAAAGTATAAGCCAACCAAAGAGGAAATTGAAACTTTTCCAGATTTACAGAACGGACCTTCTTCTTTGATACAAGGAGCTGCTGTTGAAATACAACAGGTGGGAATTCATAATTTCAGAATTCCGTTAAAGTACAAAACCAGAGACAACGGGATCATTGAGCTTGAGACCAAAGTAACAGGTACAGTATCTCTTGAGGCACATAAAAAGGGAATTAATATGTCAAGGATTATGAGATCCTTTTATGAGCATAAAAACGAAACTTTTAGCATCAATAAACTTGAAAATATTTTAGCAAAGTACAAAGAAAAATTAAAGTCTTTTGACTCAAAAATAGCTTTGAAAATTTCATATCCAATCATACAGAAATCCCTAAGGTCAGATTTAGAGGGATATCAATATTATAATGTAACGTTTGAAGGTGACCTCGACAAAGAAGGTGAATTAAAAAAAATAATGCATTTTGATTTTGTTTATTCATCCGCATGCCCCTGCTCTTACGAACTAGCAGAACATGCTCGAAAATATAGAAACAAAATAACTGTTTCTCATTCACAAAGATCAGTTGCTAGACTATCAATTGAATTTGAAGATATGATTTGGATAGAAGATTTGAAAGAAATTTGTGAAAAGGCTTTAAAAACAGAAACTCAAGTGATTGTCAAAAGAGAAGATGAAATGGCATTTGCAGAACTTAATGGATCTTATCTGAAATTTGTTGAGGATTCCGCTAGGCTATTATACAAGGAGTTGATTCGTGACAAGCGTGTCAAAGATTTTCGTATTGTTTGTTCACATCAAGAGTCGCTTCACTCTCACGATGCAGTTTCCGTAATACTAGCCCCCAATAGTAAGTTTAGTAAAGATATTTCTCATGAACTTTGGTCAAGCTTAATTCATACCTCATAAAAAAAAATTAAAAAATGAAAAAAATTATTATTCTAACACTTTTGCCTTTAATCTCATATTCACAAATTGATAAAATTTTACCAATATTCTCTAACCCTCAATTAGAAAAAATTGTCTACAGTCAAACTCAAGACATTGATTATGTGAAAAATATAAAAAATAACACAACCGTTGAAAGCTATGTAACAAAAGATAAACACTTAATTAAAGTTGGTGATACTATCACAATAGGAACTGCTTACAATAAAAAGGGTAGGAACATTTTAGGAGATTTATTTTCAACCATTGCAACTGGAAATATAAAAGGTACTACTAAAGAACCAAATTATTTACCCCAAAGTTACAATGGACAAAAAGTAATTGTTGAATCAATTTATGTCAAGCATGAAAAATATAATGGTTATAACCCTCTATACAACAGAAAAGAAATGCCTCTTTACGTATTAGTTTATGCCAAAAGACCCAAAGTTCAAAATATTAATATCAAGAATATATCAACTGCATTATCTCACAAAAGAATCACTGTTATAGATATTGAAAAAGCATTTAGCTTAGGCGAAGTCATCAATCATGTACAAAAACTCAATAGAGAAGAAGCAATTAAAAAACTCAAAGAAGCTAAAGATTTATATGAATTAGACTTAATGAGTAAATCTGAATATGAAAAATTAAGATTAGAGCTCACTCCAATAATAACTAACAAGAACTAACATGAATTCTTTTGTTTTCCCTGGTCAAGGGTCACAACATCTTGGAATGGGTGCTGACTTGTATAACTCAAATAAAAAAGCTCAACAAATATTTGAAGATGCTAATGAAATTCTTGGTTTCAAGATAACAGACATAATGTTTGGTGAGGACCAAGAAGCTTTAAAACAAACCAACATTACTCAACCCGCAATTTATATACATTCAATGGTAACTGCTATCATCGCTAACAAATTTTTTAAGCCTGACGCAGTTGCTGGTCACTCTCTTGGAGAATTCACGGCTTTGACTGCAGCAAATTACATAAATTTTGAAGATGGTCTTAGATTGGTTCAAAAAAGAGCGGTTGCAATGCAAGAAGCATGCGAGAACAATGAATCTTCTATGGCAGCAATCGTTGGTCTTGAAGACAAGATAGTTGAAGACGTTTGCTTGCAATCAAAGGAAACATTGGTAACTGCAAATTATAACTGTCCTGGGCAGATTGTTATTTCTGGCACAATTAATGCTGTTAATTTAGCCTGTAAAAAATTGACTGAGCTTGGAGCAAGAAGAGCTTTAGTTCTTCCTGTAAGAGGAGCATTTCATTCTCCACTGATGAAAAGTGCTGAAGATTCTTTATCAAAAGCAATTAATAAAATACAATTTAAAGAAGGTACTTGTCCAATATATCAAAACATTACAGGAATGCCTTACACAGATATTGAGAAAATAAAACATAATTTAGTTAATCAGTTGACCAGCTCTGTCAAATGGACTCAAACAATGGAAAACATGAAACTTAATGGTTTAACATCAGTTACTGAAGTCGGCCCTGGAAAAGTTATTCAAGGATTGTTTAAAAGAATATCTCGAGATTTAGAGACAAAAAGTTTACATCAGCTGATCGTTTAGAAGCTTTCCTGAATTTAATAAAACTGATAGCATAGGTTCAATTTTACACTTATCATATAATTTTGTTTGATTCAAATTATGACAGTCAGTGCCAAGAAATGATATCATATTGTTATCAATTAACCAATTTGCTCTTTCCCTCACATTATTTGAATAATATCCGATCGAGGATAAAACATTTAATTGCAAGTAAACTCCTCTGTTTATAAAATCTTCTAAATCACTTTCTGATAAGTATGGATATCTTTCAGCATGAGCTAAAATTACCTTATATCCTTTTAATTGCAATTGAAAAATAGTCTCGAGATAATTATGTGGAGCGGTTAAAAAAGAAAACTCAATTAGAATATAATTATCGCCTAGCGTTAGAAATTTTTCTCCACCTAGAACTTTTTGTTGAAAATCATAATCAACAAAGTATTCTGCAGCAGCTTCAATTTTTATGTCAATTGATTGCTTTAAAATCTCCTCTTTCACTGTCTTAAGACCAGACCTAATGGTTTCAATGCTATTATTATAAAAATCTGTCATAATATGAGGAGTAGTAATAATTTTTTTAAATCCATGATTTTGAAGAGCATTAATTAGTTCAATGCTGGTTTGAAGATCTTTAGCCCCGTCATCTATAGAAGGGATTAAATGTGAATGCATATCGAGTCCAATTTCAGCAAAATCTACCGGATGAATTTCTTTTTTTTTCTTTTTTTTAAACCAACTTAACATTTATTAAAAATATTAACAAACAAATATATTTATTTGTTACTTTATTGAAAATTTATTGTAGTAAAAATAATGAGGTTTGCAAAACTATTTTTTGTTCTAACATTTGTGAGTAGCTCAGCTTCATCTCAAATCTCAAACTTTATTAACATTAATTATCGTTATTTAACTCCTCAATTTGAATCAAAGAAAACATACGGCCCCAGCTCATCAATAGGCCTGGAGTATACCAAAAGTTTAAAATCACACTTTTATTCAGTGGATTGCAACTATGAGTTTGGAAATAAAATCAATGACTCTTTAATTTTAGAAAACATTACAACAAATAACAACGAGGTAATCTCATCTGATGGGAGTTTTGCTAATATATTGTTATTTAAAAGAGGGTTTTTTTCGCATTTTTCAATTGGTAAAATTGTCAAAACTGGTAAATCAAAAAAAACCGGTTTTTATCCCTCAATAGGCATTGGATATTCTCAAAGTAAAATTTTGATTGAAACAAGAAACCAAAACATACCTTTTCTTAACGACGAATATAAAAAAGGATATGATAAAAAAAGAGGAGGATTTAGTACCAAAGCAGGTATAGATTTCAGATACTTTAATAGAAAAAATAATTGGCAATTCATTGTTGGTTCAGAGTTAATTCATAGCCTCTCCAAAAACTATAGAAGATACTTTTACAGTGATCAGAGTTTTTCTGACAATAATTTAAAAAACGATCTTTTATTTAGCTTAAAATTTGGACTTATTATACCAATAAATAGAACTAACAATGAAAAATTTCATTACTTCTAAATGAGAGTTTTATATAACATTTCGTTGTCTTTAATATGGCTGATAATCAAAGTCTATTCTTTATTTGATAAAAAGACTAAATTATTTGTTGAGCTTAGAAAAAACCAAAAGATTATTTCTAAAGAAAATGTTGTTTTATTTCACTGCTCTTCATTAGGGGAATACGAAAGTATTAAATATTTTATTCGTTTATATAAAGAAAAAAATAAAAACTCATCAATTTTTTTATCAGCTTTCTCACCATCGCTAAAGCGTCATAATATTGATTATAACTTTATAGATTATTTCTTTTATCTGCCAATTGATTTAAATAAAAATGCTGAAAAAATAATTTCAATAATAAATCCAAAAAAAGTATTTTTTGTAAAAAAGGAAATATGGTTTAATTATATTTTTGAAATATCAAAAAGAAAAATACCTCTTTATCTTATTTCTGGAAAATTCAAAAAAAAAGATATAATATTTAGTTCTAATTGGATGATTAATCATCTAAAAATATTTGATTTTATTTTTACCAATGACCATGAAAGCAATGATGTTCTCAAATCAAAAAGCATAAATAATTATATATTTTCCGGTGATACAAGATTCGACTCCATTTCTAACAACAATAAAGGAAACATTAATCAAAAAAGAATCAATGATTTTTGTGGTGATATGGACATAATTGTATTTGGAAGTGTTTACAAAGAAGACTTAAGGATAATTGAAGATTTTATTACAAAAAATAATGCTTACAAATACTTAATTGCTTTTCATAATGATTGCAAAAAAAACAATGAGATTTTAAAAAAATATGATTATGTAAATTATTCTGATAATAGGCAAAATAAAGCTAACATTATGATAATTGATGAATTTGGGATATTAAAAAACTTATACGAGTTTGCGAAAATAGTATATGTGGGAGGAGGATTTAATAAAGGAGTTCACAACATTTTAGAACCAATATTTTTTGGCAATCCTGTTTTATTTGGGCCTAAATTTAAGAACTTTGATGAGGCAAAAAACGCTATTAGACTTGGAATAGCTATGCCTGTTTCAAATAAAAATGAATTCGAAGTTAGCGTAGAAAAATTTAAAAATTTTGACAGGTCTAAGTCAAGAGAGTACTTTGAATCAAATTTAGGCGCATCAAATAATATCATGCTTGAACTAGAAAAACAAAAAAACGAGAAGTAAACTAAATTACTTCTCGTCTGTACTGTTGATGAACTGGAAATTCAAAATATTAAATTTGATATTATTTCACTTAAGAATTTATTAATAATTACAGGATTATATAAATAGTCATTTACTCAATCTCAATTTTATCAATTTCGTTAATTATCCTATCCGTTTCACTTAGAGCAACTATAATTTTCTGATAGTGTAATTATCTTCAAACTTGAGTTTTCTTCCCTTACGGTCTTTAAGCCACTTTTGGGCTGGTTGATAACCACCTATGTAAAACTCCAAAGCAACTAAAGGCACATTATCAAAATACTGCTCGTCATTTATCCATATTCTACCAAGTCCTTTTTCTTCATCAAATAACTCCCAGTCCTTTTTACCAATTTTGGTTGTTATAATATTATCTCCATCTATTGGATAGGAAGTAATGTAATTCTCTACAGTATTACTTTCTAACAAGTGTATCTCTCTTATTTCTTTACCTAATTTTACTAAACAAAAACGGGAGCCTATCTTTCGATAACCTCCCGCTATGTACCCGGGACGGGACTTGAACCCGTACGAACGCAATGTTCATTGGATTTTAAGTCCAACGTGTCTACCAATTCCACCACCCGGGCTTAAAAAAAATCCTCTAAGTGAGGATTTGAGCGAGTGATGGGATTTGAACCCACGACCCTCACCTTGGCAAGGTGATGCTCTACCCCTGAGCTACACTCGCATTTTCAAAGAGGAGCAAATTTAAATAAAAAAGCTCAATTACTTGTTTTTTAATATTTGTTTTAGATTACTAAGTTGTATAAGAGAATCTACTGGAGTCATATTTTCAATATCAACATTATCAAGAATTTTTTTAATCTCTTTCATTTCTGAACTATTATTATCGAAAATTGTAAGTTGAAGCTCATCTATCTCATTCACTTTATTTGATGGCTTTTTTTGCTCTAAATCTTTCAAAATCTTCTCAGAGGTATTAATAATTTGTGCGGGTAGCCCTGCCATTTTACCAACATGAATACCAAAACTATGAGAAGTCCCTCCTTTAACTAATTTTCTTAAAAAAAGTATTTTGTCACCTAGGTTTTTTATACTGACATGAAAGTTCTTAATTCTTGAATATTTTTTTTCCATTTCATTTAACTCATGGTAATGAGTTGCAAAAAGTGTTAGTGGCTTGTAATCAATATCATGAATATATTTAGCAATAGCCCATGCAATTGATATTCCATCATATGTTGATGTTCCTCTACCAATCTCATCTAAAATAATTAAACTTCTCTTAGACAAATTGTTAACTATGCTAGCAGTTTCATTCATTTCCACCATAAAAGTTGATTCTCCAGAACTTATATTATCTGATGCTCCAACTCTTGTGAAAATTTTATCAAAAATTCCAATCTCAGCTTTTTCTGCAGGAACAAAACAACCAATTTGTGCAAGAATCACAATTAAGGCTGTTTGTCTAAGAACTGCCGATTTACCTGACATATTGGGTCCTGTAATCATTAAAATTTGTTGATAATCCTTATTAAGTATAATATTGTTTGGTATGTACTTTTCACCAATGGGTAAAGATTTTTCAATTATTGGATGTCTTCCATTTTTAATTTCTATTGAAACTTTGTCAATTATTTTGGGACGAACATAATTATTATCAATGGAAACTTTCGAAAAAGAAAGTAAACAATCTATTGTTGAGATGATTTTACTATTTGACTTAATATCATTTATAAATTCATTTAGTTTTTTAATTAATATTTCATATTCTGACAACTCAATTTCTTGGATGCGACCATTAGATGTAAGAATTTTGATTTCAAGCTCTTTTAACTCATCATTAATATATCTTTCGGCACTAACTAATGTTTGCTTTCTTGTCCAATTGTCTGGAACCTTTTCTTTGTGTGTATTTCTTACTTCAAAGTAATATCCAAATATGTTGTTAAATCCAATTTTTAAAGATGATATTTCTGTTTTCTCAATTTCTTCTTTTAGTAAGTTATCAAGATAAATTTCAGCGTTTCTTTTGACTTTTCTTAATTCATCTAGTTCAACATTAACACCATTTTTAATAAAGTTACCTTTACTCACAAGAGCTGGAGGATTATCAACTATAGTGTGATTAATAATATTTATTAAATTTTCTAAGGGATTAATTTTAGACGATATTTTTTTAAAGTCTAAACTATTGTTAAGGTAAACCTTAATTTCATTAATTAAGATGCAAGAGTTCATTAGATCTACACAAGACTTGGGAGATATTTTTGTGGTAGCTATTTTGGAGCATATTCTCTCAATATCAGAAATAAACTTTAACTTTTCATCAATAAACAATCTCAGTGGTTGATCATCTTTTAAAAGTTGAACACTTTTGTGTCTTTCAATAATATCTTTTTTGCAAGTTAAAGGAAATAAAACCCATCTTTTTAGGAGCCTAGATCCCATGGGAGTATTAGTACTGTCGATAATATCAATTAGTGATAAATCCTCAGAGTTTTGATTTATAATTTCTAAATTTTTAATCGTGAATTGATCAATCCATACATTTGATTTATTATCAATTCTAGAAATTGAGTTAATATGAAAAATATTATTGTTACTGGTTTCTTTTATATAATGTAGGCATACTCCAGATGTGACAATTGAGTTTTTCATGCCATTAATTCCGAACCCTTTCAAGCTTTTGGTATTGAAATGTTCGTTTAAAATATTTATGTTGAAATCATAGTCAAAAATCCAATCATCGATTTCAGTTTTATAGAAGTTTGTAAATTTATTTTTAAGCTCATTGATCTGAGTTTTAGAAATCAAAATTTCTTTGGGATTAAAACTATTGATTAGCCTTTTAATTGAAATTTCGTCACCTTCATATGTAAAAAAATCTCCTGTTGTAGCGTCTAAAAAAGATATGCCGAACAATTTATCTATATAAACACTGGCTAAAAAATTATTTTTTTTTATTTCAAGTGTGTTATCGTTAAATGTTACACCAGGCGTAATTATTTCAGTGACTCCTCTTTTGACAATTTTTTTTGTCATTTTTGGATCTTCAAGTTGTTCACAGATTGCAACTTTGTTTCCAGATCTTACTAATTTTGGCAAATATGTCTGCAAAGAATGGTATGGAAAGCCAGCTAGCTCAATATTTGAGGAACCATTAGCTCTCTTAGTCAAAACAATATCTAAAATTTTTGAAGCAATGATTGCATCATTACCAAATGTTTCATAAAAATCACCAACTCTAAATAATAAAATATTGTCATGATATTTCGCCTTGATGCGATTATACTGTGATATTAACGGAGTTTCTTTAACTTTGCTTTTCATAAATTTAAGTTGAGAAAGTTAACAAATATTGAATTAAATAGACCTAATCTTAAAGAATTTAAATCTCTAAAGAAAAGTAACATAATTATAGTACTAGATAACATTAGAAGTGCTCACAACGTAGGTTCAATTTTTAGAAGCTCAGATGCTTTTAAAGTACAGAAAATTTTAGCGGTTGGTATTACTGCAACACCTCCAAATAATAAGATTAGAAAAACAGCTTTAGGTGCTGAACAATCAGTAGATTGGGAGATCTCTAAAAATATTTCTGAAGATTTAATCAATTTAAAAGAAATAGGCTACGAAATTATTTCTGTTGAGCAAACAAATAATTCAATTTCGTTAGAAAATTTTATACCAAAAAAAAATAAGATTGTTTTAGTATTTGGTAATGAAATTAAGGGTATTAGTAAAAAAATTATTGATTTAACTGACACTGCAGTTGAAATCAAGCAATATGGCACAAAACATTCATTTAATGTTTCAGTAACATCAGCAATATGTTTATGGGAAATTAGTAAAAGATTAAAAGAATTATAATCTAGTTAATAGTCAAATACGTCATAGGCAATACCTATTCCAAAGTAATAGTACGAATCATTATTACCAACAAGAGTGGCGTCCCATGCGTCGTCCATTGAAGTTTTGTATGTGGATTCAAATATTAAGTTTAACTCTTTGCTGATTCCATATTCTCCGACTAATCCAATGGATAAGGTCGATGTTCTTGGAGCATTTGACCATGAATTTTTGTCATTTCCATTCACATCGTCATCGTATCCATAAGAATAGATGTGTTCGTCTGTATATAAATCCTGTTTCTGTGAGGTAAAAATATTCATACCTAAACCTGCTTTTACTGAAACATCAAAATCAGTAAAATAAGTATTAAGCTCTTTTAGCGGATATAAATATGAGGCATTAAATTCGATAAATTTATTTTGAAATTTCTCTCCATTGCCATCAAAATTATTGTATGGATCATATATCTCATCTCTAGAATGTACAATATCATCATCTCCTTCATCACCTACGTATCTTTTTAATCCAGCCATTTCTCCTTTTGAAAAAGATAACTCAATTACACCATCAATAAATGTTCTTCTAATTCCAACATTGTAAGCATATCTTAATTCATCAAAGTCACCATTTTCTTGAGTGGCTGTTCCAAAATCGTATTGTTTGATATCTCCATTGAAATTTATAGCACCATATGAGAATAGAACTCCCCATGCTTTATTGCTGGCTGGCCTTACATTTTCACCATTAGGATATACAGAATTTTCCTGTGCATTAGAAACAATAACAGAAAGTAAAAATGAAAGCTGTAGAACAAATTTTTTCATATAAACAATAATTGGATACAATATTACGTTTTTTTTATTAGAATTATGAAAAGCAATAACTTGATTATTGTTTGGAAATAATCATTCAACTTAAGCTTTTTTTTAAATTTGCAAAAAAACAATCAAATGAAACTAAGATCAATACTATACCTAAGTGTAATATCAATAATACTTTCAAGCTGTGGAATTGGCATGATGTCAACTAAATACAATACAACAAAATTCACAGTTACTCCTCCAAATCTTCAGGTACATGGGAACAAGATTAAAATTAGTGTTGATGGCTTCTTTCCAGAAAAATATTTTGCGAAAAAAGCTATAGTTGAATTTACACCAGTATTAGTTCACAAAAGCGGTGAAGAAAAGTTTAAAACTATAACTGTACAGGGTGAAAACGCAAATGGTGGAGAAGCTACAATATTTTTTGAGCCAGGAGGAAGCTTTAGTTATGTTGACGAAATTCCTTACAATGATAACATTAAAGAATCAGTGCTTGAGCTAAGAGCTAAAGCTACTCTAAATGACAAGAGTTTAAATTTTGAAACAATCAAGATTGCAAAAGGAACCAACATAACCTCTACAAGAGTTATTGACAATGAAGTTGCTGCAATAGCCGATCATGAGTATGAAACAGAAACAATATTAGAAGAAAGTGCAATTGTATATTTTTTAGTAAATCAATCAAACATTCGTTCCACTGAAAAAACAGACACAGATATACAAAAATTAAAAGATTTTATTAATAGTGGCAATGAAATACACTCAATTGAAATTAAGTCATTTGCCTCTCCTGAGGGAGCCGTAAATGCAAATGATGATGTTTCAGACAGAAGATTAAAGTCAACAGAAAATTACACAAAATGGTTGTTGAACAAACTTGATGTAGAACCTGAGCTTTACACAATTAAATCAATTGGAGAAGATTGGCAAGGCTTTAATATGTTAATGAGATCTTCTGAAATTAAAGACAAAAGAAGAATAACAAAAATAGTCAACTCAGTTGAAGATTTGGAGAAAAGAGAGCAGGCTATAAGAGATATGGCAGAGTTATATGAAGCAATTGAAAAAGATATCTTACCACAACTAAGAAAAGCAGAAATTACAATAAAATCTTTTGAACCAAAAAAATCTACCGAGACCATCAAAAGGATGTCTAATATGAGCCCAGATTCCTTAGAGATTAATGAATTGCTTTACTCTGCTACTTTAGCAGAATCTGATGCAGATAAAATTAAAATATATGAAAGTGTAAAATCTCTACACAATGACTGGAGAGCATACAATAACACAGCTTGTATATATATTGATAAAAAAGAGCATGAAAAGGCTAAAAATGAATTGGAAAATTCAACAGCAAAAGAAAATGAAATTAATCAAAACTTAGCTATCATTTTTGCAAGAAAAGGAGATTTTAAAAAAGCAGATCAATTTTATGCACTTTCAAATCCTTATGAAAAAAACATTGCACTGCTTAACTTAAGAAAAGGTCAATACAATAAAGCAGCCAGATTTTTTAAAGGCAAAAAAAGCCATAATGCCGCATTAGCTCAAATTCTAAGTGGAAATAACAATGCCTCTTGCAATGAAAAAACTGCAGAGTGCTATTATCTCAACTCAATAATCGCAGCTAGAAATAGTAATGAGTTTGTTTTGCTTAATAATTTAGAAAAGGCCATTAATCTAAATAATTACTTTAAGGCAGAAGCAAAATCTGATATTGAATTCAGCAACTACTCTCAAAACCCCTCATTTATTGAGTTACTAAAGTAATTTTGTGAAGCTTCCAAATCTAATTGTTGGAGGAGCTCCAAAATCAGGAACTAGCTCTTTATATTTTTGGCTTAGCGAACACCCTGATACTTTTGCATCAAAAGTTAAAGAGACATTTTTTTTCAACGATAAAATAAATAAGTTTAATATAAATTGTAACTGTATTGAACATGATATTCATCAATACTCGAAATTTTTTGCGGGAGCAAAAAAAGAGAAAATTATATTTGAAGCCACTGCTGCTTATATTTATTCAAATAATGCACTAAAAAATTTAATTGATTTTGATGATCCACCAAAAATTATTTTCTTGCTAAGAGAACCATCACAACAGATTTACAGTCACTACAAAATGGAGAATTTTAGGACCAAAAGAGTAAATGAAAGCTTCTCTGAGTATTCAAAAAGAGACATAATTATTAATCGAGCAAACTACTATCAATACCTGAAAAATTGGTACGATTTTTACCCTAACGAAAAAATTAAGTTGATTCTTTATGAAGATTTAATTAAAAATAAAAAAGAGGTTTTATTTGATATCTGTGATTTTTTAGAAATTGATAAAAAATATTTTGAAAACTTTGACTTTCAACACAGAAATAAATCAATTAAAATTAAAAGCAAAAAACTACATAATCTATCACAAAAGATTCAGCCATATATTCCTCACGCAGTTCAAAAACTAATCTTGCCCATATATCTCAACCTTAACAGTAGCGATAATATAAATTTAGTTGATACAGATATAAAGATTTTGAAAGACTTAAAACACAAATTTATTTTTTTGAAAAGTGAGTTGTCAAATTTAGACTCCTCTCTTAATTTTAAATACTGGGAATAAATTTAGTAACTCCATTTTTATGCTCTTGAAAAATAATGTTTTTAATTAACTTAAAATGCTTGGAATTATTTTTAAAATCTATGTTGGTAACATCAATTAGTATTACAGGAAACTCAGATCTCTTGCTTATATAATCTAAGTAAGTGTCATTTAACTTTTTTAAATAATCTGACTGAATATTATTTTCATACTCTCTACCTCTTTTTGTTATTTTATTTTGCAAAGAACTTAGATCAGAATGCAGATAAATTAAGATTTCAGGGTTTTTAACTGATTTTTTCATTAAAGAGAAAATCTTATTGAAGATATTAAGCTCATAATCTTTTAGAGTATTAACAGCAAAGAGCTTGGACTTATCAAAAATAAAATCTGAAACAGTACCTGTAAAGAACATGTCTTCACTATTCAATTTTAATAACTCATATCTTTCAGCTAAAAAAAATAGTTCAAGAGGTAGCGCATTCTTATTTAAATTTTCATAAAAATCTTTAAGAAATGGATTATTTTCAAAAGTCTCAAGTATTAGTTTATATCCTAAATCATTTGACAATAACTTAGCCAATGTTGTTTTACCTACACCAATATTTCCTTCTATTGATATTGATTTATAATTCATATTCAAAAACTTTATTATCGTCTTTACACTCTTTAATTAACTGTTTGATATTTTTTTTTGATTCTGGGTGAATAAAAAAAGGAGCTATGTCTGCCAAAGGCCTTAACACAAACATTCTTTGATCAAGATGTTTATGTGGTATTATTAGTTCTTTTGATTTGATAATTTGTTTGCCACAAAATAATATGTCAATATCAATAGTTCTTGGACCCCATTTCTTTTTTCTGATTCTCCCCATATCATTTTCTATTATTGATATAATTTTTAAAACTTTAAGAGGATCGTAAATTGATTTTATCGCAACTACCATGTTAAAATAATCTCTTTGATTTTTGACCCCCCAACATTCGCTAACATATATTTTTGATTTGTTAATGATTTTTCCAATTAACAACTCAATGTTTTTTATACATGTCATCAAATTAGAATACCTATCACCAATATTTGAACCAATTTGCAAAAAAATCATAGCATTATTATAAAAGAAATATTCATAAATTTACATCAAAATCTTATAAGCCTGTGAACTTTATTAAAAAAATTTTTTCTAATATTTTGTCTACTATTATTAGTACAATAATACTTTTTGTTATTCTATTAATTTTCTTTTCGACCTTAGTTAATTACATGAACAAAAAAGATCGCATATCAGTAGAAGAGAATACTGTTTTAAAAATTGATTTATCAACACCAGTTGTAGAGCGCTCAGCTGATAACCCTATTGAGTTTATAAACAGTTCGGGAGATAATCCTATTGAACTAAAGGACGTTCTTNTGTCNATTGAAAAAGCAAAAAATGATGACAGAATAAAATTAATTTACTTAAANTTTAGTGANGTAAATGCAGGNCTTTCNTGNATTGAAGAAATAAGAGCAAAGNTAGTAGACTNNAAAACAAGCGGTAAGCAAATCATTGCATATTCTAATTATTACAGTCAATATTCTTATTTNTTATGTTCTGTNNCAGATAAAATTTATCTTAANCCAAANGGATTTATTGACTTAAAAGGNNTATCAGCAAGTGTANTTTTTTTCAAAAACTTNCTTGCAAAAATTGGAGTNGAAACNCAAATAATAAGAAAAGGTCANTTTAAAAGTGCTGTAGAACCTTTTACCGAAACAAAGATGAGTANTTCTAGNAGACTNCAAACTAAGCTATTGATTGAGGATATTTCAGAATTTATGANAAATTGNATTAGTGANGAAAGAAATATTGAAGTATCAAAAATTAACNATGATATCAACGAACTAAGATTAAANTCTGCAGCAGCATGTAAAAAGCTTAATTATNTTGATGATATTTTATATGAGGATCAATTGAAAGACTCACTAAAANNTTTTAGTAGCTCCNCAAAAATAAAAACAATNGATCTAAANAANTATGTAAATGTAAANTTGAATANCAAACAAAAAATCAGNAGNAACAAAATTGCNNTTATTTACGCCAATGGCACAATTTCTAATAACAAAGGTTCAATNAATGAGATTGGTACACAAACAATTACAAAATCATTAATTCAAGCTAGAGAGGACAAAAACGTCAAAGCNATTGTACTNAGAGTTAATTCACCAGGTGGNAGTGCAATGACATCAGACTTAATTTGGAGAGAAACAATAATTACAAAAAAAGNAAAACCAATAATTGTTTCAATGGGAGATTATGCGGCNTCAGGAGGCTANTATATTGCATGTGCAGCTGATAGTATTTTTTCAAATAAAACNACTGTAACAGGTTCGATNGGTGTTTTTGGNATAATTCCNAATCTTAAAAAATTATATAATGAANAATTATCTNTTTTTTTTGATACGGTTAATACTCACAAATANTCAGANATGGGAACTAANAGAANGTTAACCAACTTTGAGATTGATAAAATNAGAGAAAACATNAATCAAATTTATAGTGACTTTATAAATAAAGTTGCAGANGGAAGAAATATGGATACACTNTATGTAGATAATATTGGNCAAGGNAGAGTNTGGAGNGGAGNAAAAGCNAAAGAAATAGGNCTTGTTGACACTNATGGAGGTCTTTTTGATGCTATTGATGCTGCTAAATTAATTGCTAATATTGATGACTACAGGATAATAGAACTACCNAAGAAAAAAGACCCNTTNCAGAATATCTTTTCAAAAATTAATTCAAGCTCAAAATTTCTAAATTTAATAGATNATTATAATTTCAAAAATCTAGAAGAATCACTTGAACTTNAAAGAGATATTNTNCAAATGCACATGAANAACATAATTTTTTTTAATTGAACAATGTTTTAATTTTNTCNTTAGAAGTTTTGAAATCAACAATATATCCTTCATGTGATCTTACATTGAATACNTCTCCACCATCGAAGATCAAGTATTGCCCCTTAATNCCTGACAACTTACCAGAAATTAAATTNTTTNTTTCNAGCTTTANGCTTTTAATCTTTGTAGGATATTTTTCTACTGGATAATTAATAATATTAACTGTATCATCATCATNNACATATTTTCTAAGATCATCTGACAATAGTCTAGANAGTTTATTTTTCCAATNNACTAAATTAACATCATCGGGATTNCCTGAAAGCATTTTCCTCCAATTTGTTTTATCACTAATTTCAGACTTCAAGATAACCTCTATTTCACCTGACAATCTTCTGTTTGGTACTTCAGCAAAAATTATNGCNTGNGATGCTCCTTGATCCATCCATCTTGTAAAGATTTGTGATTTTCTTGTNATNCCTACTTTTATGCCNGTTGAATTTGCTAAATACACATAATGAGGCACTANTTGAAATTTTTTTTCCCATTCTAAATCTCTTTCTTCAATTCCTAAATGAGCNGTGCATAATTCNGGCTTNAAAANACTTTGTGATGCTTGAGGTAATGTCCAATAACAGTTATAACAAAAGTTTTGTCTATAAAAACTTTTANATANTTTATNACAAAAACATTTCANTTTTCCTGTCCAAAANATCTNAATATCATNTCCTATNAACTCATTCATTGAAATATCACAGAGATTGTAATTNACATTACTTAAGTTTTCGGTTTTCATTTTTTTAATTACAAATTGCATGCTATTTTTGTATTTTAAACTAAANATATAAAATTGATTAATATTTCTATAAAAAATTCTCTTTTATCTTGGATTGTTAAAAAAAGAATTTANCAAATTGATCAATTTATTTTACATCCAAAAAAAACTCAAGAAGACGTATTAAGTTCNTTAATATATAAATCNAAGGGNACTTTTTTTGGAACNGAACANAATTTTAATAAAATAANAANTTATTCTGATTTTTCAAAANATGTNCCAATNAGAAAATATGANGANATNTTTAAGTACATNAANCTAACNAGANAAGGANAAAAAGATATTCTATGGCCAGGTAAAATTAAATGGTANGCTATTTCNTCAGGAACTACAAACTCAAATAGAA
Source organism: Flavobacteriales bacterium (assembly GCA_002716345.1). Taxonomy (GTDB): domain Bacteria; phylum Bacteroidota; class Bacteroidia; order Flavobacteriales; family BACL11. The sequence goes on along the minus strand of PBAP01000020.1, from coordinate 64,031 downwards.
AATNTATTCCAATGACGAAGGCTTCAATAATGGACTGCCATTTGAATGCAGGNAAGGANATGCTTTCAATGTANTGTAATAACTTTTCTTCNACTAATGTNTTTAANGGTAAAGGAATAATGCTAGGTGGTAGTCAAAATGTTAAAAATGATTTTGTGGAGGGAGATTTATCNGCAATTCTTCTNGAAAATTTACCATTTTGGGTAAGCATACATAGCTCAACNGATGTNGAAACATTATTAATTGATGATTGGGAGGACAAGCTNAAGAAAATAGCNGATAATGCNGTTCGAGAAAATATCACTAATCTTACCGGAGTNCCGTCATGGATGTTGGTATTNTTAAAAAAAATAAAGGAAATGAGTGGNGTTAATNANTTAACTGAGATTTGGCCAAANCTTGANCTCTTNATGCATGGTGGAATAANTTTTTCACCATANAAGAAACAATTTTATGATTTATATCCATCATCTNAATTGAATTATTTAGANATCTANAATGCATCTGAAGGATTTTTTGGAATTAAAAATGATTTTGAAAAAGAAGATTTGTTACTTATGCTTGANTATGGTATTTTNTANGAATTCATAAAGAAGTCAGATTTTNTAAATGAAAGATATAATGCTATTCCNCTNTGGGAAGTTGAAAAAAANATGGAATATGCTATGATAATTTCAACAAATTCTGGACTATGGAGATATTTAATTGGNGACACTGTAATCTTTACTAANACGAATCCNTTCAAAATTAAAATTAGTGGACGAATCAAATCNTACATTAATTCATTTGGNGAAGAACTAGTAGTNGATAATGCAGAAAAAGGTATTGCAGAAACATGTGANATTCTTAATTGTAAGGTTAATAATTACACTGCCGGGCCAAAATTTCTANNNAANGGAACTGGACAACACCTCTGGCTTATTGAATTTGAAAATAAAAACACTAACACCTTAGATTTTGAAAAGGCTTTAGATGCTAGGCTTAGACAGCTTAATAATGATTACAATGCTAAAAGATTTAAAAGCCTTGTACTTAAAAACCTTAAAATTATATCACTTGAAAAAGGAACTTTCTATAAATGGCTAAAAAAGAATAATAAATTAGGCGGTCAACATAAGATACCAAGACTAAGAAACGATGATAAACTAATAAAAGAACTACTAAATATTTAGTCTCAGTTAATGAATAATTAATTATGTTTTTTATTTTCGAAGAAAAAAAAATATGCACTTAGCAATTTCAGGAAACATAGGTTCAGGTAAAACAACTTTAACAAAAAAACTTTCAGAGCATTACAAATGGATAGCAAACTATGAGGATGTAGAAAATAATCCTTACTTGAACGATTTTTATAAGGACATGCAACGCTGGTCGTTCAATCTTCAGGTTTATTTTCTTAATAGCAGATTTCGTCAAGTAATAGATATTAAAAATAGTAAGAAAACTCATATACAAGATAGAACTATTTATGAAGATGCCCACATATTTGCCCCAAATCTACATACAATGGGCTTAATGAGTACAAGAGACTTTAACAATTATCAAGAAATTTTTAATCTCATGGACGAGTTCGTTAAAGGACCTGATCTATTAATCTACTTAAGATCATCTGTTTCAACACTTGTTGAACAAATACAAAAAAGAGGAAGAGAATATGAAAACAGTATCAGACTTGATTATCTTACAAGATTAAACGAAAGATATGAAGCATGGATTTCCGAGTACAATAAAGGAAATCTGTTAATTATAGATGTGGACGATATTAACTTTTCTGAAAACGAAGAGGACTTTGGTGACATCATTGAAAAAATTGACGCGAAAATTAACGGATTATTCTAATTCCTAACTTTCCCATTTACTCATATACAAAGAGATAGTATAACTATTAAGAGTTCATTTTTTGGAAGACCAACAATGACCAACCCTTCGAAAGAATCGTCTGCCTCATTTCAAAGAATTTAGCACCGATTCAATCTAAATTTGCAATAGTTAAATTCACACTAATTTCACTTCAATAAATTTTGTTTGCAGAAGATTTTAAAGTATTATTTGAAGTGAAAGTAAGTTCATTTTTTGAAAAAAGGCTAGTAAAATCATTGATGATTTTTGAATTATCATTATTTACTAATTTAGCAAAAGTGAGTTCGTTTGAAAGTGAAACAAATTTTACATCATACATTTCAGAGCTTGATTGATTATTAATAATGAAATCTGATGATACAGTTTCAAAATCATATGTCGTATTCATATCATCAATAAAAAGATTGTTTACTGGCTCAGGTTCGCTAACGGTTGAAATGGTTTTCATTGAAATAGAAGGAGCTATTACAAGCGCAACAACTGACATCAGCTTTAGTAAAATGTTTAAAGATGGTCCTGAGGTATCCTTAAATGGATCGCCAACAGTATCTCCAACAACAGCTGCCTTGTGAGCTTCTGTACCTTTTTTCCCCTTCTCCTCTATCATTTTTTTTGCATTATCCCATGCTCCACCAGCATTTGATTGAAAAATTGCCATTAACACTCCACATGTTGTAACTCCTGCTAACAAACCACCAAGCATTTCTGCACCACCAAAAAAACCTATTAAAACAGGAACTATTATTGCTAATAAACCTGGCGTTACCATTTCTTTAATTGACGCTTGAGTTGAAATTTCAACACATTTATCATACTCAGCAACTCCAATTGCAGCATCAAAAATTTTCTTATCCGCTGCACTTGCTTTTGACATATCTGAGTTATTTTTTTTCATTACTTCTAGAGCGGCTTTTAAAGGTGGAATATCTTTGAATTGTCTTCTAACTTCTTCAATCATTGACATGGCTGCTCTACCAACAGCGTTCATTGAAAGAGCTGAAAAGACAAAAGGAAGCATACCTCCAACAAGAAGACCTGCCATGATAACAGGCTTAGATACATCAATTGTTTCAACACCAGCTGTTTTCATAAACGCAGCAAAAAGAGCCAACGCAGTCAAAGCCGCAGAAGCTATCGCAAAACCTTTGCCTATTGCAGCTGTTGTATTACCTACTGCATCAAGCTTATCTGTTCTTTCTCTAACCTCGGCTGGTAGCTCAGCCATTTCGGCGATTCCTCCTGCATTGTCCGAAATTGGTCCATATGCATCAACTGCTAATTGTATTCCAGTATTAGCTAACATACCCACGGCAGCTATAGCAATTCCGTACAAGCCAGCAAAGTTGTGTGATACGATAATAGCAGTTGCTATAACTATTATAGGTAATGCCGTAGACATCATTCCAACCCCAAGTCCTGCAATTATGTTTGTTGCTGAACCCGTTTCTGATTGTTTAACAATAGACGAGACTGGCTTTGTTCCTGTTCCAGTGTAATATTCTGTTATCTTTCCAACTAGAAGACCTGCAATAAGTCCAGAAATAGTAGCCCAAAAAACCCCTATTGAGGAATAACTTTGACCTCCTTCACTCCAAGTTTCAGGTAATAATCCTTGTATTAAAAAGTAAGATGCTACTAGCATGAGTCCTGCAGATCCAAATTCTCCTATATTAAGAGCTTTGTGTGGTGATCCTCCCTCCTTAACTTTAACAAAAAATGTACCTAAAATTGACATCAAAATACCAACAGCAGCCAAAGCCATTGGCAAATAAACTGCTCCAAGACCATTGTATGAACTTGAAAATTCAGGTAAATTAACAAATACTGCTCCCAACACCATTGTACCAATAATTGAGCCAACATAAGACTCAAATAAATCAGCTCCCATTCCAGCCACATCTCCTACATTATCACCAACATTGTCAGCAATTGTAGCTGGATTAAGTGGGTGGTCCTCGGGAATTCCTGCTTCAACTTTACCAACAAGATCTGCCCCTACATCAGCAGCTTTAGTATATATACCTCCTCCAACTCTAGCAAAAAGTGCTATTGATGATGCTCCCAGTGAAAAGCCTGATAAAACGTTTAATACCATTTCGATGTTTGTTCCCCATTCCATACTGCTATATATCATAAATAAGCTACTCAAGCCAAGAACACCTAGACCTACAACACCAAGTCCCATAACAGAGCCTCCTGCGAATGCAACCTCAAGGGCTTTAGCTAATGAGCTTCTTGCGGCATTGGTAGTTCTGACATTAGCTTTTGTTGCAACTTTCATTCCAATTAATCCAGCTAGTGCAGAACAAATTGCTCCAACTACGAAAGAAACTGCTACCATGGCATTAGATCCTTCTTCAGAATTTCCTTTAAATACTAATAATACAGCAACAGCAACCACAAAAACTGATAAAATTTTGTATTCTGCTTTTAAAAATGACATTGCTCCCTCAGCAATGTTTTTTGCAATATTTGACATTTTTTCGTCTCCGACAGGCTGCTTAGAAACCCATGAGTTTTTCCAAAAAACAAAAACAAGTGCAACTAAACCAAATGCTGGTAAAAAACTAATTATAAATTCCATTATATATTTTTTAAATTTTCCCAAAAATAGGACTTTTTGATAAATAAAGCATTAAGGGAATTTTATATTATTTTTAATGCGGTAATTTGTTAAATTTGTTAAAACTATTCAACAATGAAAATAGCAGTATGCATAAGCTGTGTTCCTGACACAACATCAAAAATAAATTTTACTGAAAACAACACTGAGTTTAATAAAGAGGGCATTCAATTCATTATTAATCCTAATGATGAATTTGGCTTAACAAAGGCCATTTTTATAAAAGAACAAAATCAAGCTGAAGTAATTGTAGTATCAATAGGAGAATCATCAATTGAACCAGTACTTAGAAAAGCTCTAGCAATTGGAGCAGATTCTGCCGTTAGAATTGATGATAAAGCTAAAGACAGCATCTGTGTTGCAAAAAATCTATCTGCCTATTTAGCAGAAAATAAGTTTGATCTCATAATCATGGGAAAAGAATCTGCAGACTACAATGGTGGTGTTGTTCATGGAATTGTAGCAGAAAACATTGGAATGCAATTTGTAAATGCTTGTGTTAGTCTAGAAATTTCTGATGACTCATACATCATTGAAAGAGAAACGGAAGGAGGTACAGAAAAGATGAGAATAAAATCTCCTGCAATTATCGCTGGACAGAAAGGACTTGTAGAAGAAAAGGATCTGAAAATACCAAACATGAGAGGTATAATGCAAGCAAGAACAAAACCACTAAATGTTTTAAAGTCTGAAAGCTTTGATTTTATTCAATCAATTGAATTTATGAAGCCTACTAAGAATAAAGAATGTATTTTTATTGATGAAGAAAATGTTGCTGAGTTAGTCAAAATCTTAAATGAAAAAGAAAAAGTGATATAATGAAAATATTAGTATTTGCAGAAAATTGGGACGGAATTTTTAAAAAAAGTTCTTTTGAAGCAGTATCATACTCAAGAGAATTAGCTGAACAAAACAATTATGAACTTATTACACTCAGCTTCAACAATGTTTCTGATGAGGAAATTAATAAACTTTCTAAGTATGGTAGTTCAACGGTAATTACAACTAACCCCATTGACAAAGTGGATAGTATTTCAATGTCAAAATTGATTTCTGATTTAACAATTCAATATGATATAAAATTATTTATCTTTTCATCAACTTATTCCTCTAAGATGTTTGCTCCTCGTCTCTCAGCTAAGTTAAACTCTTCAATTTTTACTAATGTTATTGAATTACCCTCATCTCTAAATCCACTAAAACTAAAGAAAAAAGTATTTTCTAGCAAAGCTTTTGAAATTGCAAAGTCTAATTCAGAAAAAAATATAATAATGATACACCCAAACTCGTATGGTGTTAAAGAATTCTCATCTAATCTAAAGTCTCAGGGATTTACTTTTGAAAGTAAGAATGAAATTCAAATAATTAACATCCAAAAAAGTTCAGGCAAAGTAAATCTTTCTGAAGCTGATATAGTTATTTCTGCTGGAAGAGGAATGAAAGGGCCCGAAAATTGGGAGCTTATCGAAGAGTTAGCTAAGTGTCTAAATGCTGCAACAGCATGTTCAAAACCTGTCTCAGATATTGGATGGAGACCTCACAGCGAGCATGTAGGACAAACTGGTAAAACAGTTGCTCCAAATCTTTATTTTGCAATAGGTATTTCAGGTGCAATACAACACTTAGCTGGTGTTAATTCTTCAAAAGTTATGGTCGCAATAAATACAGATCCTGAGGCCCCATTTTTTAAAGCCGCTAATTATGGAATTGTTGGAGATGCTTTTAGTGTCGTTCCAAAATTGATTGAAGAAATAAAGAATATCAAAAATTAGTTTTGGAAATCATTCAGCTTGATATAGTAGCAATAAGGGCTAGTGACACACAAAATAACGCTTACGTTCTTCTTTTGAAAGAACTGAGAGGTTCTAGACAATTGCCAGTTGTTATAGGCTGGTGTGAAGCAAGGTCAATTGCGATAGCTCTTGATGGAACTGAAGAAAATGAGCGCCCTCTAACTCATGACCTCTTTAAGGTTATGACAAAAGAGCACGACATTACTGTCACTAAAATAATTATCCATAGTCTAAAAGATGGAATTTTTCACTCTAGTTTCTTCTGTAAAAGTCAAACACACGGTGAAATAGAAATTGATGCAAGAACCTCAGATGCAATTGCATTAGCATTAAGATTTTCTTGCCCAATTTTTACTTACGAAAAAATACTTGATAAAGCCGGTGTGTTAGTTAGAAAGAATATGAAATATGAAAATCAAAAAACCACTGAAAAAACCGTTCATAAGAAAGAGGTGAAGACATATGGCGAAATGAAACTTTCAGAATTAAAAAAACTACTTAAAAAAGCGATTGAATCAGAAAATTATGAAAAAGCATCTAAAATAAGAGATGAAATCAATAAAAGAGGTAATAATTAAAAATGAGATTCTATTTTTTTCTTTTTTTTGCTCTTAGCTTCACAAAAATTTCTGCAGAAGAAAATATATACGGCACATGGTCATTTAAAGCCATAAATGATGAAAAATCAAATAAAAACAAAAATTTAAAGCCTATTGGACCAAAAGATTATCTAAAAATTAATTTAGATAATTCGTTTGAATATAAAATAGATTCTCTGAACTTAGAAGCAAAAGGAAACTTCATTATTGAGAATGATAATTTAGTATTTCAGTACACAAGTCCAAAAGATACCACAAGATTATATAGACTTTCTGTTCAAAAAGATAGATTGACATTAAATGAGAATGGCATAATATTTGAATTCAAAAAAATTCAAAAAAATTGGATAAATGATATTTTCAGGGGAATTTTAGGTTTAGCTAGTCTAGTACTTTTATTATTTGCCATTAGTAGAAACAAAAGATATGTAAAATGGGGATTAGTTTTTAAGGGCATAATAATTCAAATACTTTTTGCAATATGTATACTGAAGGTTCCACTGATAATGAACATTTTTGAATATGTAAGTAAGACTTTTGTCGTTATCTTAAATTTTACTGAACAGGGTTCATTATTTTTATTTGGCAGTTTAATTTCGGACACAGAATCATTTGGATATATTTTTGCATTTCAAGTGCTACCAACAATCATATTTTTCTCATCCTTAACTAGTGTTTTATTTTATTATGGATTTTTACAAAAAGTTGTTTTATTTTTCGCAAAATGGATGAAAAAATTTTTCAACTTATCTGGCTCAGAAAGTTTAGCTGCAGTAGGAAATATTTTTTTAGGACAAACAGAATCTCCATTACTGGTTAAACCTTACATAAAGAATATGACCACATCAGAACTTTTATGTTTAATGAGTGGAGGAATGGCAACTATTGCAGGAGGAGTGTTGGCTGCATACATTGGATTTCTTGGTGGATCAGACATTGATTCTCAAATATTTTTTGCAAAGCATCTTATTGCTGCTTCAGTTATGTCAGCTCCAGCAGCAATAGTCGCATCTAAAATATTAATTCCCGAAACTAAAGAAATAAATCAAGGATTAGAAATCAACAATGAAGATTTAGGTACAAATGTTTTAGAAGCAATTAGTATTGGAACTAAACAGGGAATTAGTCTTGCTGTGAATGTAGGTGCAATGTTGTTAGTTTTTGTTGCCTTTATAAGCATGATAAATTATTTTCTTTCTGACTTTTTTGGAAATTTTACTGGTGCCAATAACTTAATTGAAAATGTTACTAATGGAAATTACTACAGCTTGTCAATGGAATTTCTATTTGGATATTTATTTGCTCCACTTTCTTGGCTTATTGGTGTTTGTTACGAAGATATTATATTAGTAGGTCAATTACTTGGTGAAAAAACAATATTAAATGAATTTGTAGCATACATAACATTGGCTGATCTCAAAGAATCTAATATGTTTTTTGAGCAAAAATCTCTAATTATAGCAACCTATATTCTTTGTGGTTTTGCAAATTTTGCATCAATAGGGATTCAAATAGGTGGAATTGGAGCAATTGCACCAACAAGAACCAAAGATTTATCAAAATTGGGTATCTTAGCTTTAGTTGCTGGAACAGCTGCATGTCTATTTACAGCAACTATCGTTGGAATAATAATCTAAACTATGAAACAATATCTTAATTTAATCGATAAAGTGATGAAAGAAGGTTCAGTGAAAAATGATCGAACAGGAACTGGCACAAAAAGTATTTTTGGATATCAAATGAGATTCGATTTGTCTGAGGGGTTTCCATGTATCACAACTAAAAAGCTACATTTAAAATCAATAATACATGAGCTGTTGTGGTTTTTAGATGGAGATACAAACACAAAATATTTAAATGATAATGGTGTACGTATTTGGGACGAGTGGGCTGATTCTGATGGTAACCTAGGTAGCATTTACGGCTACCAGTGGAGAAGTTGGCCAGCTCCAGATGGTAATCATATTGATCAAATTTCACAAGTTATTAATGATATTAAATCAAATCCTAATAGTAGAAGATTAATTGTGAGTGCATGGAATGTCGGTGATATAAAAAATATGGCTTTGCCACCATGCCATGCTTTTTTTCAGTTCTATGTGAATGAAAATAAATTATCTTGTCAGCTCTATCAAAGAAGTGCTGATATTTTTCTAGGGGTACCATTTAATATTGCATCTTATTCACTACTAACAATGATGATAGCTCAAGTTTGTAATTTACAATATGGTGATTTTGTTCATACATTAGGAGATGCTCATATATACAAAAATCACTTTGAACAAGTTAAAAATCAACTTATAAGAAAGCCAAAGACTTTACCAACAATGAAGATAAATCCTAACATTAAAAATATTTTTGATTTTAAGTTTGAGGATTTTGATTTAGTAGATTATAATCCTCATCCTCACATAAAAGGAAAAGTTGCCATATGAAAAAGAGAGTTACTGTGCTTGGCTCAGGTCTGGTTGGCAGTGTNATAGCAAATGACTTATCAACTTTTTGTGATGTTACTTGCNTNGATATCTCAGAAAAAAANCTNTCAAGAACNAACGATTCTATAACTAAAAAGCNATGTGACATTAGAAACAAATCAAATATTANAGAGGCTATAAAAGATTGTGATNTNGTAGTTGGGGCAGTNCCTGGNCACATGGGTTTTAATACTTTAAAAGATGTGATTGATATAGGAAAAAANATAGTAGATATTTCTTTTTTCTCNGAAGATCCTTTTGAGCTAGATGATTTAGCAAAAAAAAATNATGTTATAGCAATCACTGATTGCGGAGTTGCNCCTGGNATGGGAAATATAATTTTTGGTTNTCATNACAAGCTTATGCAAATTGATTCTTACGAATGTTATGTTGGGGGATTACCAGTGGAAAGAGAATGGCCTTATGAATANAAAGCTGTTTTTTCNCCAATTGANGTTATTGAGGAGTATACNAGNCCTGCTAGGTTTGTTCAAAACTCAAAAATCATNANTAAAGAAGCTCTTTCNGAAACTGAACTCATGAATTTTAAANNTGTAGGAACTCTNGAGAGTTGGAACTCAGATGGACTNAGAACTTTAATAANAACCATGGCTCATGTNCCAAANATGATAGAAAAAACACTTCGNTATCCTGGCTGTGTTGAATATATAAAAGTTCTCAGAGANACTGGATTTTTTTCAAAAGANGAAATAGANGTAAATGGCNTAAAAATTAAACCNGTTGATGTAACAGCAAAGCTTTTGTTTCCAATTTGGAAAATGAANGAGGAAGATAGNGATTTTACAGTTATGAAAATTATAATTAAAGGNTNAGAAAAAAATAATATNACAANATATGAATATAATCTTTTTGATCNATTTCAAAATGATACACTTTCAATGGCTAGAACAACAGGATTTACNTGTTCTGCAGCTGTTAAACTTATTTTAGAAAAAGNATANAAAAAAGTAGGNNTATCTCCTCCTGAATTTTTAGGTGATCATATGCNTTTTTTTATGAANTACCTAAGTGCAAGAAATGTCAAATATAATTATGAGAAAAAATGATAGTATCAATTATNGTAGCAGCNTCTGAAAATAATGTCATTGGAAANAACAATGATTTAATTTGGAGTTTTCCAAATGANATGAACTTTTTCAAGCAGAAAACGTTAAACCATCATGTNATAATGGGAAGAAAAAATTTTGAGTCNATACCNCATAAATTTAAGCCACTACCAAACAGAACNAATATTGTAATTACAAGAAACTTNTCNTATNATGCTNAGGGNGCAGTAGTAGTTAATTCNCTTTCNNAAGCTATTGAATTCTCAAGAAAAGAAAAACAAAAAGAAACTTTTGTAATTGGNGGTGGACAAATCTATGATCTTTCANTNAAAGAAAATCTCATAGACAGAATTTATCTAACCAGNATTCACAAATATTATGAGGGTGATACATTTTTCCCAATANTNGGTAAAGAATGGAAAGTAAAAGAAGAAAGAAAATTTTATTCAGATGAAAAACATGAATCTAATTATACATTTTTTACCTATGANAAATANTATTTTTTTTGANTTGAAATTNAANATCATTTTTTTGGNATATTTTCTTATTGTNTCNTGTNCTGATGATAAAGTGATTATGGTNCCAGAACAAGAAATAACTCAAACCTCATCTGATTATATTAAATGCGANGTTTATTTCAATAGTATTGTCTATGANATTGAGAAAGGATTCTCAANTAATGTTAGNTCNAGANCATTTCCTATTTATATNAATCACAATCTAANTNCTTNAAATGAGGATACTNTAATTATTGATTACGGCAATTCAAACACTTTAATTAATNNTAAATTTTTTAGAGGNAGAATAATTAATATTTACTCAGGNTNAGTTAATGATACAAACTTTAATTGCTCATCTAACTTTGATAATTTTTACTTAAATAATAATTTAATTAANGGTACAATAACAATTGATAATAATGAGGGAGAGATTCAAATTATAAATGGTGAGGTTACAGATATCTCAGGAAAAATTAATTGGAACTCTATACAAATAAGAACACAATCTCACGGACTTCAAACTGTCAATATTGAAGATGATAAATTTACTGTAAACTCCTCAACTACAGGAAATGGGAAAAACAATATAAACTTTTCAACCAAATCAGACAGTTTAAAAATAAGATATGACTGTGTTGAAAGTTGCTTGGTATATGATGGAATTTCTGTAATAAACGTTGAAATGGATGATGTTTCAAAAAAAGATATAATTTTTGGTTCTCAAAGCTGTAGTTGTAATTACAATGTAATTATTAACGGAAATTCTTACCCTCTTTATTTAGATTAGGCTGCTTTTTTTGAAAATTGAATTTCTTGCAGTTGTGATTTTGCAAATGACTTTGTAATTCTTAACTTATTATTTTTAACTCTTTTTGAAGGAGAAAACATGTCATCCAAAAGAATTTTTTCACAAATTGACTTCAAGCCTCTGGCACCTAAATTTAATTCAATTGCTTTGTTAACAATTATTTCTATTATACTCTTATCTATTATTAACTCTATATTATCAATACTAAACAATTTCTTGTATTGATTAATAATTGAGTTCTTTGGCTCAGTTAAAATCCTAGTGAGTGCTGATTTATCTAATTTGTTCAAATGTGTTAGTACAGGAAGTCTACCAATAAGTTCTGGTATCAAGCCAAAATTCTTTAAATCGACAGGTGATATCTGCTCAATAACTGAATCTATTTTTGAGTAATCATATGAGCTTTTCTTAAATCCTATTGTTGATGTATTTAATCTACTGGAAATTCTTTTCTCAATTCCATCAAAAGCACCTCCACAAATAAATAAAATATTCTTTGTATCGAGAGCTATCATTTTTTGGTCAGGATGTTTTCTTCCTCCTTGGGGAGGCACATTCACAATTGTTCCTTCAAGAAGTTTCAATAAGGCTTGTTGAACTCCCTCACCACTAACATCACGTGTTATTGATGGATTATCACTTTTTCTTGCTATTTTATCAATTTCGTCAATAAAGACAATTCCAAGAGCTGCCTTTTCTACATTATAGTCAGATGCTTGTAAAAGTCTTGTTAAAATACTTTCTACATCCTCTCCAACGTATCCTGCTTCAGTTAAAACTGTTGCATCTGCAATACAAAAAGGAACATCTAAAATCTTAGCTATTGTTTTAGCAAGTAATGTTTTTCCTGTGCCTGTTTCACCCACCATTATTATATTAGATTTTTCAATTTCAACATCTTGTGATGAATCTTTTGGCTCTGCAAGAACAACTCTTTTGTAATGATTGTAAACTGCAACTGATAATATTTTTTTTGCAGTATCCTGACCAATCACATAATCGTTTAAGTGATTAAAGATCTCTTTTGGCTTCTTAATATTTAAATTAAATTCCTTTTTTCTTTTTTTTGATACATCCGCTTGAACAATCTGATGGGCTTTTTCAATACAAACATCACAGATATGTGCTCCATCTCCTGCGATTAATATTTCTGTTTGATTTTTATCTTTTTTACAAAAAGAACATGAAACACTTTTGTTCGAATTCATTATTTATTCTTCTGTAAAACTTCATCAATCATGCCATAATCTTTGGCTTCATCAGATTTCATCCAAAAATCTCTATCTCCGTCAGCCCAAACCTTATCAAATTTTTGACCAGTATGATTTGAAATAATCTCATAAAGTTCGGTTTTTAATTTCTTGATTTCATTAGCTGTTATTTCGATATCAGATGCCTGACCATGTGCTCCTCCTAATGGCTGATGTATCATCACTCTTGAATGTTTTAGCGCAGTACGCTTTCCTTTTTCTCCAGCACAAAGCAGAACAGCTCCCATAGAGGCAGCCATACCTGTACAGATTGTAGAAACATCACAATTTATATACTGCATGGTATCATATATACCAAGGCCAGCATAAACACTTCCCCCTGGCGTATTTAAATAAATTAANATATCTTTTTTTGCATCAACTGATTCTAAGAAAAGAAGTTGTGCTTGAATAATGTTAGCTACATAATCATTTATTGGNACNCCNAGAAAAATAATTCTATCCATCATTAGTCTNGAGAAAACATCCATGGTNGCAATATTCATTTGTCTTTCCTCAATTATAGTTGGTGAAATATAATTTGAATANACNGAGGTGAATTTATCAAGTGTTAAACTACTAATTCCTCTNTCTAGTTTTGCAAATTTTTTAAATTCTTTATTGTAATCCATTATTTNTTTTTTTCAGTTGCTAATTTAACAAAATCATNATAGCNGATTTTTTTTGACTTTAAAGNGAATGATTTCTTGTAATNATCAAGGGTTTTTTTGTCATATAGNTGGTCAATTATTTTCTTTTTTTCGTCTTCATTTTTCATTATNTTCTNAGAGATATCNNTTAATTCATTGTCACTAATATCACTTCTNCCATACTGCATCATCTGATTTTTAANAAGNTTTTTAGCAAATGATTTTATTTCATTTTCATCTGCTTTNAGATTATTATCTTCAATAATTTTATTCTCAATAATCTGCCACTTCAAACTTTTAGAATACATTTCATATTCTTTTTCTACATCTTCGCTTGAAATAGGATTCTTTGAGGATACTTGTAACCATCTTTTTAAAAACTCNTCAGGTAAACTAATTTTAGTTTTNTTCATTAGANAAATTACAATATCATTTTTCAGCATTCTATCACTTTCTAGTTTGTAAGAAGTTCTTGCTTCCTCTTTTATTTTGTTTAAGAAATCTTTCTTTGTTTTNACATTATCCTTNCCATANAANTTATCGAANAAATCTTTATCTATCTTNGCAGGGGTTAGTCTTTTTANNTCTTTNACCTCAAAAAGAAANAANTCATTTTCTAATTTTTCTAATGATCCNTTNTCAATATTAAGCATNGNAGAAAGGTCTGCCATNTTTGTAAATGCTTTTTTCACATTNGNTTTGACTTTATCTTTTTGTTTTAGACNTATAAATTTNTTTTTTTCTTTTTCGGAATCAATATANTCNGTAGTTATTGATGCTTCATTTNTAATTCCATTTTTTATGATCTCACCATTACNATCTATCTGATTTATTTTACAAAATANAACATCACCCTCCTTACTTAATTTATGACTTTCCATTTTTCCATATCTTTTGGAAATATCATTTANATAATTATCNATNGTTTGCTTTTCGGGCTCAATNAAGAAAAAATCTAATTTNTCTTTTTTGGAAATTNNAGCCTTTATTTCTGGATATATTCCAACCTCAAAAACAAAATTAAAATCAGANCCAATTTTCCATTCTATTTTATTTTCAATNTTGGGAATCGGAGAGCCTAATGTTTTTACTTCATTTTCTNTTANATAATCATATAATTTATTTTGNACTAGTTTATTTACCTCNTCAACCANTATNGAGATNCCGTATTTTTTCTCAATAATTCCAGTTGGNACTTTTCCTTTTCTGAAACCTGGCAANAGCATATCTCTTTTNTANCTTTTTAATACTTTNTGATAGCTATCAANATAATCATCTTTTACTACNTTCACANTTAGTTCAAGTACTTTATCTTTTTTTTCTTTTGTTGTAATTTGCATGTTTATTAACTGAAGTTTGTGCGGGTGAAGGGAGTCGAACCCCCACGCCTTGCGGCACTAGATCCTAAATCTAGCATGTCTACCAATTCCATCACACCCGCAAAATANNNTGCAAAGATATTATTTTTAATTTTCATAGATTATAATATTATCATAAGATGTATATTTACAATAAAAATGAGTTTTAGTATCAAAGGAAAATTATCCCAAAAATTAAGTATTGAATCAGGAGTTGCCAAGAGCGGCAATGAGTGGAAAAANCAATCATTTGTACTTGACACAGATGCTCAATATAATCCACTTATTTGCTTCCAACTTTTTGGAGAAGAAAAAATAAATTTATTNACTAATTTCAANGAAGGTGAAATGATTGAAGTCTTTTTTAACCTNTCATCAAAAGAATATAATGGAAGNTATTTCCANAATATAGATGCTTGGAAAATNCAACAAATAAACAATGAAATTTATGATGATGAGCCTCCACCTGTTTTTGAAAATGATTTAGACAAAGAGGATGANCTGCCNTTCTAATAATGAATATCATTACTTCANTAGAAAAGTTTTTTAAAAATTTTTTACCCTCNCCTTTTNCNATAGCAATATTACTAACATTACTAACTATTCTCTTTGCTTATTTAGCTCAAAGTAATGAGAGCTCCAANAGCATACTAGAAATTNTTCAGTTTTGGGAAAGAGGTATTTGGGATAAAGCACTAATGGTTTTTGCTTTGCAAATGATGTTAATGCTTGTANTAGGNTATTCNCTTGCACTNTCCAAACCNATAGAAANTTTTATAAATTATTTTTTAAAATTTTGTGGTTCTAACTCNAGAGCTGCACTAATTATAACNTTCCTAACNATANTAATTTCACTATTAAATTGGGGACTTGGATTAATATTTGGAGCTATTTTTGTNAAAAAAGTAGGGATCTACGCTTCNAAAAATAATNTTAAAATAAATTACCCTTTTCTTGGTGCTTGCGGTTANAGTGGTTTAATGGTTTGGCATGGTGGACTTTCAGGTTCAGCACCNATTAAAATTGCTGAGAAAGGTCATTTTTTAAGTGATAAANTTGGAGTTATAAGCCTTGANGAAACTATNTTCTCAGANCTAAATATTACAGTTTCAATTTTNTTAATTTTTATTGTNCCAANTTTAATGTATTTTCTTGCAAAGAAGATTAAAGTAGCTGAACATGTCATTTCTGTTGAAAATAAAACCTCTGAGAACACCAATAATAAAACACTTTCAGAAAAAATTGATAATTCATTTATTTTCTCAAAAATCATTGGTACTCTATTACTTATTTATCTTTTGATAAAACACATGTATATTACTGATGGTTCCTTCATAGCATCAATTAATCCTAATCTTATTAATCTTTGGTTATTATCATTTTGTATNTTCTCACATAAAAATTTATCCAGTTTTATTAAATCCGTTAATAAAGCAATCATCAGCGCAACTGGTATCCTCATTCAATTTCCTCTTTATTTTGGAATAATGGGAATTATGAAATACTCCGGACTGATTAATGTATTATCAGATTTTTTTATTAGTATATCAAGTGAAAATACTTTCCCAATCTTTACTTTTCTCAGTGCTGGTTTAGTAAATATTTTTGTACCAAGTGGAGGAGGTCAATGGGCAGTTCAAGGACCTATAATAGTTGAAGCTGCAAATTATTTAAATTTAAGTATTTCAAAGAGTGTTATGGCACTAGCTTATGGAGATCAAATAACAAACATGCTACAGCCTTTCTGGGCTTTGCCATTATTGGGAATTACAAAGATTAATGCAAAAGATTTATTACCGTATACGCTAATTTTACTTTTAATTGGATCAGTAATTTTTATTACCTGTCTTTTGATATTTTAATTTTTAACATCCAATAAATCTCTTAGTCCATTTCCAAGGTTTATAAATGACAGAACTAAAGTCATTATGAAAAGTCCAGGAATTATTGCAAGATATGACTTATCCATAAATATAAAATAATAATGGTCTCTTAACATAGATCCCCATGTTGGCACTGGTGGTTGGGCTCCAAGGCCTAAAAAAGACAAGCCAGACTCAAGCAATATAGCTGCCGAAAAATTTGCTGTTGAAATTACCAAAATGGTTGAAAGAATATTAGGTAAGATATGTTTAACTATCAATCTGCTTGATTTATATCCAAGAACTTCACCGGCTTCTACAAACTCTTTTTCTTTTAACGACATAAATTGTCCCCTAACTATTCTTGCAACATCAACCCACATGGTTAAACCAATTGCTATGAAAACTTGATTAAACCCTTTACCAATTGCTAAGGAGATAGCAATTACAAGAAGTAATGTTGGTATAGACCATGTTACATTTATTAACCACATTATAGCCTTATCAATATTTCCCCCGTAAAAACCTGAAATCGAGCCTAAAAAAATTCCTATAGCTAATGAAATTAAAACAGACAAGAAACCAATTGTCAAAGACACTTTCATACCATAAATTATTCTGCTAAAAAAATCTCTTCCAAATTTATCAGTTCCCATTAAGAAAAATTGGCTCTGAATATTCTCTAAACCTAAACTACTACTTAAAATAAATTTTTCATTATTACCAAATTTTTCGAAACTAATCAGATCTCCGTTTTTTTTGTTGATTAAAATAGAACCTTCTTTGATATAAATTTTTTTATCATCAATTAAAATAAAATCTAGTTTAGATAAAGGTTTTAATGTTGCTATTTGCAAATTCATGTCATTAGCAAACTTTGATTTATCACTAACAATTGCAAAACCAAAAATTGAAAGCAAAGCATATGTGAAAATTATTAAAAGAGATAATTTTGTTATTAAGCTTGCTCTATTTATTAGTTCAAATAATTTCATTTTGATAATGATCTACCCTTCCATTCAAATTTAGTGAATAATGATATTATCATAATGTAAGGAATATAAAAACAATACAAAATCTCAACAAAAAAAAGATACTTAATTAGGTTCTTTTTCTTAAAAAATTTCAAAATTTCATGTAGAAAAAATAAATCTATNATAAACTTAGAAGTAAAAATAAATATTAAGGGCAAAAACTCACTGTATAAAATGGAATTAAACACAAGAGCAACCACATTTAAATGCATTAAAAGAATAAGAAATCCTAAAAAAACTGTGTCTTTATCAGTATAAAATATACTTTTTTTTGTCCATCTTTTTCTTTGATTAATGAAGTCATTGATATTTTTTTTAGGCTGAGTAAATACAATTGCTTCAAAGGATTTCATAAACCTAATTGATTTTTTAGAGTTCTTTTTAACTGAATGCATCAAGAAAACATCATCACCAGATGATATCTCGTTTCTTATTTTATTTTTATTTTTTTCAAAAATAGTTTTTCTTATTGCTAGATTTGCTCCATTACAAAAGAGAGGTCTTTGCAATCCAATTGAAGCAGCTCCTGTGCCAATTAATGACAAAAACTCTAAATTTTGTATTTTATCCAAAATATTATTTTCAATAAACATAACTGGCCCACTTACCATANAAACAGATTTATCATTGAAAATTGATAACATTTCGATAGCCCAATTTTTATTTAACCTACAATCTGCGTCTGTAAATAATAATATATTTCCTTTAGCATGCTTTACACCCTCTTGTATGGCTTGTTTTTTTCCTTTATTCCCATCGCTGAGTTGATATAATTTAAAATCAAATCTTGATTTATTTTCTTTCAAAATTTGTAATGTTTTATCACTAGAACCATCATCTACCAAGATTGTTTCAATATTTCTTTTGGGATAGTTTTGAGCAGAAATATCTTTGAGAAGATTTAAAATGTTNTCTTCCTCATTTCTAACAGCAATTATTATTGAAGTACTTACGTCCANTGAAGAAAAATTTTTTTTTAAATTNTTCCAAGAAAACCGAAATANAATAAAAACTANAGAATACANCAGTAATATGATTAAAGAAAAANNTATCATGCNTNGTTTTTTAATTTATTAAANAAAANAAGACCAATTAATGAAGGTANTACNAGNTTTACTAACCAAANTAGTATTGTNGCAGAAATTATNTTAGTTGAAATATCAACNAATGCAAAAATCGCNAGAGCTGAACTTACTCTTACACCAGCATCTGTGATTGAAACNGTTGGTATCGCTGTTANTAANAGAATAGATATTGGTTTTAGTATTACAAAATCTATCAAAGAAANNTGAATNTCAAATGTTAGAAAAGCAATNTANTACTGAATTATAAAAATTATATATCTAAANATTGAATATAAATATGCAATCAAAAGTTCTTTTTTGCTATAAATTTTAAAAACTTCAATTTGACTTAAGTATTTATTTTTTTTTGAGAAAATTGATGCAAAATCATAAATTTTATTTGTGAAAAAATATAAAATGTTTGATATAATTAANGTGAAAAAAATTATNANGTANTAATANTTTCTNTCTAAATACTNATCAATATTAAAATAGTTTGGNAGATAAAATAATGANATTAAGCCNATAGTNATTGTAGTTAGNAGTTGACTATAATTACCAATAAATGTTATTATNGANGCCTTAATCCTATTTCCTTTTGNAATAAAAATAATTCTTCCTAAAAATTCTCCCGTTCTGTTTGGTGTNAAAAAAGAAACAGACAATCCNGAAAAAATCGCTTTAATGCTTTGTCCAANTTTCAAATATTGAACTTTACATAATAAAAANCTCCACTTTTGAGCCTCTACAAACCACTGAANAAACATTAGNATGAANAATANANATAAATAAAAATAATTTTTTTTNAGAAGTGGNAAATTTTGAGNNATGTTNTAATCGGCAAACTTCNAATCAAATTGCNNGTACAAAACAAAAATTATAGTAAATGATATTAAAACTTTTAATATCTTCAAAATATTTGTTTTCTTTAACACTTTTAATNCAGTAGCTGAACAATAATACAAAGAAAATATGGTTAGCGATAAAATAATTTTAGGTATTGATCCTGGAACAATTATAATGGGCTANGGACTAGTNCACATAAGAAATAAAAANATTGAGCTAATAAATTTTGGNATTATTAAACTNGCTCAATATCAATCTCATCAAGATAAANTNAAAAAAATTTTTGAAAGAATCACTGAGTTAATTACAGAATACAAACCTGATGAAATTTCGATTGANGCTCCTTTTTTTGGAAAGAATGTTCAATCAATGTTAAAACTGGGNAGNGCNCAAGGGGTTGCAATGGCTGCTGCACTTAATAAAAANATACCAGTTTTTGAATACAGCCCAAGAAAAATAAAAAAATCTATNACTGGAAAAGGNAANTCATCTAAAGATCAAGTNGCTGGAATGATTCAAAATCTTTTAAANATGAAAAGNAAACCAGAAAACCTTGATGCAACTGATGGACTAGCTGCAGCTTTATGCCACCATTTTCAACGCGATAACACAAATAACAAAACTAACTATTCAAATTGGTCNTCATTTGTTAAACAAAACAAAAATAAGATTAAGCAGTAAACTTTAATAATTNACAAATGTTAAGCATTTCTTCNTCAGTTAATTTTAAAGGAGATTTGTTGAAGTTCATATCCTCAAAAGAATTTATTGGTATTAAATGAATATGAGCATGAGGAACATCTAATCCAACAACTGACATACCNATTCTNTNGCAGGTTATTTTTTTTTTCATNTTNATAGCAACTCTTTTNGCAAAANAAAATAAACTATTGTATGANTTTTCNTTAAGACTAAAAATNTTNTCNANTTCTAATTTTGGNACTANNAGTNTNTGTCCTCTTCTTAANGGATTNATATCTAGAAANGCAATGTTCTNCNTNTCCTCACAAACTNTATAAGAAGGTAATTCTCTNTTTATTATTNTGNTAAATATTGAATGTGAACTCAAATTGTAATNTCTAGTATCTTAAATTTGATANNTCCNGAAGGAACTGAAATATCAACAATTTCACCAACTTTTTTNCCCATTAGNCCTCTNCCAATNGGAGAGCTTATTGAAATCTTCTTATTTTTCAAATCNGCTTCNGATTCAGANACTAGNGTGTATGACATCNTTTGTTTNGANTGAATATTTTCAATTTNGACTGTAGTTAAAAGTTTNGCNGTAGATAAATCAATATTTTTTTCNTCTAATACTCTTGATTTTGACAACTCATTTTCTAGCCTAGCAATTCTNGCCTCNAGTAATCCTTGGGCTTCTTTAGCAGCATCATACTCTGCATTCTCAGACAAGTCTCCTTTATCTCTAGCTTCAGCAATTTGATTTATTATTTTTGGACGCTCAATACTTTTAAGATNATTGAGCTCATCTTTTAATTTTTNCATTCCCTCTTTTGAGAGATAAATAAANCCACTCATAATATTATAAATTTATTCTTGCTCCTATNCTATGNGANCCCTGAAAAGGATTAGTATGTCTGTAAGAATAATCTAAACCAAAAGTTGAGCCATTACCCATNGGTAGTTCNAGNGTAAANCCNGCNGAAGGTCCTCTCAGAGCAGTTGTTCTATANCTATCTAGTGAATTNTCTTCAGCAGNTTTTTTGCTATTCATAATTCCGTNCTCCGCAACATAACCACCTCTNANCATTAAAATTTCTTTGTAAGAATACTCAANACCTAGCCTATATTGATCTTTTTGAAAAGAATTNGAAGTAAATGTTCCTGCAGCTGTTACTCTATGTAAATTTACATTGANATCGTAAGATGCNCCTATATTNANAAGAGCAGGAAGCTCAAACTCTGATGATCTTTGNTCTACAGTCATTTCGTAATTTGGATCGACATAATTTCTNAATGATAANCCATCTCCAGAAAATGACATTCTTGGNCCAACATTCTTTAATGAAATACCAAATTTAAGATTNTCCTTTTTACCTGTCACATACTGTATTCCAGCATCTAGTGCTATNCCCTGNGCAGATAGATTAGATATCTGCTCAGAAACNAATTTGACTGTAACACCNCCATATATGCTATTTGAAAATATCCTTGCATAAGAAAATCCTAAGTTTAAATATTTTGGTGAAAAAGTTCCAATTCCACCATCAGGCAACTCNACTGTTGTNATTTCAATTTCACCNAAGTCCATNGACATNACTGACATTCCTAANACTNCTGATTCTCCTACTTTTTGAGAAAAACCAAATGAACTTATATTACTAACTGATTCATTAGCATCAAACATTTTACTTCCGTATTGAAGCCAAGATGTCTGTGAAAAGATTAATTCAGTTTTTTCTGTAAANGCTAGACCTGCAACATTNGAATAAATACCTTCTAACCCNCTAACNCCTGCAACGTTNGCGGTTCCCCANCCTGAAGATCTTGACCATGGATTTATTAATAACTCAGATGCNCCAGCCTGTCCNGATCTTTGTTCATTNCCTGCGTATATGNTAGAAGAATAGAAAATCTCAGCTAAAATTACNGNAAGAACTATAAAGCTTTTAAGTATTATATTTTTATTTAATTTCTTCATAATCTTCTTTTTAGAATGTGTCTAAGTCAATTGGTCTAAGCGCACCAAACCATTTAAGTACTTTTTCTCCTTCANTTGTTTTCACATGTATTACGTATAAACCACTNGCAATTGGAATNCCGNAATCNTTTTTTAAATCCCAATCTATTGAGCTGATACTGGNGTCATCTTTTTTGAGTGTTCTTACTAGTGTTCCACTTAATGTNAAAATTGAAATNGTTGCTTTTTGGGGNAGATTGGTTATTTTTATTCTGTTATCCAACTGATTTGTTTCATATTCTGAATAACCATAATATGGNTTTGGAACAACATTNATCATGTCAATTGATGATTTTGCAACAGANTTATTNCCGANTTCTGCTACTATGTCATCAGTTGAAAATCTANATATTGGATTAAAATTATTTAATGATTCTCCTTCAACAACTCTNGCACGTGAATTTCCTGTAAATGAAGTTGTAGTTGCAACGAAAGACTCTCCAGGNTTATAAGTTNTTCCATCATGAGTAATATTAAATCCTCCCCANGTNGTTTGATCATTTTTNAAAGTTACAACATAATTGGTTCCAACTNTCAAATCATCATCCTTNGATANAAATCTTGAAGGATCAACAGATTCAAATTGTTTATAAGGCTTGGATACTCTTAGCTTCACTCTTGCGTCAGTGGTGAGTAAATTTCTTCCAGGAGCTAANAANGGNACTGATGTCCAGGTAACATGCTTAAACACGTTAAACTGAGCAGGTAAACCCCCATCGCTTAGTTGTGCATANGCCCATGCTCCCTCATCATAGTTTGGACAATTGTCAACCTCTAAATANTCTCCNCTTATATAATCNTCTGTCCCTTTTACCCACGACTCCCCTCTTAANATATATATAAAGTGCTTACCNCCAAGCAAGTAATTTCCACCTGAAAATTGTTGACCTTGAGGTGCAGTAGGATCATACTGTGGAAAATCACTAGTAACNATGTTGGATGTAGGNTTCCATATCATATCATTTCCGTTTTCATTAGTNAGCCATGAATCTTCAGCAAAAATTATATTCAATCTTTCACCTGTTTGTACGTCTATGGCATANCCAGGGAACCANCCCATACCAACTCCAGACTCCGGATTACCNTCTTTGTCAACAGAAGGACTTTGTCTTAGTCCCATTTTAATTTGACCTCCGATTGATAATGTTNGATCATCTTGNGCTTCAACAACTGGACATCTTGTCCATAANTCTTTATTTTGAGTAAATACAACATCAACNGAGTTTAATTTATCAATTTTTACATANGAATTAGTGACGGTATTATTAAANCCAGGACCATCATTAAAATTNGATGCAAATCTGTAAGGAGCCCAAGTTCCTCCAGTTACGTCAATAGAGAANTTACCAAAACCGACNGTTACAGATTTTTCGATTACAGTTTCAAAAACACCNTTNGGGTCATCTGTTTGATTGTAATCGCTCAAAGAAGCATCATTATCATTTGTGAANGAACCNGCTCTNATCCANTTAAGNCCCCACAGACTGAAGAAAGCTGACTCATCATCTCTNTCTGGGACACCAGAAAGCCANCTNTCATTNGGGTCATCATAATCAACTGANCCNGANATAAGACCATTACTATTAATATTGTTAGGATCTGCACCAGGATTACTTGATTGTTTAATTTTNAAACTTAGACCAAGTTCATNAATGAACTGATTATCACCAATAGTNATTGACTTTTCTGAGCTAGANATAATNTCTCCATTGTCATCNTCCAAAGTCCATCCATANTAACTCTCAACAAANTTTTGATTTGAAACTTGTGGACTATCTAACTTTAAAACATAAGTACCTGCAACAACACTAACAGGATCGACTACAGTAATTTCAATTGGTCCACTACCTGCTTCGTATTCAATCTCCGAGGATCTGTAATCAATTCCATTTAAAATTGCATTTTCAGAATTTTGTGTCATAGTTAATTCCAAACCTCCATTTCCTTGACCCTCTACTCTTGTAATTTTTACTCCATCACCATAACTTGAGTTAAGTTGAGTACCTCCACCATCAGGGCCAATATTATGTGGAATAGCTGAATAAACTTTAATATTTCTTCTACCTCCAATATAAGGTTGATTTCTTCCATCATAATTTGGATCATTTACATTGTATGGATCAGCATTTTCTTCAGCTTGGTTGTAACCATATGCAATACTCATAAAATAATATGTTTTATGGTTAACTAGCTTCGTACTACCTAGTGCAAACTTATCATCTAAAATCTGAAATGAGTACTCTGTACCTTCATCAACTGAACCAATAACTCCTTGACTTAAAACTGATGANACCTCTTCAACAGGAGTAAATACTCCTAAGACCGGATCTAAGTATTGATTAATTATTCCAGTAACTCCATCTTTTACATCTGATCGATAAACGAGCCTTGCTTTGTCAGGGTTATCTAAGTCAGTAACTGAGACTGTTGCATCTACTAACTGATAAACTAAATATCCTTGAAACTCGTAATTAGGACTATTTAATAAATTATCAGGCTTTGTTATGTAAGGATCTTTTTCTGAATATGATTCTTCATAATTATTAGAAGTAACTTTATTAGACAAAGTAATTATTAATTCTTGGTCTAACTCCCTAATTTCAAGGTCTGGGGCATCTGGTCCATTTAANATATTAAAATTATTATCGAANAGAGCTTGAGCTTCTTTATCATAAATTTTAACAAGTTGCACCGACGCAGTTTGTCCCCCTGTGTTAGCTCTAGCCCATACAACACCTGTAGTAATTTCATTTACTGCTCCAGGTTGCAAAGTAAAAGGACCAGCAGATTGTAAAAATCTTCTATCTGCAGGAGTATTACCNGCAGTTACTTCAGTCCACTCTTGTCCTGGAAAGTCAGGGTCTGATG
Organism: Flavobacteriales bacterium; assembly: GCA_002716345.1. GTDB lineage: Bacteria > Bacteroidota > Bacteroidia > Flavobacteriales > BACL11. Next base: position 38,674 of record PBAP01000020.1, on the reverse strand, counting down.
TACCTGGGAACATAAAATTACANAGGTCTGTTGTAGATCCTTGTCCACTTCCGTGACCATCTCCACCATATGTCATTGGCACATTGTCTTTCCAAATTCCTCTTAAATAATTGTAAATATGTGTTCCTGTGGAGGGATTTCCTGTAACAGTAAAGTCATTGTTATAGTAAACAAATTTTGACATTATGATTTGCTCTCCATATTCATCTACGGTACCATCTCTATCATTATCGATTCCATCATTTGGATCAGCTAATGGTCCTTGGAAAAAGTCAACTCCGATTGCTGGAGGATTAAAGCCGTAGCCTGCAGCTCCTTCATCTTCAGCATCTCCGTTATAGCAAAAACCAAGCCCTAGTCCTACATCACANCCTACGTAATCATCAAGATAATATCCTAAATCTGGATCTACCCACTGACCAAAATATGTATCTAATAGTGGAAGAGTAGATCTGTTAATAATTTTGTAATTGTAGAAAGTCATATCATTGACTTCATTATCAGCAGTAAAACCAAATGCTTGAGCATGAATTTCAAGACCTAAAGCTTCAGCTTCAGATTCTGTATGTATATTTCCTTTATCATTAAAAATCCAAAAAAGGGTTTGATCACCATATAATTTTGAATCATCATTTGTTCCTGTCACATTGTAATCAGGATAATCACCNGCGAGAGGATTATAGTTCCCATCACCATTTCTGTCATAGAATGGTGCTAAGTAATAATCTTGACCTTGGGATACATCACCATGAGCTGGCCACTCTAAAACTGATTCTGGAATGTCACTTTGGTTAATAGCTCCATTTGAATTATCATAATCAGAAACAAATTGTTCTACCTCGCTTCTATTAATTTTAAAATGCTTATCCCATTCCTCACATTCCTCAGGTGATATAGTTGCAGTATTAACATCAAGAGGACCAGGCCAAAAGTCATTACCNCCTTGTCTATATGTCATAGCTGCNACTTTTAATTGACCACCAGCATCAACACCACCAATCCATAAAGCACCAGCGAACATTGAATGTTTATTTCCATCTTTTGGAATTTCATACCTCGCATCATCTAAATTCCACCACATATCTCCTCCNCCCATGATNGTTGTCCTNACATTATTAACATCTAAGTCTGTTTGTGAAGTNGAAGGTGTACATCCAGCTGCAACTCTTTCGTTNTTGACATTAGAAATTCCAGGNTANTTNATATTTTCTTTNGCTGAAACATGAACTGAAATTAGTANNGCTAGAANGGTAANTTTTATTTTCTCAATTTTANTCATATGTGTATTATTCAATTTCATTTTNTTTAAAAATCTATACTAATTCCAGCTCTCCACATTCTTGGTAAACTGTAATTTGANGGATTATTTACAGCCANAGAGTAAAGATANCTGAAAGANTCAGGATCATTTTTTGAGTTTATTGAATTTTGTGCTGCTGCATCNGTTAAATATCCGTCATCGTCTGGNTTNCCNGTAGCTCTATANACACTGATNACATTTTTAGCATCAAGTAAGTTTTGNACTTGAACATAAACATTAAGATTTGATTTCTTCTTNTCAGTCCAATTAATAACAAAGTTTTTATTTAATTTCATACTNAATCTAAACTGCCACGGTAATCTTGATCCNTTTAAACTTCCTTCAAGAGTAGANCGATCATTTATTCCGGATGCTGCTTCTTGNGTNATATTAGATTGTTTTGAATATGGTGTNCCCGAACCAGCTGTCATAATAATATTNGCTCCTGCATCTTGTAAAACTTTCCTGCCAAATAANATTGGACCNTTATATTTCTTTCCNGTTCCNTAGCTGTAATCAACNGAAGCCATTANTGAATGTCTNTGATCAAAGCTNANAGGAATAGTNGTTCTTAAATTTGGCTGTCCTGTNTTTACTAAACTTTGTCCTGANGTTGCAGATGATCCAGTACCATCAGCAAATTGNAANGTATANTTTGCAGTCATACTNACGTTGCTAGTTCTTCTCANGTCATAATTAATTGACATNCCTTTAACNGTTCCAAAATCAATNTTTCCATAAGTAAGNTATTGAGCTGGNTATGCTCCNANAGTNTTAANTACCTGTATCATATCTCTCATTTCTTTGTAGAAAGCNGATATTTTCAAAGCTGAACTNAGAGATAATGTCTTNGCAAAACCAAGCTCATAATCTATTGTCTTCTCNGGCTTTAAATCTGGNTTATTTAGTAAAGCNCCAACCTTNTCAGCCATAAAAAGATAATCAACTGGCTCTAATCTATTATTNCTNGGNGGTCTTTGTGTCAAAACNTCGTAATGAGCAAAAAATTGAGCTTCATCAGANATNGGGAATGAAAAAGCTANTCTAGGCATGAAAACAATCTCTGGCTCATAATCTTTAAAAGATTCACTAACATTTATATCNTTNTTTAATGCATTTTGATCTTGCAAATANGGTGCAATTTTACCTCCTGCTGCATCTGCTANTATTGTTGGATCTGAAATTTGTAATCCTTCAGCATTATACCANGTNTCTCCATTTCTGTATCCAACNGCAGTAGGTGAATTAGNAGAAAAGTCATCAACATATACNACATAATCATTACCAATTGTTGATGGTAATCCTCCTGCTCTTTCNGCTGCNTCNGACCCTTGTGTAGTTCCNGCAGTATANGTTGGATATAATACATATCTATCTTTCAAGACTTGCTGATTNGCATCATATCGATCTACTCTTAATCCAATNTTGAATATTAAATCTTCAACAGCGAACTTATCTTGGATATATCCAGCCATATATATNGGCTCAAAAGGAGCTATTTCTCTNGCATAGCGATTATCACCNAATTGGTCTGTNACTTCTCTNGTAAAGAAATCTTGAAGAGATGGTTTATTATCTAACTTGTTTCCATAAATATCGAAACCNTAATAATATACNAGNTTACTNCCNTTNTTTAATAANTCATCTTGGCTAAACATACTAATGTCAAAAGTACTTGGANCATACGAATCTATGTCTATNTACTCTAAACCNTCAATACTNATATTAAGAGCATCCCTCAAACTTTTATCAAAAGTAGANTGAATTTCAGAGTTATAAAGTCTGTTANAGTTGATTGTATCATTGAAAATACCGTTTTGATTAAATCCAGGTAATGGATTACTTAAATCTCTTTCAAGAATATGNTTNTTAGCTANCTGCCTNCCCAATGTCCATAATGATCTTGGACTTGAACCCCAATAATAATCNTGTCTTTGCTCAAACTCAAANCCAAANGAAACTTCGTGAGATCCTATNTCTGCNGANCCTGANGCNTTNAAGGTTGTNTGAGTATTTTCTTGCTTTGCTGCACCGTTGTANTAATANCCATGATTACCAAATAATGAGTAAACTGATGTAGGCAATTCACCATTTAGAAGACCTTGACCTTGCAAGTCAGCAGCTGTTCTAATGATACCGTCATTTGAACTACCGACATATGATGATAATCCGTAATCCCTGAACATTCTATAATAGGCTGATGTGTAGTTAACTAGACTAGCGTTATGAGATCCAGGGCTGAAAGTCATTAAAGTATCTTGCCATCCATTATGAACTTGAACATTACTCCACCAAACTGGATTACCATTAATAGTATCCAATACATCACCAGTGTTGTAAACTTTTGTTTTATATGTGTTAAATGTTCCAACATGGCCATATTTAAATAAATCAAATTGATGGTCAGAATCAACAAATGTGTATTTGTTGTTGGTGTAGTCCCCTTGAATTGTTATAAACGCATTTTTTACCGTCGATGCACTATTTTCTTCATTTGATTCTTCAGAGCCAAACTTCTGGGTCAACTTTCCAAATAATCTGAAAGTATTTTGTGATGACTCTCTGTTATTGTCCCAAGCGAACATGGATCTCCAGTAAGAAAAGTCTCTACTTTTTCTATAATAGTAGCTACCTCCAAAAGTTAAAAAAGTGTTGTTTGATGGCTTGAAATCTAATTTTCCAGACACATTCAGTCTTCTTTGATTTGTGTTTAGTTTAGCTTGAACATTTTCAAAGTCTGATTCACTCAAAAAGTCAGAGGTACTCAAAAAACCAGCTGCAGCATTAGGAGCTATCACAAAGGGATTGTTTCTTAGGTTGTTTAAAACATTATCTTTTACTTTCCAAACTCCAACTGCTGAGGGGTCTGTATCATCGACGCTTCTAAGTTCACCAGATATAAAATAACCTAAAATTGAGCTTCCTTTAGTTCCATCTGAATTTCTTTTTTTTATTATCGGACCCGATAGAGCAAATCCTAAGAGATTGTAATCATATTCGTCAAATAAATCAGAGGATTCAAATTCTAATTGCCCAAAAAACTTATTAGAGGGGCCTTTTGTTGTTACAGAAATCACACCACCTGTTGCATCACCATATTGTGCAGGAACGCCACCCGTTACGACTTTAATTTGTTCAATTCCAGATGTTGGAACTCCAAGAGCTCCCCTGACCTTGATTCCGTCTATATAATATTCTGTGGCATCGGAACGAGATCCTCTTATGTTTACAGCATCACCTTCATCTCTTTGATAAATTCCTGCAGTTGTTGCAGCTACTGAAGCCACAGACCTTGTTGGTAATGCGACAATTTCTTCAGAGGTTTTAGTTTCTCCAGATAAATTTCCTTGATCAATTAAAGGCTTTGTCCATACCACAACTTCAGCGACTTCTAATTGTATTCCTTCTTGTAATTTAATATCAACGAATCTAATTTGGTCAGCTGAAATAACAACTCCAGTAATTTCTTTTGTCTGATAACCAACAAACGTTGCTTTTATGTTGTAAGTACCAGGGTTAATTGGCTTGATAGTATATTTTCCATCAAAGTCAGTAGTTGTTCCAGCAGATTGATTTCCATTTTTTGTCAAAACGACATTTGCAAATGGTATTGGTTCATTGGTCATGGCATCTATTATTGTACCTTGTAATGTACCTGTTTGAGAAAAGGCTAAAGCACTATATAAAACAAAAGCTAAATACAAAAGAGTCTTTCTAAGCATAATTGTCGTTTCTATTTGTAAATCTTTTAGAAATGTAAATATATAAATTCTTAATATAGATTTGATTTTTTTTTAATTCTTTTGTAAAAAAATGAGAAATAGCGTAACTATTATTTTTTTAATTTTTTTAATCTCATGCGGAGAAAGAAATAATTATATTCCTGATGTGTTTGTTAATCATGAGATTGACCTAAATTCACCAGAAAATATTTCTTTAAGCGCACTTGGTGGTAATTTAATTATAGAAAATCAAGGCTACAATGGTCTAATTGTATATAGATTTTCTAATTATGAATATCATGCTTTTGATAAAAGCTGTACATATGAGCCATTGACAGCTTGTGCAGAAATAGACTCAATAAGCTCATCACTGGCTATTTGTAACTGTTGTAACTCTGTTTTTTTACTAGATCAAGACGGCTCTGTTGCAAATGGCCCTGCAATTTTATCATTAAAAAGATACTCAACGTTCTTGGACGGTAATATGCTATTTATTTCAAATTAATAACGATAATACTCAGGCTTGTATGGACCGTGAACATCTACTCCAATATAATCAGCTTGGTCTTCTCTTAGCACATCTAATTCTACTCCAATTTTCTTTAGATGAAGTCTTGCAACTTTTTCATCCAATTGCTTTGGTAACATATAAACCTTATTTTCATAATTTTTATGATTTTTCCAAAGTTCAATCTGAGCAAGAACTTGATTAGTAAATGAATTGGACATTACAAATGAGGGATGACCAGTAGCACAACCAAGATTAACTAATCTACCTTCAGCTAGCAAGATTATATCATTCCCGTTCACATTATATAAATCTACCTGTGGTTTAATTTCTTGCTTTGTATCACCCCACTTTTCGTTCAACCAACTAACGTCAATTTCATTATCAAAATGACCAATATTACAAACAATCGTTTTGTCCTTCATTATTTCAAAGTGGTGAGATTGGATAATATCCTTGTTACCTGTTGTTGTTACAACTATATCAGACTCAGGAATTGCATCAACCATTTTCATAACTTTGAAACCATCCATAGCGGCTTGAAGTGCACAAATAGGATCAATTTCAGTAACAATTACTCTAGCACCAGCACCTCTTAGTGATGCAGCTGATCCTTTTCCAACGTCTCCATATCCTGCGACAACAGCAACCTTTCCTGCCATCATTGTGTCTGTCGCTCTTCTTATTGCATCAACCAATGACTCTTTACAACCGTATTTGTTATCAAATTTTGATTTTGTTACTGAATCATTAACATTTATTGCTGGAAGTGTTAAAGTTCCTTTTTCAACACGCTCATACAGTCTATGGACCCCTGTTGTTGTTTCTTCCGATAATCCTTTAATGCCTTTCACTAAATTAGGATACTTGTCTAAAACCATATTAGTTAAATCTCCGCCATCATCAAGAATCATATTTAGCGGTTCGTTGTCTTGGAATGCAGTCAAAGTTTGTTCAATACACCAGTCAAATTCTTCTTCATTCATTCCTTTCCAAGCAAAAACTGGAACACCTTCTTTTGCTATTGCTGCGGCGGCTTGATCTTGAGTTGAAAAAATATTACAAGAAGACCAGGTAACTTCAGCACCAAGCTCAACAAGTGTTTCTATTAAAACAGCTGTTTGTATGGTCATGTGTAAACATCCTGCAATTCTTGCTCCGCTTAAAGGTTTTTGATTAGAGTATTCTTCTCTTAGTGACATCAAACCTGGCATTTCAGCTTCAGCTAATCTAATTTCTTTCCTTCCCCAAGAGGCTAATGATATGTCTTTTACTTTATAATTGTTCATGTGTTTTAAAATTGGGTGCAAAAATACTCATAATTATTATATTAGCAACAATGCCTTTTCTAAAAACAATAATTAATGATAATTCAAAAATTGGATTATGGGAAATTAATGAGTCTATGTTCAAAATAGCCGAAATTGCAGAAAAATTAGATGAAAAAATCCCAAAAAATTTTACAAGCACAAAAAGAAAGAAAGAATGGGTATGCACAAGGGCTTTACTGAAAGAAATTTCAGGCCAATCAAAGATTTTTTATGATTCATCTGGCTCTCCTAAAATTTATGAAAAGTTTATTTCAATTTCTCACAGCAAAAAGATCGTAGCAATAATATTATCTGACAAAAACTGTGCAATTGATGTTCAGGAAATAAGTGAAAAATCAAAAGTTCTACTAAGCAAATTTTCAAACAAAAAGAATCTTAACAAAAAAGAATCAACAACAGTATGGTCTACAAAGGAGTGTATTTTCAAATTACACAAAACAAAAAAAATTAACTTTAAAAATGATATAGCTGTAGAAACCAATAATATCCAAAAAAATAATAAAGTATTTGCAGTGTATAACAATCATACATACACTTTAAATATGTTTACTTTTAAGAAGCACATTATAGTATATTTGTAGATCATGAAAATAATTGAGCAAATAATAAATTCAAAAAAAAACAATAAAAAAATTATTTCTATACTAATTGATCCTGATAAAACTACAGAAAATAAACTTACCTCAACAATAAAATTATGTAATACAAATAAAATAGACTTGATTTTTTTTGGAGGAAGTTTAATTAACTCATCAATGTCTGAACATTATCTTCGTTTAATTAAAAAAAATAGTAAAATACCTGTTGTTTTATTTCCTGGCACCAATACCAAAATAAGCAATATTGCTGATGGATTTCTTCTTCTATCTCTAATCTCAGGACGTAATCCGAATTTTTTGATTGGAAAACATGTTGAACAAGCTTTCAAACTAAAAAAATCATCTTTAGAAATAATATCTACAGGTTACATACTTGTTGGAAATGAAAAAAATACTGCTGTTTCTTACATTAGTAACTCCAGTCCAATTCCTTCAGAACAGCATGATATTGGAGCTGCAACTGCAATAGCAGGGGAGTTACTGGGGTTTCAATTAATTTATTTAGAGGCAGGAAGTGGATCGACTAACTCCGTAAATAAAAATATGATCCTTAATGTTTCAAAAAATATAGATTGCCCTCTAATTGTTGGTGGTGGGTTGAACACTATTGAAAAAGTAGAAATGGCATTTGAAAACGGAGCTGATATTGTAGTTATTGGAAACGCTGTTGAGAAAAATCAAAAAATTTTAAATCAAATTGGAAAAATTAAAAAATAGTGATAGAGCAAATTGAATTTGTTGCAGTAATTTTAAGTATCATTTACGTGGTACTGGCAAGCAGAGAAAATCATAACTGTTGGTATTTTGGAATTTTAAGTGTATCAATCTATATTTATCTATGTCTTGATGCGTTGTTATACGCTGAAACCTTATTGCAAATTGTTTATCTTTTTTTATCTTTTTATGGGCTATATAGTTGGGAAAAAAAATCTTTTGTCAATGAGTCTCTAGAAAATAATATAGTGCTCAAGCTAAAAATTTCTGAATGGCCTATAAAAAAACACTTCACATATATTTTAATTTTTACAATATTGAGTTTTTCAATAGGCATATTACTCAATTCTTTCACAAGATCTGAGCTGCCATTTATTGATGCTTTTACAACATCCTTCAGCTTACTAGCAACTTATATGACTATTAAAAAGGTTTTAGAAAATTGGCTATATTGGATTGTAATTGATTTAACATCTGTGTTTTTATATCATGAAAGAGATCTTCATTTGACAGCTTTTCTTTTTATTTTTTACACTGTCATTGCAACCTTTGCTTACTTCAACTGGAAGAGTAAATCATTAAATGCCTAGAAAGCTAATTTTAATTGGACCTGAGAGCACTGGAAAGACGACACTATCTATCTATCTTGCAAAGCTTTACAATTTTGATTTAATTGCAGAATACTCTAGAGAATATCTATCAAAAAAAAATAACTCTTACAGCTATGTAGACTTAAAAAAAATTGCCATTCAACAAAATCAAATTGAGAAAGATAACAACTCTGAAAAAATAATTATTGACACTGACCTTCTAACAATAAAAATTTGGAGTGAGTTCAAGTATGGTTCATGTGATCCTGAAATTGAAAAAATAATTTCAAGTTATGACAGAAACAAAAGATATTATTTATTGCTTAATGATGACATTAAATGGGAATACGACCCATTAAGAAAAAATAAGAACGACAGATCTGAAATTTTTGCATTACATAAAAATCTTCTTGAAAAAAAAGGTTTTAATTATAGTATAATTAGGGGCACCGCTATAAATAGAATTAATAATGCAATTAAAGTAGTTGAAGAAAGATTTTTATCTAAAAATTAATTAATTTTGTAATGTTATTGGGGTGCCATTGCGCTGAGATTATACCCATTGAACCTGACATGGTAATTCATGCTAGGAAAATGACAAAATCTACTCCCCTATTTTATTTTTTAAATTAGATATACATGAAAATATTTATGATTGGGTTATTTTTTTTAGTTAGTAACATAAATTATGCCCAAATCCAAAATGATACCATTAAATTAAATCGTTTGCTGAAAGAGCTTGAAATAAATGCATCACTAGCAGACAAAAAAACCCCTATTTCTTTTACTAACATCAAAAAATTTGAAATTGATAAAATTAATTTTGGTAAAGACATTCCNTATGTAATAGAAAACACTCCNTCGATTGTAAGCTCATCAGATGCTGGNACAGGNATTGGNTATACAAATTTNAGATTAAGAGGAAGTGATCANACAAGAATAAATGTTACTATAAATGGTATCCCAATAAATGACTCTGAAAGTCAGGGTGTTTGGTGGGTAAANATGCCTGATTTAGTTAGCTCNGTTNACGAAATACAAATTCAAAGAGGAGTNGGAACNTCAACAAACGGNGCTTCAGCCTTTGGTGGAACAATNAATTTAAAAACAAACACAATTAACCCATTANCATATTTTAACTCAAGAAATACAATTGGATCCTTTAATACNTTTAAAAGAAGTGCAAGCTTTGGAACTGGAAATATGNANGGGTTTTCTTTTGACGGTAGAATATCAAANGTNAATTCTGACGGATATATTGANAGAGCTACAGCAGACTTGGAATCCTATTATCTTTCTGCAAACTATGTTGGAGATGATGAAATCATTAACATTATAAACTTTAAAGGAAATGANGTTACTTATCAAGCATGGTACGGTGTNCCAAAAAATTATTTGGAAAATGATTCTTTAAGAACATATAATTATTACACTTACAAAAATGAAATTGATAACTACACTCAAGACCATTATCAACTACATTANAAAAANCANCTAAATAACNGCAGATATTTCAATTTTTCTGCTCACCATACTNTAGGNGAAGGCTACTANGAGCAGGAAAAATTAAATGAAAGTTTATCAGACTANGGCTTGTCAGATTTATATNTTGGAAATGATACTGTTTCAANTACNAATTTNGTCAGAAGAAAGTGGCTAGATAATGATTTTACAGGTGCTATATATTCNTTTGAGAACTCNNTAGANAAAGCTAAATTNATTTTAGGNGGTAGTTATAATATTTANAGAGGNAAACATTTTGGAAATGTAATCTGGTCTCAGTTTATGTCTGATGGTTCATATCCACACAGATACTACAACAATAAATCAACAAAAACAGATAATAATGTATATGCAAAAATCAATTATGAATTTAATCAAAGTATAAGCATGTTTGTCGACGTTCAATCAAGAAATATTTCTTATGATTTTGAAGGCTTTGACGAGGATAATACATCATTAACAAACCTTAATCAAAAGCTTAATTTTTTGAATCCCAAGATTGGGATCAACTTTGATAACAATGATAAAAGAACTTATTTATATTTTGGAAAAGCAGAAAAAGAGCCTAGCAGAAATGACTATGTTGACAGTGAATACAACAATTACCCAAAAAGTGAAAAACTTTACAATGTTGAACTTGGGCATGAAATTAAAAACTCTGCTTCAATGATTTCTATCAACGGATATTTTATGTATTACGAAGATCAACTCGTTAATACTGGTAAACTGAATGATGTAGGTGCATATATAAGAACGAATGTAGATGAATCCTACAGAACTGGAGTTGAAATTTCAGGTATATCTAATTTTGGAAATGGATTTCTTTTTAATGGCTCATTATCAATTAGTGATAACAAAATTACTAGATATGATGAATATGTCGACAATTGGGATCCACCATATGAACAAACTATTGTTACTCATGAAAATGTAGATTTAGCATTTTCTCCAAACATCATATATTCTTCAACATTTGAAAAAACATTTAATAATGGAATACAAATCGCATTAAATTCAAAATATGTTGGAGAGCAATTCATTGACAACACCTCATCAGATGAAAGAAAATTAGATGATTATTTTGTAAACAACTTGATTTTAAGTTACAATATCAATTTTTTTAATTTTTCTAATTCAAAAATTACATTAATGGTAAACAATGTTTTTGATGAACTATATGCAAATAACGCATGGACTTATAGATACTATTCTGAGGGTTATGACCCAAGAGCTGACGACCCCTACACAAATTTAAATAGTGATAATAGTTATAGTATGAGTTCTTACTTCCCTCAAGCTGGTAGAAATTACATGTTGAGTTTGAATATTGGACTTTAATATTTCAAAATAACTACATTTGCATTCATGCAATATAATACAACAAGAGAAAAACTCATCAAGCCTGAATACGGNAGGCATATTCAAAAAATGGTTCAACATGCAATGACACTAAGCTCAAAAGAAGAAAGAACTAAGTGTGCAAAAGCAATTGTAAGTTTTTTGGTTCAGTCAAACAATGTNTCTCAAAAGAATATTGAGGAAGCTGAAAAAAAATATTGGAACCAGATTCACATAATCTCTGATTTCAAATTAGATGTGGATTCTAAGTATCCTTTACCTGAAATGGAAAAGCTTGCTGAAAAACCAAAAAAATTATCATATCCAATCAGAAATATTCAATTTTCGTTTTATGGGCTATCTATTGAAAAGATGATAAAAAAAGCTATTGAAACAACTGATGAAAAAGAAAAACAATCAATAGTATGTATGACTGCCAACCACATGAAAAAGGCATACCTTTCTTTTAATAAAGATTCTGTTGATAACAAAACTATCTTGTCCCACCTAAAGATTCTGTCTAAGGGTCAATTGTCTGTTCCTGAAGATTTTGATTTTATTGAATCAAAATCTGTAAACAAAAACAAAAAACCGATTTACAAAAAGAAATTCAAAAAGAGAAAATGAATTCTTTTAAAATCCATGGTGGAACAAGTCTGAGTGGTACTATAACTCCCCAAGGTGCCAAGAACGAAGCTCTACAAATAATTTGTGCTGTTCTTTTAACTGGCGAAAAAATTACTATTAAAAATATTCCTGATATTAGAGATATTCGTGTCTTAATTGATCTAATCAAAAAATTTGGTGTTGAGGTTAATCAACTTAGTAGAAATGATTTTGAGTTTAAATCTGAAAAGGTAAATCTCAATTTTATGCAATCAGATGAGTTTTATGCACTTAGCACAAAAATTAGAGGTTCCATTATGATAATGGGACCACTATTAGCAAGATTTCAGAAAGCATATATTCCTCGCCCTGGTGGCGATAAAATAGGTAGAAGAAGATTAGATACGCACTTCATTGGTTTCGAAAAATTAGGCGCAAAATTCTCATATGATGATGAGAAAAAATTCTACAGTGTTAAGGCTTCAAAAATAAAAGGTGATGAAATTCTTTTAGATGAGGCTTCAGTTACAGGAACAGCTAATATTTTGATGGCCTCAGTGCTTTGCGAAGGAACCACCAAAATATATAATGCAGCTTGTGAGCCATATCTACAGCAATTATGCAAGATGCTAAATAATATGGGAGCAAAAATCAGTGGAATAGGCTCTAATCTATTAACTATTATTGGAGTTAATAAATTGAATGGTTGTACACATAAAATTTTACCAGATATGATTGAAATAGGTTCATTTATTGGACTTGCAGCCATAACTAAATCTGAACTGAGAATTAAAGATGTGAGTGTAAAAAATCTTGGAATTATTCCTTCTGTGTTCAAAAAATTAGGAATTAATTTAGAAATCAGTGGCGATGATATTATTGTAAAAAAGCAAAACAGCTATGAAGTTGAAAATTTTATTGATGGGTCTATTCTAACAATCTCTGATGCTCCATGGCCCGGATTTACCCCTGATTTAATTAGCATCATCCTTGTTGTAGCAACTCAGGCTAAAGGTTCGGTTTTAATACACCAAAAAATGTTTGAATCTAGACTCTTTTTTGTTGATAAACTTATAGAAATGGGCGCAAAAATCATTTTATGTGATCCACATAGAGCTACAGTGATCGGACTTGAGCAAAAATCTAAACTCAAAGGTACAGTAATGACATCTCCAGACATAAGAGCAGGTGTAGCGTTACTCATTGCTGCATTGTCTGCTAAAGGAACCAGTATTATTCATAACGTAGAACAAATAGACAGAGGTTATGAAGATATCGATATAAGATTAAATCAATTAGGAGCAAAAATCAGTAGAATTGATAGTTAGATGAAAAAGGTAAGCCTTCTTATTATCAGTACTTTCTTTGTAGTTCAATTATGCACCTCTCAAGTTGTTGGTACTAACATTGGCAATATTGCACCTGAGCTAAAATACAAAAACCCAGATGGAGAGATGATGAGCTTATCTACCCTTCAAGGGAAAATAGTACTAATTGATTTTTGGGCATCTTGGTGTAAACCCTGTCGGATTGAAAACCCTAATATTGTTAGTGCGTATGAAAAATATAAAAACACCTCTTTNAAATATGGAGAAAAGTTTGANATATANAGTGTTTCATTAGATAAGTCAAAAAAAAGCTGGCANGAAGCGATANTTAANGACANATTAANNTGGGAATTTCATGTTTCNGATTTAGGTGGCTGGCANTCNAAAGGNGCTNGACTATATTCTNTAANAAGTATNCCAACAAATNTAATCATTGANAAAGANGGTAAAATACTNGCNAAAAATTTGAAAGGANCAAGACTACACAGATTTTTAGAGGGATTAAAAAAATAGATCTGATAANAAATACTGACAAAATGACTGATNNAAGTNATGAGGCANAGTTTTTGCACTNGNATTAANTAAAAAATAAATGGCAAAGAAAAAGAANAGCNANAAGAAGGTANCACAAAANAAATTAACATTAAAAGAACAANTAGCTGAGGAAAAAGANAGATATCTGAGNCTCTTNGCTGAATTTGANAATTANAGAAAAAGAACTACCAAAGAAAGAGTCGANTTATACACAACAGCAGGTCATGATATTATGACNTCNNTTGTATCTGTAATTGACGATCTTGAAAGATGTATAAAATCAAACAATTATGAAGAAGATCATGGGGTTTCACTAATTTTAAAGAAAATGAAGTCAGAAATGGAAAAGAAAGGGTTGGTTGAAATAGAAAATCCAATTGGCAAAAGTTTGGACACAGATTTTCATGAAGCAATAACTAGTATACCTGCCAAAAGCAAAAAAGATTCAGGAAAAATTATTGATGTAATTGAAAAAGGTTACAAAATGGGAAATAAAGTTATCAGATTTACAAAGGTTGTTATTGGAAAGTAATATGAGTAAAAGAGACTATTATGATGTGTTAGGTGTTTCAAAATCTGCTAGCGCAAGTGAAATCAAAAAAGCTTACAGAAAGCTTGCAATTAAATATCATCCTGACAAAAATCCAGATGATAAGAAAGCTGAAGAAAAGTTTAAAGAGGCTGCTGAAGCTTATGAAGTATTAAGTAACGCTGAAAAAAAGCAGAGATATGATCAATTTGGACATGCAGGAATGGGAGGAGCTGGAGGCTTTGGTGGAGGGATGAGCATGGATGATATATTTAGCCAATTTGGAGATGTTTTTGGAGGTGGGTCTCCATTTGATTCATTTTTTGGTGGTAGCTCTAGTAGAGGCAAAAGAGTAATCAAAGGGTCCAATTTGAGAATCAGAATAAAATTAGGTCTTAATGAAATCAATAGTGGCGTTAAGAAAAAAATCAAAGTTGACAGACTAGTAAATGCTGAAAATGTAACCTTTAAAACTTGCCCTGCTTGTAATGGCTCAGGCCAAGTTACAAGAGTCAGCAACACAATATTGGGTCAAATGCAAACCTCAACAACTTGCAACAATTGCAATGGTATAGGCAAAGTTATAGACAATAAGCCAGCTGGAGCAGATCACAATGGTCAGATTAAAAAAAGTGAAACTGTCGAGATTAATATTCCTGCAGGAGTTGAAGATGGTATGCAACTAAAAGTAAGTGGTAAAGGAAATGCTGCTCCATTTGACGGGATAAATGGAGACATGCTAGTACTTATTTCTGAGGAAGAACATGATAAATTCATTAGAGATGGGCAAAACATTCACTGTGAAGAATTTATCAGTATCAGTGAGGCCGTTTTAGGAACAACAAAAGAAATTGAAACAATAGATAGTACAGTAAGAATTAAGATAGATTCTGGAATTCAAAGTGGAAAAATCTTAAGACTTAAAGGCAAAGGATTACCGAGCATAAATAATTATGGAAACGGTGACTTACTTGTTCATTTGAACATATGGACTCCCAAAAAATTATCAAAAGATCAAACAAATTTTTTTGAAAAAAACCTTAAAGACAAAAATTTTTCTCCTGCACCAAAAAAAAACGAGAAGAACTTCTTCGAAAAATTGAAAGACGTTTTTAGCTAACAAACTATAGTTTCATATCAATAGGTCAAATCTTTCAATTTTCATTAAAAAAGCCTAAAAAGTGGAGTTTTTTAATGAAAATAAGTGGTTTTTCACATAATTTTTATAATAGATAAGTGTATGATAATGAAATATATAACTCTTATTTACACAAATAAATGTTAAAAAAGGTGTGTTAATATTTTGTTCATGTTAATTGAGAAGTTTATCTTTGCGCCGTATTAACTAATAAAAATTATAAATATGACAAAAGTTTTACGTAACGTCTTAAGCATTGCTTTAGGACTTTTAACTACTGTATCTTTTGCTCAAGACATCAACGTTGAGTCTAGAACAAGAATAGATATGAGTGGTGATAATGACAGACAATTAACTAACCAAAGAGTTACTACAGGTGTAACTTTCGGTGGTTCTAATTGGGGAATCTATATGAGTAATGACTTCAACTATACTTTAGGTGTAGATGGAGACCCAACAGCTACAATTTATGAAGCTTATGGTTCTACTGATTTAATGGGTTTTGCTAATTTAACTATCGGGCGTCAAGCGCTTAACTATGGTTCTGGTGCACTTATGTCAACAAATGACTGGGGTAATGACAGAACTACATGGGATGGTATGAAGTTTGACTTTAACTTAGATGCAGTATCTGCATCTTTAGGTTATGCTAACGTAAACGGTGACATGACTGGTAATGAAGATTACTCTAAGACATGGGTTAACGTAGCTGGTAACTTTAGTGGTTTTGATGTAAATGTACTTTACATGGACAAGCAATTAGGTGACGCTGACGATTCAGATGCTGCTATGGGTATCGATCTTTCAGGTGAAGTCGCTGGTGCTAACATCATGGCGTCAATCAACTCAGACTATGAGGGTGACAAAATGAACATGTTCGGTCTTACTTACTCAATAAACGATGATATGTCTTTAATGGTATCGCAAACGTCTTACGACGAAGACAACGATGGTGACTTCGCTATGGCAGGTACTAACATGGACGGAAGTTGGGATGTAACAGGAAACTTAGGTTACTTAGCATCTGGTATGGACGATTTAACTATCGGTCTAAACTATGATATGGGTAGCGTTTCTTTAGGTGCAGCTTTACACACAATCACAGATAATAGTGATGATGACTATGAGAGATCAGCAACTGAAATCAATTTAGGTTACAGTTTCAATGATAACGCATCTTTAGGTGTTACATTAATTTCTGATGATATGGGTATGGATGCAGATGATACATATACTTATGTAACATTAACAATTACTCCGTAATTACATCAATAAACATTTATAAAAAGGCTACTTCTAGTAGCCTTTTTTTTTGTGACTAACAATAATATGTTAAAAAAAACAAAAAATAATGCGCTCTTAGATAAGTATAATTACTATCTTGCGCTCGATATTAACTAATATATTTTAAAATGAAAAAAATTTTACTTTCAGCAATTTTTGCATTTGCGACAGTTTTTGCATCAGCTCAAATAATGGTCGTTGGTACTTTTGATAATGACCAAGAAGAAACCGTAGACAAATTCACAAAAAACATGGGTGTTGGATACATGATATCTGATAAATTTGTAGTAGGTGGAATTAGTAACGGTGATGATTTCGATATCATGGGTAGATACCTAGTTAGCGATGATTTATTCGTACAACTACAAATGCCTACTGAAAACTCTACAGACAATATGGTTCTAGGGGTAGGTTATGGATTTAATGTATGGAATATGCTATATGTAGAACCGAACTATTCTATGAATTTAGGAGACAACAATGATGAAGATGGAGAATTTAAAATTGGATTCTCTTTGAGATTCTAAATCCAAAGTTCATATAAACTAAAAAAAACCACTAGAAATAGTGGTTTTTTTATTTCTTTAAGAAATCAATAATAATTTTTTCTGAAATTCTGGACAATCCTCCAGCAAAAGCAATAGATTTATTACCTCCCCCTCCTCCACCAAACCTTTTTGTTAGTTTTTTAACTAATATATCCGCCTGACATTTAGTTTGATATTTCTTTGGGACATGTATCATTATTGAATACTTGTAATTGTCTTTAACAAAAAATAAAATTATTTCATTGTCGAGATTTTTATTAAATAAAATTGGACCTAATTGTTTTAAATCTTTAACATTTACAAAATCAAGCTCACTCACAACTATTAAATCATCACTGAGAGAGTTAATTTTTGATTCAAACTTGTGTCGAATCAAACTTGATTTCACTTCAATTAACTGCTTATGATTTGAAATATAATTATAAATCATTTTATCTAGGGCTAGATCAAAATTTTTCTCCTTTATAAATTCTGTAATTTTTTTAGAGCTTGATTCAATTTGATTCAGAAAATTAAAAGCAACTTTACTAGTAATGGCTTCAATTCTTCTGATGCCAGATGAAACAGAAGTTTCTTTCACTATTTTTAATAATCCAATTTCAGATGTTGATTTTACATGAGTACCTCCGCAAAGCTCTACAGAATCATGAAAAGATACTACCCTAACTTTATCTTGATATTTTTCTTCAAACAACATTATAGCACCTCTATCTTTAGCCTCTTTTAAGTCAATCTCTTCAATTTTTACTGTATGGTTTTTATAAATTATATCATTAACAGAATTTTCAATATCTAATAAATCATCTTTTGAAATACCATCATTATTGCTAAAGTCAAAACGCAAATAATTTTCATCTAAAAAAGAGCCTTTTTGCTGTACATGAACTCCTATATTTTTTCTTAAAACATTATGTAAAATATGTGTTGCAGTATGATTTATAGAAATTAAATGTCTTCTTTCAATGTTCACACTCGCTACAAGTTCGTTTGCAAAATCTTCAGGAAGTTGATCTACATCATGAACTACAATATTATTTTCTTTTTTTACATCTAATATTTTTATTTTTTCAGTTTTATTCTTTATTACCCCTTTATCAGCTACTTGCCCTCCTGATTCAGGATAAAAAGGTGTTTGATCCAGAACTATTTGAAATATTTTTCTATTGGCTTTTTCTACTTGTCTATATCTAATAATTCTCACAGTCATTTCAAGTATATCATAACCAATAAAGCCAGAGCTTTTCATATCAGAAACTACAGTCCAATCACCGATGATAGCCTTCCCAACAGACCTTGATCTATTTTTTTGAATATCTAGTGCCTTTTTGAAGTTTTTTTCATCAGGAACTAATCCCTTTTCTATTAATATATCCTTTGTTAAATCATATGGAAATCCGTACGTATCATATAATTCGAAAATTTGATCTCCGGAAATATTTGTTTTATCAATGAAATATTTATTTATTCTTTTTAGCCCAAGAGATAAGGTTTTGAGAAACATCTTTTCTTCAGATAAGATTAAATTCTTAATCATCTCTAAATTTTCACCAATTTCATTGTAGGTTGTTGAATATATATTTGCAATAGTATCTACTAATTTAAAAATACAAGGTTCTTTTATTTCAAGTACTGTATAAGCATATCTTGATGCTCTTCTGATAATTCTTCTAATAACATATCCTGATTTATTGTTTGAAGGAACTAATCCATCTGATATTGAGAATACAGCAGCTCTTGCATGATCAGCTATAACTCTTAGGGCAATATCTGTTTTTTTTTCGCTTCCATAGTTTAATTTGTAATCATCGGTAATTTTCTTAATTATAGATTGAAAAATATCAATATCATAATTAGACTTTTTTTTCTGCATAATCATAGCTAATCTTTCAAGACCCATACCAGTATCTATGTACAAAGTTGATAAATCAGAAAGTTTACCTGCTAGAGATCGGTTATAATTTATAAATACAATATTCCATATTTCTATAACCTCTGGATGATTTTTATTAACTATTTCTCTACCACTTATTTTATTAATTTCAGAAATATTTCTGTTATCATAATGGATTTCAGTACTAGGGCCACAAGGACCTGTATCCCCCATTTCCCAAAAATTATCATCTTTATCAAAATATAAGATATTATCATTGGGTAGGTAACTTTTCCATAAATTAAAAGTCTCTTCGTCTTTAGAAATATTATCTTCTTTATTTCCGTTGAACACTGTAACATAAATTCTTGACTTATCTAATCCACATATTTTAACAAGAAACTCCCAAGCATATTTAATAGCTTTTTCTTTGCCATAGTCACCGAAAGACCAATTTCCAAGCATTTCAAAAAAGGTGTGATGATATGTATCATGACCAACTTGATCTAAATCATTGTGTTTACCTGAAACTCTTAAACATTTTTGAGAGTTGACAACTCTTTTAAAGTCAGGCTTCTGATAACCAAGAAAGATATCTTTAAACTGGTTCATTCCAGCATTTACAAACATCAAACTTGGGTCATCTTTACTTATAACGGATGATGAGTTAGCTTGTTTATGAGATTTTTTTTCAAAAAAACTGATAAAGCTTTCTCTTATTGAATTTGTTGTTTGCATTTAAGTTTATAAAAGAGATAATATTCGTTATTCTTGACCAAATTAGTAAATTTGCAAATTATGACCAAAGTAAAGTATTATTACGATAAAAAGTCACTTAGTTATAAAGAAATTAATCTGACTTTGAAGCAGAAGATTCAAAATCTTCTTGTTTATATACTTTCTGCTTTAATAATAACTTCGCTCAGCTTTTTTGTTTTTTATAGCTTCTTCGACAGTCCAAAAGAAAAAAAATTAAAATCAGAAATTAATTTCTTAACATCAAATTATCAGAAATTTGAAAGTAAATTGCAAGATATCGAGACTGTTCTCGATGACATTCAAAAACGAGATGATAATATTTACAGAGAAATCTTTGAAGCTAATCCTATACCAACAGAAATACGAAAAGCTGGGTTTGGTGGTGTTAACAAATATAAATATCTAGAGGGTTTTTCTAATACTGAGCTCTTAAAAGAGCTAGATAACAAATTTGATATTTTAAAAAAACAACTTTATGTTCAATCAAAATCTTTTGACCAGATAATTGAGTTAACCAAAGACAAAAATAAAATGTTGTCATCAATACCTGCTATTCAACCTTTATCCAACAAGGACTTAAGTAGAATGGCTAGTGGATTTGGATATAGAATTGATCCTATTTATAAAACCAGAAAATTTCACGCAGGGATGGATTTTTCAGCTAAAAAAGGAACACCCATTTATGCCACTGGTGATGGTAAAGTTTTTAAAGTTAGTAAAAGTAAGCGTGGCTACGGAAATCATGTTGTTATTGACCATGGCTTTGGATATAAAACTTTATACGCACATATGTCAAAAACTTCAGTTAAAAAAAACCAAAAGGTGAGCAGAGGTGATGTAATTGGTTTTGTTGGCAACACTGGAAAGTCCGTTGCACCACACCTTCATTATGAAGTACACAAAGACGGAAAAAAAATAAATCCAGTTAACTTTTATTATAACGATTTAAATGCTGAAGAATATGAAAGGATGATTGAACTTTCCTCGCAATCTAACCAATCTTTTGATTAATGCCTCCTTACAAAGAAAAAGAAATCAAAAAACTATTCTATACCATTGGTGAAGTTTCAAAAATATTAAACGTGAATGTATCACTTATAAGATTTTGGGATAATGAATTTGACATAATAAAACCAAAAAAAAATAATAAGGGGAATCGACTATTTTCAGAAAACGATATAAAAAATCTTAAAATTATACATCACTTATTGAAAAATAATGGATTTACTATAAAGGGAGCAAAAAAGGCATTAAAATCAAAAAAAAATGATTTTCAAAAAAATATTTTTTTGAAAGAAAGATTATTAGAATTTAAAAAATTTTTAGTTTCATTAAGAGAGTCTTTATGAATCTTAAAATATATATTTCCAGAGTATATCTTCTCATTGTTCACATACTAAAAATTGACTTTTATATAGATTCAAAAACTTTAGAGATCAAGAAAAAATTGATGAAAGAAATTGCTACTGATAAAAAAAAAATAATCTTTTCTTTTTCTAAATCATTAAAACAATCTAATCAAGTAATTGAAACTATAGAATTAGGAAAAGGGTCANCAGTCACGCATCTNAGAAAAAGAAAAGTTTGTGACATTGCTAAAAACTCTTCTGTAAACAAAAAAATAGGAAAAATTTTACACAACTTATCAAAANTTAATAATGCNAAAAATATTTTAGAGATTGGNACCTCTTTAGGNATCAGTACAGTTTACTTGAGCACTGCAAGTAGTTGTTCAAAAGTAACTACATTAGAAGGATGTGAAAATACATCNAATATTGCATTAAATAATTTCAATAGATTTAGTNTTGATAATATCAATTTGATAAAGGGTAATTTTAGTTTTACTTTAGATGAGGTACTTGAAAAAACAGACAGTTTCGATCTTATTTTTTTTGATGGTAATCACAGTAAAATAGATACTTTAAATTATTTTAATAAATGCTTAAAAAAGATAAATTCCAAAAGTATATTTGTTTTTGATGATATAAACTGGTCAATTGAGATGAAATCAGCTTGGAATCAAATTATAAAAAATGATATGGTAACATTATCTTTCTCTTTCTTGAGAGTAGGAGTTCTTTTTTTTAAAAAAGATTTGAAAAATAAGAATTATAATTTTTTATAATAACATTAAATTTGCAAAATGTCATGTCTTATCAAAATAGATAAATTATCAAAGCATTACTTATTATCAAAAAACACAGTAAAGGCTGTAGATAATATTTCACTGAAAATTAACAAAAAAGAATATGTTGCTTTAATGGGGACATCTGGCTCTGGAAAATCAACTCTTATGAACATAATTGGATGTCTTGATACACCATCAAAAGGTTCTTATTATCTAAACAACAAGAATGTTGGTGAATTAAGTGATAACAGGCTTGCTGAAATAAGAAATTTAGAGGTTGGGTTTGTTTTCCAGACTTTTAATCTTCTTCCAAGAATGAATGCNTTAGATAATGTTGCTCTTCCTCTCATATATGCTGGATATGCTAAAGACGATAGAATAAAATTAGCAAAAAAAGCTTTAAAAGAAGTAGGTTTATCTGATCGGCTCTATCATAAACCAAATGAGCTTTCTGGAGGTCAAAGACAAAGAGTAGCAATTGCTCGAGCGTTAGTAAATAGCCCTTCAATAATTCTTGCAGATGAACCTACAGGNAACTTAGATAGCAAAAACTCTAGCGAGATAATGAAAATTTTTAAAAGAATACATCAAAAAGGAAATACTATTATACTAGTNACACATGAAACAGAGATAGCAAAAAATGCGAATAGAATTATAAAACTAAAAGATGGTCAAATTTTAACAGATGAAAAAAACCAATGAAAATTTACACAAAAAATGGAGATAAGGGGAAAACAAGACTTTTTGGAGGTACNGAAAAGTTTAAAGATGATATTCGTTTAGAATGTTATGGGACAATTGACGAGTTAAATGCTCATGTAGGGCATATCTCAGATCATGAAATTAATTCCAATTTAAAAGAAGATTTAATTAAANTACAAAATCTATTATTCAATCTTGGGTCNTTACTTGCAAACGACAACAATGATAACTTAAAATANCTTCCGAAGATAACTAAATCGCATATTGATTTTTTAGAAAAAAGAATTGATGAAATTGAAGATGAGCTTTCTGAANTAAAAAACTTTATTTTACCCTCAGGCAATAAAATTTTTTCACTCACACAAATCGCTAGAACAGTTTGCAGAAGAGCTGAAAGAAAGCTCGTAAAGCTAAGTAATGATCAAAAAAATATCGATTTAAACTATGTTAGCTTTCTAAATAGATTGTCTGATTACCTTTTTGTGCTTTCTAGAAAGTTTTTAAAAGACTTTAATGTANAAGAGAGATATTGGCAAAAAGACTCNTAAAATTTAATATAGTAAACTAAAAAAACTACTTTTGCAAAAAACAAGATTATGTATTGGACATTAGAACTTGCNTCAAAACTTGAAGATGCTCCNTGGCCAGCAACCAAAGATGAGCTAATTGATTTTGCTATCAGATCTGGAGCTCCGATGGAAGTTGTCGAAAACTTACAAGAGCTAATTGAAGAAGAGCCTGGGTTTCAATACGAAACTATTGAAGATATATGGCCTGACTATCCTTCTAAAGAAGATTTCTTTTTTAACGAAGAGGAATACTAAATAATTACTCTAAATGTCTGGTGTTTTAAATTTCTTAACTAAAATTTTTGGAAACAAGTATGATAGTGATATCAACAAACTAAAGCCCATAATAGAAAATATTAANGCAGAAGTTAAAAATCTCTCGAGCATAAGTAATGATGAANTAAGAGATANTACCNGTCAACTTAAACTTGAAATAAAAGAAAATACACTAGAGCTCAATAAAAAAATTGATAATCTAAAAAAATCTATAGATAATACAAAAAATGAAAATGAAGCTGAAAATATTTTCAAAGAAATTGATGATATTGAAAAANAAATAGTTAAAGAAAATGAAAAAAAATTAAAGGAAATTCTACCAANAGCATTTGCCGTTGTAAAAGAAACAGCTATAAGATTTAAAAACAATAAAGAAATTATTGTTAATGCGACTGAGTTTGATATAAAGCTTTCTCAGAAAAAAGATTTAGTGAAAATTAATGGAGATAAAGCTATATACAGTAATAGTTGGAAAGCTGCNGGCAATNGGATAACATGGGATATGGTTCACTATGATGTCCAGCTAATTGGGGGTATTGTTTTACATGAAGGAAAAATAGCTGAAATGCAAACTGGTGAAGGGAAAACACTGTCTGCTACATTACCAATTTATTTAAATGCATTAACAGGCCTCGGAGTTCATCTAGTAACTGTAAATAATTACTTAGCTAAAAGAGATGCAGAATGGATGGGGCCAATTTTTGAATTCCATGGACTAAGCGTTGATTGTATTGACAATCACTCTCCGAATTCNGAAATGAGACAAAAGGCATATCTCGCAGACATAACCTACGGAACAAATAATGAATTTGGATTCGACTATTTAAGAGATAATATGTCTAGAAGAGTAGAAGATTTAGTTCAAAGAAAACTTAACTTTTCTATCGTTGATGAGGTAGATTCAGTTCTAATTGATGATGCAAGAACACCTTTAATTATTTCTGGACCTACTCCTAAAGGTGATCAGCATGAGTATAACGAATTAAAGCATAAGGTAAATAGTCTTTTTTCTGAACAAAAAAAATATGTTTCCCAAATTCTTTTTGAAGCAAAGCAANTTATTAAAGATGGTGAAAGAGATAAAGGGGGATTTAATTTACTAAGAGCATTTCGTGGACTTCCAAAAAATAAAGCACTAATAAAATTTTTAAGTGAAGAAGGNGTTAGAGCACTCTTACAAAAAACTGAAAATTTTTATATGCAGGATCAATCAAAGGAAATGCATAAGGTTGATGAAGAGCTTTTTTTCACAATAGATGAGAAAAATAATTCAATAGAGTTGACAGAAAAAGGTATTAATTTAATAACAAAGTTCACTGATGATAAGCACTTCTTTATAATGCCTGATGTTGGAGANGAAATTTCAAAAATACAAGCACTGAAATTGGATGAGAAAGAAGAAATTAAAAGAAAAGATGAACTTATGAGAGATTTTTCAGTTAAAAGTGAAAGAATTCATAGTATTAATCAACTATTAAAAGCATACACTCTCTTTGAAAAGGATACAGAATATGTTGTAATAGACAATAAAGTCAAAATTGTTGACGAGCAAACAGGAAGAATNATGGAAGGCAGAAGATATTCTGATGGATTNCATCAAGCAATTGANGCGAANGAAAATGTTAAAATTGAATCAGCAAGTCAAACATATGCAACTGTAACTTTACAAAACTACTTTAGGATGTATAACAAGCTTTCAGGCATGACTGGAACCGCTGAAACTGAGGCTGGTGAGTTTTGGGAAATATATAAGCTTGATGTAGTTGTTATNCCAACTAACAAGCCAATTCAAAGACAAGACAAAAATGATTTAGTATATAAAACAAATCGAGAAAAATACAATGCTATCATTGAAGAAATTGAAAAGCTATCTAANGCNGGGAGACCTATATTAGTTGGNACAACTTCTGTAGAAATTTCTGAACTATTAAGTAAAATTCTTACCCGAAGAAAAATTAAGCANAATGTGCTGAACGCAAAGNTACACCANAAAGAAGCAGATATTGTTGCNGAAGCTGGTAAAGAGAGTATTGTTACAATAGCAACTAATATGGCTGGNAGAGGAACAGACATTAAACTCTCTGACAATGTAAAGANTAACGGAGGATTAGCTATCATTGGAACAGAAAGACATGACTCNAGAAGAGTTGATCGTCAGCTACGAGGTCGTTCTGGTCGTCAAGGAGATCCAGGTTCATCCCAGTTCTACGTATCTCTTGAAGATAATTTAATGCGTTTATTTGGTTCTGAAAGAATTGCAAAAATAATGGATAGGATGGGACTGGAAGAAGGGGAAGTTATTCAGCATTCAATGGTTAATAAATCAATAGAAAGAGCACAAAAAAAAGTTGAAGAAAACAATTTTGGTATTAGAAAAAGATTATTGGAATATGATGACGTCATGAACCAACAACGTGAAGTAATTTACAAAAAAAGAAGATACGCTTTGTTTGGAGATAGACTCTCTGTTGAAATTTCTAATATGTTTTTCGATACATGCGATTCAATTGTAAGTGCTNATTTTGATTCAAAAGATTTTTCAAACTTCGAATTGGACTTGATGAAATTTTTATCGATTCAAGCTCCTATAGATGAAGAAGGTTTTAAAAATATTGAAAAGAATGAATTAACAGACTTAGTTTACAAATCATGCTATGAAAATTATAAGTTAAAATCTGAAATTATTGCTCAGTCTACATTTCCAGTCATTGAAAATGTTTATAGATCACATTCTGGACATTATAAAAATATTGTAATTCCGTTCAGTGATGGAGTAAAAACAATGAATGTTGTTACTAATTTAGAGGAGGCATATGAAAGTAAAGGGGGAAANATACAATTTAGCATTGAGAAAAGCATTACTCTNTCTATAATTGATGATATATGGAAAGAACATTTAAGAGAAATGGANGATTTAAAACAATCTGTGCAGAATGCTGTATATGAGCANAAAGATCCTCTTCTAATTTATAAATTTGAATCTTTCGATCTTTTCAAAACAATGCTNGANAAAGTAAATAAAGAGATNATCTCTTTTTTAATNAAATCAAANTTACCAAATCAGTCTAATGTTCAACAAGAACAAATTCATAAACAACAAAACCTTCAAACAAGCAGACCTGANCTCGCAGCNCCAAATAAAGTTAACACNNCNAANACTGTACCGAAAACTCAACCTATAAGAGTAGAACAAAAAGNAGGAAGAAANGAGAAAGTTAANATAACAAACGGTTCTGAAACNAAGGAATTNAAGTGGAAAAAAGCAAAACCATTAGTNGATAGTGGGCAGTGGCAAAGANTTTAATTTNGAATATTTANGACAAATATCTAAAATCCTCATTATTTTNNATTTTTTGGAGTAAAAANTAAATNAGTTTAATCACACTTTCCACATCATTTTTACTAACAGTTTCAACAGTTGTGTGCATGTACTTTAANGGCAGAGANATTAATGCTGAGGCAACNCCACCTGTTGCAAAAGCAAATGCATCNGTATCAGTTCCAGTTGCTCTTGAAACCGCTCCTCTTTGAAATTTAATTTTATTTTCTTCAGCAACANTTATNACTTTATTTAGAAGATTGTTTTGNACTGCGGGGCCATAAAAAANAACAGGTCCACNTCCACATTTTTGATCTCCCTGCTTAATTTTGTTCATCATTGGAGTTGTTGTATCATGNCAAACATCAGTTACGATAGCAACATTTGGCTTTATTGTTTCAACAATCATTTGAGCACCTCTCAGTCCTACCTCTTCTTGTACAGCGTTAGTAATATATAATCCAAATGGTAATTTTATTTTNTTTTCTTTTAAAATTCTAGCTACCTCAGCAATCATNAANCCTCCAATTCTNTTATCTAANGCTCTNCCAACATACATGCTNTNATTCAATTTTAGAAAATTATCTTCATAGGTAACAACACATCCAACGTGAACTCCNAGTTTTTCNACTTCTTCTTTTGAATTACANCCACAGTCTAAAAAAATATTTTCTGGCTTAGGAGACTTCTCATTTGCTCTATCTCTTGTNTGAATAGCTGGCCAACCAAAAACAGCTTTTACANTTCCCTTNGATGTATGAATATTTACTCTTTTTGATGGTGCGATTTGGTGATCACTACCACCGTTTCTTCTTAAGTATATATANCCTTCTTTTGTAATGTAGTGTACAAACCATGAAATCTCATCTGCATGCGCTTCTATCACAACTTTATANTTTTCGTTTGGATTTATAATNCCGACTACTGTTCCNTATGTATCNACTATGTAATCATCTATGTATGGNTTAATATAATCAAGCCACAGCTTTTGTCCAGAACTTTCAAANCCTGTNGGAGANGCTACATTTATATANTCTGATAAGAANTTCTCTGATTTTTTATTTATTATTTTCATTTAGATATTATTAAATTCNTTTAATCCNCTTNNTAACCAATCTTTAAATTTATNAACAGTACCATAATCTTGATANTTNGCACTTTCAATAAGTTGGNTTCCAGAATGGTCAANAAAAACGTAATATGGTTGTGAATTTGTACCATANANATTAGCTTGCAAAACCATCCATTTATCTCCAATTGTNCTAACTTTTTTAGNNTTACCAGCAAGAGTTGTCTCATACTGATTTTCNTNAGAAAGTTTAGTTCTTTCATCNACATAAAGAGACACTATNANAATTTCNTTTTTTAAAATTTCTTTAACTTCATTATCAGACCAAACTTGCTCTTCCATTTTTCTGCAGTTTACACATGCCCANCCTGTAAAATCAATCATAANTGGAAGATTNTCTTTTTTAGCATGTTCTAATCCTTTTTCATAATCATGAAATACATATATCCCTTGCGGACCTAAATGAGTGCCAGATTTTAATTCAATATTATTTTCTGTATTATTTGTTGANTTTGTTGAAAACCCATTTGGAGATTCACTATAATGCATAGGNGGTGGAAAAGCATTAATTAGCTTAAGAGGAGCTCCCCAAAGGCCTGGGATCATATAAATGGTAAATGCACCTGTTATTATTGCTAAAGATAATCTTGTAACAGATAAATATTTTAAATCTGAGTCATGAGCAAATCTTATAAATCCTAGCAAATAAAATGTAAGTAACATAAAAATAATAACCCAGATTGCAATAAATAACTCTCTTTCAAGAAGGTGGAGTTGTAATACAAGATCGGCATTTGATAAAAACTTAAAAGCGAGTGCAATTTCTAAAAACCCAAGCGTTACTTTAACAGAGTTTAACCAACCTCCTGATTGTGGAAGAGAATTTAACCAGCCTGGAAATGCAGCAAAAATAGCAAACGGAATAGCAATTGCTAGCGAAAAACCTAACATTCCAATGATTGGTCCAAAATATCCTCCAGAAGCAGCTTCTACCAAAAGAGTACCAACTATAGGTCCAGTGCAAGAAAATGAAACTAAGGCTAAAGTAAATGCCATGAAAAAAATGCCAATATAACCTCCCTTGTCAGATGCTTTGTCAGATTTATTTATCCAAGATGTAGGTAATGTNAGATCAAAAGCTCCAAGAAATGAAGCACCAAATACTATCAATAATAAAAAGAAGGCTATGTTAAAATATACATTTGTAGCCATATTATTTAAAGCATCTGCTCCAAAAATATTTGAAACACCTACACCAAGAGCAACATAAATTATTATTATCGAAATGCCGTATATTATTGCATTAAAAATTCCTTTAGATTTAGTTTTACTTGCTTTAGTAAAATATGAAACAGTCATNGGTATCATTGGGAATACACATGGTGTTAGTAACGCGGCGAAGCCACTTAAAAAAGAAACAAAAAATAAAAGCCAGAAATTTTTACTTTTTTTCGAAGCGGAATTAACTGTTTTATTATCTGATTCCTCTGAAAAAGAGCTGCTCTCAAAATTATGCGATTTATCTTCATTAAACTTAAAGTCAAACTCAATTATTTCTGGTGGCAAACATTGCTTTTCATCACAAGTCATAAAATATATATCTCCTAAAACTGAGAATGGTGATTTTTCATTAACTATTTCGATTTGTTGAACAAATACTGCTTTTTTCTTAAAAAACTTCAATAGCATCTCAAAATTAGGGTCGTATGCTTCATTAGCATCATCCTCATTAACTTTATCAATTAAATTAAAATTGGAACTTTCTTGAAACGTAAATTCTGTAGGGACAGGACCATCTCCTTTAAGGTACTGAGAATATATATACCATCCATCGTCAATATTAGCAGTAAAAATTAACTCATATCTTTTATTGTCTATTTTATTTTTAGAAAACTCCCAGCTTACTGGATCATAAATCTGAGAGTTCGAGTTAAATGAAAATATGATTAATAAAAAAAGTATATATCTTTTCATTAAAATAAAATTTAAATAGAATTAATACTTGCAATATACGTCTTTTTAGTTTTGCTAGTTACTTTGAATCTATCGTCAATTCTTTTGCCAATAACCCATACTAAATTAGACTCTGAAAATAACAACCAAGTTGTATCCTTTTCAGAAATAGATATTTTTTCATCAACAAAAAAATCACTTAATTTTTTAAAATTTTTCATACCTAATGGGATAAATTTATCTCCTTTGTGCCAATTTCTAAGCAACAGAGGGAATCTAAGCTTATCAAAATCAAAAGATTCAGAAAAAGGGTCATCAGTGATTAACATTTTATTTGAAGTACTAAAGCTAATTTTTATGGGATAATCAATTTGTAAATCTTTCTTATAAATTTTTATGGTATCAAAATACTGATCTTTATTTATTTTATTAATAATCAATTTATCTCTGTCAACAAGCAGTCTATAATGTTTAGAATAAAATAATTTACCTGATTTTTTTTGCAAATAAGATCTAATTATATTGTTTAGAGAATTTGTAAAACCATAATCTTTAATTGCCTCGTAGATAATTAAATTATCTTCTTTTAAATCTTTAATTTTGGAAATGTTTATATAAACTACATCAAATTTTTGAATCATTATTTTTTGAATTTCTAATTTGACAAGATTTTTATAAGTATCTGACAGATTTTTTAAGTTCTTAAAAGATTTATAAAAAATCTCTTCATAATTTTCTGAAATACCACTAATAATTGGAATTAAATCACTTCTAATTTTATTTCTTTTATAGCTTTTACTTTCATTGGATTTATCTTCTCTATAATCAATATCATATTTTTTAGCGTATTCAAGAATCGAATTTTTTGTAGCAAATAACAGAGGTCTGATAAATTTATCTCTTTTTAATGGTATTCCAGTCAGCCCTTCAATTCCTGTTCCTCTAAATATATTGATAAAAAATGTTTCAATACTATCATTTAAATGATGAGCAGTTAAAATAAAATCATATTCATATTTTTTTGAGAGTTCATTAAACCANTTATACCTAATTTGCCTACACTTCATTTGAACTGACTGAGCTTTTTTAAAATTAATTTTTGAAAGATCAAATTCCTTAGTATGATATTTAACTTTATTTATTTTTGCTTTTTCTATTATAAATCTTTCATCATAATCTGAATGTTGGCCTCTTAACTTATAATTACAGTGAGCAACACTAAACTTATATTTACAACTTAAAAGCAAGTTAAATAAAACAGAACTATCAACACCTGCACTNTAAGCTAGAAGTAAATTATGAGAATTATCAAATAATTTATTTTTTTTAATATNGTCAATAAATTGAACTTCCATTTCAAAAAACAAAAACTGATTTTAATTTTTCAATACATTCATCATATTCTCTTGAGGGATCTGATTCAGATGTTATTGCACTTCCTACAGAAAATGAAAGATTAAAATCTTTTTGATCATATATAATTGTTCTTATAACTACATTAAAATCAAAATTATTTTTTGAATCTATATATCCAATTGTGCCAGAGTAAATACCTCTATTAAAATCTTCAAACTTATCAATTAGTTGCATGGATCTAATTTTAGGTGCTCCAGTCATTGAGCCCATTGGAAATGTCGAAGAAATAATTTTATCAAATGATAGACTCTGACAGATTTCACTTGTTACGGTAGAAATCATTTGATTAATATTATTAAATGTAAAAACTTTACATAGTTCTTCAACTTTGACACTATTTCTTTTTGCNGTTATTGATAAGTCATTTCTAACCAAATCGACTATCATTATATTTTCAGAGATATCTTTTTCTGATTTTTCTAGTTTATTAATAAGATTCAAATTTTGATAAAAATTATTTGATTTTTTTATTGTCCCTTTTATTGGCTGTGAAATGAGTTTATTATTATTTTTTTTTAAAAACCTTTCAGGGCTAAANGATAAAATTTTTAAATTTTTGAATTTAAAAAAGCAAGAGAAAGGTGCCATGCATTTCTTGTTTGTCAAAAGGAAAAAATCTTCTGCACAAATTTCTAGTTTTGTTTTAAATTCNATACAATAATTTAGTTCATAAACTTCTCCTCGNAGAATACAATCTTGAATTTGTTTAATTTTATTTAAATAAGTAGATTTTTTTTGAGAACATGAAAAATTTAAATTAATCTTTTTTGGATTTTTTATGCGTATAGAGTTAATTTCTTCAATCACTTTATTACAATCAGTGCAAGAGCTTTCTGACTCAAAAAAAATCTGATCATTTTTTTTGTAAATAATAAATTCAGGAACAAAAAAAAACATATTTGGGATGTTGAAAGTATTATGGTTTTTGGAATTAAGATTTTCAACTTCATTTTTAAGATTATATGATAAAAACCCAAATTTCCAAAATGGATTTTTTGCTATAAATTTATTAAGCTTAGTTATAGAATTGTGAGAGGATTTTATTGACTTTGAAGCATTAAAGGCAAAGATAAAATCATATTCATAATAATGCTTGGGNAACTTGTTTTTTTTAATTTTATTTGAGAAAAAAAGTGCACTTTCTTCAAATGAATTTGAAAAATAAACAGCCTTTTTTATAAATTCTTTTTCATTATTTACATTAATTTGAACTGGTTTTAATCTCATTCTTAAAATTACTCTTTTTTACTATTTTTGATTAATGAAAATAATAATTTTAATATTAATTTTTTTTCCGCTTGAAACTCTTGGGCAAGACAAATTGATAAACTACAAATACGATAAGGAAATTGATAGTTTATATCTAAAATTTAAAAAAATCAATCTTTCACAAAGCGGAATTCAAGCTTACAGATTACAAATTGCATTTGCAAGTACAAAAAATGAAATTAATATTATGAAATTAAAATTTATTAAAAAATTTCCGAACATTCCAATCTATCTAAGCTACTCTGCCCCATACTATAAGTTGAGGGTAGGTAATTTTAGAACAAAATTAGAAGCGGAAAAAATCAAGAGTAAATTAATAAAAAATTACCCAGGTAGTTACATTGTATCAGAATACATTAAGTTAAACTTACTTAATTGATTTTTCTCTCAATTTCAACTTCATCAAAAGCTTCTATAATATCACCCACTTTTATATCATTAAAGTTTTCAATAGACATTCCACATTCGAATCCTTGTCTAACTTCAGAAACATCCTCTTTGAATCTTTTCAATGATGAAAGATTTCCAGAATAGGTTACAACACCATCTCTTATTAATCTAACCTTATTTTTTCTATTTATTTTCCCATCCAATACCATACAACCAGCTATCGTTCCAATTTTTGAAATCTTAAATGTTTCTCTAATTTCAACATTAGCAACTACTTTCTCCTCAATATCTGGAGATAATAGTCCCTGCATAGCTAATTTTACTTCATCAATTGCTTTGTAAATGACAGAATATAATCTTATATCAATTTGCTCTGTCTCAGCAATTTTTCTTGCCTTCATGGAGGGTCTAACTTGAAATCCTATAATAATTGCATCAGATGCTTTAGCAAGCATTACATCAGATTCAGAAATTTGACCAACAGCCTTTTGAATAATATTAATTTTAATTTCTTCAGTCGATAATCTCTCCATTGAATCAGAAAGAGCTTCTATCGAACCATCAACATCTCCTTTAACGATGATATTAAGCTCTTGAAATTCTCCAACAGCTATTCTTCTTCCAATTTCATCAAGAGTTATATGCTTTTGTGTCCTTGTATTTTGCTCTCTTTGTAATTGCATTCTTTTTGAAGCAATTTTTTTTGCTTCTTGTTCACTATCTAAAACATTGAATTCATCTCCAGCAGTNGGAGCACCGTCTAAACCAAGAACTAAGATAGGTGTTGATGGACCTGCTTGTGTTACAGATTCACCTCTTTCGTTCATCATAGCTTTAATTTTACCAGAATAGCTTCCAGCTAATGTATAGTCTCCAATCTTTAAAGTACCTTTTTGCACTAGAACAGTTGAAATATATCCCTTACCTTTGTCTAAAGATGCTTCAATTACAGTTCCTTTGGCATTTCTTTGTTTATTAGCTTTTAGCTCAAGCATCTCCGATTCGAGTAAGATTTTTTCAAGTAGCTCCTTAACTCCTTTTCCAGTTTTTGCTGATAAGTCTTGAGATTGATACTTACCTCCCCAGTCTTCAACAAGCATATTCATCTCAGCTAACTGTCCTTTAATTTTCTCTGGGTCAGCTGTATCAATATCAATTTTATTAAAAGCAAAAATTATAGGAACTCCAGCAGCTTTTGCATGACTAATTGCCTCATTTGTTTGAGGCATAATTTTATCATCTGATGCTATAACAATAACTACAATATCTGTAACTTTTGCACCTCTAGCTCTCATCGCTGTAAACGCCTCATGCCCCGGTGTATCTAAAAAAGTGATTTTTTTATTATTTTCTGTTGTAACCTCGTATGCACCAATATGTTGAGTAATTCCTCCTGATTCTCCGGCAATGACATTAGTCTTTCTTATGAAGTCCATTAATGATGTTTTACCGTGGTCAACATGTCCCATAATTGTTACAATAGGAGATCTTTCTTCTAAATTCTCATCAATATCATCATCATCATTAAAAGCTTCTTGAACGTCTACATCAACAAACTCAGCAGCATATCCAAAATCTTCTGTTACAATCTGAATAGTATCTTTGTCAAGTCTTTGGTTCATGCTAATCATTAGTCCTAACGTCATACAACTCTTTATGATTTCATTAATATCAACATCCATCATACTAGCTAGCTCTGTGGCTGTTGCAAACTCTGCAATTTTTATTATTTTTTCAGTTTCTTTTTTCTTTTGACTTTCAATTTCGTGAGCTTCTTTATGAGCTTGTCTTTTTTCTTTTCTATTTTTTACAGAACTTTTTTTTCCACTAGCTTGTAATTTTGCTAATGTTTCTCTAACTTTTTTTTGTGCTTCTTCAGGATTAATATCTGTATTATCTTTCCTTTGTTTATTTAATTTAAATGTATGTTTTGTATCAGGTTTTATAATCCTTTTTCTTTTTTTCTTTTTATCAGAACTTTCACTTGTAGAGCTTGCAATAGGTTTATTTCTTGTAATTAAATTCAAATCAATCTTTTCACCTGTAACTTTAATTCCTCTTAATTTTGGAGCAGTTGCTTTGATAATTTGAGAGGGCTCAGTTTTAGCTTCTTCATTTTTTTCATCTAACTCTTTTTTTTCTANTTTTTTTTCTTCAATTTGCCTTTCCTTGCTAATTTCAATCTGCTTTTCAATTTTTTCATTTTCATTAATTATTTGCTCAGCTCTTTTTATCTCCTTTTCCTTGGCAAGCATTTGAGCAGACATCTTAGCTTTTTTTTCAGGCTCAAATTTTTCTAATAATTGCTCATAAATATCAATAGATATTTTTGAATTGGGATTAATATCATTGTATCCTTTTTCATGTAAAAAGCTTAGAATTCTATCAATACTAACGTTGAATTCTTTGACTAGCTTAGTTAACCTTATTTTTTGTTGTGAATCCATATATTTTTATTCAAACTCTTTTTTAAGTATTTCAATTACTTCTTTAATGGTTTCAATTTCTAAATCTGTTCTTTTTACTAATTCNTCTGCTTCAATTGACAATACACTTTTCGCTGTATCACAACCAATCGATTTNAGNGCATCAATTATCCATTCTTCTATCTCATCAGAAAACTCTTTGATNTCTACATCATCTTCATATCCTTCTTCNTCNCTGTAAACATCAATTTCNTANCCTGTTAATCTACTTGCAAGTCCAATATTATACCCTCCTTTACCTATNGCAAGAGATACTTGATCAGCGTTCATATAAACATCCACTTTTTTATTATCATTATCTATTTTTACAGANGAAATTTTGGCTGGACTTAAAGATCTGTTAATTAGCANTTGAGTATTCTCTGTAAAGTTAATTACNTCTATNTTTTCATTTCTTAATTCTCTAACTATNCCATGAATTCTTGACCCNTTCATCCCAACNCATGCTCCAACTGGNTCGATTCTATCATCATATGACTCAACAGCTACTTTAGCTCTTTCTCCAGGNACTCTTACTACTTTTTTTATTGTTATNATTCCATCAAAAACTTCAGGAACNTCTAACTCNAANAATCTTTCCACAAATTCTGGNGCTGTCCTNGATAAAATAATGTTTGCCTTACTTCCTCTNTCCTCAACTNCAGTAACAACAGCCCTTACAGTATCACCTTTTTTAAAAAAATCTTTAGGNATTTGCTGAGATTTTGGTATTACAAGATCATTTCCNTCATCATCATGAAGTAANAATTCATTTCTCCATATTTGNTATACTTCTCCTGTAACTATTTCNCCAATTCTATCAGAATATCTTTTGATTAACTCATCTCTNTGTAATTCATTTATTTTAATAAGNAGGTGTTGCCTNATAGATAAAATTTGNCTTCTTCCAAATTCTTTATCAAAATCTATTTGCTCTGAAACATCTTCGCCAACTTCNTAGTCATCCTCAATTTTAAGTGCATCTGAAAGTTTTATTTCAGTATTNGAGTTTTCATATTTTGNATCAGNAACAACAACTCTATTTCTCCAAATCTCTAAATCTCCTTTGTCAATGTTTATTATTATATCNAAATTTTCAGCTCCTTCNTATTTTTTAAATAAAACTGACTTAAATACATCTTCAAGTATATTCATCATCGTTTCTCTATCGATATTTTTTACATCTTTGAACTCTGAAAATGATTCTATTAAATTTTCTATCTGCATTNTTTAAATTTTTGATTTGTTTATTCTTTTTATTTCTGATAATTTGAAATTATTTTTTTGATTTTTTTTCNTTTTCANATGAATAGTTTCTGNTTTACNATCAAACTCTTCAAGAACNCCTTGAAACTTTTGACCTGATTTCATTAGTATATCTACTTTATTNTTNTAATTTTTAAAAAATTGATTAGGAACTATAAAAGGACTATANATACCAGGNGAACTTACAGAAAGA
The DNA here is from genome assembly GCA_002716345.1 of Flavobacteriales bacterium. Taxonomy (GTDB): domain Bacteria; phylum Bacteroidota; class Bacteroidia; order Flavobacteriales; family BACL11. Next base: position 1,458 of record PBAP01000020.1, on the reverse strand, counting down.
GAAAAATCTTCANTTTCTCTATCTAATTTTTCTTCAATATGTTTAGTTAAAGAAACACAGTCGTCTANACTTATTCCCTCTTTTNTATCAAATGTAACTTTAATNTCGTTATTNTTACTAACCTTNATATCTACCAAATAGCAATTCATTTCTTTAACTTTTGAATAAGCAATTTNTTTNATGTTTGAAGCTTGTATCATANCTTAATTATAATAAAGAAGGGGCAAAAGCCCCTTCATCTNATTANTAAATCNNTGCAAATATATGAAATATTTACTATTGCAAAACTATTCTCCTTGTNATTACNGACTTACTGNTTTCTACTCTAANTATNTACATTCCTTTTTTNTAATTATTTAATTCNAATACTTTAAAATACTCTCCAGTATAATTTTGTTTTTCTTCAATCAAAATTGNATTACCAACAGCATCTATNATTGATATTTTAAGGTCATCATTTTCAATAATATCAAATTCAATGTANAGCTTNCCTCTNGAAGGGTTTGGATATATATTTAATGAGCTTATNTNAATATTGTCAGTATTATCAAATGTCATCATTTTTGCANTAGAAAGTGTTGTAAAGAAAGTCCATGGTGTNAATCCTGAACTATTATTTGTAGCTGTATCACAAATNGATTTAACTTTCCATTTATATGTTGATGANGGATTAAGNCCANTNANCGTNANNACATTAACTGCCCAAACTGTATCAACATTAACTCCAGGNATNCCTGTTTGCTTCCANTTNATTTTGTATCCNATTGCNCCTGGNACAGCATCCCAGTTCAGATCAGNTGAAGATGATNTTATATTGCTTGTAAACGTATTTGTTGGATTTGCACAAGCAGCTGGAGTCGCAAATAAAACAGATAATGACCAAGCAGAAACATTTGATGAATCTACTGAACAAGATGTTCTTATCTGCCACTCATAGCTTGTACCAAGAGTCAAGTTATTCTTTGTTCTACTATTTCCATATACACTATTTATATAGTTCCAAGAGCTTCCGATTTCTCTCCATCTAATTTCATAATGATGTGCACCTAAGACTGAAGCCCAATTGAATGTTGCACTTGTAAGAGTAATATTGGTAGTAGATAAGTTGTTAGCTACTGCACAAGATAATCCAAAAATTTGTTGCGGTGACCAAACAGAACTATTGAGACCTAAACTATCACACATAGATTTTACTTGCCAAGTATATGTAGAGGGTGTTAGGCCAGTCAAGCTTATATTAGAAGTGTTAACTGTGTCATATGACCATGAACCTCCTTGAGGTCTATACCTTACTCTATATCCCCAAGCTCCAGGAACATCATCCCAATCTAAATCTATTGAGGAAGAGGTTGCATTAGCTGAACTTAAGTTCGTTGGTATTACACAAGGTGTTAATGTATTAAATACCTCCAATGCTGACCATGCAGACACTGAACTACTATCGCTTGTACATGCTGT
>PBAP01000019.1 GCA_002716345.1 Flavobacteriales bacterium | reverse complement strand
TGTCCACCTATAATAAAAAAACCCTCATAAACTATTGATTTACAAGGGTTTCTAAAATTAATTTGCGGTCTGGACGGGACTCGAACCCGCGACCCCATGCGTGACAGGCATGTATTCTAACCAACTGAACTACCAGACCGTCTTATAGTGTTGCAAATATAATTTCTTTTTCATTCATTACAACATTTTTTTTCTTTTTAGCAAATAGGAGTTTAGAACATTTTTTAAATCTTCATTTATATCAATATCAAAGAGATCAATTTTATACTTCAAACATCCAAGTTTAATTTGATCAGAGTAAATAGTCATTTCTTTTACATAGTCATTTCTTATTTCAGCAGAGTCGATTAAAATCTCTTCTAATGATTCCATATCTGAAAAACTGTACTTTTTATTTGGAAAGTCAAAATTCATTTCAGTATCTTTTTCAAAAGTTCTAAAAATTATTACCTCATGCTTTTTAAATTTTAAATTATTAATAGAAGAAAAAAAATCATTTAGATTTTGCTGATAATTTAATAAATCAGTAAAAATTATTATAAGTGATCTCTTTTTTATTCTCTCAGAAACCAAATTAATTGATTTAATTAAATCAGTTTTTTTGGATCTTTCAATAGAAAAATCATTAATCAGTTTATCAAATTCAGTCAAAATAATTCTTTTTTGTTTTGTGCCAAGTGATGGCTTCAAAAAGAAATCNAGATTTTGAGAAAATAAACTTAATCCNACAGCATCTCTTTGTCTNTTCAATAAATTCATNAGAGATAGAGATGATAGTANAGAGTAATAAATTTTGCTTTTGGTNTTATCTAATNNGNNNTTNGAGTAAAACATNGANGATGAAGTGTCTATAAGAAAATGACATCTTAAATTNGTNTCCTCTTGATATTTTTTTACGTANANCTTTTCTNTCCTTGCAAAAAGTTTCCAATCAATATTCTTAATATCATCNCCNGNGTTNTAGAACTTGTGTTCAGCAAATTCAACNGAAAAACCNTGAAAAGGACTAGAGTGTAATCCAGTTAGAAATCCTTCAACAGCAGTTTTAGCTANTAAATCAAGTTTGATAATATCAAACTTGTTAGGATTATCAATCATATAANTTTTTAAGCGNAAGATTCNAGCTTNTCAATAAGCTGTTGTTTAGGAACAACACCTACAACTTTATCAACNACTTCACCATTTTTNAAAATAAGTAAAGTAGGGATATTTCTNATACCATACTCAACAGGGACTTCTGTATTCTCATCAACATTAACTTTACCNACAACAGCTTTNCCTTCCATNTCTGANTNAAGCTCATCAATNATTGGTGNTATTGTCCTNCAAGGNCCGCACCAAGGAGCCCAAAAATCTACAAGCACCGGCTTGTCAGAATCCTTTACTAAANTTTGAAAATTTGCATCATTAATTTCTAGTGCCATAATTTTTATTTATCACAAATTTATTAATTTATTCTGATTTAATNTCTAGTGACAAGGCATTAATATTNGAAATNTTTTTAAAAAAATNTCTATCTAAGCTNACTCTTGCCTTTCTTGAAAATAGATTTACATTNTAATTGTTTTGTTTATCNATCAAATTAAANGTNACAGTATGTTTACCTTTTNTTTCGTTAATTANACTCTCAATTTCATCNACTAAGCTTTTAGTGATATCTTTGACATCAACTGANATTNNNAGATTTCTAACTTCACTATCNACAATTTCNGACAANAGCTTCATATTGTTNATCTTNANNTCTANTTCATCATTATAAAACTTCTTCTTTATTTTTCCAGANATCAATACTGCCCATCCTANATTTAGNAAAGAATAATATTTTGTATAGTCCTCACCAAANAAATAAAGTTTGTGAGANTCTGTATAATCTTCNANTTGNANTACTGCNTATTTTTTTCCATTTTTNGATTCTCTATGCTCTACANCAACNATNACACAACTAAAAAAAAGNTCTCTNCTTTTATTTTTTTCAAGAAGTTTTATGTCTNTTANNNNAGAATTTGAGAAATTNCTTGATTCAAAAAGAAAATCNTCAAGTGGATGTGCNGANAAATAGATNCCAACAACNTCTTTTTCTTTTGAAAGAAACTCCATNGTTTTCCATTTTTCGCAAATNGGAGCTTTTGGNGATTCTANTTCTATTTCTTGTGNACCTCCAAATATATCTATTTGAGTGGANGATTTATCTTGTTGAATCTTATTTCCAAATTTTATCATTTTTTCAATATNTGATTGTCCATCTTCNACATGNAAGTANCTNGACCTATCAATTTCAAANGAATCAAATCCACCNGAAAGCACAAGAGATTCTATTGTTCTTTTATTACAAGANCTTAGNTCTACTCTTTTNACAAAATCNGAAAAGNTCTTGTANATNCCATTTNGCTTTCTNTCTTCNACTATNGAATTNACAGCACTTTCTCCAACTCCTTTAATNGCNCCAAGACCAAANCTNATTTCAGATTTTTTATTTACTGCAAATTTGTAGAAACTNTCATTAACNTCAGGNCATAATACTTTAATTTTCATTTTTTTACATTCTTCCATATAAAGTGTNATNTCTTTTATNTCTCTCATATGATTAGCGAGGATTGACGCCATTAACTCAGCTGGATAGTGTGCTTTAAGAAAAGCTGTTTGATANGCNATNANAGCATAGCATGTTGAATGNGATTTATTAAAAGCATATGANGCAAATTTTTCCCAATCAGACCAAATTTTTTCTACAANAGTCTCATCATAACCATTTTNCTTACANCCATTTACAAATTTTGGTTTTAGCTCATCAATAACNGATTTTATTTTTTTTCCCATACCCTTTCTCANGCTATCTGCTTCTCCTCTNGTNAAATTNGCAAGCTTNTGTGATAGTAACATAACTTGCTCTTGATANACNGTTATNCCNTAAGTTTGGGATAAATACTCCTCCATTTCNGGCAAATCNTAGCTTATTTCTTCNTTGCCATGTTTTCTTTTNATAAAATTTGGAATATATTCCATAGGTCCNGGACGATAAAGAGCATTCATAGCTATTAAATCATCAAACTTATCAGGTNTAAGATTTTTNAAATGTGATCTCATTCCATCTGANGAAAATTGAAANATTCCTNTTGTATTTCCNTTTTTAAAAATTTCAAATGTAAGACTATCNTTCANTTCNATGTTTCTAATGTCAATNTCTTTTTGATGNAAATGCTTTATTATTTTCAAACAATCTTTTATNATCGTTAAATTTTTTAAACCAAGAAAATCCATTTTTAATAANCCAGCANTTTCAACAGCACTATTATCGTACTGNGTGACTAAAAGATCAGAATCTTTTGATGTTAAAACTGGTATGNTATCAACAAGATTATCAGANGTTATTATGATNCCACATGCNTGAGTACCTATATTCCNTAANGAACCCTCAACTTTAATNGCGTTATTTATAGTTTGAGATGNAAGATCNTCTCNTTTAGANATGGATATAAGNTCATTAACGTTCTTNAGTTGATCACCTGTAAATCTTTTTTTTAGNTCATNTTTTTCCAAACTAAAAATTTCTGAAAGAGATGTTAAATCTGGNANAAGTTTTGCAATCCTATCTGCTTCGTTAAGTGGGAGATTAAGAACTCNAGCTGTGTCACGAATTGAAGATTTGGCAGCCATTTTACCGTAAGTAACAATTTGAGCAACATTTTCATGACCGTATTTCGAAACTACCCAATCAATAATTTTATTTCTNCCCTCATCATCAAAATCTATATCAATNTCNGGAAGTGATATTCTNTCAGGNTTTAAAAATCTCTCAAATAGAAGATCATATTGTATNGGNTCAATATCAGTAATNCCTATACANTAAGCAACAACAGANCCTGCAGCAGATCCTCTACCAGGTCCAACAGAAACNCCAATTTCTCTTGCTTTATTAATAAAGTCTTGTACNATTAAAAAATANCCAGGATATCCTGATTTTTCAATNACCTTTAATTCAAANTTAATTCTCTCTTCAANATCTTGAGTTATNTCAACATATCTTTTTTTTGCACCTTCAAAACAAAGNTGTCTNAGNAATTTATTTTGAGATTCAAGACCGTTTNAATCTCCGNTGTCAGTAAAAGGTTGTGGCACGTTAAANGAAGGAAGATTAACCTCTCTTTTTAATTTATAAGCATCAATCTTATTTACAACTTCATTTGTATTTGAAANNGCNTCTGGAANTTCACAAAAAATATTNAGCATTTCNTGAGTTGACTTAAAATAATATTGATCATTTTCCATTCCATATCTATATCCTCTTCCCTTTCCTTTGGGTGTTTGCTTAAGTTCTCCNTCCTTAACACAAAGCAAAATATCATGTGCGGTTGCATCNTCAGATTTTGTNTAAAAAACATTATTTGTAGCAANTAATTTAATTTGAAATTCTTTAGAAAAATTGATNAGATGAGAATTAACAAATTCTTCATCAGCTACTGCATGTTTATTAATCTCAAGNTAAAAATCNTCTTTGAAATTANTATGCCACCATTGAATTTCTTTTCTTGCTTCTGACTCTCCCTTTTCTAATAAAATCTNAGAGATAGGTCCACTNAGGCTTCCGCTNANTACAATTAAATTTTCCTTATTTTCTNTTAATATGTTCTTATCAATTCTTGGAACATAATAAAACCCATTTTGATAAGAGTATGAACTAAGTTTNCTNAGATTTAAATAACCCTCATAATTCTTAGCTAGAACAGGTAATTTATATCCGTTATCTCTGTTAGATTTATTTGTTGAATCAATACAAATATTAAATTCACAACCAATAATTGGCTTTAGCCTTAAATTATCTAAAACTAAACCTTTATTAATTTCATGATTTAATACCTTATTAACAAAATTAAATGAACCAAACATATTTGAATAATCCGTTAGAGCCAAGGCTGGCATTTCATACTCTATTGCCTTGTCGATAATATCATCTAGTTCACATGTTGCTTGTAAAATTGAAAATTTTGAATGCAAATGTAAATGAGAAAACTTAATATCTGATGAGATTTGACTAACAGATTCAACAGTATTGAAAATAATTTCGGTTGGATATTCCTGTTGTTCTCTAATAACGAGTTTTTTTTCAGGTAAAAAAGATTTGGAATTGGATTTAAAATCACTAAATGTATTAAAGTCCATACCGATATTTGAGTGAGGTAATACCTCCCTTTTGATTAACTCAAAAAAACATCTAGCTGTTGCATCTACGTCATAAGATGCATCGTGAGCACCATCAAAGTCAGATTCAAATAATTTAAAATGAAGTTCTGCCAATGAAGGCCACTTATATCCTCCTCCTCGACCTCCTGGAATTTTACAATACTGAGTAGAAACAATTTTTGTGTCAAGTGTAGGCTTTGATTGTAAATAATTAGGAAGATTTTTTCTTAGAAATTCACATCCTACTATATTATTATCAAACTCTACATTATGACCAACTAGTATATTTGTTTTTTCAAGAGTCTGTATGAATTCTTCAAGAACATTATCTATATCTAAACCTCTTTTCTGAGCTATTTCATTTGTAATTCCATGTATTTTAGTTGAGTTGTATGGAATATCAAAATTATCAGGCTTAATAATCAAATTATTTTTTTTAATAAGATTTCCTTTTATATCATGTAGTTGCCATGCCAATTGGACCAGTCTTGGCCAATTATCAAAATCAGTTAATGGAGCTTTCCAATTATTTGGCAGTCCAGTTGTCTCTGTATCAAAAATTAAGTACATATTTGGAATTAAATTTAAAAAACGAATCGTAATTAAATTTAAATTACTTTACAATAGTTACAAAAGTTAATAACTAATATTGTGGAAAAACTAAATAAAATTTTGTTTTTTCATCCAATCATCATTGAAAATTTTTGCTAAGTAGCGACTACCATGATCGTGTAGCAAGACAACGACCACATCATTTTGAGTAAGTTGCCCTTTTAATTGATTAATTGCAGCTATTGCACTGCCTGCTGAATATCCAGCAAAAATCCCTTCCTCTTTTGCTAGTCTTCTAGTGTACAGTGCACCATCTTTATCAGAAACCTTTTCAAAGTGATCAATTAGATTAAAATTAACATTAGCTGGTATAATATCTTCTCCAATTCCTTCTGTTAAATATGGATATATCTCACTTTCATCAAACTTACCAGTCTCATGAAATTTTTTAAATACTGAGCCATACGTATCAACACCCCATATTTTAATACTGGTTTTTTGTTCTTTAAGAAATTTAGCAATTCCAGAGATAGTTCCACCGGTCCCAACACCAACTACAAAATGAGTAATTTGACCATTGGTCTGGTTCCAAATTTCAGGGCCCGTTGTTTCATAATGTGCCTTGGAATTTGATAAGTTGTCATATTGGTTAGGATAAAAAGAATTAGGTATTTCAACGTTAAGTCTTTTAGCAACTGAGTAATAAGACTTTGGGTCATCTGGATGAACATCAGTTGGACATACATAAACCTCAGCACCCATGGCTTTTAAAATATCTATTTTTTCTTTTGACTGCTTATCAGACGTCGTACATACAAGATTGTATCCTTTATTTATGCAAGCAAGAGCAAGCCCCATACCAGTGTTTCCGGATGTAGCTTCAATAACTGTACCACCTTTCTTAAGTATGCCTTTTTTTTCAGCATCTTCAATCATTTTTAATGCCATTCTATCTTTGGTTGAGTGACCGGGATTAAAGCTTTCTATTTTTGCTAAAACCATTGCACTAGCAGAAATAACTTTATTTAATTTGACCAGAGGTGTATCGCCGATTGTCTCTAAAATATTTTTATAGTATAGCATACACAAAACTATTAAAACTTAACAAACCTCATTGTTTAACTTTTGAGACTTTACCAATGTAAATTGTTGGTAAGTATAGAACAAAAAGAGATAGAACAATAGCAGAAAGATTTAATAAAGCAACATCTATAAAATTTATTTTTATTGGCACATATTCCATAAAATATACAGTTGGATCTAGTTTAATTAACTTGAATTTTTTTTGAATAATTGAAACTAATAATGCTACTAGGTTTCCAATTAATAGTCCATATGTCAATATAAAAGTGGTATGATATTGAAAAACCATTCTAAGAACTTGATTTGAAAAACCAATCGACTTTGTTATCTGATAAAATGTCTTTTTAGTTGCCAATATAACAAACATGATAGTAACTATATTGACAAGACCGATAATAACCATCAATATTATTATTATTCTAACATTAATATTTTGTAGTTCTAGCCAACTGAATATTTGTGGAAAATTATCATAAAAGTTTGATGCTAAAAGATCAAATGATATTTCCCCATTTATTTTTTTAGTTAACTCAAGAGTACTATTATTGTCTTTTAAATAGATTTCTAATCCTCCAACTTTATTTTGGTTCCAATTATTTAATCTTTGCAGTATTCTTATGTCAATTATGCAGTAGTATTCATCAAAGTCAATCATCGTAGTTTCATAAATTCCACAAACTTTAAATTTTCTTAATCTTGTTTTTTTATCAAAAAAATAAGAAATCAAATCATCCCCTACACTTATTTTAAGTTTATCAGACATTATTTTCGAAATTAGGATTTGATTATTTTCTTTTTCTGAACCTAAATCAGGTAAACTTCCTTTAATCAGATGACTAGAAAAAAAATCTGAGTTATAAACTTTATCAAACCCATTAACTAAAACTGGGTGAGTTAGATCATTATATTTTAAAATTGATGTTTTCTTTACATAAGGGAATATTTTATTTATACCCTCAATTTTTTTAATCTGTGAAAGGACTGAATCTTTATACAGAAACATATTTTTATCATTTGACAAGTTATATTTTTCAATTTTTAAGTGAGAATTGAATCCAATAACCTCATTTTTTATTGTTTCTTTAAAACCAGAAAGAATAAAAATAGATAACATCATAATTATTACAGAAAGGGAAATAGCTACAATTCCTATTTTGATTGCAGGTTTTGTATTTTTACTTAATATTTTTTGAGACCTAAGTAATTTATATGCTATGTATAAAGGTAAGTTCATGTTAAGTAACTCAGCTAAAATAGTCTATTTATTTTTTCTTATTGTTTTTGTAAGCTGTAAGAAGGAACCAAAATTGATTTCTGGAGCTGATCAAACCAATATGTATATCAAAAAAATTTCAAATAAAAATGTCGGTATTGTTGCAAATCAATCTTCAATAATAGGTCAAACTCATCTAGTTGATTCTCTCACTAAACTAAATATAAACATTACAAAAATTTTCTCACCTGAACATGGATTTAAAGGTGATAAAGATGCAGGAAAATATATTCCAAATAGATATGAGGCAACAACTGGAATTCCAATAATATCTCTTTATGGTAAAAATAAAAAGCCGTCCAAAGATGATATGCAAAATATTGATGTTCTTGTTTTTGATTTACAAGATGTCGGAGTTAGGTTCTATACTTACTTATCAACGCTTCATTATGTTTTAGAGGCTTGCGCTGAAAATGATATCCAAGTTTTAGTTTTAGATAGACCAAACCCAAACGGACACTATATTGATGGTCCAATTTTAGACACCAATTTCAAATCTTTTGTTGGACTTCACCCAGTACCAATAGTATATGCAATGACAATAGGAGAATATGCGACAATGATAAATGGTGAAAAATGGATAAATGATTTATGTGATTTAGAAGTTATTAAAATGGTCAATTATAATAGGTATCAATTGTATGAATTACCTATTAAACCATCACCAAATCTTCCAAATGCTAAATCAATAAACTTATATCCGTCCTTATGCTTGTTTGAAGGCACTAGTGTTAGCGTTGGCAGAGGAACTGATAAACCATTTCAACAATTTGGATCACCATACTTAAACATGTATGATTATTCTTTCGTTCCTGTTAGTGGACCAGGAAGTAAATTCCCGAAGCATGAGAACAAAGTTTGTAAAGGAGAAAATTTGGAGAATTATCCAAACTTAAATCACATTGATCTCGGTTGGCTAATAAGTTCATTTAATCAAACAGAAAATAAAGAGATTTTCTTTAACAATTTTTTTGATAAACTTGCAGGAAACAACAAGCTTAGAAATCAAATTGAAATCGGATTAGATGAAGATGAAATTAAAAACAGTTGGAAGAATGAGCTCAAAAATTTCAAAAAAATAAGATCAAAATATTTAATTTATTGATTTTTTATTTTTTTTTGCATAACTTTGAAGAAAACAAGTTATACAAAATGAATAAATTACCAAAATTTCTCACCATTTATTACCCAATAATTTTGGCTTTTATATGTCTCTTATATTCTGTTACTTTAGGATTACTAGGATACACTGATGAAGCTCAATACTCTGCTCACTGGCCAGGTACAATTCTATTGTTTGCTATAGCTATTAGGCAAAGAAGAAGTGACTTAAACAAAAAAAGTAGTAGAAGATGATGAATACCTCGATGTTTATTATTGGATTTGTTATTTTCAGCATGTATATATGGGGTTTAATTTACATGATCAACTGGGGTCATAAATCTCAAGAGAAAGATCAGAATAAAGACCCAGAACTAGAAAAATAGACTTCAGTTAATTTGGATAAGTTTCAAGTGCATATTGAATGCAATCTACTGCTTTGCTAATAGAGTTGCGATTTAAAACGTATGCGATCCTTACTTGCCTTTTACCAATAACTTGATTAGAATAAAAACCTGCAGCTGGAGCAAGCATCACAGTATTACCTTCATGATTGAATTTTTCTAGCATCCACTGACAAAATTTTTCTGCATCATCAACAGGAAGCTCAGCGATTGCGTAAAAAGCACCATTAGGTTTTGGACAAATAACACCTTCTATTTCATTCATTTTTCTAACAAGTAAATCCCTTCTTGAAACATATTCAGCAATTACCTTATCAAAATAATCTTTTGGTGTTTTTAAAGCTGCTTGAGCAGCAATCTGACCAAAGGTAGGTGGAGACAACCTAGCTTGAGCAAACTTTAAAGATGTTGAAATTACATGATTATTTCTGGAAACCAAACAACCTATTCTAATACCACACATACTGTATCTTTTCGATGTTGAATCAATAACAATCGCATTTTTTTCCAAACCCTCAATATTTAGTATTGAAGTATGTTTTAGTCCATCATATGTAAATTCCCTGTAAACTTCATCGGCAATTAAAAAAAGATTGTGTTTCACCACAATTTCTTTGAGTTGATTTAACTCCTCCTTGCTATATAAATATCCAGTGGGATTTCCTGGATTACATATAAGAATAGCTTTAGTCTTCGGATTAATTAATCTTTCGAACTCTTTGACTGGAGGTAGTTTAAATCCGTTTTTTATTGAAGTACTTATTGGTCTAACTTTAACATTTGCGGATTTAGCAAATCCGTTGTAATTAGCATAAAAGGGTTCTGGAATTATAACTTCTTCATCTGTATCTAAGCAAGAACTCATTGCAAAAAATAAAGCTTCAGAACCTCCTGTAGTGATTAATAAATCGTCATGTGATAATGAAATATTTTTTGATTCGTAATATTTAACGAGTTGTTTTCTATAACTTTCAAAACCAGCTGAATGACTATACTCAACTACTTTTTTGTCAAAGTTATTGATTGCCTCTAATGCTACCTTTGGTGAATAAATATCAGGCTGACCAATGTTCAGATGAAATACGTTTGTTCCGTTTTTCTTTGCTTTCTCTGAAAAAGGTACAAGTTTTCTTATTGGAGACTCAGGCATGGCTAAGCCCTTTTTTGAAATACTGGTCATTAAATTATTCTCTAGGAGATCCTTCGGTATTTTTTGTCGGCACAGTATTTTCTTTGTTTGGAGGTGGACTAACCTCACCTTTAATTGTTAAGATCACTGGTTTTTTGTCAACATTTGTAGTTAGAGTAATATTTTTTGTAAACTTTCCAACCCTATTTGTAGCATATTTAACTTTAATCTTTTCAGTTGTTCCAGGCATAATAGGTTCTTTTGGCCAATCAGGAACAGTACAACCACAGGATGCTCTTGCATTTTTTATTATTAAGGGCTCGCTTCCGTTGTTCGTAAATGTAAATTCCCTGTTTCCATCAGAGCCATGAGCAATTGTTCCATAATCAACAACTTTCGACTCAAAGTCAATCGTTGCATTTGATGTACTTACTTGATTGTTTTTTTCTTTAACACTTACAACATCACTTTGTGAATATGAAGAAAATGAAAAAAGAAAAGATAAAATTAATGCGGTTACTCTCATTTGTTTGTTTTTATAACGTCAAAATTAGTAATTTATTTTTTGGTAAAAATATTTTTTTCTTCTTTTTTAATCGTAAAATAAGTTATCGTTAAACATAAAAATTGTCTCCATTATTTTAATTTAGCAAAAATGAAAGTATCGAAAACATATAATTCATCTGAAACCGAAAAAAAATGGTATGACTACTGGATAAAAAAGCGATACTTTGCATCACAACCAGATGATAAAGAACCATATACAATAGTAATTCCGCCACCTAATGTAACAGGCATTTTACATATGGGACATATGTTAAATAACACCATTCAAGATATATTAGTAAGGAGAGCAAGAATGCAAGGATATAATGCATGCTGGGTCCCAGGTACTGACCATGCATCAATTGCTACAGAAGCAAAAGTTGTTAAAAGTTTATCAGACAAAGGAATTAGAAAAGAAGACCTAAGTAGAAAAGAGTTTTTAGAGCATGCTTGGAAATGGAAAGAGCATCACGGAGGAATAATACTCGAGCAACTTAAAAAACTCGGAGCATCATGCGATTGGGAGAGAACTAAGTTCACTATGGACCATGATTTAAGTGAATCAGTAAAAAAAGTATTTATTGATTTGCATGAAAAGGGACTAATTTACAAGGGAGTTAGAATGGTAAATTGGGATTCTGAAGCACAAACTGCTGTTTCAGATGAAGAAGTTTTATACAAAGAAATTGATTCTAAACTATTTCATATTTCATATCAAATTGAGAATAAAAATGAAAAAGTAGTTGTAGCTACCACACGACCGGAGACGATACTTGGAGATACAGCAATTTGTGTAAATCCAAAAGACAAAAGATACAGCAATCTTGTTGGTAAAAATGTGTATGTTCCATTAGTAAATAGAAAAATACCAATCATTTCTGATGAACATGTAGATATGGAATTTGGAACAGGAGCTTTAAAAATTACACCTGCACATGATATTAATGATTATGAGATTGGATATAGACATAAGCTAGAAACAATAGACATACTAAATAATGATGGCACACTAAATGAAAAAGCAAAATTATTTGTAGGAACAGATAGATTTAAAGCAAGAGAATTAATTGTGGAAGAGCTAAAACAAGGTAATCATTTAGTTAAAATTGAAAATCACAAAAATAAGGTTGGTTTTTCTGAAAGAACTAATTCGATAATTGAACCTAAATTATCTATGCAATGGTTTTTGAAAATGGATAAAATTTCAAAACCTGCTTTAGACAATGTTATAAACGGAAATATAAAGTTTCATCCTAAAAAATTTATCAATACTTACAAGCACTGGATTAGCAATATCAAGGACTGGTGTCTTTCCAGACAGTTATGGTGGGGTCATAGAATACCTGTTTATTATTACGATGGAAATAATTATGTTGTTGCAAAATCAGATAAAGATGCTTACAAGAAAATAAAAGAGATTAATCCAAATATAAAATTTGAAGAAATTCATCAAGATGAAGATGTATTAGACACATGGTTTTCATCATGGATTTGGCCAATTTCAGTTTTTGATGGAATAAATAAGCCTGAGAATGCTGAGTTCAAATACTATTACCCGACTAATGATTTAGTTACTGCACCAGAAATTTTATTTTTTTGGGTAGCCAGAATGATTATATCTGGATATGAGTATTATGACCAACCCCCTTTTAAAAATGTTTACCTAACTGGCATAGTAAGAGATAAAATAGGACGAAAAATGAGCAAATCATTAGGAAACTCACCTGATCCTATCGAATTAATTGAAAAATATAGTGCTGATGGTGTTAGAGTTGGAATGCTATTATGCTCACCTGCAGGAAATGACTTACCTTTTGATGAGTCACTATGCGAACAAGGAAGAAACTTTGCAAATAAAATTTGGAATTCCTACAGATTGATTAAAACATTAAATGTTGACCAAGAAATAAATCAAAAACCTCACTGTAAATCTGCTATTTTATGGTTTGAAAATAGAATTAATCTAAAGTTAGAACAAATTAATAAATCATTTGATCAATATAGAATCTCTGAATCATTAATGATAATATATAAACTAATTTGGGATGATTTTTGCTCATGGTATCTTGAAATAATTAAACCTTCTTTTGGAGAAGGTCTTGACCAAGAAACATACGAACAAACTAAATATTTCCTTAAAACCCTTCTAAAACTTATTCACCCTTTTATGCCATTTATTAGTGAAGAAATATGGCATGATTTAAAAGATGATAACGGAAATGACTTAATAGTTTCAAATTGGCCTGAACTAAAAGAATTTGATTTGAATCTTGATTTAAATTTTTCCATTTCAATGAACATTATAACTTCAATTAGAAATATTCGCTCAAAAAACAATATACCCAGCTCTAACAAGTTAGATTTATTTTCAGCTAAAAAAAAATCATTTGATGAGGAAGTGGTAAAAAAGCTAAGCAACATAAAGTCGATAAATTTTTCTAATACAAAAGATGAAAAATGTTTTTCATTTATATGCGATTCTAATGAATTTTATATCCCATACGGCGGAAATATTGACATTGAAGGTGAAAAAATAAAAATTCTGAAAGAACTAGATCACTTAAATAAATTTTTGATTTCCATTAAGAAAAAGCTTGACAATAATAAATTTGTATCTAATGCACCTGTAAAAGTTATAAATATGGAAAGAAAAAAGGAAAATGATACAATGGAGAAAATTAAAATTTTAGAAAACAGATTAAAAAATATTTAATTTTCAGGCTAATTTTATTCAATAATATTTTTTGATATTAGGCATTTTTGTGCTTTTCCGAAAAACTTATATCTATTTCTTGCAACAAAATCATAAAAAATGTCCCTAATGCTTTTGGGAACAATCTTAAAAATAGACATCAAATTATAAGGGAAACCTAAACTCTTTGAAATACGGATTACAGCATCAGATTTTATATAAGTGTTTCCATTTAAATAAAAAATGATTGAGTCAATTTCTAATAGATTTTTGTTATTGCTTAGTATATTATTTGCTGTTTTTCCAGATAATCTTGTAAAGTAAATATTATCTTTTTTATCAATGACTGACACAATTTGAACAAATCGATTGCAAAGAAGGCAATCCACATCAAAAATAATTACTGAATCCTTCACCAATATTAAAAATTTAACTCTAAAGTTAAGTAAAAATTCCTTCTCGGTGAGGGAATAATGCCAGGTCCTGGATATCCAGTAGCTCTTCTTGTAAAATATGATTCATCCAGAACATTATTAATACCATATTCAACTCTGATTCTTTTCCAGTTATATGAACCTGAAATATCTAACACTGTATACTCAGGAATTTGTCCAATAACTCCACTTAAATTACTTTCTATGGCATTAGTAGCATCAGTAAACTGGCTAGAAATATATGTCAATTGTGTTCTAAAACTATATTGTTTAAAGCCCAAAATATATCCTGATTTGAAGTTTATTTTGGGAACAAATTCAACTTCATTTTCCTGAATACCTATTTGATCAGATTTATTGTAATTGGAAGAAATTATTGAAGTGTTAAAAAATATATTTGAACTGTGTTTTTTAAGATCAAAAATTGAACTTAAATTTAAGTTGAATAAAGATTCTAAACCATAAATTGTTGCATCACCAACATTTCCTCGCTCACTTTTTACATTACCATCAGGCATAAGCTTTTGAATAAATCCAATTCTGTCATTATAGCTTAACAAAAAAGAACTTATATCAAAATATAACATTTCATGATAATTACCACGTAATCCAAAATCAAATGTGAATCCATCCTCGTCTTTTATATTTTCATTAACTACATAAGATGGATTAATTATTGAAATGTCAGCGAATGTTACTGATCTATAATTTTGAGAAAAGTTTGAATAAAACTCTATATCTTTCAAAGGCTTATAAGAAATCCCAAGACCAAATAGCATAAAATTTCTTCTATTTTTGTTTAATTCAAAGTAGGTTGTATCAAAGATTGGATTACCTGCAGCATCTAAATTTATTTTTTTGTAGTAGCCATCACTGGATGTATTTATATATTCAAATCTAAAACCTGGAGTAACCGATAATTTATCATTAAAATAAATTATATTCTCACCATAAAATGCAAAGTTTCTATTTGGATACTGATACTCTGATTGACTAGTATAGTAAGGGAATTCACTCTCATAAAAGTTAAAATCTGCATCTGAAGCATCAGATCCAGGGCCCTGCTTACTGTCACTATTTGATACATAAACTTTTTTTCCTATTAAAAGCACGTTATTGTAATTTCTAAAATTGTATCTTTTTAAATATTTTGTTTCTAAACCAAAGTTTTGAAAATTACCTACGATTAAATCTCTTTCTGAAAAAGAGTCAACTTGATCGACTCTATTTGTTCTAAAACCAAGTGCTCTTCTTCTGGCACTTAGACCGAAAAAGTTTGTATAAAGGTTCGAGTTATCGTTAAATTGATGCTCAAGTCTTAAATTGTATAAAAACCAAAAAACATCAAACCAATTTCTCTCTCTGTTACTTTGTAAAGGATTTGAATTGAACATTGCATCATTTAAACCACCAGGTTGCTGAGCTAGATATTGCAATATTGTGGACTCAAAAGATACTTTTGATTGTTTAAAGCTATATGAAAAGTAAACATAGTTGTTTATGGACTCAAAATTAGAATTTGGTCTAAACCCATTTCCTTTCTTATAATTTACTGATGTTAAATATTGTGTTTTATTGATCTTTACAGAAAATTCACTGTAGTTTGTAAAAAGATTATTACTTGCTAATGTATTTCTAATTATGCTTGAAAATCTTTTTGATTGATTAGGCTTTTTTAGTACGAAATTAATTAAACCTCCAAATTGTGTACCGTACTGTAAAGCAGCAGCTCCTCTTACAATTTGAATTTTATCCAATGACTCACTTGGAGGAGTATAATAACTCTCTGGATATCCTAAAACATCGGCACTAATGTCATAACCATTTTGTCTAGTGTTAAAATTTGCAGTTCTGCTTGGGTTTAGACCTCTTCCTCCTATATTTAATTGCAACCCAGCATCATCATTCTGATAAATATTTAAGCCAGCAACTTGACTAAATATTTGTCTTGCGTTGTTAGAGGATAAATTGATGTCTGTTTTTGATAAAGTGATAACCTCAGACTTTTTTCCGGCAAAAACAGCATCTTTTTCAATATCCTTTAATTTCATTATTTTAAATACTGTTTCACTTTTATCTTTTATATTAAGCTCTTCAAGTTGCACATTTAATCGATCTAACTTGATGTTCATATTTTTTTTAGCCTTTGTCTGAAAGACATTATAGTTGGACTTAAAAAAGAATAGTTCAGTGCCTATTTCAACATCAATTTTAAATTTTCCATCAGCTTTTGTTTTATAAATTAGATTAGCATTTTTATCATATATTTCAACTCCAGATATTTTTTTTGCAGAAATAGAACTTTCAATTTGTCCGTTTAAAAAAGTTGTTTGTGCTTTTAATTGGCATACAAGAAAGACAAATACTAAAACTAAAAAATCAAATACCTTTAATTTCATCTTTTAATGGTATTATCCAATTTTTCTTTTTAAAACTTTCTTTCTCCTCTAAAAGATTCACGTTATTATCTATGAATCTTTGGCTTTCTCTACCATTTAGTGTGACATAACTATCAACAAATACTTTTGGCTCAATGAATCCTCTTTTTTTGTAGTAATCACCTAGAAAATGAGCATATTCTAGTATCATATCAGGCTGAAAGCTCATTTGTTTTATTTGAAAGTCAGTTAAAAAATTAGAGTTTTCAACTAATATTCTCTTGTCTGATTGACTATCTATAACTCTAAATGTGGTATAACCCATTTTTTCAATAAGCATTACTCTCCATGAAAATCTATAACCTTCCTCATTCCAGAAAAGTTCACCAGAATACATCAGGTTCCTAAATGGGAATAAAATTTGCACAAAAAGTAAAATAGAAATTATTAAAACATTAATTTTTTGAAATTTTGAGTTGTATTCTTGGTACCAAATGTCTCTGGATTTTAAAAATTTAATTGACTCAAATGCTTTAAATATTTTTTGAAACTGATTAGAACTAAAAAAAATAGTAGCAAAAAGAATCATAATGTATGGAAACATTCCAATCGGAAATAAAATAGCAGTCATTACGTGAAATAAAATAACCAATACAAAGGCAAATATTCTTGTTCTATGAATTATCAAAAAGAAAGGAATAAGTAGATCATATAACATCCCACCCCAACTAAAAAAATAATGAACCCATGATTTCTGAAATAAGTCTCCTAAAATGGGTAAATCATAGTTTGATGTAAGCCATAAAGATAATGGAGCAGCTTGAAGTAACCAATCAGAATTAATTTTAGCTAATCCTGCATAGAAGTAAACAATAAAAACAAATAATTTTATAGCGTCAATATTCCATTTTGGAACTAACAAAAAAGCTTTTTTATTTAAATAATTATCCAAAGAGTATTTGGCATTAAGTGGAAGGAAAATAAATAAGAAACTAATTACACTGATGAAATAGTAGTGATTTAAATATGTTGTTTTATCAATTAACTCAATGTATGTGAAAGAGATAAAAAATACAATAATTGAAAATCTATACTTGTATCCTAGCGCAACAAACAAAGACGAAACTCCACATATAATGAATAATAAATAATTGTACTGACCTAAAGATTTTACCCACTCAAAACCATAATATTTAAAATGCATAAATGGTTCTATATAAATGGATTCTATCCAACCATTATAATAAAACCTTATTACACTAAAAAACATTAAAAGACCGAAACCAATTCTTAAAAAAGCTAAAGGTTCCGGTCTTATTTTCTGATTTAAATAATCCTTAATATTGATCAAAATACAGCTGTCTTGTAAATGTAGTCAGTAATAAAAAGTATTAGGGCCGTAATAAAACCAACTGCGAAAAGAATTAATAACTTCTTCCCATTATTATTAATCTCCATCTGCATCCACGTAATCAACTGCAATTGATAAAACAGATAGCATATCTGTCTTTAATTTCACTACTCCCTCTTGAATGGCATCATATGTGTATAGAAATTGTAATAAGTTTCCGTTTATTTGTTCAACAAAATTATCGTTCAGCTGAAGTAACATTTGTTCGGAGTTATTAAACTTATCATTTATTTGTTGAGATAAATTAATATTAGATAAATTATTTTTTGAAACAATAAAATCAATATAAGTTTTCAATGACTCTCCGCTAGTTCCATCAACAAAAGATTCTCCGTTGTAAAAAGCTTTGACTGCTTTCAAGGCCTCAAGTGCTAACTTTTTAGAAATATTTTTCCTATAGTAAGCCTCGACTTTATCAGTGTAAACTGATGAAAAAACTCCTCCAGGAAATCCTATTTTATTTGTTCTGAATCCTTTTTCATAATAATAAATAAAGTCATTAGTTAATTTATTTAAACTAGAAGTGGCTGTGTTTGCCGTAGAACTTACAAAATCATCTCTTTCAGTTTGCCAATAATTAATTATTTGATCTGTATTGCTAATCATTTGATTAATCAAAGAAGATAAATAGTTAGTGTATTTGTATCCATCAACAGATTGATATTTAGTAATGACCATGTTACTATCACCTTCAATTCCGTATAGCATGTAGTCAATTGCTGGAAATCCTTGTGCAGAAAAGTTATTTGAGTTATTTTCTAAATCATATGTGGCGCTTTCTACGTTTAGTTCTATCCTAGCTGTATTTGTAGGGTATATATTTGTCTTTTGAAAATAATACATCTCCTCAGCTTTTCCTATGTTGAACATTTCTACATACTGCCAGGCTATATAAGCATCAAGCCATTTTTTTCTAAGATCTATTAAATTATTTTGAGTCAAATCAGATGAAAAAGTTTGAAAAGACTGATTCAAATCAGAAAGCTCATTTGAAAATTGATTAATAGAAGGTATGATTATGTTGTCTGTTAAATTGACAAGCAAAACTCCCCTATCATATCCATCGTTTGTTACTGATGGTTGATCTGAATCACCACCTCCACAAGATGACAACCCAATAATTAAAATTAAGTATAAATATTTTTTTTTCATTTTTTAAATAATGTAGCAAAATTAATGTAGTAAAATTAAGATTTTTTAAAACAGAAATGAGGAGTAGATATATAAGTTATCAGAGGCAATGAAAAGATACTTTAAATATAAACCCCTCTTTTCTATTTTATAATTTTATAAGCCAGTTCTTGACTTAATGTTATTAGCCATGTCAGTTAGTTCCTGGGCTGTTCTATCCCAAAAACCATTACCAGCTTCTAATGAAGCTAGCATACTGTTAACTTCTATATTTGTGAAATATGGTGTTCCACCTTCATCAAAAGTAAATTGTAGGCTCATGATAAAACCATAACCCTCAGATAAATCGTGGAAGTAGTCTGCCATATCAGCACTAGCACCACCACCACTAGTAGCAGCTGACTCTAAGTAGTCAATAGCTTTATATGCTATTGTTCTAGAAATTGCTTTTCTTACTACATCAATTTGCTCGTCTGAAACAGACTGAACATCTTGTGTTACTGCAGCTCTACCAAGTTTAAATGCATCAAACAGAGTATTGAATATTCCTACTTCTTGACCATTATTAACTTTATTAGTATACTTTGCAAGTAGCACGTCACCAGTCATATAACTAGATTCAGGAAGAGCTAAATCACTTGCTAGTCCAAAAAGATAACCATAGCCTTCATCATATTTATGCTCCTTTTCAGTTGCACCATTATTGCTTGATGCATCTCTAGTCACATGATCGTAATTAGCTGAATTTTGATAAACACCAGCAAGGTATTTATATAAAATTTGATCAGCACACATACCACCAATTAGACCTTTTCCGAAGCATTGGTTTAATTCCATTCCTTTAGCATTGACTTTAACAGTTCTCCCACCAGGACCGGTGTGAACACCAGCAACACCAGAAGAAGCATCAGTTAGAGCAACTACTGCAGGTGCGACAACGTCAGCAAACTCAGTTACCATTGCATCAAATTGAGCTTTGACAGTTGATGAAGCTTGTGATGAAGCAGCTGTTTTACTTCCAACAATTTTGGTTGTTCCGTTAAGAGTAGCATCAGCAAAACCTGCTGATGAACCATTATCACCGTCAAACATCGTCATTATTTCTGATTTTGTTTTAGTCTCATCGTTCATAGCACTCATTAATTCAGCAGCCATTTTAAGTCTAGCTGTTTGACCTGCACAAGCTACAGTTGAAGTTCCCTCATATAAAAACTCATAACTATCTGGCATATTTACAACTGGTGTTGGATCATCTCCATCTCCTCCAGTTGAGCATGATGAGAAAATCACTACTAGTGATAGAAACATCATTTTGAATAAATTATTTACATTCATCATTTATAATTTAAGGTTAATAAAAAAATTTAGTTCGCAAATTTATATGTTTATTTAGAATTATTCTAAATAAATTTTATTTTTTTTTATTTAATCTAAATAAATGTTATAATTTGGTCAAAAAATTTGAAAATGACTAACAAAAAAATTAAGATAATACATTCTTTAATAACAATATTAGTTGCATTATTCTTTGTTAATGCAGGATATAAAAAATTCACTTCAAAAAAAATGAAACCCTTAGAAAAAACTCAAGTAGTTGAGTATATTTTTGAAAATGATTCATATGAAGCTCCAGTAGGCTACAATATAGTAATGAACACATTTAAGCAATCAGGATTTCTTGGGATGATTGCAATTTTTCAAATCATAGCTGGAATATTAATGATAGTTCCCAAAACAAGATTATTTGGTTTACTTTTTTTACTGCCAATGATATTTAACATTTTTTTCATGCATGTATTCTTTGACAACAGAGTAGATGAAAATATTGAAACGGGAATACTTCTTGCACTAAACATTTTATTGTTACTTCCTTATTCTAAAATAATCAGAAAAGTATTTGATGAACACAATTAAACATAAGTTTGTATACGCTGCTTTGCTACTGGTGCAATTTTACTTGCCGAGAACTTGTTTTTCTCAAAACATTGATTTATGCAATAAAGCTGACAATAGTTCAAAAATTGTGGTTGCAGGTGGTTCAATAACAGAAATTCTATTTCTCTTAGAAAAACAAAAACAGATTGTTGCATTGGACGTTACTTCAAACTATCCAAATGAAACTAAAAATTATCCATCAATTGGTTATGTTAGAAACTTATCAACTGAAGGAGTCATGTCGATGAGCCCTGAGCTTATTCTGGCAGAGGACGACATCGGACCTCCTTCTGTTGTGAATCAAATAAAAAGCTTAGGTATTGATTTCAGAATAATTGAGGAAGAGGCAAGTTCAGATGGTGTTATTAAAAAAATAAGATGTGTATCAAAAATTGTTGACAAGGAAAAAGAGGCAGAGAAGATAATTAATAATCAATTTAAACCTCAAATTAAAAAGTTAGAGAAAAATAGAAAAAAAATTGAGTCAAAAAAAATAAAAGGTATGTTAGTACTGAGTATGAGAGGAACCTCTCCAATTATTGCAGGCGGAAATACATCTGGAGATAGTTACATGCACATGGTTGGACTTGAAAATATTTTCAAAGATGTTGATGGGTGGAAATCAATTACAATAGAATCAATAATTGAATTAAATCCAGATTATGTCATATTTCCCAACAAAGAAATGCATAAGAGTTCTGATGTTAATAATCTCAAGGAAAATCCATTTTTTAAAAATACTAAAGCAGGAAAAAACAATAATTTTATTTACGATGATGGTATGGCTGTTTTAGGTTTTGGTCCACGAACCATTAGTAGCGCATTAAATACTACAAAAAAGATTCTCGATTTCTAAATGATAGATTTTAGTAGAACTAAATCACCATTTACAAACAAGCAAAGAAAAATTTTTTTAGCAACATTATTTGGATGTATTGCAACCCTTTTAATCTCATTATTTTTAGGAAGTTATAATATTTCCTTTGAATCTTTTTTAAATAATTCACTTTCTACAATTGAAAAGGAAGTACTATTAAATATAAGATTTCCTAGAGTAATCTTTTCCATATTCGTTGGTGCAGCATTATCTCTTTCTGGTGCTTGCCTACAAGGTTTATTTAGAAACCCCTTAGCTGATCCAGGACTGATAGGAGTATCTGCAGGAGCAGCCCTTGGAGCTGCTACTGCTATTGTTATAGGAAACTCTATATTTACAAAATATATTTTATCTTCGTTCTTTGTTCCTATCTCAGCAGTTATTGGATCTGCAATAACAATTATTTTATTATTGATTCTAACTAAAGGCTTTGGAAAATCTAGCATTATTTATCTTCTATTAGCAGGCATTGCCATTAATGCTTTTGCTGGAGTTGGTATTGGAATAATAACATACATTAGTGATGACTCTGAGCTTAGAGGTTTGAGTTTTTGGACAATGGGTAGCTTCGGTGGGGTTCAATGGATTACTATATTACCATCAGTTACAACATTAACATTTTGCTTTTTATGGATACTGAAACTATCAAAAAAATTAGATATTATTCAGTTGGGTGAGATAGAGGCATATAATTTGGGGATTGACACCGAAAAGTTAAAATTAGAAATAATAATATCTTCAGCAATAATTGTTGGTGTAAGCGTTTCACTTGTTGGTATGATAGGTTTTGTAGGTCTAATTGTTCCACACATTGTAAGAATGATGGGTGGNCCTAANCANAAATATGTTCTTTTNAANTCTATGNTGTTNGGTGGATTAATAATGATTTTAGCAGATCTTATTTCAAGAAATTTAATATCTCCAGCTGAACTNCCAGTNGGTCTAATTACNAGTGCTATTGGATCTCCTTTTTTTATTTGGTTGATATATAAAGTGAGAAAATAATGAGCTTAGAAATNAATAATTTAAATCTAACTTTATCTNACAAAAAAATTCTCAGTAATATAAATTTAAAGCTAGAACATGGAAAAATAATTGGAGTTATTGGACCAAATGGATCAGGTAAGTCTTCACTAATTAAGTCAGTAAGTGGCATTTACAATTACAATGGTAAAATAGTAATAAATAATAAAGAGCTGCGTAGNATGGGACCTGTTAAATTAGCTAATTGCAGGGCTATCATGTCTCAATCACAAAATATTGTGTTTGATTTTAATTGCAGAGAAATAATAGAAATGGGTGTTTTACCAAATAGGAAAAAAATAAATGAACTAGAAAAAATTAATGAATTAGTGAAAACTTGTAAAATTGACCATTTACTAGAAAGAAAAATTAATACCCTTTCTGGTGGAGAGCAAAAAAGAGTACATTTTGCTAGAACATTAATGCAGTACTATACAATGGACGCAGTGCATAAATTCATTATTTTAGATGAGCCACTTGCAAACTTGGACATGAAATTTAAACTAGAAATTCTAAAAATCCTAAAAAATTTATTAAACGAAAAAGTATGTGTTATAATCGCATTACATGATTTAAATATTGCTTATAACTTTACAGATAAAATTATTTTGTTAAATGAAGGTGAAGTTTTTAAATATGATAAAACTAATGTTGTCTTTACTGAAAAAAGTTTATCT
Source organism: Flavobacteriales bacterium (assembly GCA_002716345.1). Taxonomy (GTDB): domain Bacteria; phylum Bacteroidota; class Bacteroidia; order Flavobacteriales; family BACL11. Next base: position 15,192 of record PBAP01000019.1, on the reverse strand, counting down.
GAGGTTTACCAAACGGAAATAACAATTAATAAAAAGAAGAAAAGAATTAATTACTTTTAAATATGAAAATAGACAAAAAAAAGATTGAATTAAAGGCTGTAAAATTATTGAGAGAAAGCAACATTGGTATTCTTTCTACTAACTCTGCAAAATTTGAAAACTATCCATTTGGAAGCCTTGTTTCATACTCAACCTCTAGATCGAGGTCTATATATTTATATATAAGTACATTGGCACAACACACAAAAAATATTAAAAACTCAAACAAGGTTTGCTTAACAATCGCCAATATAAATAACTCAGGAGATAAACAAGACAGTGCACGTTTATCTTTACTAGGAAAGGTAGATTTAGTTGAGGGTGATGAAATAGAATATTGTGAGCAAAGCTACTANAGTTTAATACCAAATAGTATAAACTATAAAAAAATGCATGATTTCAGTTTTTATAAAATAAGTATAGATTCTATTCGTTGGATTGGTGGTTTTGGAGAAATTAGTTGGTTAAAAAAAGATAATTGGTTAGAGCTTATTCCTGATTGGAAAGAAAGAGAAAATATGATTATAGATCACATGAACTCAGACCATTCTGATTCAATTTCTCATAGCTTAAAAATGCAATATGGAATATCTGATAAATCAGCAAAGATGGCATTTCTTAACATTGACGGATACTATGTAAAATCNAGAGGAAACTTTTACTTTATCAGATTTGAAAAAACTTGTNTGAATTCAAAAGAATATAAAGAAGAATTAGTAAGATTAGCAAGAATAAAAAGTTAGTTAGCTATTGTTAATAAAAACTTTAGGTGTCAACCCAACCTTGTCTTTGAAAACCTTTATAAAATAGCTGCAATTACTAAAACCAAGCTTTAAGCTAATTTCATTGATATTATAATTCCCCTCAATTAATAAAGTTTTTGCTACATCAATTTTATAATTAATCATAAATTCATGAACTGTCTTNCCNTAAACTGATTTGAAGCCTCTTTTTAATTTTTTTAAGCTCAATTCAATCTCATCAGAAATCTCAGCTAAAGTTGGAGAATGTGAGACATCCCTAACTATTATCTCTTTTGCTTTCTTTATTTTCATTAAATTATCATTGCTACTAATTACTGGACATTTGTTAATCTCAGAGCTATCAGAACTAAACATTACACTAAAAATTTCGTAACACTTTGCTTTTAAATAAAGCTTTTTTGTTAAAGATGGGGTATCATGTTTAATCATTTGATTTAATATCAATGAAACAGATGGGCTGATAAAATCTTTATCATAGTGCTTATTNTTTTTACTATCACCTTTTAAAAAGGTTATATCAATGCTGTTTTCTGAAAAAAGATTATGNAACTTATCAATTTTAATGAAAATTGAAATTAGCTCAGTAACACCTGAGCTNTCTAAAAAATATTTTAATTTGTCATTTGGATTAAATAAAATTAACTTTTCTCCCTTGCTAATTGGCATTATATATTTGCCAGAACTGAAAACAAAATTTACTTTGCCTCTCACACAAAAATGAAACTGTACGTCATTTTCTGAAAATTCTGAATTATCGATTTCTACAGNGTTTTCAATACTTTGATTGATTAAAAACTTAAAACCACTTTCTATTATTTGCATTTTTTAATTGTTAATACAATTATAGGATTTTAAAATACAATCTCCCACAGAAACTCCATCAATATAGTTTCCAAGAAAAAATAAATTTGGCTCTTTTTTGTTAAAATCTTTAATTTCTTTTATCAGCTTTCCATGATCTAAGCTATAAGATGGTATACCTTTTCTCCANCTGTAATGTTTTTGGAAATCAAAACTTTTGATATTNAAAATNCTTTTCATTTCATTTTTAATATTTTCTAAAATCTCTTTTTCATNAAAATTAACGATATCTTTTTGATCATCACCTCCAAGCAAAACAGTTATTAAATGATTTTTCTTAGAGCANACATTTGGGAATATTTCGCTATTAAACAATACACCTAAAAAATTCTTATTATCAACCTTTCTCGTTAATAAACCAAAACCACTAATTTTATCNTTAGCGTTTTTTCTTTTAAAACCCAAATGAATTACATCAATCGGNTTATATCTCACATTATTAAAATTCGGTAATTTGAGACCAATGAATTTTATGATTGATAGTGAATATGCCGGAACAGTAAAATAAATTTTATTGCAGATGTACTTTTCTTTTTTATCAGTACGNACTAAAAAATAATTTTCCTTTTTTTCTATACTGACGATTTTATTACCACAATCAATATTTCCATTTAATTTATTTTTAATTGATTCTATTAATTGATTGAATCCATTTTTAAAATAAATNATTTCTGATTTCTTGTTCTTTTTTGAAAATAAGAAACCAATAATTAAACTTCTATAACTTAGTTGTAATTTCCAAAGATTTTTTAAACTATATTTAGCACTCATCTTTCTAGTATTTCCTGCGTAAACACCCTTTAAAAACGGTTCAAATAAATTATCATGGACGCCCTTTCCAAATCTGTTAACNATGAACTCTTCTACACTAATATCTTTGGTATTTTTTTTTACAATGAGGTCTTTTAGAATTCTTATTTTTTNAAGATTTGATATTAGATCTGTCTTTAAAAATGAAATAAAACTATTTGGAACTAGAACCATTTTTTCACCTTTAATTATATATCTTTTATTTGAGCTTTTATTAGAATATATAATATCACTACCTAATCCTAGGTCCTTAATTAATTCTTCAAATATTTGATTGTTAAGTAAAACAGTATTTGGTCCATTTTCACATAAAAAATCTTTGTTAACAGAAGAGTTAATATTTCCTCCAACTGTATTTTTTGACTCAAAAATTTTGAACCTTAGATTTTTTTTTTGCAAGAAATNTCCNANTGATAATCCTGCTATTCCAGCTCCAATAACAATATTATCAATTTTTTTCACTTTTTAATGATGTGGAAATTAAATTGCTCTATCTAAAACTATCTTTTTTAGACACTCTACCCATTTCTTACTATCATTTAAGCTCTCGACAAGTTGTACTTTCTCTCCNCCATACTCTTCAAATATTTCTTGATATTCATCACCGATTTCTATTATTGTCTCCAAACAATCTGCNACAAATGCAGGAGAGAAACAAAGTATTTTTTTGTAGCCATTTTGACCTCTTTTTTTAACAATTTCATCTGAAAAAGGTCTTAACCATTTATTGTCTAATCTAGACTGAAATGAAACTATATAGTCAGAACTTTTAATCTTTAATCTTTTAGCAATTTGTTTTGCAGTTTCGTAGCATGTTGCTTTGTAACAAAACTTGTTTAATTCAGTNATTTCTTTTTCGCAATTATTATCTCTACAAAGGCTATCCTCATAAACCTTATCAACATGTCTTTCAGGNAGACCATGAAACGTAAAAATAATTTCATCATATTCTTTGAGATTATATTTTTTTCCTTGTTCAGCAAAAGCATCTAAAAATAATTCTTCCTCATAAAATTGAGAAACAAAGCTTAGTTCCGGAATAACCCACCATTTTTTTACTATATCCATTACTTCCTCAATTACCGAACCATTGGTGGCAGACGCATACTGAGGAAATAAAGGAACAATAATAATTTGATCCAAATTTTTTAGCCTAAGTTTGTCTAGTGCAAGATTAATTGAGGGATTTTTATATCTCATGGCATATTCAACATGGTATTTATCCCCTAAAGATTTTTGAAGCTTTTCAGTAAGGCTTTGCGTGTAATAGATTATGGGTGAACCTTTATCGGTCCAAAGATCCTTATAAACTTTGGCAGATTTGGGAGCTCTAAATGGAACAATAATGAGATTTACTAATAGCTTTCTTATTAAATAGGGTAAATCAATTACTCTTTTATCATTTAAAAACTGGAACAAGTAACTTCTAACATCACTTGTCTTTGGACTATTTGGGGTTCCNAGGTTTACTAATAATACGCCTACTTTCTTCATTTTAAAGATTTTTCATTTTAATTAAATAGTTTTTGAATAAGTTCCAATTTTTGTTTTCATAAGGGGATCAAAATTCATTGCAATATTTCTAATAACTAATCTACCCTCATCGAATATCTCAATTTCATTATTTGAAATTTTCATTAGTTTCAAAGACAGAAAGTCTTGAAATCCATCAGTGGAGTACTTAATGATATCTTTTACTTTTTTAACATCTGTATTGTATTTTGAAGCTATCTCATCAAATGACAGGTAATAATTACACATTAAACTATTAATAACATCTCTTATGATTTTTTCTTGCCTTGTTAAGACGTAGCCTCTAAATGTAGCTAGACCGTATTTTTTTATGTCATGTATATACTTAGAAGCGTTTTTTGTATTTTGACTGTANCAAGAATCTAGTTGAGAAATTGATGATGCTCCAAAACCATATACTTGTCCAGTTGANAATCTTGTACAGTAACCTTGAAANTTTCTGTGTAATTTCTTTTGATTTAAAGCAATAGAAAATTCATCATCAGGCTTAGCAAAATGATCCATTCCAATAGCATTATATCCAGCTTTAGTTAAAAGCCTGAAAGATGTGTCATACATTTGTGCCTTTTGATTACTATCAGGTAAATCAAATTTTTCTAGTATTTTTTGTCTTGGGATGACACTAGGTACATGTGCATATGAAAAAGTTACAATACGATCCGGGTTTACTTCAATGGCAGTTTCGATGCAGGATTGAAAAGATTTTGGAGTTTGTAGCGGTAATCCATAAATTAAATCAATATTTGTGCCAACAAAACCCTCACTTTTAATTTTTTCTACTATGTCTTTTACAGGGTGTTTTGGTCTTCTTCTATTTATTGCATCTAAAATTTTATTATCAAAATCTTGGACTCCTAATGATATTCTATTAAAACCTATTTTTTTTAAATGCTCTATATGTGAAAAATCTAGGTGAGCAGGACTACACTCAATTGCCATTTCATAATTTTTAGAAAAAATAAAGATATCTTTTACAACATTAGTGATTTGCTCAATAAAAGAAAGTGATATTGCATTGGGTGTACCTCCTCCCCAATGAATCTGAGTAAGCAATCTTGATTTATCAATATATTTTGAAAGATTTTTTAGCTCAGAAATAACGGCATCAACATACCTTTGAATGAAGGGTTTTGTAAAACCAGTTTCTGTAGTACAACCACAAAAATGACATATCTGTGGACAAAATGGGACATGAAAGTATAAAGAAATGTTACTGGGCTCTTCAAAGTTAGAGTTTTCTACTTGTGTAATATAGTTCTTGATAGAAAATTTCTCATTAAAATGAGTAGCTGGAGGATAAGAGGTATATCTAGGACCTGGCTTATTGAATTTTTTTAAAATTGACTTTCTAAACTTCATTTTCTTTTCCAATTTAAATTTTGAATTAGTTCAACTAAAAAAATTACTTTCTCATAATTAATTCCTGGCTGAAAACCATGACCTAAATTAAAAATCCAGTTATGATTTTTTGATCCAAAATCTACTAATGAATGTAGATAGCTTTTTATTTCTTGTTCATTAGAATAGAAAAATCTTGGATCCATATTTCCTTGTATTCCGATATCTGCGTCTAATAATTCTCTTGCATATTCTAAATCAATTTGCCAATCAACACTCACGTAATCACAATATTTTTTTTCTAAGTTTTTTAGTCCATTATTTAAATTTTTTGGAAAAAAAATGGTTGGACAGTTCATGTCTTTAGATGCTTTTAATATCTTGTTACTAAATGGAAGAATATAATCGCAGTACTCTTTTGATGGCATTATTCCGCAATATGTTTCAAAAAGTTGAAAACAATCAATGCCAGAAATGATTTGATTTTTTACATATTTTATTGATGCGTCAGTTATGATTTCAATTAATTCAAGAAATTTTTTCTTATTAGAGTAAAAAAGAGATAATAATCCTTCGAAATTTTTTTGATCTGTACTACCTCTAAACATGAACAATAATGTTGTTAGAGGACCACCACAAAAACCCAATAAAGGAACATTATTATTTAAATCAGCTTTTACTTGATTAATATTTTCGTACACATGTTTTAATGTATTTTCGTTGAGACTTAAATTTGAAAAATTAAAGTCCTTAACATTTAAAGGGTTTTTGAAAATTGGTCCTTTATCTGTAAATTCTAAGTCCAAACCCAAAGCGTTAGGGATTATTAAGATATCTGAAAATAGAATCGCTGCATCAACACCGAGTGTATCAACTGGCATTCTTGTAACTTTTGAAGCTAGAGTCTTATTTTTCATTAGTTCATCAAATGAATATTTTTTTCTGAGATTTAAATATTCAGGCAAAATTCTTCCAGCTTGACGCATGAACCACACTGGTGGTCTACTATGAAATCTTCCTTGTATTGTATCAATTAATATGTTCTTCATCTTTAATTTTTTGTAAAGCCTTAAAATTTGAATTGATTATTTTATCAATGTCCTCTTGATTTATAGCAAGAGAAAAGAACATACATTCGTACTGAGATGGTGGAATGTAAATGCCAAAGTTCAGCATGTAGTTGAAATACCTTGAATAGACATCAGTGTTGCAATCTTTAGCATCATGGTATGATTTTATTTCATTTTGTTTTGTAAAAAAAATCGTCATCATGGAACCAACTCTACATACAGTTGCGTCAATACCTAATTTTTTAATACTATTTAAAAATCCTTTTTCAATTTTTGATGATATCTTTTCTAATTTTTCAAAAGCTTGATTGTTTAGCAGATTAAGTGTTGCTAGACCAGCTCTCATTGCCAATGGGTTTCCTGACAGAGTTCCTGCTTGATAAACTGGACCTTGAGGTGCAACATAATCCATAATTTCTTTTTTACCACCATATGCACCAACTGGTAAGCCACCACCAATTACTTTTCCTAACGTAGTAAGATCAGGAATAACATTGTAAAGTTCTTGAGCACCACCTTTTGACACTCTGAAGCCAGTCATTACTTCATCAAAAATTAATAAAGAATTATTCTTGGAGCAAATTTCTCTGAGTTCTGTAAGGAATTTACTACAACTTTTTACTAGTCCCATGTTGCCTGCGATCGGTTCTATAATAACTGCAGCTATGTTGTTATGATGCTTATCAAATATCTTTTTTATGCTGTTAATGTCATTAAAAGTAGCTAGTATAGTGTCTTTTGCAATATTTTCTGTAATTCCTAAACTATCAGGCTTTCCTAATGTCATTGCACCTGAACCTGCTTTAATTAAAAAACTATCTCCGTGACCATGATAGTTACCCTCAAACTTAACAATTAAACTTCTTTTTGTGAAGCCCCTTGCAAGTCGTATTGCACTCATTGTTGCTTCTGTTCCTGAATTAACCATTCTAACCTTGTCAATTGATGGAACCATATCTACAATTTTATTAGCAATTTTTGTTTCAATAAGTGTGGGTGCACCGAAGGTTGTTCCGGTTTTGATGGCCTTTGATATTTCAGAGCTAACATTTGAATCACAATGTCCAAAAATTAATGGTCCCCAAGAAGAAACACAATCAATGTAAACATTGTTGTCNATGTCAGTGATTTTTGAACCCTTGCCTNGATNAAAAAAAATTGGNGTTCCTCCAACAGATTTAAATGCTCTNACNGGNGAGTTAACCCCTCCAGGAATTACCTTTTTAGCTTCTTTGTAAGCACTAATGCTATTTAGTATTTTATTCATTAAGTAATTTGGTTATTTCTAAGCAGTAATAAGATATTATGGCATTTGCTCCAGACCTNANCATGGAATANGCNGTTTCTAAAACAATAGATTCCTCATTGATCCANTTTTTTTGTGCAGCAGCTTTGATCATTGCATATTCACCACTGACCGAGTATGCAANAACTGGAACATTGAATTCTCTTTTAACATTTGTNATGATGTCAAGATAAGAAAGAGCAGGCTTNATNATAACAGCNTCTGCACCTTCATGTAAATCTTGTTTTATCTCGTTTATGTAATTATATGAGTTTCTTGTATTCATTTGATATGATTTTCTGTTAATGTTGGCGTCTTTAATATTTGCTGCACTTCTAAATGGTCCGTAGAAATTTGATGCATATTTAACAGAGTAAGAAAAAATTGGAACGTCTTTAAAGTCGTTCAAATCTAAATTTTCTCTTATTACCTTTACTCTTCCATCCATCATATCAGATGGAGCAAGAGCATCAGCCCCTGCGTTTGCAAGAATTAATGATTGTTGTGCAAGAATTTCATTTGTTTTGTCATTATTAACCGAATTATCTTTAATTATTCCACAATGTCCGTGATCTGTATATTGGCAATGACAAACATCTGCAATCAAATAAACATCATTATAATTTTTTTTTATTTCTTTTATTGCCTTAACAACAACACTTTCATTAGTTCTAGAAATTGATCCACTTATGTCTTTTTTTTCTGTAACACCAAAAAGTATGAACTTGTTGATACCAGCACTTAAAAACTTAGGAAACTCATAAGATAAGTTTTTAATATTAATTTGAGCCGACTTTGGAAGTGAATCAGATANTTCTGTATCAAGTGGTAAGTCTGAGATAAATAATGGTTGAATTAGTGATTCTTTTTGCAAATAAACATCTTGAAATAATTCCCTAATGTGGGTTGAACCCCTTAATCTTCTTAAACGTGTTTGAGGAAAATTCATTTTACAAATGTATAACTATTTTATATTTTTTTTATGCATTTTAAATTGTTCTTCTAGTAATTTTTTAATATTTCATCACTAATTTTTTCAAATGTTTGCATCTTGGAAGTTAAGTCAATTTTAAAATCTTTATTAGCGATATAATCAGAGGTTGTTTTTCCAATGCTAACAATTTTTGTTGACTCTGGATTATAGTTCAAACAAAAAGCGTCAAAGCTTGATGGACTAGTAAAAACTGTTATAGTTTCTTTATTGTACAATAAATTTTCTAACTCGACTGATTTTTTCTTGACCATAGTTGTTTGGTATGAAATTACTTTTTTGACATTTGTGATATTTTTCAGATCATTATAAAGTTTATTACTTGAAAGATTTCCTTGCATCAACAAAAATTTAGAATCTTTTAAATCATCAATTTCTTTTATATCTTCTATCATTTCTTTAGAGTAGCTTTTTTTTGATGTCAAAAAAATTTTGAAACCAAATTTTTCTAAAAATTTAGAAGTCTTAGTACCTATTGAAATACATTTTAAATTNTTAGGAAATTTGTCATTGGTGATATTTTGAACTAAACTTTTCACAGAATTTTTTGAACAAAACACAGCATAATCAAATTCTCCAAAATCTAACTCATATTCAGTATACTTTATTTTAATCATTGGAAAGTGATAAACATTTTTAAACTTTTGTTTCAATGATGAAAATGAATGAATATCACCTGAGTTAGTTAGAATTATATTAGTAGTATTTTTAATCATCTAGAATTTCGATACGCTTTGAATTGTTAAAATAATCAAACATTTTTTTTGCTAAACCACTATAATTTTTAATATCTGTACTTATAAAGTGCGAATAATGAATTTTCTTTTTCTCAGAAAATATCATTGCCTTGAAATTTATTTTTCTTTCAATTATGCTACAATATGCAGCAACTGGAGCATTACAGCCAGCATTTAACATTCTTAAGAAATTTCTCTCAATCTGTGAACAAATTTGTGTTGATTTATCATTTAATGCCTTATTAATAAAATTAATTTTCGGATTGGTAGATTTTGCTTCTACGGCTATTGTTCCCTGACCAACAGCTGGTATCATATTGTTCTCATCCAAAATTTTAACTTTACAATCATTTATTTTTAATCTGTCAATTCCTGCTTTGGCAAGAATTAGTGCATCAAATTTATTCTCATTTAACTTTTTAATTCTTGTGTCAACGTTACCTCTAACACTTTTAATTACGGCATTTGGTAAAATTTTTTTGATTTGATACTGTCTTCTCTTAGATGAAGTTCCAATCGTTGAAATATTCTCTAGCTTTGAGATATTATTATTAATTACTAANCAGTCACNTGCTGCCCCTCTCTTGACAAAAGCGATAATTTGTAATTTNTCATTTGTATGTGTTGGTAAGTCTTTTAAGCTGTGAACGGCTATGTCAATATTTTCNTTCATTAGTTCTTGTTGAATCTCATTAACAAAAAAACCTTTTTCAACAACNGAGTCAAGATTCTTTTTTAGAAGAATATCTCCTTTTGTTTTAATAATTTTTTTTTGAATATTTATATTCTTGTCAAAGACTTTTATTCTTTCTTCAACGATTTTTNCTTGTGCTAGTGCTAGAGCACTGCCTCTTGTNCCTATAATTATATTCATTCAAAGATTTTGTTAACAATTTCTAGTGCTTTCGTGTTTTTTCCATTATTTGTAACAGTCTTTATCTTTTTAATTAAATGATTAGAAATATTAAAATTAGATNTGTTGGAGTTGTTGGGCTTTGTTAAAATATTTTCTTTGATAAAAACTATGGATGACGTAAGTTTTCTTTCATCAATCCAGGTTCTAAATTCTTCAAAAAATTCGTCTATTATAATTTTAACTTTTTTAATTTCATTTTTTCTAAGAACGTAATTATTTTTCACTTTATTTTCTACAGAATCCATATCGAATATAGATATGTTGGAATAAGTTTCTTTTATGACAACATTTCGTGGTACAGACAAATCAATTATAAGAAGATCAGAAGATCTAAAACTTGAAATTTGTGAAATTTCTTTTTCTGAAATTAAGGGAACTTTTGATGANGTACTNAAAATTACTATATCAGTTTGTAGTAATTTGTCTTTCAAATCTTTGTATGGTACATATTTAATGCCTAAATCCTCAGCTATTGCTTTACTTTTTGAATTTGTTCTGTTGCAAATAAAAATATTTTGAAACTGTTTGGATTTGAGATGCTTTAATGAAATTTTTGATGTAGGACCAGCACCAACACATATTACTGATTTTTTTTTGATATCAGTTGAGTTTCCTAGNTCATCAATAGCAGTNGANCTAACAGAGACNGAACCAATNCCAATATTAGTGTTAGAACGAACATATTTACTAATTTCTAGTGATTTNTGAACTAAACGATTCAAAACAGTAGGTATTAATTTATTTTTTCTAAAAAATCTGTGAGATCTTTTTATCTGATCTACTATTTGAAATTCTCCAATTACCATTGATTCAATGCCACAAGCTATTCTAAAAAAATATTTGCATATCTTATCNGCATTAGTTTCAAATTTTACTAAATCATTTGTGTCAAATGAAACCTTTTTNTCAATGCATATTTCTTTGAAAATATCTTCTAGTTGNTTTNTAGAAATTTCACTGTCAATTTTCTCAAAGAGAAATTCNGTTCTATTACAAGTTGATANCATAAAAACACCATCTAAATCANTNTGCTCATTGTATTTAACAAAAAAGTCTTNAAAGTCATTNTTTTCGTAGTGAAAAGTCTCTCTTTTTTCAAGAGAACAGTTTTTNTAAGAGATACTTATTAGTCCTAACACTTAATCAAATCTTTTACAAATATACGAGGCTTTAATTGAAGAAAATAATAAAAAAAGACCGTTTTTATAAAATATGGTTCATAAGTAGTTTTTATTATAAAATTTTGTTGANAAATATCAAAAAAAGCCTTAAAATTATTTAGAATAATTCTAAATAAAAAAAATTAGTTTTTATCTTTGAAAAAATTTTTATGAAATGAGACATATTCCAACACATCTTACAATTGCTTTTTTATTGATTTTTAGTTATTCTACCAGCTATTCTCAAAATTCTACAACTATTTATTTGGGATCAGGATACTCAAATCAAAGTTTTTTTAATTTTCAAACTAATTCTGAGGTTAAAAACGAAACTAATAATAATTGGGATTTAGCTTTTTCAACNGGNTCAATGAGCTCTACAATNAGAACCAATGATGGTTATGGAGTAGAACTATACACATANTCNATGGGAGATACCTCAGACTGGAACAACATTAACAGTTCATCAATAACTATGGTTAATTCAAATTTATACAACTCAGATTCAAATTGGACTACAGGCTCATTCAGTAGCCATCAAAGTAGTGGTTTTGATCTTGGTTGGGGAATGTATAGTATGATCACTCATCATGTTACTGGTGANTCCATTCATCTGATAAGAACTGTTAATGGGAATTGGAAAAAATTATGGATGGANAAATTAGCAAGCGGTACTTACATCTTCAGACATGCAAACCTTGACGGATCAAATTTAGTTACTCAAACTATATCTAAATCAAATTACAATACAAAAAACTTTGTTTATTATTCAATTGACAATAATGCCATCATAGACAGAGAACCAAACGAGTTTGACTGGGACATCACTTTCACAAAATACATTGCACATGANATGTTTATGCCCTATTCNGTAACTGGTGTTTTAGCCAATAATGGAATTGAGGTTGCTCAAGCGAATAATATTTCTAATCCTTACAATTATTCAAATTACACAAACCACACATTTGAAAGTATAATTAATGTGATAGGATATGACTGGAAAACATATGACTTTTCATCAGGTGGTTATNCAATAAGTAATGATTTATGTTTCTTTATTAAAGATAGAAATGATGATATTTTTAGACTTGTATTAGAAGAATTTGAAGGTTCATCAACTGGAAAAGTAGTTTTTAATAGCTCAAATATTTCATCAACTAGCCTATTCAACAAAAATAAAATTACTGAAATCAATATATATCCTAACCCCGTAAACAATATATTAAACGTTTTAACTGATTTCACTAATGAAAAAATTAAAATCTCAATCTTTGATTTAACAGGTAAAATGACATACGAAAATATTTTTATGAGTAATGGATTTCAAAATCATCAAATTGATGTTTCTCAGTTGCAGTCAGGAAGCTATTTCGTTATTTTTGATTTAAATGATTCAACAGTAACAAAGAAAATTATAATCAACTAAATAATTATTTTTNANTAATGAAAATTTTACTAAANANATTAGTAGTGTTNTTCTTTTGTAATGTTGCAAATTCNCANANCATATATGTTCTAGATNNTGATTCTAACTCAATANCAGACTGTAATGTTATCNTTCAATCATCGANCATAAAANNCTACAANTTTACGGACAANGANGGAANAGTTAATATTAACAACACTCTTTTAAAAGNAACTAAAAATTTTANGCTAAATGTCTCAAATGTTGGATATGAACCNAAGAAAGTAAATTATAAAACTGGTAAAAAAACTTACTATGTAATTNTACAAAAAAAAGATCTNTTGTTAGAGGATTTGGTTATTACTGCGCAAATTGAACCGAANAANATTTCAAATGCGATACANAACATTANATCTATNAGTAAGAAAGAAATCAATGAAATNGGNGCAGTATCACTAACTGACATAATTAGTAAGTACAGCGGATTTAGNATTANNAATGATAATATACTGGGNCAAAGCTCTTCAATTCAAGGAATTTCTGGACAAAATATNAAAATAATGATTGACGATGTTGCTGTTATTGGTCGATTAAACGGAAACATTGATCTTAGTCAAATCAACCTCAATAANGTAGANAGAATAGAAATCGTTGAAGGACCATTGTCTGTTGAATATGGAACTGACGCATTAGCTGGNACCATAAATTTNATAACAAANAGNACTGAAAATAATTTCNTAAAAATCNCATCACTTTACGAAACCGTCGGAAGGTATAATTTAAATGTTTCNTCTGGNNTAAAGAAAGGAAAAACAAACTTAGTTACTGATTTTGGTAGAAATTATTTTGACGGTTGGACCGATGGTGAGGATTTTAATNTAATTCCAAAAAAGAACCTTGCTGATTCCTCCAGANACAAAAANTGGAAACCNAAAGAACAATATTTTATTACAGTTAAAAATTCTTTCAAGANTNATAAAATCTATNGTGAATTAAGNNTNGNTTCATTTTATGAAACAATNTTAAANAGNGGTTATCCNAGNCCTCCATATTNTGANAANGCATTTGATGATTATTATANAACTTANAGAAACAATATATCTATCAAACTAAATAAGAATGAAGAAAGCAATAGTCTTANTTTTCTGAGCTCATTTAATCACTACAAGAGAAGAAAAAANACATACTTTAATGATTTAACGACATTAAACAAAACACTAACTGAGACCTCAGGAGACCAAGACACAATAGTATTTACAAAATTTGACAATAGNATTTCATTTCAGTCAAACTTTAAAAATATTTTTAATTATAAGCTAGGCCTTAATATTTCAACTGAAACCTCAGAGGGAGAAAGAATTNCTGGTAAGGAAAAGAATATATCTGAATTTGCTNTATTTTCATTTTTAGAATACAAAANGAACNATTTACATTTTAGACCNGCAATNAGATTCNCATATAATACNTCATATACAGCTCCTTTAATTCCTTCNTTTAATTTAATGTACAAAAAAAATGATTTGACATTCAGATCTAGCGTTGCTAAAGGATTTAGATCGCCAAGTCTGAAAGAGTTATATTTCAATTTTGTAGATATTAATCACAACATCGTTGGAAATGAAAATTTAAAGGCAGAAAATTCTGTTAATTTTTCTTCATCTCTACAATTAAGTATTTCAGAAGTATTAAAAAGTATTAAAGTCAAGGCATACTACAATGACGTAAACGATTTAATTGTACTTGCAGAGAATAATGGCCAATACACTTACGAAAATGTTGAAGAATATAGTACTTTAGGAGCAAGTATTAATAGTCAAGTGAACTTTAATCAATTTAAACTTAATTTAGAATATTCAAAAACAGGTAAAGAATTTACTAACATATCAAAAAACTTAAAGTTTTTTGATGAGTTTAGCACTAGCTTTTCAAGAAATTACATGAACTATAACATTTTATTGAATCTTAAATATAATGGGAAATATACTTTTTTAAGCACAGATGAAAATAATTATGTAAAAGAAAATACTGCGAACAGTTATACTATGTTAGACTTTTCAATAAACAGAAAATTCAACAACATATTCATTTTATTTGGAATAAAAAATATTCTCAATATTAAAGATATTGAATTTAGTGGTATTTCCTCAGATATACATCAATCCAGTTCCTCAAGTATATCGACTAGCTATGGGACAAGTTTCTTCATTAAATTAGATTATTCATTATGAAAAAAATATTTTTAGTAACATCAATATTTTTATTTTCTTGTGATATTGGAGAAAT
>PBAP01000018.1 GCA_002716345.1 Flavobacteriales bacterium | reverse complement strand
ATTCCACCATAGCTGATACAAAATCTATCGTTTATACCGTCAAGGTCTGGTGTGAATGCATTTGGGGTATATATCCAAGACTCTTCTTGATACCACAAATACTTCGAGCTAGTATCTCTACATCCGTTTTCATCCTCAACAATTAATGATATTTGATAAACACTGTTGGAGTCAGAATAAGTATGAGTTGGATTTAGATCATACTGATTAGGTGAATTATCACCAAAGTTCCAGATTCTGCTTGTAATATAACCACTTGATTGATCATATAATTGTGTTGTAAGATTTAGATTTGTTATTGTATCAGGACTAACTATAAAGCTCGCGGATGGTGCTGGTTTAATTGTTACAATTGCTTGCCCGCTGACATTTCCTTGCTCATTAGCATCAAAATAAGAAACTAGATCATATACACCTTCAGTTTTAGTTGAGATGAAATAGAATAGATTCATAGTAGTAATACTTGGCTGTATATCTCCATTTATGCTGTAAGTAAAAGTAAAAGGAGCTACACCATTAAATGAAAAATTAACTTCAGCATTTGATTTAGAATTTTCACAAACAGTATCGTTACCAGATATAAATGCACTTATTGTTATTTGTGAAAAAGCCTTAAAATATGTGGGGAAAAAAAGAAAAAATATAATAAAATGACGCATTTTCAAACTTAGAAAAAAAATGATTATTTAATATTAACTAAGTAATAAAATTAGCTTTTATTTTTTAGCATTGGTACAAATGAAAAATCACCATGTTCACTGATATTGTAATTGTTTTCATCATTTCTAACAACTAATTTCATTTTTTGCGAATTAACACCTACTGGAACTACCATTCTACCTCCAATCTTTAGTTGTAATAATAAGTCTTTTGGAATCTCTGGAGCACCGCAGGTAATAATAATTTTATCAAATGGAGCAAATTGGGGTAGTCCTTTGTAACCATCTCCATGTATGAACATACATTTGCAATTCAACTTTGTAAGCAGTTCTTTAGAACGTAGATATAAATTTTTGTGTCTTTCAATAGTGTAAACATCAGCTCCCATTTTATGTAAGACAGAAGCTTGATAGCCAGATCCTGTTCCAATCTCAAGGACTTTATCAAACTTTTTGATTTCTAAGAGTTGAGTTTGAAAACCAACAGTAAAAGGTTGAGATATGGTTTGGTTATCACCAATTGGAAAAGCCTTGTCTACATAAGCAAACTTAAGAAATGCCTTGTCCATAAAAAGATGCCTTGGAACACTATCAATAGCAAATAAAACTTTTTCATCTCTTATTCCTCTGTCAACAAGTTTCTCAATTAGTTTTTTTCTTAAACCTTTGTGAATATAGCTATCTTTCATTTATATAGCTAATCTATTACAATTTAGGACATTATAATTAACTTTGAAATTAAATAATGCACATTTTTTTGTTAAAATGAAATATTGGATTTTTATTCTTTTTGTTTTTGTTGCTTGTCAAAAAGATGAAGTAGCTATACCCACATATTTTCAAATCAATGAAATAGGATTTAATGATAATATTAATGGTGAAGCCAGTACTTCTAAAATTTCGGATGTATGGTTTTACGTTAACGATCAAAAACAAGGAATTTATGAGATGCCTTGTACATTTCCAGTTATTAGTGATGGAACAATTAACTTAAAAATATTTTCTGGAATAAAGGTAAATGGAATTTCTGCAAGCAGAGATATATACCCTTTTTATGAAACATTTGATACAACTCTGAATTTTATCTCAGATTCAATTTTATTATTAGTACCAACAACAAAATACAAACAAAACTTAAATTTTTACTCTGAAGATTTTGAAGGTCTAGGTAATAACTTTGATATTTCAATTAATTCAGACACAAATTTTATTAGTCCTTTCCCAACTGATTCAGTTTATGGAGAATTAAGTAAGGTTGGTAAAGTCATTTTACAAGAGCCTTTATTAAATTTTGAAGCAACAACATTTGAAATAGATGATTTTCCTTCTGCTGGCAGTCCTGTTTACTTAGAACTCGACTATAAGAATAACTCAATATTCATTATTGGTGCTTATGTAAATTTCAGTCAGTCCGTTATTAAAAAGTCAATAATTGCTATTAACCCAAGTGAGGATTGGAACAAAATTTATGTTAATTTAACACCCACAATTAACGAAAGTATTGGAGCACAAAGTTTAAAGGTTTTTATAAGTATGCTTAGACCTGAAAGTATGAACAGTGCTAATCTTTCAATTGACAACTTTAAAATAATATATCAATGAAAAAAATAGCTGTTATAGGAGCAGGAACAATGGGAAATGGGATTGCTCATACATTTGCACAAAAAAATTATCAAGTCACCCTTATTGATGTAAGTGAGCAGAGTTTAGAAAAAGCTCTATCGACAATTTCTAAAAATTTAGATCGAATGGTATCAAAAGAAAAAATTAGTGAATCTGAAAAATCCCAAACACTAGCAAACATACAAACGAGCTCTGAAATTAATAAAGATGTTTTATCAGATACTGATCTAGTAGTTGAAGCAGCTACAGAAAATCTTGATATTAAGCTTAAAGTTTTTGAGAACTTGGATAATCTGTGTCCTGATAAAACAATATTAGCAAGTAACACATCATCAATATTAATCTCAACTATAGCTAGTGCAACAAATAGAGCAGATAGAGTTATTGGTATGCATTTTATGAACCCAGTGCCAATTATGAAGCTTGTTGAAGTTATTAAATCAAAAGAAACTTCTGCAGAAGTGGTTTCAACAATTATGGAGCTTTCCAAAAATCTTGGTAAAGTTCCTGTTGAAGTAAACGACGCACCAGGGTTTGTTGCAAATAGAATTTTAATGCCAATGATCAATGAGGCAATACATACCCTCAACGAAGATATTTCTAGTGTTGAAGGCATTGATACTGTAATGATTCTTGGCATGTCACATCCAATGGGCCCTCTGTTTTTAGCTGATTTCATAGGGCTTGATGTATGTTTATCAATTTTAAATGTTCTTTACGAAGGATTTAACGATGTGAAATATAAGCCTTGTAGTTTATTAGAAGACCTTGTTAAGAACGGAAAATTAGGTGTAAAATCAGCAGAAGGTTTTTATGACTACTCTGCAGGCCTAAAGAACAAAGTTGTTTCCAAAAGATTTACTTAGAAACAAAGTTTCCCTCAATAATTAGTTCATTTAGTATTGATTCTATCAATTCATCTTCAGAATTACTAATAGGGTTATACTTCATCTTGAGATCATTGTCAAATGCTTTGATTACTCTTTGCCAAAAAAAAGCAGAAAATCTACCTTTATAATCTTTGACTAGCTCATAGGTGGTATAATTTGTTTCTCTATAAACTAATTTAATCAGAATTCTCCCTTCCTTTATCGACATCTTTCTAAAAATTGGCTCATATTCATTTTTAACCCATTTACCAAGTTCTCTTCTAAATTTTCTTTTTTTTCTGTTTTTTGGAATGGTATCTAATGATGATCTTATCTCATCCAGTTTATTTTTTGCAAAAAGTGCTATTGGATAAACTTTCTTGATTCTTTTCTTAGTTCTGTAATAATTAAGTTTCTCTTCCTTTGTTTTAAAACTGATTAAGTCTAATTCAGGAAATTTTTTTGAATTTATAATTGTATCTCCATCAATGATATCATAAGTACTGATATTCAAGTCTTGTGCCAATATGGCTGAAGTAAAATGTAGACTTAGAAAGACAATAATTGGTCTGAGTCTCAAAACAATTATTTTACAATAATTTGAGAATGAAATATTTTATCACTAAAAACTAATCTTATTGTATATATACCTGATGATAAATTATTCATTAATAGTAATTTAGAGTTAATATCCTCATATACTACTTCACCAACATTGTTCAAAATCTGCACTTCATAATCAGAGTATTTAATGTTGTTAGATAATTCAATATTGACTACTCCACCAGTTGGATTGGGATATATATTTATATCGTCTAGATTTACTTCAAATGTTGAGCTAGGTAAGCTTGAAACAGTAATAAAGTATTTTTGAGAAGCACATCCATTTGCATCAGTAACCATGACCCAATACTGACCATTACTTGTTATACTAATGTTTGAACCTGTTTCACCCGTGTTCCAAGTGTATGTATACGGTGGAAGACCACTAGAAACGTTAGCAGATAAATAACCTCCCGACTGAGCAACAGTAGCAATAACCTCAGTAACTGTCAAATCAGTTACCACTGTGGAGTCACAGCCCTGAGAGTCTAGCAAGACATCAGTATATATACCACTGGAGTTATAGGAACTTTGTCCTATTGTATAAGTATCGCCTTTACAAATTGAAACAATATTATTAACTGTGTAGGTTGGAGTAACATTTAAAGTTGTACTTACTATACTATCACATCCTGAATTATTTAAAATTGTGTCTACGTACATTCCTGGTGTGCTGTATGAGCTGCTACCAATTGTATATGACTGACCAGAACAAATATTTACATTCTGGTTCGAGTATGATGCTAAACCTGGCACTAGAACACCGTTTACAGGAGCAAAAAATGTTACACAAGTCTCTCTCATTTGTATATTGTAGAAGAAGTAGTAGTAACCAGTGCTTGTAGTTGCACTAGATCCGGTGATTGTTGCTATGTTACCAAAATTGTATGGATAATTCGCTCCATCGCTATTACGATACAAATCTGAATTATTAGCACTAACTCCTAATTGTAAATTATTTCCAACAGGAACATCAAAATCTACAAATAATGTGTTTTTACCAGTCTGAACAGATATTGTAGTATCATCAATAACAGTTGAATTAGCATCTCTGAGTTCAAAAGTTATACTTTGTGCTGTACCGGCAAACACATCAAAAGAAACTATTTTAGAGGAAGAATAACAATCCATAATTAAATATTGGTAATTGTTAAAATAACCACCATTACCAATTGTGTTATCATTAGCACCACCAAAAATAGAAGAACCTCCAAATTCCTTTACGTAATACGTTACAGGGGAACTAACTATTGGTGTATTATAAATAGATCCAGTATAGATTGGAGCACTTCCTAATGTATCCGTATACCATTTTGCAGAACTTGAGCCAGCCCCAAGAGAAAATGAAGCTGGAAATTGACACACAGTATCATCAAATGTAACTGGAGGTGAAATGTAAGATACATCAACAAATGATGTGTAAAGTACAGTATCACTACCAAGAGCATTTGATACAACCAGAGATACATCATAAATACCTTGGTTTGTATATGTATGCGTTGGATTCTGTAAAATTGATGTATTTCCATCACCAAAATTCCATATCCATGATGATGGTAGATTTAATGAGTTATCATAAAAAGAAACAACTCCAGAGCAGGTTACGTTATTGCTTGATGTAAATGATGCTGTGGGAGGTGCTAAGCAACCTGCATTAATACTTTGTTGATTAACTGCAATGGCTCTTCTACCCTTTCCATTATTAACTTTAGAACACACTGAAAACCAGCTATCTGTAATTGAAGGATTAGGATTAATAAACCATGCATTTGTATTGGTAGTTGTTACCATTGAATCCATGTATTCCTGACCAAGCATACTTACTTCATAAGATGTAGCACCACTCACTGAATTCCAAGATACATTAATCGAATCAGGACATGGCCAATATACATTTACATTCGTTGGAACACTAACCACAGTAAATGGATGGTCTGACTGTGATGAAAAGCTTTGATTAGATATTCTAATTAAAGCACTATCAGTTACTGGCATTGTTTGATTCCAATAGTAATATCCATTTTCAGCATTAGCACTATTAGTAATTAGTCCCCAAGTTGTACCACCATTAGTGCTATATTCAATTGTTAAGCTTCCAGAGAGATGTGTATCCCACCTAATTATTTCTTGTGATCCTGGCACAATACTTTCTCCACCTATTGGATAGGTTAGCTTTAAATCCTCAGTTATTATTTCATAAGAAACAAAATACTCTTGAGGACCAAATGGAATAGAATAACCACCAACAGTTAAATTATAGATTCCACTTTGTGGGTTGTCAATAGTGACCTGTTCCATATTATTAAGATCGTCAATACCTCTTGTTGCATTTTGATCGAGTAAAGTTGCACTTGGAGTTGTATTTAATACCCAAGGATCAAAAGTTTGTCCTGATGGGTCAGTAATCTGAATATTTATGTCATTAACTAAAGATTTTGCTGCAGTAGTACTACCCTCTTTATCGTGCCAATATACCATTACCTTAAGCTTTAGAGTATTGGATGGTACAGTTATGTTGTGAGTATTTGACAAATTTTGTTCAATACTTGATGATAAAAAATTATTATTTTCGATTGCTTTCACAGCTCGCAATGAATTTACGACGCCCCAACCATGTTTAAAATCAGGTCCAGGATTTCCTATATCATCAGCAGTGTTTAGCATTAAACACTTCATTAAACCAGATGGAGGGTTTACATTACCATTCAGGTTTTTATAAGCGTGATAAAGTTGAGCCATAACACCTGAGATTCCAGGACAAGACATAGAAGTACCTGTTTTAGTTCCATATGTTTGATTCTCTTCAGTAGAATAAACACTAGTTCCTTTGGCACTTATATCTGGTTTTATTCTTCCATCCTCAGCAGGGCCTCTGCTGGATGAATTAGCTAAATTCGCAATTGAGGTTAAATTGGCAACTGCAATAACATTTTTTGCTTGCTTATGTCCTCCTGTAACATTACCCCAACCTGAGCCAGCACCATAGCCGCAATCTGAAGTTCCGTCATTACCCGCTGAGAAAACATGTATTAGACTTGGATGATCATTTGTTTGTAGATCTAAATCTTGAGCTAGAGACGTATAACCTGCATTACATCCATTGCTGTAGGATTTAGATGTGATTGTCACATCATAATTATTATACAAATTTGGAACATCATAATAATTATTATTACTTGAACCATAAACATATAGAAAGGAACCGTCAGCCATACCTCTTCCTAAAGGATCAAGGTTACCTGCACCCATAATAGTTCCTGAGACATGATCTCCATGATCTGAACCTGAGGAGCTGCAACCAACACAAAATGACTGGTCGAGTCGACCTTGCCTATCAATATGAGGACCAACTATGCCATCATCCTGCATCATAACTTTAACACCATCTCCATTATATTTTCTTGAGATAGAGGAATTGTAATCCACATTAACAGTGTTTGAACGGTGAAGTGTTCTACCAGTTTTGTTCTCTGGTAATGAAGGGGGGTCTATTGGCTCGATGAAACTAATAAACTCCAATGAAGCAAGATTTAATAAATTACTTTCATCAATTGTAACAAATATTCTTAAAGACTTGTCATTAAATTGTACTTTTTCGTATTTGCTTTGAACAAGCTTTAAACTTTCATTGTACTTGGCATCTTTATGTAAAATTAGTTTTAAACTTAATTCACCATTTTTATATGCCCAATCTGGGTAATTATTTTTAAGCTTTTTATCAATTTTAAACGAAGGTAAAATTTTATTTAATGATATAACATTAAATTTTTCAAGTTGAGTTGGTAAAATTAATTTATCAATAGAGCATATGTACATATTTTTTGGCAGGTACTCTAAAAGATTTATACCAATATCTTTTAACTGATTAATTTGTTCTGTTGAAGGGATATCACTGAACAAAACATATCTATAATATTTTTCATTTTGATTCAAAATATCAAAATTATATTCAATTTCATGTTGACCAGACTTTAAATAAATAATGTTTTGCTGAGAAAAAGAAATAGAGTTAATAAATAGTAGAATTGTTAACAGTGATAATCGCATTTTACAAGTTTAAAATTAATGTTATAAAATTAAGAAATATTAAATTAAAAAAATAACTTTAAATATGATTAAAGTTATAGATATAAGATTAAATACTAATGACATTAATAATCAAAAATTAATTTTTGAGAACATAAGTGAAAAACTAAATATTAATCAAGATAGAATCAATAACATAATCTTATCAAAAAAATCAATTGACTCAAGAAACAAGAAAATAAAGTATCAACTAAGATATAAAGTCTATGTAGACTCCTCTTTTTACGAGCAAAGGTCCATCAAAAGAAACTATATAAAAGTCAATAACAAAAAAACTGTAGTAATTATTGGCTTTGGAACTGCAGGTCTATTTTCTGCATTAAGACTAATAGAATTAGGAATAAAACCAATTATTTTCGAACGAGGTAAAAAAATAAGAGAGAGAAGAAGAGATATTGCAAATCTAAACAAAAAGCATATTCTAAACAATGATTCTAATTATTGTTTTGGAGAGGGAGGTGCAGGAACTTTTTCTGATGGTAAACTATATACTAGATCAAAAAAAAGAGGTGATATAAATAGAATTCTAGAAACTTTAGTTTATCATGGTGCCGATAAAAGTATTTTAATTGAAGCACATCCACATATTGGCACTGATAAACTTCCAAAAATCATAAAAAAAATGAGAGAAACAATTCTTAATTGTGGAGGTGAAATTCACTTTAACTCAAGAATTAGTGATATTGTAATTAGAGAAAATAAAATTTACAAAATAAAAATAAACGAAGAAAAAGAAATCAAGTCTAAAAACATAATATTAGCTACTGGACACTCAGCTAGAGATATTTATTATTTGTTAGATAAAATTAAAGTTAAGCTAGAACTAAAAGAAATAGCTATTGGAGTAAGAGTTGAACATGATCAATCTTTTATTAACCAGAAACAATATCATAATCAATATAATAAAAACTACCTACCACCTGCTTCTTACAATCTAAGTACCATGTATAAAAACAGAAGTATTCATTCTTTTTGCATGTGTCCAGGTGGAATTATTGCACCTTGCTCTACAAACTCAAATGAACTTGTAACTAATGGATGGTCTCCTAGTAGAAGAGACAATAAAACTGCAAATTCAGGAATAGTTGTTCAATTAAATAAAAAGGATTTTAACACTAATAAATACAAATACTTCGCTGCACTTGAATTTCAAAAAGAAATTGAAAATAAAGCCTATCAACTTTCTGATCAAACTCAGAAAGTTCCCGCTCAAAGACTTTCTGATTTTATGAACGATAAATTGTCTGTTAATATTCCAAAGACATCATATATACCTGGAACTATATCAGTTAAAATGTCTGAACTATTTCCAAGATTTATTTATGAAACTCTTAGAGGAGCATTTTTAGAATTTGATAAAAAAATGAGTGGATACATTTCTAATGAAGCGATTGTTCATGCTCCTGAAAGCAGAACATCTTCTCCAATCAAAATACCAAGGGACAAGATTACGCTAGAAAATAATCAAATTGATGGGTTATTCCCTTGCGGTGAGGGAGCTGGATATGCTGGAGGGATTATGAGTGCAGCAATTGATGGAGAAAAAGTTGCCTTTATGTTAAGTGAAAAAATTACTAAGAAAGGACTTCAGTAATTTTCTCTGCTGCTTCTTTTAGTAAAATTACAGATTCTACTTTTAAACCACTTTCTTCAATAAGTTTTTTTGCTTCAATTGCATTAGTTCCTTGTAGTCTTACAATTAAAGGAATTTCAATATTACCAATATTTTTACAAGCATCAACAACACCTTGAGCAACTCTATCACATCTAACAATACCTCCAAAAATATTAATTAATAAAGCTTTAACCTTTTTGTCTTTAAGAATTATTCTAAAGGCTTGCTCAACTCTTTCAGCATTAGCAGTACCTCCAACATCTAAAAAATTAGCTGGATTTCCACCTGCTTGCTTGATTATATCCATTGTAGCCATGGCTAATCCTGCACCATTAACCATACATCCAACATTACCATCAAGTTTTATAAAGTTTAAACCAAATTCCTGAGCTTCAACTTCATCTGGATCTTCTTCTCTTTTATCTCTAAGACTAACAAGATCTTTATGTCTGAAAAGTGCATTATTGTCTAGGCTTACTTTACAATCAACTGCAAGAATTTTATCATCACTAGTTTTTAAAACAGGGTTAATTTCAAATAATGAAGAATCAGAACCCAAATAAGCTTCATATAAACATTTAACAAATTTTACCATTTCTTTGTATGCATTACCGGATAATTTTAAATTAAATGCAATTTTTCTACATTGGAAAGGTAATAACCCAATTTTAGGATTTACGTGCTCATAAAAAATTTCATTTGGTGTTTTTTCTGCAACCTCTTCAATGTCCATCCCACCTTCGGTTGAATACATAATCATATTTTGATTAGTTCTTCTGTCTAATAAAACAGAAATATAAAATTCCTTTGTTTCATAAGGTCCTGGATAATAAACATCCTCAGCAATTAGAACTTGATTAACAATCTTTCCATTGCTGGATGTTTGCGGAGTAATTAATCGCATTCCTAACATTTCATCAGCAATCTTTTCAACTTCATTAAGATTTTTCGCAAGCTTTACCCCTCCTCCTTTTCCTCTACCACCTGCATGCACTTGAGCTTTAATCACCCACCATTTTGTTCCTGTTTCTTTATTTAATTTTTTAGCTATTTCTAAAGATTCTTTTGAGTTATTTGCTACATAACCCCTTTGTATACTAACTCCATAACTACTAAGTAAATCTTTACCTTGAAACTCATGTAAATTCATATTATATTTTTTAACAAAAATAAATTAATCTTTAACATTGTAGATTACTAATGTTGTATTTTTGAAAAATGTTTAAAAATATTTTTCTAATCTTTTTATTGAGTTTAAATTTAGGTTCAAAATCTCAAAATTTTGAGCAACGAACCTATACAGTAAATAATATTTTAAACAAACCAATTATCGATGCCAAAGAAGATAGAATTTGGTATGAGATTCAGCCAACATCAAAATTTATTCAATATAAACCAAAAAATGGCAAAAAAGAAAGAATCGGCTTTGAATCTGATATTAAAATTGCATATGACAAAACAAGTTTATATGTCTTGGCTAAATTAAGAGACCCAAGTATTGATAGTCTGAACAAAGAACTGGCTAAAAGGGATGATGATAACAAAAATTTTGACAAATTTTCTGTTTTAATTGACCCTTACTCAAACGGACAGTTAGTTTATAATTTTACAGTCAGCGCATCAAATGTTCAGTCTGATGCAAAAATTATCAGTGGTAATAAAGACATGTTATGGGACGCTGTGTGGAATTCAGAGGTAAAAATTTATAGCAAATATTGGCTTGTAGAAATTGAGATTCCTTTCAGTAATTTAAGATACTCAGTAGAAAATAGTTCTTGGAATTTTAATTTTGAAAGATCAATTAGAAGGTATCGAGAAACATACACTTGGAATTACATTGATGTAAGTTATGAGGATGTATCTCTTCAAAAGGGTATTGTTAATGGATTTGATAACTTAGAGTCCAATCTAAGATTGTCTCTTATGCCTTATTTTTCTTCTTACATTGAAAATTTTCAATCTCAATACAGTTATCCATATAACATTGGTATGGATTTAAAATATGGAATAAATGAAAGTTATACTCTAGATGCTACATTAATTCCTGACTTCGGACAAGTAGCTAGCGATGATCAAGTATTAAACCTCTCACCTTTTGAAATTAAATTTGAAGAACGTAGACAATTTTTTAATGAAGGAACAGAACTATTTAACAAGGGAGGAAATATGTTTTATTCAAGACGCGTCCAAGATGATCTCATTAATGCTACCAAGATTAGTGGAAGAAATAAAAACGGACTAGCAATCGGTGTTTTAAATGCTCTTAACGCAAACTCCAGTTTTGATACATTAAAAAACTATAATATATCAATAGTAGATCAATCATTCAATAAAAACTCATCTGTAAGCATAATGAACACCAATATGTATCAAAATAATGGACTTAAAAAAAGTAATGTTACTGGTATTTTTACAAACATTGTAAATAAAAATAATACTTTCTCATACAACGCAAATATCAAATTAAGTAATGAAATAGAAGAAAATCTAAATACAGGTTTTTCAGCGTTTTCTTTTTTAAGAAAAACAAGTGGAAAATTCAGATATGAACTAATGACTTTAATTGAAGATGAAAAATTTAACACTAATGATCTTGGGTTTTTAGAGTCAAACAATGAAATCTATAATTCAATAGAACTTAGCTACTATCAATTTAATCCAACAAAAAAATTTATTAATTCAAACACAGAAATTGAGATTTCTCACAAAACATTATTTAAGCCATATAAATTTACAGAATTTGAATTTGAAGCTGAATCCAATATGATGCTTAAAAACTATCTTTTTACTAAAATCAGATTCAAAACAAGACCCTTTGAATCAAATGATTATTATGAAGCAAGAGATGATAACTATAATAATCCAATGAAAAGATCCAAGAATATATATTTTGGGACATATTTGTCATCTGATTACAGAAAAAAGTTTGCTGTAGATTTTGGTACAGGAATTGAATTTGAACCACTATATGACACTAGAACTTTTAGATGGAGAGTTTCTCCACTAACAAGACTTAGTGACAAATTATCATTAAGATATGTTTTATCTGTAAGTAATACTAAAAATGATTATGGCTATATAGACAGCGATAGTTTAAATAGCGAGTCAATATATTCTATAAGAGATAAATTTATGATAACTAATGTGTTAAGTGGCTCATATATTTTTAACAATAAGATCAACCTTTCATACAAATTGAGACATTACTGGAGTGGAATAAAAAATAAATCTTTTCACTTATTAAATAATGACGGATACTTTCAGGGCATAAGCTATGAAGAAAATAAGGATATTAATTACTTGACTTGGACTTCTAATATATCATTAGATTGGATTTTTGCACCTGGAAGTGAAATAAGTTTAGTGTGGAAAAATGAACTTGGAGATAATGAAAATACTTTTGAAAGAAATATAATTAAGAATTTAAGTAATACATTTGATCTCGATCCATTTAATAGTATTTCCATTAAATTGGTATATTATTTAGATTACAAAACAATTGTCAATAATGATTGATGCAAAAAATATTAATGTAAAATTTGGTAAAAGACAAATTTTAAAAGATTTAAACTTTAAAGTTAATAAAGGAGAATATATATCTATTATTGGCAAATCAGGAGCCGGAAAATCTACCTTACTAAATGTCATTAGCACCCTTGAAAAAGAATATTCTGGAAATGTTTTCTACGAAAACAAAGATATTAGAGATTATAATGATGTTGAAATTTCAAATCTCAGGAACAAAAAAATTGGCTTTATATTCCAAAACTTTAATTTATTAGAAGATTTCACTGTAATTGAAAATATCATGTTACCTGCTAGATTAACAAAAATCGATGAAATAGAATTAAAGGAAAAAGCATTAGAGCTATCCAATAAATTTGAACTAGACTTGACTAAAGATCAATATCCTAATGAACTTTCTGGAGGTGAAAAACAAAGAGTTGCGATTGCAAGGGCACTTATTAATAAACCAGAAATTATATTTGCTGATGAGCCGACAGGAAATCTAGACTCAAGAATGTCAATAGAGATTTCAAATATTTTATCAAAACTTAATCAAGAAGGACAGACTATTGTAATAGTTACACATAATGAAGAGTTAGCAAAAAGTTCAAATAAAATTTTGGAATTAAAGGATGGCATGTTGCTAAATTAAAACACCAATTAAAATAAAAATTCTAATTTTGTATTTTGATGAGTTTTCATAATCCAGGCATTTTATATTTCTTTTTTTTTCTACTCATACCCATAATTCTTCACATTATTAATTTAAGAAAACCTAAAAGAGTTTACTTTAGCTCAATAAAATTACTTAAGAATATAAACTCCAAAAAAAGAAAGTTAAATAAAATCAATGATCTTTTTTTACTCTTTTTAAGACTTTTTGCTTTAACATTTCTAATACTTGCTTTCAGCAAACCTTACAAAACACCCAATAATTTTATTGATGATAGTAAAAAAATAAAATTAATAATCGATAACTCAATGAGTATGTCAAGTCAAATTGAAAATTTAAATAAATTAGAAATAGCTAAAAATTTAGCATATGATTATATAAAATCAAATACTGAAAATACAGAGTTGATAGTTGGAAATACCTCACTTGGTGATTATGCTAATCAAGAAATTTTATTTGATCAAATTAGCTCAATTGATTTTAATGACTTTTCCTTTTCACTGGAAGAAATTAAAAATTTAAATGATACCTCTAAATTTAATTATGTCATAATAACAGATCTTCAGTTTAATGCAACTAGCTTATCAAATTTTGATAGCGAGGAAAAAGTAACAATTATACCAATAACAGACAATAACAAATCAAATATTTTTATTGATTCTTGCTGGATTAAAAATTATGATTATAATAGTAATTTCTTTGAAATATTTGTAAAAATATCAAACGGAGGAGATTTTGAAATTGATAATTTTTCAGCTTTCTTATTTTCTGATAATAAGCAAATTACTCAATCTATATTCAATTTAAAACCTCAAGAAGATACTATAATAACAATGAAGTTTCCTGCTGAAAAATTTAACTCAAAATTATATCTTCTAATAAATGATGATTCTTACCAATTCGATAATAAATTATTTTTTTCTGTAGATAATGTTGAAAAGTCAAAAGTTCTTCAAATAACAAACAAAAAAAGTAATTTCGAAAATCTTTCAAATAGCACATTTGAGTTCATTGATTTCACTTTTCAAAACACATATAATTCTCTAGAAAATATATTTGGATTCGATGCTGTTATTATTAATGAATATTTTGATCTTGAAAAAAAATCAATCGAAATCTTATATCAATATGTAAAGAACGGTGGAAATCTTTTTATTTCTCTCAACAAAAAATTAAATAACGAAGCACTGCTATCACAATTTGATATACATACAACAAATTGGTCAAATAAAAATCTGAACGTAAACAAGATAAATTATGAGCACCCAATTCATAAGGAAATTTTTGAAGAAGAAATTAATAATAATATGCAAATTTTTAATTCATCTGGATATTATAAATTAAGTTCTAAAAGCAATTACAATGAAATTCTTAATCTAGAAAACTCTGATCCTTTTCTATTATCCAATAAATATTTTGATGGAAATATTTTTGTAATGACATCTCCTTTTGAACATAATACATTTAAAAATAGTCCATTATTCGCTCCAATATTTTTTAATATTTTTAATATGAATAATGTTTCAGAGAAGTTGTATGAATACATTAAAAAAGAATATTATGTAATAAATGAAAAAAATAAACTAATTGCTGAATCAATTTCAAATGGAAATGATGAAGTTAAATTAAAATCAAAAAAAGAATTTGGTAAACTAATTATAATTCCAACTGATAAGCTTACAAAACATGACAATTATTTAGTAAAATATAATGATAATACTACCCAAAACTTATCATTAAACTANAGNAGAGATGAATCNAAAATTAATTCAANTTCTGTNAATGANNTAAATGAATTCATTGTNGATAATAAAATNNAAAATATNAGANTATTAGNTNCNGGAAATAAAAANCANATAAAATTTAAAAACGAAATTAAAGAGTACTGGAAATTTTGCTTAATATTGACATTGCTATTTTTTCTTTTTGAAATATTATTTATAANAAGAATCGAGAATGAATATACTTATTAAAAATACTACNATCNTAGACAAAAGAAGTAAGTTTANTAATTCTAATNTTGACATCTTAATAATTGATGGNATCATTACTGAAATCAAAAAAAATCTAATCTTAGATAAANACAATNCAAAAATNAAAGTTATTGACATTAAAAACTNTCACGTTTCACCTGGATGGTTTGATTTCCATGTAAACTTTTGTGATCCGGGTTTTGAAAATAGAGATACTATAGAGAACGGNATAAATTCATCTGTCAAAGGAGGATTTACCGGTGTTCAAATTATGCCAAACACAGAACCAAACATAGATAATAAAAGTATAATTGAATATATAANNAATAAATCTTCGGATTCTATTGTAGATATTTTTGCNTCAGCTAACATTACGAAAAAAGNTAANGGAGAAGATTTAGTTGAAATGCATGANATATTAAAAAGTGGTTGTAAATCATTTACAGATGATAAAAAATCTATTTCAAATAGTAAAGTTTTAAATCTCAGTTTNGAGTATGCCAAAGACTTAAATACTTTAATNATNCATCATCCANGTGATAAAGAATTAATTAACCACGGAGTTGTCAATGAGGGTGCATTNAGCACTAAATTGGGCTTAAAAGGAATACCAAATATNTCAGAGTTTTTAACCACATANAGAGACATTGAAATAAATAATTACTCTAAAGGAAAAATTCATCTTTCTTACATATCAACCTNTGAATCAGTCAAATTAATTAGAAAACAAAAAAAATCNGANAANAATATTACATGTGATGTTTCNATATACAATACNTTTTTAGATGAAAGTAACGTAGANAACTTTGATACAAGATACAAGCTNNTACCACCTCTTAGAACCAAAAAAGATATNAAAGAAATAATTAAAGGCTTGAACGACTCAACAATTGATATTATNACATCAGATCATACTCCTGTAGATTTGGAAAATAAAAAGATAGAATTTGATTATGCTGATTCTGGAATTATTGGACTTGAATCATTTTTTGGACTGTTNGTAAAGAATTTAGGTNANCATATTGATTTGGAAACNTTGATTGAAAAGATTTCCGTAAATCCAAAGCNAATANTAAAAATTGATTGTCCAGAAATAAAAGTTGGGGAGAAAGCNAATCTAACATTNTTTGATCCATCAATAGAGTGGGTTTTCNAAGAAACTGATATTAAATCAATGTCCAAAAANACTCCATTTGTTANTGAANTATTNAAAGGAAANCCATTAGCGNTTTACAANAATAGTAAATTTAAAATTTGTTANAATCGATTTGGAGAGTTNTANACTCTNTCTACAAAACCATTCGAATAAATATATAACAAAACNCTATGTTGATGTATTTNTNNGTCAGTAACCTCTCTTCCTAAGATATCAGTAATCNTNAGAAGCTGANNNTTTGATTTATGGTTAATATCTTCNACAGATACTGAAGAATTTGAATCCCACAGGTATAAATCNTCAACTGCAGCCTCAACTAGACTTCCNGANCTTAGAGCGCCATATGCACTGTCNGATGCAACAAATTTNAANTGTACGCTNGTACTAGTTAAATCTACATAATCNTTTGCTCTAAAAGCNAATCTTCTCCAGCTNATATCAGANGTTAAATTATTTTCAACTTTAATCCAATTTATACCATCTTCNGTAATTTTTACTTGCCACCANTCNGCATTNGGCTCAGCTCCNGTATTATTNGTNTACCATCTCCAATATGTAAATGCTGGATCATNNTAATCAGTCATATCNTAGTAAGGAGAATATAATGTAGTATGACCTCCATCAANATCATTTTCACCAATGCTTGANTGAGATGATGATGCATTTCCAGTNAATGCACAATTAATACCACCTTGAGTATGTTGGTCATCAGTTTGTACAATAGTNCTTGGATCACTNGGGTCNGTGTACGATCCAAGNGGATTACCCAACTCCCACTGTCCTGTTGTTGCATTATCTTGAGGATCACTTGTGAGCCANAATCCTAAATTAAAATCAAANTCTTCTTCTTCAATAAGTTCATANCCAACTAAAATAAAGTATGGNACATTTGCGTAATTAATTGGNGNAAANTTAGATTTCATTGGAGTTACNCCTGATTCNATCCCATAAATATCTTCCATAGATAAATAATAAGCTATAATCGTACCAGNTGGTTGAGAGGGTATATTAGCTGTNTAATTGTTACCTGAGGAAATTAAATTAGTAACATTCCATGTAGTATCATTATTTAACCTGTAGAAACAATTTACATCACCAAGGGCCCACGGATATGTTAATTGAATATTTGCTTGNANTCCNATACCAGTNTTGGAATTAGCAGATGTAANAGGGTTATGATTGATATTTGCATTAGAAATTAATGTAATTCCATGAGTTGCAAAAGCTTGTATTATAGACAAGTCATTTGGTGTTCCATTAGCTAAATTACCATCNTTGTCATCAGCATATANAACNTCTATTAAAATATCAGTGTAAATAGAACCTTCATTGCCATTTGGACCNTCTATNCCGCTNTCAAAGGTCTCTTTAAACAAATTAATGACTTGTTGCATATTNCCAANTAAAAGANATANGTCCCAAAAAGAACCAGCAATTATTTCTCCATCAGCATGAACTTGTCCTACAAGGTCTTGNGGATAAACTTTTTTGTTAATNTCAAATCGTCTCACATATCCATTTGGATTATTTTGATAAAAACCTATTCCAAGTATTGGATCAATAGTNATNGTAAATGCCCAGATGTCAGCATAACCTTCATTTAGAGCACCGTTCCACATACCTGTTCCACTATTATATCGATTTCCATTNATAGCATGGCCATATTCATGGTAAACNACNTCTGAAATCTTTCCTGTATTTTCACAATAATCTGTTCCATTAGCCGATAAACCTTCCGCATAAAAATTAATTGAGTTTCCNCTGTAATATGCATTACATGTACCAGCTTCNTCAAGATTAGTTTCTAATGGAATATCTAAAGCTGTAAAAGTAGGGAAAACTGATTTTAGATGANTATGAATAACATTAACAGCTCGGTATGCAGTCCTTTCTTGTATAGNNGAGTTACTNTTNTCGAAAGAAACGTTACCNNANGTGNTNAGTGCTTGAGTAAACTCTGGNACATTATTATTNGTTTGAACTTGGGCATATAAACCNTCAAGCTTGTAAGTGAGTGAAGTTCCCAAATTTGCATTAATATTTACATTTCCGTTGTTATCAGTATANTAAGTANANCCATTGTTATTATTTTCAATTTTCAAGTTCACAAGATCTTCAACNGTTGCAGGATTNTATGGNTNGGTANTANACAGTTCACCTTCAACGTGTGTAATCGGAGCTGGAGCTTCATANAGCACTGTATTTTTTCTCATTAACAACTCACCAGTTGTTGCACTNACATAACATANGTATTTGGCAGGACCTATCGAAATCCTTGTTTCAAACTCNATTGAGTATATTAATTCAAATTTATATTTATCATTTTCTGGNATGGGTAANACTTTTAATTCTTTATCAAATTTGATTTTACTCATCTTTCTATTAACACCNTNGGTAGCAGAGGAAATNGCCTCCTCTTTTGAAATTAAAGCNACTGTACTNATATCAATTTCATTATGAAAATTAAGATTAAAACCACATAATTTATTNTNAGAGTTTATTTTTAATCTTAAGTTNGAGTTTAAAACCTCNAGNTTATTGTANTACTGCTTGAATATTATATTTCTATACTTTTTAGTATTTACATCTTTNTCTANTCTCAAATCTAAATTANNACTNAAGTAAGTTGANAAATGATNTCCAGNAATTNTGTTGAGCATTGTAANTGGATCNTTAGTGTNNAAGCTAAANGGTTNTCCAAAAGCCTTNTTTGGNANTNTACTNAGCTCATCAAAAACAACANACCATTGTGGGTGNCCTTCCAAAAANNNTTTCCANTTANCAGATGACCTTAAAAGCNTTTGNTTATANNCATCAACATCNTTNACNTTNAAGTAACGAACTTCNTTTTTATCAATAAAATTNTCATGATTGCATGGATAAACACTNACAAANANGAAAAGGAATGTNATAAGTAGAANATTTTTCATANTANATGGANTGGTNTNTAACAAAATTAANAAACATTTTTNAAATNGTCAATCTCANNCCATCATNNGATAAATGAATATNNTCAGGNAATTCAGTGCTAACTTTTGAATGTAAACCCATCAAATGACTNATNTGAATAAGAAAAGTTTTNTTTGGTTTAAGATANTTNACTAAATCAATTGCTTGATCTAAGTTAAANTGTGACATGTGAGGNTCCTTTCTNAGNCAATCAAGNACTANCACNTTAAGANCNTTTAATTTTTCTAACTCATTTNTAGAAATAAAACTNACNTCAGTNANATATGCAAANTTTTTAATTCTATANCCAAANACTGGCATCTTATAATGTAATCCCTCAATTGGTAAAATTTCATCATTTCCNATTGTNAACTTTTTATTTCTNATCAAATTTATATTNACATTNGGNACGCCNGGNTATTTATTTNTTTTAAACAT
Organism: Flavobacteriales bacterium; assembly: GCA_002716345.1. Taxonomy (GTDB): domain Bacteria; phylum Bacteroidota; class Bacteroidia; order Flavobacteriales; family BACL11. The sequence goes on along the minus strand of PBAP01000018.1, from coordinate 33,113 downwards.
ATAGTGATATTCNCTATGAAGTGCATCTTTNACNTCTGNGGTNCANTANAGTTGCATATCTTTTTTCCATTTAAAATTAAAAGCTCTTACATCATCNAGACCNGATATATGATCTTTATGAGAATGAGTGTAAAGAATTGCATCTAAATCATNAANANTNTNTCTNANCATCTGTTGTCTAAAATCAGGTCCTGNATCAATNAGNATNNNGTTNCTAGATGTATTTANTATTATTGAAGATCTTAANCGATTNTCTTTNGGATCTNTAGATTTACATACCTCGCAATNACAAGCAATTACTGGNACNCCTTGTGAAGTTCCTGTTCCTAAAAANATTACTTCCATTAAAANAGNGGNATNAATTATTATAAATTAAATATCCACAAATTTAAATTAATCCTATAAATTTGCAGGGCAATGAACAAGGATAATATCATTTTAAGTCCTGCTCAAAAAGCTCTTAGAATCAACCTTGACAATGATATCTACGGATCTTTTGTTGAGATTGGAGCTGGTCAAGAGGTTGCTCGACAATTTTTTAGAGTAGGATCAGCTTCAACAACAATTGCTAAAACAATGTCAGCTTACGACAGAGACTTTTCTAACGCTATTTATGGCAGAGAAGATGATGGCAGATACGTTAGTAAGAACAGACTTATTAACATGCTAAACCATGAGTATTCTTTGATTGAAGAAAGGCTTAGAACTGAGGATCATCCGAACACAAAATTTTTTGCTTTTGCTGATACTGTCACAACTATTGATTATCAAAAAAAGAAAAAAGGTCACGGATGGATAGGCATAAGATTTCAAAAAAATAGCAATTCTCAGCCTAATGATTTCATATTTCATGTAAGATTAAATGATCAAGACTCTAAATTACAGCAAGAAACAGTTGGTGTATTAGGAACTAATTTAATTCATGCATGCTTTTTTAATAATGAATCAGCAAAAGATATTTTAAAAGAAATCTATCATAATCTTTCTAGAGATAATGTTGAGATTGATATGATTGAGGTTGTTGGTCCTGATTTTGAAAATGAAGATAATAGATTACTTAGTATGGTTTTAGTTAAAGAAGGCTATACTGATGCTGTAACCTTTAATACAAAAAAAGAAAATCGACACCCATCGGATATTCTTAGAAAAAAAAATATATTAACACTGAGAGGAAGCTTTAGGCCTGTAACTAAAGTAAACATTGATATGCTTGAAAATGGAATTAATAAATTTATTGATGACAAAAAAGTTGTTAAAGACAATATTCAAATATTGTTTGAAATTACGCTCAGCAATTTACGAGCTGAAGGAGAGGTAGATGAAAGCGATTTTTTAGACAGAGTAGAGATATTATGCTCTTTAGGCTATACAGTAATGATTTCAAATTTTAAAAAATATTACAAACTTATAGAATACCTCTCTGGATTTTCGGAGAAGAGGATGGGTATAATTATTGGTGCTGATAATTTAATTGAAATGTTTGAAGAAAAATATTATCGTAATTTGAACGGTGGTATACTTGAAGCTTTTGGAATTATATTTACTAGAGATGTCAAAATTTATTTATATCCCTATATTAAGGACAACACATTATTAAACTCCACGAATATTCCTGTGCACCCAAGAGTTAAATCTCTGTATGATTACATGAATAACAATAAAAGAATTATTGATATCAATCACAGTAAGGATGTTTTAAAAATATTTTCCAGACAAGTTTTAAAGATGATAAAAGATTGTAAAGATGGTGAATGGGAACATATGGTTCCAAAAGGAGTTTCTGAGTTGATAAAAGATAAATCTCTTTTTGGTAGTTCTAATTGCCAATTATAACTTTACTAGGCAATGAAAAATTTAAAAATATTACTCATTCTAATTATAATTGTTCCTAGCATATCCTTTGCACAAAGAGGTGGAAAGAAAGGATTTGGGAACTATGGTACTAAAAAACAAACAAATTATTTTAAAGGAAAAATAAATGGTAAAGTTCTGTCTGAAGATAATCTTCCATTAGAATTTGCGTCAGTAACACTTATTAATAAAAGATGGGATAAAGTAATTGAAGGGACCATAACTGATTCAAAAGGAAAGTATAACTTTTCTCAAGTACGAACTGGCAAGTACATAATTATTTTTAGTTACATAGGCTTTATTAATGATTCGATTGAGGTTGAACTTACTAAGAGAAAACCAGACGTCAAAATAGAAGATAGAAAATTAAAAGTTAATTCTGAGGTGCTCTCTGAAGTTACAATCACAGAGGAAAAACCTATTTATGAATCTAAGATAGATAAAATTGTCTATAATGTAGAAAATGATTCTCAGGGGTCTGATGATGCTGTTGATGTTTTAAGAAAAGCTCCTTTGTTGAGTGTTGACTTTGATGGCAACGTTGAACTTAGAGGCTCCAGCAATATTAAATTTTTATTAAATGGTAAGACCTCAACTTTTCTTAGTGGGGATATGAACTCAGCTCTTAGTATGATTCCCGCTGATCAAATCAAAAGTGTTGAAGTAATAACCAGCCCTGGTGCCAAATATGATGGTGAAGGTGATGCTGGAATTGTCAATATAGTAACAAAAAGAAAAATTATAGACGGATATAAAGCATCAGTAAAAGGATCATTTGGAAATAGAAACAATAGGAACTCTGCCAACTTAAATGTTGGTAAAGATAGATTTAGCTTTTCTGCCAGAGCAAATGCATGGTATAGTTGGCCCAGAGAAGGAGAAACAAGCTATATTAGAGATGATTGGACAACTACTGGTGATACAAATACACTAACAAATAACGGAAATAGTAAAAGTCAATGGATAGGGTATAATGCAGGTATGGGACTATTTTACAACATTAATGCCTACAACTCTATTTCTTCAGACTTTAGCTTTGGAGGAAGAACTAATCCCTCTGAAAACTCCACTAGGCTTGACTATAATGGAATAGACACATCATATTCTTATCAAACGTTTGTAGATAATGGTAACTACAATAACAAATTAGAATGGAACACAGACTATACTTTACTTTTTGACGAAGAAGACAAAGAACTAAATATTTCTTACCAAATAGGAGCTCGATTTAAAGATAATACATCAACAATTGATGAATATTATTTAATTGATACTTCAACAATAAGAAATTTAAATGAAGAGGTTAACGTAGAAAATACTTTTCAAATTGATTATGTACAGCCAATTGAAAATCACAAACTAGAAATAGGTGGAAAAATAATTTCTAGAAACCAAAACATGGAGTATGAAACAAAAGATTTGGTTAATTCTTCCTCGATATTTGATAAAGAAAAATTTGATTACGATCAATTGGTTTCATCTGTATATGCATCTGGAATTATCGATTTAGCAAATGACTACTCATTATTAACTGGTGTTAGATTTGAAAATACTAACATTAAAGGCTCATGGCTTAACAATTCATATAATTCATTTGAGAATAATTATAATAACTTATTGCCAAATTTGACATTTTCAAAAAGCTTTGGTATTGGAAAGAGTATAAAGCTTAGCTATAACAATAGAATTTCAAGACCAAGTAGCAGATATGTAAATCCAAATACAGAATATAAAGACAATAAAAATTTAACTATTGGTAATCCAGATTTAACACCTTCCAACACCAGTCAAATAGAACTAGGCTATAATTCATTTGGCAGAAAATACCAAGGCAGCTATTTTGTTTATTTAAAAAATAGCACAGACCTAATAGAATCTATTTTAAATGTTAGAAATGATACTACTTTCACTGAATATCAAAATATTGGAAATGTTTTTTATTATGGATTTAATTACTATGGTAGTTTAAGATTTGAAAAATTAACTCTTAGAGGAGGGCTAAATTTATACTCATATAATGCAGAAGATGAAAATTTTGCAAGAGTTAATAGAACGGCATTTTTATATAATTACAATTTTGGTATAACTGTTGAGATAGTTAATAACTGGAAATTTGAAGGCTATGGATGGATGAGATCACCTAGTCAAACACTACAAGGTTCTTCAACTAATTTTGGAATGATGAGTTTTGGAATTAAAAAAGACTTTAAAAATAAGAGAGGTTCATTAGGTATTAGAGTAGTTGATCCATTTTTAAAGAACGGAAACAAGGTATTCAGCAATGAAGTAGAAGGTGATAACTTTTATCAATACAGTGAATCATTGGTTCCTTTTAGATCCATTGGGGTAAGTTTTAATTACACCTTTGGAAAGTTAAATTTCAAAACAAGAAGTAAATCATCAAAAATAAGGAACGATGATGTTGAAAAGGATGGAGATAACAACCAGTTCTAGTTTTTTAATCTCTCGTAAATGCCTGTAACAATAAATAACATTGAAAAGCAATAGATAGTATCCTCTATTGGAATAGTAAAGATTCTAAATCCCATAAAATGATTTTCGTTATAGCTAACAATTTCGTTTTCTATAAAAGAACCTGTTAATACGCCATTTACTACTACAAGAGCTATCAAGCTGAACAAATAAGTTCTTAAAAAATTATAGAACCATTTATATTTCTTGAATGAGAATAAAAATAACAAAACCGATGCGAGACCAAATGAGGATAAAGTATAAAACTTTTCATTATTTGCAATAGCAATAACTAAAAATACTACAGCGACTAAAACACTGGCATTAACATATATTTTCTCTCTTACTGGAGACCTACCTCTTATTAATATTAGAGATTCGTGAATAAACAAGCAACAGTAAGGAATAATTATAAAAAACATCCATTCTTCAATTGGCAAAAGGAAAATTTTAAATCCGGTAATATATTCAGAGTTAAAAGACCATACATTAATCTTGGTAAATAAAATGTCCCATGGGATGAAAATTATCATCATGATAAAACATGATATCAAAATAGCTCTTATGTTACTTGCAAATTTTAATTTCTGCTCAAAAGATCGAACTAATGGAAAAGAGAGTGACAGAATCAGTACAAGTGAGTAAAGGAATTTATTTTCAATTAAGCCCATATCTTTTTTACTTAAAAATCAACAATAATGAGAAAAAAATTAACTGAACAAATAAATAGTAAAAGCTAAATAATCTATTTGTTTCTATCTTAGCTTTAAATAGTATTATTTGAATTACGATTGCAATCAATAACCATGACAAATAGTTATAAAGTGGAATAACTCCACCCTCCCATTGCCAAAAATCCAAAGAAACAGCTACTGGTTCAATAATTAAATCTATTAAAACTAAAAAGATAGCGGCAAGTATAACCTTAGCTTTTGTACCTAAATTAAATATTGATATAAGATCTCTAGAACAAATACTTAAAACTAGCCAATTAAAACCTATAGCTAAAGGAACACCAAAAACTTTAAATCCAAGAATATCACTATATGAATAAGTTCCAAATAACAAATTAGTTTGAACGCCAATAATTTCAACGATCATTCCAAAAACAATAATAATTATTGCCCAGAAGTTCAATAATAGTTTTTTATTAAGTAAAAAAAAGATTAAAAAACAAGCAATTAAATTAAAGGATGTTAAACTAACTACATAATCACTATACTGAGAGAAGCGAATGAAATAAACACCAAAAAGGTGAAAAACTATAAGAAAAATTCCAATGTAATGATTGATATTTTTAAACTGAAGCGCTTTTTGATTTTTCATCATTTTCTATCAAGAAGCTCAAAGATAACTTATTAAAAACATATGGCTTGTTAATATTCACAACATGACCGCATTTGCTAATCTTCTCAAGTAAACAGTTTTTATTTTCACTAACAAACTTTTCTACTTTTTTAACAAACATATGATCTTCTTTTCCAGAAATAAATAATGTTGGAATTTCATAATTAATTTTAGACAAGTCTTCAACTGTTGATTTTACCTCATTTAGTAATGCTAACCACTTTCTAAAAGTCTTGATTTTTATTTTTTTGGCTTCTTTAACAAATAACAACCTAGAGTCCCTATGGTTATTTCTAGGCATCATTATGTAGGCAAATAATTTATATAAAGAAATTGGTGTAATTATGTTTTTGAGAAAATTAGCTAAGTTGTATAAAATTACTGTTCTCTTGTTAAATGAGGTTATCGCACCACACATAATCATTTTATTTATCCTATGTGCATGTGTTTTAGCTAACTTAAGCATTAAGATTGTTCCTAATGAAACTCCAACAAAATGACTTTTATTGATTTTTAAGTAATCTAACACTCCAATAATTTGAATATTAGTTGTATCTAAATTATCACCATCGTTAAGATCAATATTTTTTGACTTTCCATGGCCTTTCAGATCAATTAGAAGTAAATTAAAATATGATTTAAAGTTTTTGATTTGTTTGAACCATATCGAACTACTACCACCTGCTCCGTGAATGAAAGTTATCCATTCACTATTATTTTCAGAGACAAATGTTTTGTAGTATAACACGATTAATCTATTAACTTAACTGATCTTCTAATAAAATCAGTTAGCTCCTTACCTTTTAACATACCTTTTGAAAGTAAAGCTAAATCAAGAACTTGATTTAAAATATCTGTCTTTTTCTTCTTAGTTTTTTCAGTAGCAATTTTATGAATGATGTCATGATTTGAATTTACTACTAGGTTAAAAGACTCAGGCATATCACCAAACATCTGCATACCACCACCTCCTACCATTTGTTGCTCCTTCATCCTTCTCATAAATTCGCTCTGAGTGATTGTTATAGGATCATCCTTAACAGATAAATTTTCAACTTGAACAGTAAATTTTGGTTTTTCAACAGTGTCCTCAAATAGCTTTTTAAGCTTTTCAATTTCCTTATCAGTTAACTTTGATTTAGTATTATCCCCTTTATCGATTAGTTTATCAATTGTATCAGAGTCAACTCTGGCAAATTGAACATTTGTTTCCTTGCTTTCTATCTTACTAATTAAATGACTAACAAGAGGTCCTGAGAGCTCAAGCACATCATATCCTCTATCCTTTGCATTACTCACAAAATTATGCTGCTCATTACTATCGTTTGTGTATAAAATGATTGTTTTATCGTCCTTGTTCTTATTGGTTTTTGAAATTTTTTCTAAATACTCTTCAAAAGTGTAGTAACTACTATCAGTAGTCTTGTATAAAGAAAACTTAGAAGACTTGTCATAAAACTTTTCATCAGTTAGCATTCCATATTCAATAAATACTCTTATATCGTCCCATTTAGCCTCAAAATCTTTACGGTCTTTTTTAAACATACTGTTTAGCTTATCAGCAACTTTCTTTGAAATATGTCCAGAAATCTTTTTTACATTGCTATCAGCTTGCAAGTATGATCTAGAAACATTAAGAGGGATATCTGGTGAGTCGATAACACCGTGTAGCAATGTCAAGAAGTCAGGTACAATATTTTCAACATTATCAGTAATAAATACTTGATTGCTGTATAAATTGATTTTATTTTTCTGAACTTCAAGATTATTTTTAAGCTTAGGGAAGTAAAGTATGCCTGTTAAATTGAATGGGAAATCTACATTTAAGTGAATATGAAACAAAGGATCATTAAATTCCATTGGGTATAATTCCTTGTAAAACTCTCTATAGTGACTCTCTTTTAGATTAGCAGGCCTCTTAGTCCAAGCAGGCTTTGTATTGTTAATTATATTATCAACTTTCTTCTCAATTTTTTCTACATTTCCATCTTTATCTTTTTTCCCTTTAGGATCATCAATAAATTCAGACTTTTGACCAAATTTGATTTCAACTGGTAAGAACTTACAGTACTTGTTTAATATGGTGGTTAGTCTGGCTTCTTCTAAAAATTCACTAGAATCTTCGGAGATATGAAGAACTACATCAGTACCCTTTGTCTTTTTGGAAATTTCTTGCATATTGTAGTTAGGAGAACCATCGCATGACCATTTTACAGCTTTGCTGTTAGGGATTTGACTCTTTGTTAATATCTCAACGTTGTCAGAAACCATGAATGAAGAATAAAAGCCTAACCCGAAATGACCTATTATTGAATTCTTAGAATCTTTATCTTTATACTTATTCACAAATTCTTCAGCTCCTGAAAATGCAATTTGGTTGATATATTTCTCAACTTCATCACCTGTCATACCAATACCATTATCTCTAATAGTAATTGTTTTTTTGTCCTTATCGAGTATTACTTCAACTCTTAACTTAGATAAATCTGTGCTTAACTCACCGACTGATTTAAGTGTTTTTAATTTTTGTGTTGCATCGACTGCATTAGATACTAGTTCTCTAAGAAATATTTCATTATCAGAGTATAAAAACTGTTTAATAATTGGAAAAATGTTTTCCGTTTGTACATTTATATTACCTTTCTTTTTCATAGTTTATTTTTAATAGGATAGCAAAAATAAAAAACTAGATGGACTTTTTAAAATGATTTTTTCATAAAATCTTCAAAGCAATCAATAAACTTTTCCATTTCACTAATTTCATTATATACATGCACTGAGAATCTAAAATATGAGTAGTTATTATGAACATTAATTGGAATTTGAATTTTATAATTATTGTAAAATTTATCTTTAATGTTTTCAATTTGTAAATTATGAACAATTGAATGCATTTGTAAGTTATAATTTAGTTCTGAAAACTCTGTGAAATCAAATTTATCCAGTATTATTTTTCTTACTTTTTGAATATTTTCTTTACAAACTGCTATTTTATTTTTCCATTTTTTATCAGAAATATTATCTATTACAGACGGAATAGTTAAATAAGCTGATATATCATTCGTTCCTTGCCATTGTAAATAATCTAAAAATTGAGAATGTGAAGGTTTTTCTGCCTCATAACCCCAACTAACAATTAGTGGCTCTATCATTTCCTGCATTGATTTTTTTGCATAAAGAAATGAAACACCCTTAGGACTACACATCCATTTATGACATGCCCCACTGTAGAAATCAGGGTTTAAGCTCTTTATATCTAATGGAATATGGCCTGGGACATGTGCACCATCTATGATAGAAATAATATTTTTTTCATTGCAATAATCACATATTTTCTGAACAGGAAATATAATTGAAGATGGACTAGTAATATGACTAATAAAAATAACCTTCGTTCGTTGATTTACTTTTGATAGAAAGGAATCAATGAAATCTTCTTCATCAGTTATGGGAAAAGGAACTTTATGATGGATTAACTTAGCTCCTGTTTTCTTACAAATAAAATTCCATGTCCTGGAAAGGGCTCCGTATTCATGATCTGTGGTTAAAATTTCATCATTCGCTTTGAGATTTAAACTCCTAATTACTGTGTTAAGTGCTGTAGTTGGATTAGGGCAGTAAACAATATCGTCTCTATCACAGTTTAGAAAAATAGATAGTTTTTGTCTTGATTCTTGAACAAGATTTGGAAGTTGATTGTCAATAAAATCAACAGGATTCATTTCTAATTTCCTTTGCCAATGAGAATATTCATGCATAATAGAAATTGGTGTTGCTCCAAAGCTTGCATGGTTGAGATGAGTAATTGAGTGATCTAGTAAAAATTGTTTTCTGTATTTATTCATTACAAAATTTACTTATTAGTAGATGAAAATGATGAACTCCTTTTTCCATTTTGGGTGAAAACCTACCTGATTTATAGTACTGAGAAAACATTCCTTTTTGTACCTTTTTTATTATTTCTTGATCCTCCATCTCCACCTTGTCAAGGTCAGCACCAGCTCCCCTATTTAATTTATTTTCATCCCAAACAAAGGACTGAAAAATTATTTTAGTTTTATTTAACGACAATGGAATAACTTTATTTAAAGATAAGCCCCAAGGATAAAAATTAAGCATGAGATTTGGAAAAAGCCAAAAATAATAAGCAGCTATTTTTTTTTCATAATCAATATGACCATTAGGCAAATTAAAACATTCTGATTTATCTTTTCCAATACCTATTTGAAGATTACAATATTTAAAAATGTTAACATCATAGTTTTCAAACTCTAAAGCATCATTTAAGTCATTATGGACAAAAGGAATGTGAAATCCCTCTAAATAGTTGTCACAATAAAGTGCCCAATTTACATCTACAAAATACTCTTTTGATAAATCATCCCTATAAACAAAGTCCTTTACAGGCATCCATGAAACTCTTTTGTCAATTTCAGTAAATATCTCCTCAAACTTAATATCTGAGCTTAGAGTTGTAAAAAGCAAGTTGTTCCAGCTTTTAACCTTTAGCTCAGTTAAGTTATCATATTCGGAAGGAAAATTCAGCATACCATCTGACATCGGCATTGAAATAAATTTGCCACATTGATCAAAACTTTTACCATGATAGCTACATACAATTCTTTTCTTTACAACTTTTGCTTTGTCTATTAAGATATTACCTCTGTGTGTACAAACATTAGAAAAACATTGAANCTTATTTTTATTATTAATAAGAAATAAAGGCTCTTTTACAATTGATTCCTCATAANTAAAAGGANAANCCATTTTATCCTCATTTAAATTGGATAAATCNGTNATANATTGCCAAGAGTTAGAAAAAACTTTTTTTATTACTTTTCTAAAGATTTCTTNNTCTCTATAAAAAAGTGATGGCAANGTANANGCTTTTCTTATNTCATCATCAATGTTAAACATTCATTAATTTATTATATTCGGAACATAAATATAAATTATTAATAAATAAAAAAAGATTAATGAAAACAAAACTAACTCTTACNATACTAGGAACTTACAATACAATTGTTGGAATTATGATGATTGCAATTCCATCATCAATGGCTGCAATGATGNTTAANAGTNATAATANNGAGGTCNTAAGAATGGGAGAATTAATGCATTATGGACTCAGCCCTGCTATTTTAATTATTGGATTAATGCTACTCTTTACTAGAAGCTCATCAATTGGTACTGCTAAAAATATTTTGTTNGCTTACNTGATTGGAACACTNGTTNTAATGTATACCTTTTTTGGTGTTTTCTCTGATGAGATATTATTGAATTTCACATATCTAGANGCAATACCAGATCTAGTTATGTTAGNAATTTGTATTGTTGGATATATTAAAGCAAAATAGATACTAAAGATTACAATTTACATTCAATGTTCAAGTAAAATATACTTGACTCTTCTGAATTTCTTTGACCATCTTTGGATGTTTGCATGTTTAATGAAAGTGTGACACCCTTAGTCATTTTTCTTTCTACACCAACAATAGTTAATTTACCATCATTAGATCTATCCCACTTATTTTCTTCGNTGTCCTCTGATGTTATTTTATCATATCTACCGAAAAGAGATAAGTTATCGTCTATTTTATAATTACCATAAATTGAAATACCAATTTTAGTATTATCTAAGATATTGCCTGTATTGTCCATTATATTATATTCACCACCAATAGTTACCGAATTCATTTTCATAACACCAGCAAGTGTAGTAATCACTTGATCATCCAATGAATCAAATTCAGATGGAATATAATCAGTTGAAGCCCTTAATGAGTAATTTCCTTGCTTATAAATTAATCCTGCTCCACTTCTCATTAATCCATCTGCACTTTGTAAGTTCTTATAGCCTTCCCCATTAAGTACTTGAAAGTCTAAAGAAAGGTTATCGCTTAATTTATAATCTAACGTCAATCCTAAATCAGCAGAATTAGCCCATTTATTTTCGTCTTGTAAAGATTTATAAATGTATCTCTTTCCCCAAGCTTTTTCCATAAACTTGAAGTTTTTAGTACCAACCATACCAAAATTTAAAGTGGTATTATCATTAGCCTTCCATGTTAAGGAAGCAATTTTTAGAAATGCAGTGTATGAACTACCAGCACTATTTTTCCCAACATCAAAAGTTACTTTAGTTGAGAAGCTATCATCAAAATTATATGAATAGCCTAGATAGGATCTCTTAATTTCGAACTCTTTATAGTTATCAGAGTTATTATTGTTGTTTGAAACATCGTAGTTAAAATTCGAAAATATTTTAACATGGGGCTTACCACTCTGAGCAAAAGAATATGTAAAAAAAGAAAGTAAAAATATTGTTGAAATGATTTTTTTCATTTTAAAAAATTTATTTAAAGATTAGTTAAGTTAAAAACCAAGTGTTGTGAAAAACTTAGTTATTCCGTTTGCAAATTCTTTAGGAATGTTAGTTACCATCAAATCAAATGTTAATTGATCATTAACTCCAATTGCAATAGCAATTGAAACAACCAAACCTATCATTGCAAATGAGAAGTCTTTTAAAATTAATTTTATTGATTTAGAAACACTATTTGATCCGCTTCTTCTAAGTGCCATNCCTAGTTCTCTTCCACCAAGAAGCCCAATAAATACCCATGTGGTGCTCATTGGAACTTGGGAATATAGTTTAAAATAGAACAATATAATACAGTAAACGAAATCAACAAGTGTTGCGAATCTAACATCAGTAACAACAGATTTTTCAGTGACAATTTTTTGTATTCTACCACCCTTGTAGTATANTANAAATCCAAGTCCAATGAANANTGCTCCAGCAAATCCTNNAAATTGANCAAANCTTAANCTTCTNGGTAANTAAACAGCAATATTTGCAGCGTCTTGAGTAAGCCAAACAGACCATAGAGAACCTGTAGTAATCCATTGTGCAATTGTCCAACCAAACTTAGCTTTTCCNGTAAAATATTTTTGTGAAATTTTAGCTATTGCAGAAAAAATAATCAAGCCCATAAAGAATGCAAGCACATATCCAGACATACTCTTAGCCATAACTTTACCAACTGCAGCGGGACTAGCAGCAAAAGATGTTAAAAGAATAAATGTTGTAGAAACAGGCATCCTTAATCTAGTNAGGATAAGTAAGAAAATTGGAGCTGCAATTTGTAAAAAATGAAACTCTGTTGGAGATTCTTCAAATCCCTTAGCTAGTAATCTTCCATGGCTNACATCACCATCAGCTATTCCATCTCCAATGGGGTTACCTTCTGCATCAAAAGCTCCAACAAAATCTGAAAAAAACCAACTATAACTGTGTGTTGCCAGGAAAACTCCTCCAATAAACATCCATAGTACCCACCACTTTTTATCTTGGTTCGAAGCGATAAATGTTCCTAGTGTTTGAATACTATCATTCGCAACAGCAGCATATGCAGCAAACAAAAAACCAAGCCACATAGCATATTGCGGATAAGGAGTTACAAACATAGCTAGCAAAAATGCTACACTAATAAAAGTCAGGAAGTTTCTTTCACTTTTTGGAAACCAGACAACTTCAGGATATCCAAATGATCTAAATAATTTTTTCATCAAATAAAAGTTATTAAATTCTTATTTGTAAATTTGATTTAGACTGCGATCCAAAAAACAGTAATCATTATTAATAAATATATTACTGCTGATAAATCTTTAGGAGCAGTTAATTCTTTATTTTCTTTGTTCATTGTTTTTTAATTTTTTGATATTTAAATTTGATTCAAATCTATAATTTGATTTTCTAAATAGAATAAATGAATTGTAAATTGAATGTAAACAAATTGTAAACAAATTAGAGCAGACTTGAAGGAGTTCATNATTTATTTAAATTTGAAAAAAACAAAATGAAAAAGATTTTAATAGTTGACGATGAAAAAGATATATTAGAATTTTTATCATACAATTTGAAGAAAGAAGGGTTTTCAATCTACACTGCTTCTGATGGATTAGAAGGTTTGGAAAAAACAAAAAAAATAAAACCCGATTTGATAATCGTTGACCTAATGATGCCCAAGATGAATGGAATTGAAATGTGTGAGAATATTAGAAATGATAAAAAACTCAGTAACGTAATCATTCTATTTCTAACAGCAAGATCAGAAGACTATACTCAAATAGCAGCACTTGATTCAGGNGCTGATGATTTTTTAAAAAAGCCCATAAAACCTAAACTGTTAATNTCTAAAGTCAAATCTNTAATGAGAAGATTTAGTTTAANTAAAAATCTAAAAAATTACATACATAAAGATGTTGAGTTAGACATTGAAAAATATTCAGTCAAAATAAAAGGTGATAATATTAATCTTGCNAGAAAAGAGTTTGATCTTTTAAAACTTCTAATAAATCAACCTGGTAAGGTTTATACAAGAGAAGAAATTCTTAATGATGTTTGGGGCAATGATATACATGTAGTGGATAGAACTATTGATGTTCATATCAACAGGTTAAGAGATAAATTAGGTCAAAAATTTATTGAAACTNTAAAGGGAATAGGATATAAAATTTGTGAGTGATTTTAAAAAATTATTTAGTCNTAAATTCATTTTTAAAAAGTTAAATTAAAATTGTTAGATTTAAAAAAAATTCAAACTGAATAAACTACTATGAAAAAACTTTTTCTAATAANTTTTACTATTACTTTTTTTCTGTCATGTGAAAAAAATGAAGGCATTGGTGGNACATCAATGATTTCAGGTAAAATTATGGCACTAGAAGGAAGTTTTAATCCATTTACAAATCAATTTGACACAACCGCTCTTTATTACATTCAAGATGAAAATGTTTACATAATTTATGGTGATGATTCNACTCAAGTATATGATGACGATTTTGAAACCTCATGGGATGGCTCATACGAGTTTGATTATCTAAGAAAAGGTAATTATATTCTTTTTACTTANAGCAAATGCGATACATGTCTTTCTGGAACTAGACCTATCTTCTGGTCAGTTGAGATAACAGAAAATGATAAAAATTACATTCAAGATGACAAGACAATCAGAAAATAAAAGTTTAGGTTCACTAGTAGATAAAATGGGGACCAAAAACCTTAATCAAATTAAAGAGTATAGTCTATTGAACAGAACCGACACAAAGTATATTCTAAATTCTTATCAGGCTATTAATTTATTTAGAGAAATTAAAAACGAATACTTCGCTTTAGAAGTAAACTCTGAAAAAATTCAAAGTTATGAGAGTTATTATTTTGACACAAATGAANATTTATTTTACAATCAGCATCACAATAGAAAAAATAATAGATCAAAAGTTAGATTTAGAAAATATATTGGTTCTGATTTAATTTTTTTGGAAATTAAAACTAAATCAAAAGGAAGGACAAAAAAAAGCAGAACAAGAGTAAATGACCTTCATACAAGTTTAACCAAAAATCATTATGAATTTGTTAGAAAAAATTTAAACAACATTGGTAGTTTAGTTAATTCACAGCAAAACTCATTTAACAGAATAACACTTCTTGGAAAGAAAAAAAAGGAAAGGATAACAATAGATTTTAATGTTGAATTCAAAAACAATAAAAGAACTGTACCACTCTCTGATATAATAATATGTGAAGTTAAGCAGGAGAAAATTGACAGGAGTTCGGAGATCATCAAAGCTTTAAAAGCCAACAAGGTATATCCTTTCAGACTTAGTAAGTATTGTATTGGTTCTATTCTCTTGGATAATAAAATTAAACACAATAGATTTAAAAAAAAGCTATTAAAAATAAATAAACTTCAAAAAACAAACTATGAACTTAATTGATATACTTCTAAATATTGAATTTTTCGGAACGGATCTATTTAATAAGGACTTCTATGAACTCGTCATAAAACTGTTATTTAATCTAGCAATAGTTTCTTACATAGTCAGATATCTATACTACAACTCTACAAAAAATAAAGATTATTTATTCACATATTTGATGATTAGTATAACTGTCTTTTTACTTTGTTTTCTTCTAGAAAATGTAAAGTTGCAATTAGGCTTCGCACTTGGACTTTTTGCAATATTTGGAATCATAAGGTATCGAACCGATCCTATTCCTATTAAAGAAATGACATACTTATTTATTGTAATAGGTATTTCTATAATGAATGCGCTAGCTAACAAAAAGATAAGTTATTCTGAGCTATTATTTGCTAATCTTTCAATTCTTGCATTAACATATATTCTTGAAAGAATATGGCTAATTAAAAAAGAGTCAAGAAAAAATATAACTTATGAAAAAATAGAACTTATTGTTCCAGAAAAAAGAGATGAACTAATTTCAGATTTAAAGCTTAGGACAGGTCTAGATATTAATAGAGTTGAGATAAGAAGAATTGACTTTCTTTCTGACACAGCTCAAATTAGAATTTTCTTTTTCGAAAATGAAAATTCTTAAATTAATATTACTTTTCTTATTTCCTTTATCACTATTTGCAAATCATGAAAATGATCTACAACTTTGGTCNAAATACAAATTAGAAAAAAGATTAAGTAAAAAAGAAAATCTATTTTTTTTCTATGGTAACAGAATACGAGAAAACATATCAATTACTAGCAAAAACCTTTATGATTTTTCTTATCAGAGATCCTTTAAAAAATTTAACATAAAAATTGGTTACAGAAACACACTCAACTTTTCAAAAACAAATCAGTCATCAACCTCAGAGAGACTTTATTTTGATTCTACAATTAGACGTAAATTAAATAAGTTTAATTTTTCTAATAGAATAAGATATCAGACTCAAAAAGAAATGGGTGAAGTTGAAGAAACTTTGAGATTTAAGTTTAGTGTATCACATTCCAAATTCAAAAGAATTAAACCCGAGATTAGTTATGAACTATTCAAAGATTTAAGTCATAAATCGCAAGACAAGTATAGACTTACAACTTCACTTAATTTTGATTTAAAAAAAAGATTTGAGTATGAAATTTATTACAGACTACAATCTGCTTTTAATAATCTAGATAACTCTTTTTTGTATATAGTTGGTTCGTCAATTAGTTATAGAATAAAATAGAGAGTTTTNAATTAAGCTTTTGGTAAAATAAAAGAAAATGTAGAACCCTTTCCTTTTGTGCTTCTGACATTTATAGTTTGGTTATGACCTTCAAGAATATGTTTTACAATTGCGAGGCCAAGACCAGTNCCTCCTATCTCTCTAGATCTATTTTTATCAACTCTATAAAATCTTTCAAAAAGCCTATCCAATGATTCTTGAGCAATTCCTATTCCNTTATCAGAAACCTCNATCAACATATTATTATGCATATCAAAAAATCTAATAATAACATCGCCTCCGTCTTTTCCATATTTAATTGAGTTACTTACTAAATTCATCAAAACTTGCTGTATTTTGTTCCTATCAGCAACTACTGTTACGCCTTGGGATTCATTTTTTAATTTTAAATTTATATTCATCTCTGAAGCTTTCATTTCCATTAGGTCAAAGATTTCATGCACTAATTCTACAATATTAAATTTTTGAAAATCAAGTTCATCCTGCTCAGTTTCAAGCCTAGAAATTACTTCTAAATCATCTATGATATTAATCATTCTATCAACACTTTTATTTGCTCTTTTAAGATACTTTAAATTTATATTTTCATCATTAAGCCCCCCATCAATCAAAGTTTGTAAGTATCCCTGAATATTAAATATTGGAGTTTTAAGTTCATGAGAAACATTACCTATAAACTCTCTTCTGTAGTTATCATCTTTTTTCATCTGATCAAGTTCCTCTTCCTTAGCATCTGCCCACTCTTTAGCTTCTTTTTCAACATGATCAATATCTATTTCAGTAATTTTAGAAGTACCTTTGAATTTGTAAATACTTTTATATATAACCTTTATTCTATCATAAAAAAATTTGTTAAGTAAAAAATATGTGACTAATAAATTTGGAACAAAAAGAAGTATTGTGAGAATATAAATATTAATATCAAATATTTTTTGAAAGAAGTAGACTAGTATAATTGTAAAAATTAGGAAACAAGAAATTAATACTGAAATTTTAAAAGCGTTGTTAAATTTTATCATATTTCAAATTTATAACCAATACCTTTTATAGTTTTAATATAATTTCTCCCAATTTTTTCTCTAATTCTTTGAACAAGAGAGTAAAGTTCATTGGTATTGGACAATCCTAAAAGTGTTTTATTTATCAAATAGTCCACAGAAAATACTTGTCCAGGCTTCAAAATTAAAATCTTCAAAAGAATAAACTCATCATTTTTTAAAGAATATTTTATATCATCTACATAAATACTCTTCAGTTCATGATTTAGCTCAATATTACCAACTTTAAATTTTTCATCTGTGTTTTCATATAATACTGATTCAATTCTTGAAATAAGTAATTTTGGTTTGATGGGTTTATTGACAAAATCAATTGCCCCAAGCTTGTAAGCTTTCTCAATTGTTTCTTCATCAGACTTTGCAGATAAAAAAATAATTTTAGATTTCTTTAGTTCATCTTTCTCTCTAATTTTTTTACAAACTTCAAAACCATCCATCTGAGGCATCATTACATCAAGAATTATTAAATTTGGAATATGTTTTTTTGCAAGATAGTAGCCTCTCTTGCCATTGTCTGCAGTAACTACATCAAAGCCTTCTTTTTTAATATTGTAGCTTAAGAACTCTAATATATCATGCTCATCATCTACAATTAAAATTTTCATCTTAAGATAGTTTGTTCATACGAAGATAATACCTAAGTAATAAAATACTACTATATCAATTAAAAAAATTGAATCAATTTTTATTTATAAATTTGTTTTATGCGCAATGAAACTATTTCATACACAAGTCTTGCTTTTGCATTACTTATTTTTTTAAGCTCAATAAGCATTTCTAGTTTTAATACTTGCTGTTGCTCAAATAATTTCTTAGCCACAATTATGGTTAGCTCTAATGCAAGTTGCTGTGGTAAAGCGGATATTAATGAGTNAAGTTGTTGTGAAACTACAAATGAGTCAAGTTGTTGTTCAATAGATTTTGACTCTGACTGTTGTCCAGTTGAAATACCAGATGATAATGAACAGGATACTAAAATCGTAAATTATCATTTTAACTCCTTTTCATCTTTAAAGTTTAAGCTTTTTTTTGTTGAAAAAACTAATATTCTAATCTCTAATCACATGATTGAGAATAGAAAAATTTCCAATCATTGGGATTATCAATACAAGACACCCTCAATCTCTAAACTTCAGACCTTTATTTTATAGAATACTAGATTATAATCTAATTATTAATCTAAATCAATAAAATGAAAAAACTAATTCTAATAATAAAGCTTATTGCTTTATCTCATATAACTTACTCACAAAACTTAAATGGAAAAGTATTATCTGAGGATAAAATAACTCCAATTATCGGTGCAAATGTTTTTTGGGAAAACACATCTGTTGGAACAGTAACTGACAATAAAGGTAATTTTGTAATAGCTGAACCTACAAGTTTTCCAGCTACTTTAAGTGTTACATACGTTGGTTATAGCCTTATTAACAAAGAGGTTAAAGATGATATTTACATTTTTTACTTAAAGAAAAACGTAGAGTTAGAAGAAGTAAATATAAAATCCAAATCAAATACTACAACACTCTCAACAGTAAAAACTATTAATACTCAAACTATTACTGATGGTGAAATAAAAAAAGCTGCATGCTGTAATCTTTCTGAATGTTTTGAAACAAATACAACGGTCGATGTTAACTATACAGATGGAGTTTCTGGTAAGAGAACTATCAAGATGCTAGGAATCGATGGCAATTATGTACAAATAACACAAGAGGGTATTCCATTTGTTAGAGGCAATTCTACAACATTTGGACTAAGTTATATTCCAGGTAGTTGGATAGAGTCTATTCAGATTGTTAAAGGCTCTGGTTCTGTTGTTAATGGATATGAAGCATTTACTGGTCAAATAAATATAGAATTATATAAACCTGAAAATGCAGATAAGCTCAATTTAAATTATTTCATGAACAAGGACGGAAAGATAGAAAATAACCTATACTACTCAAATAAAAATAGCAACTGGAGAAATGTAATCTTAACTCACTTTTCTACTCACAATAAAGAAGTTGATCACAATAGTGATTCATTCATGGATCATCCAAAATTTACTCAAATTAATCTTTTAAACAGACTACATTATGAAGGATCTGATAAATTTAGAATGCAATTTTTAACTAGATATCTATTTGAATACAGAGATGGTGGTCAGCTAAGCAGTATTAGTGATAGATACAAAGTATTCATTGAAAATGAAATTATTGATTTTGGAGCTAAATTTGGCTATGTGGGCAGTGAAAATAGTGACAATGGTTTTGGTTCTCAGTTCTTATTTAGAACTCATAATCTAACAGGAGATTTTGGTAGAAGAAATTTTGTATCCAATCAAAACAGCTTTTCTGCCAATCTAATTGGTGAAAAAATATTCAACAATGAGAATGATATGAAATATGGAACTAGTCTGTTTATAGATAAGTACAATAAAACCTTTTTAGATATAAATAATACATTATTTCAGTTTACTGAGTATGTTTTCCAAAACAAAGAGATCACAAACATGATTAGTGGTGTTTTTTTAGAATATAATTTTAAATACAATGAAATATTTAATGCCAATATTGGTTTAAGAACTGATTATTACAATAACGATAAGAAGTTTTATACTAATCCTAAAATAAATTTCAAGTATAACCCCACTACATCAAGTGCTTTGAGATTCTCTATTTCAAATGCTTTTAGAATCTCTAATCCTATCGTTGATCATCTATCAATGCTAGCCTCATCAAGAAGTATAACTGTTGATTATGATAATTTAAAAACCGAGAAAGGATTTAATATTGGTGGAAATTATACATACTGTTTTTTAATTGATGGCAAAGAGGGTACTTTTAATTTAGATTACTATTACACAAAATTTAACGATCAAGTGATTGTTAATCTTGAAGATGAAAATAATTTAATCTTTCAAAATCTAGATGGAAAATCTTACTCTAACAGTCTACAAGCTGAGATTTACTATGAACTCATTGACAATTTAGATATTAAAATTGGTTATAAATTAAATGATGTTAAAGCAGAATATGACAATGAGTTAAAAAGAATGCCTTTTGTTCCAAAAGACAGAGCACTTTTTAATGTAGCATATACAACACTAGATGAGAAATGGTTATTTGATGCTACACTAAACTACATTGGAAGTAGCAGGATACCAAAACATAGTCAAATTGAATCTAAGTCATCAGANTCATACTTAATTATGAATTCACAAATTACTAGAAAGCAAAATAACTTTGAAATCTATGTTGGTAGTGAGAACATAACAGACTACACGCAAGAAAATCCAATTATTAATTCAAATAATCCTTTTGATCAAGGCTTTGATGCAAGTATGATATGGGCTCCTTTGATGGGAAGAACACTTTACTTTGGAATTAGGTACAAGATAGATTGAAAATTCAAAATAACATATTAAAACTTTATTTCATTAAAGGGTTCTCATGGTTCATGCTTGCCATGCCCATTATTGTTATTTTCTTTAANNAAAATGGATTGAGTCTTACTCAAATAATGATTTTACAGTCNGTTTANTCATTNACAGTAGCACTTACTGAAATACCATCAGGATATTTCGCTGATTTCTTTGGAAGAAAAAAGTCAATAATTATNTCNACCATATTATCTTTTTGNGGATATCTTATATTTTCAAATTATTGCAGCTTTGAAGCCTTTATCATTGCTGAAATTTTAGTTGCNCTTGGNGGNAGCCTTATGTCTGGAGCNGATTCTGCTCTNATGTATGATTCTTTGAAAAAGTTAAAAAAAGAAGANANATACACTCAGATTGAGGGTAAATCATATGCTATTGGAAACTTCTCTGAATCCATAGCTGGTCTNATNGGAGGTCTTATTGCTAGNGTTAGCATTGTTTTACCTGTTCAAATACAAACTATAGTTTTGTTCTTTTCAATACCTGTTGCATTTTCTCTTGTAGATACAAGATATAAAAGTAAAAATAAAAACATCTTGTATAATATCAAAAATGCTTTGAGCTTTTCACTTAGAGAAAATTCAAAGCTAAAATGGCTCATTATATTTTCCTCTATCATGGGGGTTGGAACATTATCAGCTGCATGGCTTGCTCAACCATTTTTTCAAAGCATAGAAATACCAATTATATATTTTGGATTGCTATGGGCTACTTTAAATATGACATCTGGAATAAGTTCATACAATTCTCATAAAATTGAAACAAAAAGTTATGGTAATAAATTACTATTAACAGTCTCTTTGGTTATGAGTTTTTCATTTGTTATTATTTTTTGGATTAATAATTATGTTGGTTTATTTTTTCTGTATTTAATCTATTATAACAGGGGAATAATAACTCCAATCTTAAAAAATCAAATAAATAAAATAACGAACTCTGAAATAAGGGCTACTGTTCTTTCGATTAGAAGCTTTATTTTAAGGATATCATTTGCTATTGTAGCACCAGTACTAGGCTTTATTGGAGATAAGATGAGTATCACCTACTCTTTTTTAATCATTGGAACACTTGTCTTGATAGTCTCTTGTTTATCGGTTTATAAATTGAAAACAAGTTCTAGTTCTTGATTTTTTTAATCAGCAAATAATAAAATAGTATCCCAATTAGGTAAAGAATAGATGTAATGTAGAATATCTGCGAGTATGAGTATGAATTATCAATTAATATTTTAAAAATTTTAGAACTAAAAAACCAACTTCCACTCCAAATAGCTGAAACTATTGCACTCAACATTTCATGATTATCATCACCAACATACTCCATCGTAAGCTCTGAGGTTAGAGGAGCTGCC
This sequence comes from Flavobacteriales bacterium, assembly GCA_002716345.1. GTDB lineage: Bacteria > Bacteroidota > Bacteroidia > Flavobacteriales > BACL11. The sequence continues at coordinate 10,580 of PBAP01000018.1, read as the reverse complement.
ATGTTCATCAATGGTGCTCTCACTAAGTAAAAAAATACTGCAAAAAAAATTGCAAAAGAATATTGATTAAAGAAAGCTGTGGTTGAGAGTAAAATTAGTGCTGATACTGAAATCAGTTGAGTATTAATTATTGATTTTTTTAAACCAAACTTATTTTTTATTGATGGAACAAAAATTGAGGTAGTTGCAACAAGTAAGCTTGTAAAACTCCCAAGTAGTGCAAAAGATGATGAGTCAACATTAAATGTATGAAAGAAGAAAAGATTGATAAATGGAATTGTTAAACCAGCTCCAATTGCAATCATTAAAGTTGGTATAGTTGCTTGAATAATTCTCATCCAATCTACGCTCAGATTAATACTTCTCTTCTCTTTACTCTTTTGATCAACAATAATACTTGCATAGTAAACAGAAATAAATCCAAAGAAGCATATTCCAAGTAAAATATCACCTTCATCTTTTATTCCAAAAGCACCAAGCAAAAAGATTAATAAACCTGTGATGATCATTCCAAAACTATGAGTAGCAAAACTTAAAGTAATGGCATGAGTTCTATTTTCTTTACTAACATTCTTCATGATAAATGGTAAAACAGAAATATTAAATAAACTGTAAAATATACCCCAGAGAAAAAATATTGGTCTGATTAAAGTTTGATAGTCTTGCTTGATAGTTATTATTAAAGCGAGTGCCGAAAGTGGAAGACCAATACTTCCAATAATAATAAATGGCTTTAAATTTTTACTTCTGATGAAGTATCCCATAGGAAACGAAAGTAAGATGACAGCTAGAAATCGATATGAGATAAAATCCGCGATTTCAGAGTCTGTAAAAGAGTTTTTTGCAAGATATATATTTAGAATTAAAAAGAAAGAAGCAGTAACTAATTGTAAAAAGAAATTGGACTTGATTAGATTTAGTGTGGAGGACTCAATTTTTTGGTAATTAGATAGTATTTGCTTCAAAACTCACAGAAAAAATGCAAAATTAACTAATATCAAAACCAAAATATGCTTTAATATGATATTTTTGCCCCAAATAATCTTAGATGTTTAAAAAAGATGTTTATGGAAATTCGCTTTTTATTAAAAGCTGGCTAATAAAGATTATAGCACTTTTAACTCACAGAAGATATACTAAGATCAATAAACTCCAAATTGAAGGAACCCATTGGCTGAATCAGTTACCTGATAAAAAAGTATTAATTATTTCTAATCATCAAACTTATTTTGCTGATGCTATAGCAATCATTCATGTTATCAATGCTGCTCTTAATGGCAGAGAAAATAATATAGATAATATTAAATATGCTTGGAAATTAAAGCTTAATCTTTACTACATAGCGGCAATAGAAACCATGAAGGATGGGCTAATTCCTAAAATATTATCCCATACTGGCTCGATTCTTGTAAAAAGAACATGGAGAGAAAAAGGAAAAAAAATTGAAAGACAAGTAGATTTAAAAAATATAGATGACATAAAAACAGCAATAGATGATGGATGGGTGATTACTTTTCCACAAGGAACAACTAAACCTTTTGCACCAATAAGAAAAGGTACTGCCCATATCATTCAAAAAAATGATCCAGTTGTAGTACCAATAATCATTGATGGCTTTAGAAGTGCATTTGATAAATCTGGACTAAGGCTTAAAAAAAGAGGTATTAATTTAAAATTAAAGATTAAAGAACCTATAAAATTTAATTTAAAAAAAGAATCTATAGAATCTATTACAACAAAAATTAAAGATTTGATAGAGCAATAAAAAAGGCGTGCATTTCTGCACACCTTTAAGATTTAAATAGTTATTAACTATTAGTGATCGTCATGATCCCCATGCTCTTCACAATGAACTTCCCATCCATCACCATTGCCATAAGTTCCTGGCATAAGCGTGTCATTTCCATCATCTGAAATTAACATATCTGCTACTACAAATGCATTAGCGGGATTTTCAACATCAGTTAGCTCATCACCACAAAACTCATCACCACCATTCGGGTTAGAAATATCAAAGGCGATTTCACCTCCATTTCCATCAGGAAAGGCTAGATGACACTCTTGGCAATTTTCATCACTGCTTGAACACGAGCTGAAAAATATTAGAGACGCAAAAGATGCGATCATTAAAAAACTTAAATTTTTCATTTTAAAATGTTTTAAATTAGTACTGATACAAAATTGTATTTCGCTTACTAAAAGCTCATCAGAGTACTTGCTATGTTTTTATTTACATATTAATAAATCATTTAAAAATTATACTTCATTGAAATTGCAAATGATCTTCCTGGATTTGGGACACCATTAGGCCCTAGTCCTCTCATCCTTGAGGTATGAGGTGTATATTCTTCATTTAAAACATTGTTAATGGCAATCGCACTGTTTAATCCATTTAGCAAGCTTTTAAATCTTATTTCAAAATCAATGACATTATAACTTTCAGTAGAACGTTCAATAAAAGAAATGTTGTCTTGCTTAAATGAAAATGTATGTTTTAGCATAATATCCTCAATTTTCAATTTAGAAAGCATGTCATTTTCAAATGAGGATAATATAAACTTTGTTTTAATCTTATCTGAGGGAGTCATTGCAATACCATAATCACCAATCGGTGTTTTAGCATTGGTACTTATGAAATTATAAGACTGTTCAATATGTAAATTGTGTAGAATATGTGGATGGTAATGTAAGTTAAGTTCAATTCCAGACATGGTAACCTCTTCATATTGAACATAATTGTAAATCCTGTATGTATTGTTTTGAAGAGAATCAGTAGGTGTTATTGAAATAAAATCTTCAACAAACTGATAATAGGGATTTAAAACAATAGCAAAATGCTCTGAGTTCCATCTATACTTAAGATCTATCTGTTTGGCCTTTTCAATCTCAACTGAAGGATCACCAATTTCATATCTGTTTGTTCCATGATGTACACCGTCAGAAAATATTTCAGAAATATGAGGTGCTCTAAAAGAGGTAGTAAATGACAATCTTAAAATTTGATCATTTAATTCATAATAGGAGCCTAAGGAATAATTGAATGAATTAAATACTTCATCATATGACTCCTCATCTACAGTTAGATTTTTATTATCAAATCTTAGTCCAACATTAAAACCTAAATTATCTTTTTCATATTCTGAAATCAAATATGTCCCAAAATTATTTGCTATCGCATCAGGCATTAATCTGTCAGTCGCTGGTAAGTAATTACCGTTCTCTCCGTTAGTGTTAGAATTAATTAAATATGAAAAACCAAAATTGAAATTATAATCTTTGAATGAGGATTTTAAATTAGCTCTTAACTCACTATCTCTGGACGTTAGATCAAAAGCGGGTCTTGTCCATTTATCTAGTTCTACTAAGTTATTTTTAAAATGATTAATCGTTAAAGACAAAGTATTTGAACCAATAAAATAATTTGATTCATATATATAGAGATAATCATTAATATGCTGTGTGGGTCTTGTTTCTTTGTAATCGTCAGGCAATTGAATTGAGGAGCCTGTAAGTTCATATAAACTTACACTAAGAGGGTCACCGTGAATATGTCCAGGAATACCGTTAGTATTGTTATTGTACTGAAATCTAAGTATGTGTTGAGATTTTTTCAGCTTAGTTGAAATAGATGTTTTTAAAGCATTATTTAAATACCTTGAATTAAATAAATATGAACCATCGGGTAGTCTATAATCAGAAGCAAAATTAGTTTGTGCATTAAAGGTCAAATAGAAGTTATCCTTGGACCATGAAAAACCGAGTTTGTTGCTAGATAAAAAGTTACTATTATCAAATTTTGTACTAATAAATGTTTTTGGAGCATCACTTTTAAAGAACGGATCGTCCTTAAAAAATACTATTCCACCTATTGATTCACCTCCAAATTTAAGTGCGGATGCACCTTTGATTAATTCAACTTCATAAATTCCTAAATCAGAAAATCCAATTCCATGGTCATCAGCCCATTGTTGATTATTGATTTTTGCTCCATTTAAAAAAGTTACTACTCTCATTCCTGACAGGCCTCTAACAACTAATTTTTGAATTCCCTTACCCGAAGAAATTAAATCAACTCCGTTTAGTTCAGATACTTTTTCTAAAACAGAGAAAGTAGAATGGTAATCTTTGTCTATTTTTTTCTTTTCAATATTTGTAAACTTATTGCTTCCAAGTTCATTGTAAGTATCAGAAATACCTATCTCATCAAGCTCAACGTGTAATTTTTCAAGTGATATATTTAAATCATCTCCACTTTTATAAGTATGAATTTTGGAGGCATATCCAAGCTTATAAAAATTAATCAAGGATCCATCTGGCAAATCTGATTCGATAGAAAAATTTCCGCTAATGTCGGATATTAATAAGAGTTTTTGATCTGGAAAATAAATATTCACTTCTTTTATTGATTTACCATCCTTATCTGTAATATTTCCTTGAATTTGAGCAAATGAAATGCTTGAAAAAAGGATTAAAAGTGTGAATAATAGGTTTTTTTTCATCAAAAATAATAATTGTTAAAATTACTTTTTATTTAATAAAAACGCAATTCAATTGCGTTTTTTTTAACGTGTGAAATAAAATTTATTTTTGTGTAAATTATAGATTAAAATTGTTAAATAAACTATGCAAAGCATAGAGACTAATATCTATTAATTTACTTTAGCAATAAAAAAATGAGAAATCGTAGAAATTTCATAAAAAAACTTGCACTATCAACCACTGCATTATCTCTACTGGATTCTGTATTTAAAAGTTCGAAAGCATCAAATTTAATACCGTCATGGTATGATTTAGTAGATATTGCTAGATGGTGTCCTACTGTTCATAATCTACAACCTCAAAAAATTAAAGTGATTTCAGAAAACAGAGCTGAACTGTATTATGATCCTAAAAGACTGTTACCTCACGGAGATCCAAAATCAGTTTTTTCAACAGTTGCAATGGGTGTGTTTATTGAGCATTTAACAATTGCTGCAAGCAAATTTGATTATGAAATAAAAATTGAAAAAATTCATAACAATATTGACATTGAATCAAAAGAAAATACACTATTTGCAACTCTTGCCATAGTTAAATCTCAAAAAGAAGAAGAATTGGATAGCTCATTAATTAAAAAAAGAAGAACATCAAGAACTAAATACGATGAAATATCAGTTGATGATAGCGTATTAGAAGAGTTAAAATCTGAAGCAGAACTTTACAAAAACAAATTCTATTATACTAAAGAGGAGTCCAAAATTAAATTCATCAAAAAAATAAATCAAGAAGCTCTATTCTATGACTTAGGCAATGATGATATAAGAAATGAATTAGACAATCTATTTAGATACAGTAAAGAAAATGCAGAAATAAAAAGGGACGGATTATGGTCTAAATGTATGGGTTTTGGTGGCGGATTGCTAAGATCTGTTTTTCAAGAACATGAGAGATGGACAAAAGGACTTCCAAAAATAGTTTTAAGAAACACTTACCTTTCATCTTTTAATGGAACATCCACAATATGTTGGTACAGATCAAATTTTAAATCAACNGAGGACTACATTAGTGATGGTAGGATGTTTGCAAGAGCNTGGCTAAGACTNACAAGCTATAATCTGTATATGCACCCCTTTGGTTCATTAATNACNAACCCNGAGGCNTATAAACAAATNAATAAGGAGCTTAATGATAAAGAAAATAANAAACCAATTTGGCTTATTTTCAGAGTTGGTTATAGTAAANTNCCAGCNNGAAGCTTNAGACTAGAAACTGATAAATTTTTTATATANATGAAACACNTNATAATCATAACATACGCTAAAATCNTTCAAATNATTAGAAAAATTATTATGAGTGATGAAATATTAATGCAATTGATTTTTATGCCCGGAATNAATANGTTNAGAAATTTCAATTCNCTGGCNAAAGCTTATTTAGAATTTCANAAAGCAAAAAGAAANGTTCCNGCTTACAANCAATTTTTAAAAGANAAGGGATTTAACAAAGTTAGTTTCAAAGGNTTCAAACCCGTNATTTCTGAAATTCCNGAGATAGANAAAGANAATTATATCAATAAATATAATTTNGAATCTAGATGTGAANATGGANNATTGCCAAAAAAAGGNTTAGTAATAGACGAGTCNTCAGGNAGTAGTGGTAATCCAACCAATTGGNTAAGAGGNGAGACTGANAGAAAAATTAATGCAAAATTTATAAAATTTGGTATTGAAAANCTNTTTAGAAANGAGCCCATATTTGTAATTAATGCATTTGCTCTGGGTGCATGGGCAACCGGAGTAAATATNACAATTAGTTGNTTNAAATTTGCAAAAGTTAAATCTGTTGGACCTGANATTGATAAAATNGAAAATACTTTAAATCAATTTGGATCTNAACANAAATANTTNATAATGGGTTATCCNCCTTTNTTAAAAATGTTTGTAGATAAATCAAATATNGATTTTAACAATTATGATATTTCCTTAATATTTGGTGGAGAACCTATGTCGGAGGGAATGAGAAAATACTTATTAAAAAAAGGAATTAAGAGGATTTATAGTTCATATGGAGCGTCTGATTTAGAACTAAATATATCATCAGAAAATCCTTTTACAATTAGCTTGAGAGGCCTTATAAATGAAAATCAAGAGCTAAAAAATAGGCTNGTTAAATTCTCTGGTGCACTTCCGATGATTTTTCAGTACAACCCAAGTGACTTTTTAATAGAAAGTAACTCAGATGATGAGTTAATAACTACAATTTGCCGCGATGGTTATGTAGCACCCAAAATTCGCTATAACATAAAAGATAAAGGATACTCATTAAAATACAACGAGATAAAGAAAATCATTAAAGAATTAAATTTGGAGGATCAAATAATTTGGTCGAAAACAGATTTACCAGTTCTATTTCACTTTGGGAGATCAAACATGACAGTATCTTTTTATGGATCTAATATTAGCCCAACAGATGTTCAAGAAGTAATTTATCGTNTAGAAAAACTTTCAAAAAATATAAATTCATTCTTTATAGAAACGATTGAGGATGATGAAGGAGAAAAGATTCTAAAAATAATGCTTGAAAAAAATGAAGATATTTCAGAAACGCTTGATGAAAAGAAAATCAAAAATGAATTCTTTGAAGTATTAACAAATATCAACCAGGATTTTAAAAAGGCATTTAGTATGTTAGATAACTCTGAAAAAACCAAACTTATCTTTTGTGATTATAATACAGATCACTTTGCTAAAAATGATATTAGAATCAAAGCGAAATATATAAATTAAGTCCCTTTAAATATTTAATTTTGTTAAAAATTAAATATCAATGAGAGTACTTTTTTTATCAATCCTATCTTTTTTTATTATTTCAAACAGCTCATTCTCACAAGAGAAAAAAGAGAAAGAAAACAACAATTCTGTTTACACAGGATTAAAATTCAGAAGCATAGGTCCGGCTCTGATGTCTGGAAGAATTTCTGATATTATCATACATCCTAAAAATGAAAATATATGGTATGTGACTGCAGGTTCTGGAGGAGTTTGGAAGACTGAAAATTCTGGAACAACATGGAATCCAATATTTGATAGTCAAAAAAGTTATTCAATTGGATGCATAACAATGGATCCGCAAAATAACAATGTACTATGGGTTGGGACAGGAGAAAATGTTGGAGGCAGACATGTAGGCTATGGAGATGGAATTTACAAAAGTGAAAACGGAGGTCAAACATGGTCGAAAAAAGGATTAAACAACTCTGAGCATATTTCAAAAATTATAATTCATCCCAACAACTCTGATGTTTTATGGGTTGCATCTCAGGGTCCTCTTTGGAGCAAAGGAGGTGACAGAGGAGTTTATAAGACAGTAGATGGAGGTAAGACATGGCAAAGAAAACTTGGAGATGATAAATGGATAGGTTCAACAGATTTGTTAATTGATAGTAGAAATCCTGATGTATTATATGCTGCTACATGGCAAAGGCACAGAACAGTTGCTGGCTATATGGGCGGAGGACCGGGTACAGCAATTTACAAATCAACAGATGGAGGTGAAAATTGGCAAAAACTTACTAAAGGTCTACCTAAGAGCAATATGGGTAAAATTGGTTTAGCAATGTCATATCAAAATAATGACATTATTTATGCAGCAATTGAGCTCGACAGAAGAACAGGTGGTGTATATAGAAGTGAAGATCAAGGGTTGAGCTGGAAAAAAATGAGTGATGCTGTAGCAGGAGGAACTGGACCTCATTACTACCAAGAACTATACACCTCACCTCATGAATTTGACAAGTTATTTCTAGTTGATAATTACATGCAAGTCTCAAATGATGGAGGTAAGACTTTTACAAGAATGAATGAAAGTGAAAAGCATGTTGATAATCATGCAATAGCTTTTAAAAAAAGTGATCCAAATTATATATTGGTTGGCTGTGATGGTGGGCTGTATGAGAGTTTTGACAAAACTGAAAACTGGAAATTTGTGGATAATCTACCATTGACACAGTTTTATAAAATTGCAGTTGACGATGACAAACCATTTTACAATATTTATGGAGGAACACAAGACAATAATACTCAAGGAGCACCTTCTAGAACAGACAATATACATGGCATAAGGAATTCAGATTGGTTTATTGTTTTGGGTGGTGATGGACATCAGCCTGCAACTGAGCCAGGCAATCCCAATATAGTATATGCACAATGGCAAAGAGGTAATCTAAACAGACATGACAGGATAACAGGTGAAAATATAAATATAAAGCCTCAGCCAGCGCTGGGAGAAAAGACAGAGAGATATAATTGGGACTCACCTATTCTTGTTAGTCCTCATAATCCACAAACAATATATTTTGCATCACAAAGAGTTTGGAGATCAGAAAATAGAGGAGATAAATGGAATCCAATTTCACAAGACTTGACAAAAAATATTGAGAGAGTTCAAACTAAATATTATGATGAGCTACAAAAATGGGATAATGCTTGGGACTTATATGCAATGTCAAATTACAGTACTATAACTTCACTTTCTGAGTCTCCTATTGTTGAGGGATTGATTTATGCTGGAACAGATGATGGAATAATTCAGATTACTGAAAATGGTGGAGAGAACTGGAGAAAAGTTGATTTTAAAAAAATTAGCGGGTTGCCTGAGTTTGCATTTGTAAATGATATAAAAGCTGATTTATTTGATGAAAATATAGTTTACGCAGTTTTTGACAATCATAAGTATGGAGACTATAAGCCCTATATTTACATGAGCAGTAACAAGGGAAAAACATGGAAAAATATATCGGAAAACTTACCAGAAAACACAATACTTTGGAGAGTCGTTCAAGATCATGTTAGAAAGGATTTATTTTTTCTTGGAACTGAATTTGGAGTTTATTTTAAAACAGATAATACTAATGGTTGGGTGAAACTAAGTTCAGGAATGCCAAATATTTCAGTCAGAGACTTGGCAATACAAAAAAGAGAAAATGATCTTGTTGCAGGTACATTTGGAAGAGGAATATACATCTTAGANGATTATTCNTNTNTAAGNACATATGACTTAGAAAATAAAGANAAAGAAGCTATGCTGTTCAGCCCCAGAGANTCATATTGGTATCTTCAAAAAAGAGTTCTTGGTGGNAGAAAAAANGCATCACAAGGTGATAATTATTTTGTTGCTGATAATCCACCTTATGGAGTAAATTTCACCTACTTTCTTAGCAAAAAATATAATACAAGTAAAGAGGATAGAATNAAGATGGAAANNGACCTTGAGAAGGANAATAAAGAAGTAAGGGTTCCTNAGTGGNAAANANTAGATATGGAAAAAATGGAAATGGAANCTAGTGTNTGGTTATTTATTAGNTCNAAAGATCGAATNATCAAAAAAATTAAGTTAAAAAACAAAAAAGGTATTCATAGGGCAAATTGGGATTTTTCAACTCAATCAATCACACCGGTNACATCTTCTAATATTGATAGAAAAATGTCTGGCCCTAAAGCTGGAATTGGGACCTATTCATCTCAANTTTTTAAAATGATTAATGGTGAGTATACGGCAATTTCTTCTAAAAAAGNTTTTAATCTAAAACCACTTGAAAAGGGAGCATTAAAAGGAAGTTCAAATNCAGAAGTTGTTGCTTTTTGGAATGATGTCTACAANTTAAGAGTAAAAGCTTATGAANTATCTGATGAAATAAAAAACTCAAAAAAGGAGATAGATAAAATTATAAAATCATATCAGCAAGCTAAAACCACAAACACAGCCCTTGAAAAGAGAATTTATAACATTCGAGATGGTTTTAATAAGCTTGATATTCAATTAAATGGAAGCAAATCAAGATCTTCGATTGGTGAACAAAATGATTACCCAAGCATGTGGACATACCTCTGGTCAGCTAATGGTTCTGGTAGCTCAACATACGGGCCAACAGATACTCACAAGCAAAGCTACTCCAGTGCTAAGAGCATATTTTTCGAAATCAACGCAGAGTTTAAAATATTAGAGAAGCAAATTGATGCTGTTAAAAATGGTTTAAAAAAGATTGAGGCTCCAGTAATCAAGAGCTATTAATTTCACCATTGATAAACTTCAGCCTTATCTAA
>PBAP01000017.1 GCA_002716345.1 Flavobacteriales bacterium | reverse complement strand
TCTTTCGATTTTAATATCAACTAAATCTCCAACAAGATAATTATTTCCCATTATTTTTATTCTCATATTTTCAAGATCATATATTGAATTTCTGTCTCGATTATCATATCTAATCCATATCTTGACTTCATCCGTTCCTATTTGTAATCTTTGTGACTCAAAACCGTAAAAACCATTTCTTACTTGACTTAAAATTTGAGCTGTTGACAAATTCATTTGATAAGCTTTATTTTTGAGTCTTAGCTTTAGTTCCTTTAATCCCTTTTGATCACTGCTTTCGATATTTTTCATCATATTTAAGCTAATCATATAGTCTTTTAATATTTTTACAGCACTTAGCAGTTCACTATTATTTTGGGAGTAAAGAGCTATACTAATAGGTCTTCCAAATGGAGATTCAATATCAAATGAGAGTGATTCTGCTCCTGGAATTTCACCAACAGCTTCTTTAAAATACTTGGTTATTTCAGAAGTTCCTATCGATCTTTCTTCAGATGGGATTAATAGTATATTTAAATAACTTTTTTCAGAGCTTTGTGCGGTTGATAGTGTCCATTGATCAGCCGCTTGATTGTTTCCATATGTTTTTTCTATAGCCCTTATTATTGAGTTACCATTGTTAAACTCATCGCTTATTTTATTGTTAACATCTAAAATTTTATTTTCAACATAATTAATCCATTTTATAGATTTTTCTTCACTTGAGCCTGGCTCAAACTTTAAATTCACTAAAATACTTTCTCCTTCAATATTTGGAAAAACTGTTGATTTGATCAAGCCTGCACTCATTGCACTAACAGTAATAATCAGTGAACAGACAAATATTAAAATTATAGTTAATGGATTTTTTAAAGTAAACCTCAACAATGGAGCGTAAAACTTATTCTTTATAATGTTAAGTGTTTCAGTGGTTTTATTTATTATCTTTTTTAATCTGTAATGAGGCTCAACTCCCCTTAACGCTTTTGAATGAGCTATGTGGGTTGGTAGTATAATAATTCCTTCTATTAAAGAAAAAATTAACGTTCCAATTACAACAAAACCCATTTCAGGGAAAAAATCGCCAAGTATTCCCTCTAACATAAAAAACAATGAAAAAGCTACAATAGTTGTTAAAATTGCTGAAGTAACAGCTGGTAACACCTCCAAAGTTCCATTAATTGCAGCATTTATTCTGTCTTCCCCTTTTTCAAATCTTTGGTAAATATTTTCTCCAATAATTATACCGTCATCGACCAAAATACCTATCACAATTATCATTCCAAATAATGAAATAACATTTAGGGTAACACCATATAAAGAGGCAAGGATAAACATCCCAGAAAAAGAAATAGGAATAGCTACAGCAACCCATCCCGCCAGACTAGGATGTAAAAATAGAGTTAAAACTAAAAGAACTAAAACAAATCCAATGACTCCATTTTTGGTAAGAAGTGCGATTCTTTGTTCAATAATAACTGAGTTGTCGATAATTATATCTGCTTTTATATTTTTATTGATCTTATTGAAGTTTTCAAGATAAGATCTAGCTTTAGTGGCAACTATTGTAATATCTTCACTATTAGTATTGAAAACATTAATGACTACGCCTGGAATATTATTGTAAAACTTTCTGTTAGGGATATCCTGCCAAATTCTTTGAACAGTTGCAATATCTTTAATTTTTATTATTCTCTCGTTTACTTTTTTTATAACTATTTCTGAAATTTCATTCGCGGTATATTTTTTATTATTACTTCTGATTTTAAAATTCTCGTTTTTACTTCTTATAGTTCCACCAGTAATATCAATATTTTCAGAATTAATAGCATTGTTTATATCTTGAAATGATAATTCAAATTTTTTAATGTCATTTTCTCTAACAGAGATTTCTATTTCTTCACTTGGATATCCAGAGATTCTTACTTTTGAAATTCCTTTCATAGCTTTTAAATCGTCTTCTATCTCCTCAGCTGTTTTTTTAAGTTGGCTCAAGGACACATCTCCGTTTATTGCAAATGAAATAGCTGGATTGAGGTCTTCCATTAAAGAAATCGAGGGGGATTCCATGTCATCAGGAAANGAATTAATNCTGTCAATAGCATTTTTAATATCTTGAACNACCAATTGATTNTTAACATCATTCTCTATTTCAACAATNATAGTGCTAGTNTTTTCTANTGACTTAGATGTTNTTTTTTTTATNCCTGTAATTCCATCTATNTTATCCTCTATTTTAAGTGTTACCATNTGTTCAATTTCTAGAGGTGANGCTCCNGGTAATACTGAATTNACAAAAATTATTTTTGCNGACCTNTCNGGAAAGAAAGTTTTTCTNAGATTGAANAAACTCATNGATCCAAATATTATAATAAGAANCATAATNACATTTGCTGANACTGGATACTTNACAAAATATTTTATGAAATCTCTCATTCTAATTTTTATATCTTATTTCCATGCCATCATAAGCATCTTTTATTGACTCATTTAAAATTAAATCATTGTTTTTTAAACCNCTGATAACAGCATTTTCCTCAGANACTTGGANGANCTCAATTTTCNTGGAAACCAATTTATTANCNACNATTACATANATTTGGTTTTTATCAATTAAATTCCTTTTAACTAAAAATGTGTTTTCAGCTTCACCGACAATGATTTCACCAAAAACATACATCCCATTATACAAGTCNTTATCNGTACTCTCAATGAATACACTCATNTTTTGAGAATTTGCATTTATTGTTTTATTTATTCTNGAGACATANNCTAATCTTTCNCCTTCAAACTCATCACTTTTTAGTAATACTTTCGCTTTATTTTTTACNAGNAAGGTGTTTTTAATTGATGTNCTTGANTCAAACTCTAAAGTTTTAGGACTNTGATACTTAGCAATTTTTTGACCGAATACAATTGCNGTTCCNNTTTTTATTGANACCTCACTTAANCTNCCGCTAAATTCAGCNANAAATAAATGCTTCNTTAGCCTATCNTCTGTTGCTTTAGCATTAAAATATGTGTTGAAGAAATTTTTTCCTGANAGATANTTCTTAAGTTTTTTNTTTTCAATGTTTGGTAGTNGAGGTAANGGAGTNTTAAATCTGATTTCCTGCATAAATTCATACCATGNNNTATAAGANTCTGGAAAATCAAACTTTATTTCTGAAACTATTTTTGAAACTTGATTTAATAAGGTGCTTTTTTGACTATTTAAATTACTTTCTATTTCTTCNAACTTTACAAAGCCTAAGGTNTCTCCCTNAGAAAANTTGACTCCTGATTTAAAGTTTGTGCTNTAAAATATACCATTAACCTCTGAAACTATATTTATTTCATTGCTCGAAGACAGCTTTCCGTANACAGGTACCGTTATTTTATTGCTTTCTAATTTTACATTTTCTACACTTACTAATCTTGTAGATTCTGTNANCTTGTTTATGCTTGTATCTTTTTTAAAGCTCATTATAAGCTTTACGAAAAGAAATGATGCAAAAATTATTACTACAGCTCTTATGATTTTTCTTTTTGTTTCACGCATATTTTGGTNTTATATTGATGCTAAGCCTATTTTTAGGGTTTGCAAATTTACTTTATTTATTTGTCATAGTAATTGATNNANTAACTTTGAGNGTCNCNAAACNTATAAAATCTATGAATAAAGCGTTATCTTTGNATNATTATTTNAACAGATGTTTAANCAAGGGTCNATACTATCTAAAATTAANGCACCTAGTGATATTAAAAATTTATCATCNGAGANTCTAGTAANATTATGTNCTGAGCTNAGAGATTANATTATTAGTGTTGTCTCTGAAAAAGGTGGTCATNTAGGGGCTAGTTTAGGNGTAGTTGAGTTAACAGTNGCNTTGCACTATGTGTTTAATACGCCATANGATCAGCTAGTNTGGGATGTTGGTCATCAAGCTTANGGTCATAAAATTTTAACTGGCAGAAAAGATAATTTTCACACAAATAGAATCTANAATGGNATAAGTGGNTTTCCAAAAAGAAGTGAAAGNATTTATGACACTTTTGGTGTAGGTCATTCATCAACTTCTATATCAGCCGCACTTGGAATGGCTACTGCTTCAAAGCTNAACAGTATAAAGGACAAACAACATATCGCTGTTATTGGTGATGGATCGATGAGTGCCGGACTTGCCTTTGAAGGCTTAAACAATGCGGGAATAGAAAAATCTAACTTATTAGTGATTTTAAATGATAACTGCATGTCGATTGACCCTGCAGTTGGCGCATTGAAAGACTATTTAACATCNATATCTACTTCTAAAAACTATAACAAAACCAGAAAAAAAATATGGAAATTGTTAGGGGAAATAGGAAAATTTGGACCTAATCCACAAAAAATTGTCAAAAAACTAGAGGGAGCGATAAAATCAACCGTACTATCTGAAAGCAATTATTTTGAATCTTTAAATTTTAGATACTTTGGTCCTGTAGATGGTCATGATGTTGAACAACTATCAAAAGTTTTAAATGATTTAAAAGATATTGACGGGCCTAAAATTCTCCACTGTTTAACAGTGAAAGGTAAAGGATATACTCCTGCAGAAAAAGGAGACACAACTAAGTGGCATGCNCCAGGATTATTTGATAAAAAAACAGGCAGTATANTCAAAGGAAATGGNAATAAATCGGCTCCTAAGTATCAGGATGTTTTTGGAGAAACAATAATTGAATTAGCCAAAGAAAATGAAAAAATTGTTGGAGTAACACCTGCAATGTTNACTGGATCCTCTCTTAAACAAATGATGGAGGCTATGCCTGACAGGACTTTTGATGTCGGAATTGCCGAACAACATGCTGTAACATTTTCAGCAGGACTAGCTACACAAGACATCATTCCTTTTTGTAACATATACTCAACTTTTATGCAAAGAGCTTACGATCAGGTAATTCATGATGTTGCTATTCAAAACTTAAATGTTGTGTTTTGCCTTGACAGGGGCGGACTCGTTGGTGCTGATGGAGCTACGCATCACGGAGCTTTTGATATTGCATACTTCAGATGTATTCCCAATATGATTGTCTCTGCACCAATGAATGAAATAGAACTAAGGAACTTAATGTATACTGCTCAACTTCCAAATCAGGGGCCCTTTTCTATTAGATACCCCAGAGGGAAGGGTGTTACAATAGATTGGAAAAACCCTTTCAAAGAGTTAAAAATAGGTAANGGGGTTACAGTAAAAGAAGGAAGTGATGTTGCAGTTTTGTCAATTGGACATGTAGGAAATTATGTTATTGAATCTAACGAAAAATTTCAAAAAAAAGGAATAGATGTAGCACATTACAATATGATTTTTGTAAAGCCGCTTGACGAAAAGATTTTACACAAGGTGTTTCAAAAATTTGAAAATATAGTGACAATTGAAGACGGTTGTATACAAGGGGGGTTTGGAAGTGCAGTTATAGAATTTATGTCAGACAACAATTACAAAGCGAATGTTGTTAGGTTAGGTATTCCTGATAAGTTTATAAATCATGGAACTCAGCAGGAACTACATAGAGAGTGTTTGTATGATGCTGAAACTTTACAAAAAACTGTTGTTAAGCTAGTTACTAAAGCAGTTGCCAATGTTGGATAATCAAATTATTTCAGTAAAGGAAATTCTTAAGTTAGAAGCAAGTAGTCAAAAAATCTTAGTCAAAGGGTGGGTCCGAAACAAAAGAGGTAGTAAAAAAACATCATTTTTATCTATCAATGACGGGTCTACAATTAAGACATTGCAAGTAATTGCAGAAGATNAAATAATCAATGAAGCTACACTAAAGGATATAACTACAGGNTGCTGTGTTCAAATAAATGGAATTCTAAAAAAATCAATTGGTGCCAATCAGCGATCAGAGCTTTTCGCTGAAAAAATCAAAATATTGGGNTTGGCTGANCCTAATGAATACCCATTACAACCAAAAAAACANAGCTTAGAATTTTTAAGAGAAAAAGCGCATTTAAGGTTTAGAACAAATACTTTTTCTGCAGTTTTTAGAATTAGGCATTGCATTTCTTTTGCAATACANAAATACTTTAANGATAGGGGTTTTTATTATATNAACACTCCTATTATTACCTCCGCTGATGCAGAAGGAGCTGGAGANTTNTTTCAGGTNACAAATTTGAAAAATATAAATTCTTCNGACNCTAATTATGAGNATGACTTCTTTGGNAAGAAAACTAATCTGACTGTTTCTGGTCAGNTANAAGCTGAATTAGCNGCACTAGGNTTGGGCAAGGTATATACATTTGGGCCAACATTTAGNGCTGAAAACTCNAATACCTCAAGACATTTAGCGGAGTTTTGGATGATAGAGCCTGAGGTTGCCTTCTATGATCTGAAAAAAAATGCTGCTTTAGCAGAAGATTTTCTNAAGTATTGTATTAATTATTGTCTCGAANATTGTAAAGATGATTTGTTGTTTTTAGAGCAAAGGCTAGCTTCTGAAGAATCCTCATTAAAAAAAGAGCTTAGATCAGAACTNTCTTTAATAGAAAAGCTTGTGCATGTTTCAAAATCTAGTTTTGAAAACCTTACTTATACAGAAGCAATAAGTATTTTAAAAAACTCAAAGCCAAACAAAAAGAAAAAATTTAAATATCTCATTTCAGAATTTGGGAATGAACTACAATCAGAGCACGAAAGGTTTTTAGTAGAAAAGGTATTTAAAAAGCCTGTTGTCATTACTGATTACCCAAAAAAAATTAAAGCTTTCTACATGAGACTTAACGATGATAATAAAACAGTAAGGGCGATGGATATCCTGTTTCCAGGAATTGGTGAAATTATTGGAGGTTCACAAAGAGAAGAAAGATTAGATGTTTTAAATAAAAATATTCTTGATTTCAACATTGATAAAGAAGAACTATGGTGGTATCTAGAAACAAGGAAATTTGGAACTTGTGAACATAGTGGTTTCGGGCTTGGCCTTGAAAGATTGGTTATGTTTATCACTGGAATGAAAAATATTAGAGATGTTATTCCATTTCCAAGAACACCAAAAAATGTTTCTTTTTAAAGGATGCAAAAACAAAAGTTACAACAAAATCAAAAACTAAATATTAGTGTTGAGCAAATTCAGTTTTTAAACCTGCTACAAATTCCTGCAATTAATTTAGAACAAAGAATTAGAGAGGAACTTGAAGATAATCCAACATTAGAAGAGGAGTTAGTAGATGATGAAATAGAAGAAAAATCAGAATCAGGATACTCAAAAAACACTTACTCATTAAAAAGCAAGGAAAATAAGACTGAGAAGATTACTTTATCTTCACACTTAAAAAATCAACTAATTGGTGAAGATTTTGATGATAAAAAGCTTTTTATTTTAGACTACATCATTGAAAGCGTAGACNCAAGAGGCTATTTAACAAGAAATGCATATTCAATTTCAAGTGATTTGTTGACTAACCATGATATTGAAATAGATGAAGACTATATAAAAAATTGCATTAAAATTTTACAAACTTTAGAGCCAAAAGGTGTTGGCGCTTCTGACTTAAAAGAATGTATACTGATCCAGCTTCAATTACTTGAAAAAAATGAGATTTCAGAAAAGTCCATTGAAGCTATAGCTGACTTTTATGAGGATTTTATGAACAAAAAATATGAGTCATTATGTGAAAAATTAAAAATAGACTTAAATACTCTAAAAAAAATTTATCAGCAAATTGAAAAATTAAANCCTTTTCCNGGTAAAAGNTTTGATNCNGATGANGTGAAAAACAACTATATCGTTCATGATTTTTCTATNTTAAANGTNGGTGGAAAGCTAGAAATGAAAATTGANAAAGGTCATAATATTAATCTTAATATTAGTTCTTATTANNAAAACCTAATACAAGAAACCANNGATAANGAAGCAAAAAAGTTCTTAAAAGAAAAGATTGATAAGGCTNTGTGGTTCAAAGAATCNCTAATAAAAAGACAGATAACCTTAAAAAAGGTNNNTAAAGCCATTATGTCTTTACAAGAAAGTTATTTTTTGTCAGGAGATATNTCTNCATTNANACCCATGAAGCTTGCAGANNTTTCTGAACTTATNAANATGGACNTNTCAACTGTTTCAAGGGTCNCAAANGGAAAATATNTAGANACTTCTTTTGGAAGTTTTTTNATGAAAGAACTNTTTTCTGAAGCTTATAAAAAAGAAAATGGTNAAAGNGTTTCAAACAAGTATGTTAAAATGCTACTAAAAGACATTGTTGAGAAAGAAAATAAATTAAAGCCCTTTAACGATGAAAAAATTGTTGAAATTTTAGAAAAAGATGAGTTTTTTATTTCNAGAAGAACNGNTGCNAAATATCGTGAAGANTTAAAAATTCCCAATGCTAGATTNAGGAAATCTATTNNATAGATGCATTATTTTTCTTATTTGTTCCACCCNGTTTTCATTCCCCTNATGGTCTTCATGTTTATTCATCTTGGAAACAAATTCTTNGTTTATCCNATTCAAACTCATTTAAGCTATTTTTATCTNATATTAATNTTCACAACAATTATTGCTCCTTTATTAATAATAGCGTTGAAAAAAAAATACGNAATCATTGANTCGTATGANATNAANAATCACAAAAAAAGACATCATGCTCTTTTTCCTGCACTTATTTGGAACTGTGTTTGTTACTACCTAGTTCGTGGCTTATTATATTTTTCTGNTGAACTAAACATTATTTTTATNACTCCAATTNTTTTGATTTTTATTTGTTTGATAATCTCTAACTTTTGGAAAATCAGTATACANATGACAGCTTTAGGTGGAGCNACGGGAGTNTTTTATTACCTGTCNATTACTTACAATGAATATTTTTNAATTTTTTGCTTTTTTNTTATCNTTTCAGGCTTNGTTGCTAGCTCAAGGCACCTCAAGAAAGCTCACNNTTTCACTCAAATATACTCAGGNTATTTGTTAGGTGCATTAGTNTTTTTNCTTTTAATTAATNTTTAAACTATTTAAAAAACCTCAACACTTCTTATTNTTACTTTCCTCTCTAAAANATATTCTATATTGTANATTGCTTCATCTTTNTTTTTTGGTATTTCCAAANNACTATTATATTCNCCAAAAGACATTAACTTAATNTCTATTTGANNATTTTCAAAAAATTGTTGTAAAACATAAGAGTCATAAGATTCGATATAATTTTTTACACTNGAGATTCTNCTTTTTGATAAAGNTTGNTTATATAAACTTTCAAATAATGGNCTTGCNTAACCCTCNATTGTAATCGATATGCTTTTCCCCTGNCNAACTAAANTAATTATCTGATCAATAAGATTATTGAATTTATTNAAGTTTTTAATNAATGAATCTTCAAAAAANCTNATGATTTGATTATTTCTNTNAAAATCATAATACTGNTTTTTTAAAAGATAATAATCAACNTAAGACTCATAATAATCTTTATTAGTANTTGTNTCTAATGTNCAGCAATCAGGCTGATCATTATGAAAATATANATTAATTGGNANTTCAAATTTTTGACTAAATTTTAATTTATCATNTCTAGAANATGCTTTTTTTAAAANATAAATATCGCTACAACAACTNATNGAATCACTACAATTATCTCTACTAGATGAAAAATAAGAANCGGTATCACTANTNACTGAAAAATACGTTTCATCATANGTNGAGTTNATCTCTGAGTAAGGTTTCGATNANNCCCATTTATTTAAAAAACCTGATGAATAATATATGTCGAAACCCATTGATAAGTCTTTGTTTGAACTGTAGTACATAAGTTCCCGTGAAGTTTCATAAAAAGGAGTTATTTCATCATATTCTGAGTTAATTGCAGGTCCTGCATTTATTGGTGAACTATATGTTCCGTCTTCATTTTTAAAAGAAAACCATATGTCCAAACCTCCATAGCCTCCTTTTCTGTCGCTTGCAAAATATAAAACTTTTCTATTGTTATGATCAACGAAAAATGGATTTGTATTATTATAATTTTTTTCGTTTATGCTTTTTGGAAGTGGTTTGAACTTTCTAATATTTGTAATGTTTTCTAAATATGAAATCTTACATGATTTAGCATTTTCACAAATACTAAAATATCCTGATTTATTATTTTCAAAACAAAAGTTTGCAGTTTTTTTATTTGAAATAAAGTTAAGTTCTCTTGACTTAAACCATTCATCTTCTTTTTTTACCGCATAAAACAAATTAGATTTCCCATTATTTAGTTCCGTATAAATTGCTGTGCTGTCGTTAATATATCTAAAGTTTAGTTCAGAATTTTTAATAGTATTGATACTGCCCTTTAGCTTTTCTATTTGCAAAGATTGCGAAGTAGAAAAAAAATATAAATGAAGAAAAATTAAAATTAAATATAACTTGGACATCTAACTATTTTATTTTGTTGTTGTTTTTTAAAAAGATAGTAAATTAAAGTAAACTCAATAGCTCCATTATAATTGGTAGCTTTTGAAAACTCAGAAACATTAATGTCATATGAAAATGTAAACTCGTAGTTATTATGAAGAAATCCAGCTCCTGTAACTATTGCGTCAGAAAATCTATAGCACAAAAGTGGTTTTATTATGGTTTTGTTTTTAATAGTATTTCTAAAAATATATTGAAGATTAAAGCCTAGTAATGTTTCGTTCTGGCTGTTTTGAAAAGAATGAAAAAAGAATGTTTCATAATTTATATCGTTAAGATTAAAATTATAAAAGTATGCGAAATTATATTTCAATTGTAATTTATCATCTAATGAAATTAATGAAACATTAGGTTTGTTCAAATGATTAACGGATAGTGCAAGGTTGTGAGAATGATTATTATTAAAATCAAAAGAGTAATTAGTTCCAAGGGTAAAGTCAAAGTAGTTTTTTTTTGAGCTTGAAAAATATTCATATTGTTCAAAATTCAGTTCAGAAAAATTTATAGACCTTTGGTTAAAAGAAATTCCCGTGCCAAATGAAAGGCCTTCAACAAGCATAATATCTTTCGAGAAAAAAAATTTCAAACTATTATTATTTAGGCTAGCATTTCCAGAATTATCTGATAGGAAATTAATACCCAATGACCCTATATTTCGAATTTCTTTGAAATAAGCAGATGCTGAGAACGTTTTAAATGGTTTTGCAACACTTTGCCATTGACTCCGTGATTGAACTTTAAATGCATAGTCACTAACAATTTTATGACTAAAACAGGGGTTAATTAGTAGTTCGTTGTCTGAAATTTGTGAAAAGTGAGTGTCTTGCGCTCTACAAATAATTGATGAAAACATTAAGGTGTAAAGAATAATTTTTTTCATCTAATAAGGTTAATATTTCCTTTATATATAAATTCTTTGTTTCCGTAACATCTTATATCAAGGTAAAAATCAAAAACCTGGTTTGTCAAAATATTTCCATCGTATCTTCCATCCCAACAGTCAAAAATATTTTTTGATTCAAAGACTTTTTGTCCCAAGCGATTGTAAATTAGAATATGAAACCTTTCAACTACACCGTCATAATCTGTAACTCTATAAAAATCATTTATCTGATCCCCATTTGGAGAAAATGCATTTGGAATATTTATTTTTGATAGATCGCAATTATAATCTCTTACCTTAATAAATATAGAGTCTTTTTCAACACATCCATTATTATTTACTTCAACAAAAAACATTTCATCTGAATACAGACTCAATATAAATGATTTATTCTGATTGTTATTTGACCAGGAATATGGGAAGTCTGTTAAAAGGCTTAGTGTTACTTCTTGACCGTAGAATATTATAGAGTCACTTACCCATAGTGAGTCAATAGTTGGTCTTTGAATAACTTCCACGTAAATAGAGTCATTAATTTTACAACCTAAGTTATTAATTACTTCAACCTCATAATACTTTGAAAATTCTGGAATAACATATACTTGTGAGGAGTCTGTTCCAAAAGATGAGACGCTTTCTTTCCAGTTGTATGATTGAATTGGGTTTCCTGGCACTAAATTATTAACAATTATCAAGCTACTGTCTCCAAGGCAAATACTACTATCACCATCTAAAGATATATCAATATTTTCTGACTTAATTGAGACACTATCACTACTAAAGCAATTCCCGTTATCAGCTCTAACAAAATATTTCATAACCTGTATCGCTTTAATACTGTCTTCCGAACTTAAAATATTAGTAAAATTAAAATCACTAGACCAAATAAAGTTTGCACTACTATCATTTGAAACTGCTGTTAAAATAATTGAATCATTACAATATGATGTGTCATCGCTAGCTAATACACTAATGTCATCTACATTAACTTTTTGAATTATCGTGTCAAAACAGCTGTTATTATAGTTAATTACTAAAGCATATTCAATTGTGGAATCAATATTGGTAAATGGCCTTTGAATGTTGTAAGAGCTTAAACCGTTACTTGGGCTCCATGAGTAACTCGAATTAATTGAAATTGGATTATTTAAACCAATTCTAATTTTTTCATATTTGCATTTGTAAAGCTCAGGAGCTGATTTTTTTTGATTACCGAGTATATACAATTCTTTATTTATTGTATCAGAAATATTGCATGAAAGTGAGTCGGTTGAAATAAGTCTAACCAAATAATTTCCCGTCGTGTCATAGGTGTGTGTGGGTGAGAATTGATTACTTGAGTTACCATCACCAAAATCCCAATAAAATAATGTGTTAGAAATAGTATCTGTAATATTATTAAACTGAATCGTTAAATCACACCCTATTAGAGGTGCCTGAAAATCTGAAATAACAAGAGGTGTATTCATGTCAAATTTAAAAACTCCATTATTACAGTTTGGGCTATTATTTGTTGTTGAAACAGCTCCAGGATTTGGCTTNACTGGAAAATCATTATTTCCNTCACAGCCTGCACAAACTGATTGNTATATTACNCCTTTATTATCAAATCTTGANGTGCCNCCATCAACATGCTCTCTGCTTACATTTCCNCCAAAAAATGTTGCATAATCAACATTGTCCATNCTTTCACTGATAACCATGAAATAAAAATCATTACCATCTGTTGTGATTTGAAAAGCGCTGTCTGAAGTNGGAAGGTTTANGGTTGAAAGCTGCCCNTTTATACTACTTCCCCAACCTGACAGATAATAACTATTACATAAATCAACCATAAATGCTGTTGGTGATATGTCAGGAGTTCCTTTGCCTGACCCTACTGCAGATGACCTTATGAGTGAGGATAAACTACTTGAAAGAGTCGAAATAAATTGTCCTGACTTTTGCGTAGATATTGTTGAGTTTTTAATAAAAAAATTATTAGTGTCATTTGTTTGTCCTAAGACGTGAACTTGATCATTTTTGGTAACATCTATAAAAAAAACTTGATCATATGAGTCTGTACCAAAGTAGGTAGAGAAAAAGATACTATCTGCATTACTATCAATTGTAGTTATAAAACCATCTGGANTNGATGCATTAGAACTATTATAACTTTGCTGAAATGCTGAAGGTGTTGTGTTTAAATCTGGTGATGTTGTCCCTCCTCCAAATACAATATCATTATTTCTATTAAAATCAACAGAGTAAATACAATCGTCACCTGAACCACCAAAATACGTGCTCCAAATAATATTTGATAAGTGTCTGTCTAGCTTAAAAATACAGCCTTCTAATCCAGAACTTAAATTAGGTTGGATTGGGTTAAGTGTGGGGAAGTCTTTGGATCTAGTACAAGTTCCCACCACTACATTGTTGTCGCTATCAATTTCTATTTCTCCCCTTACCTCATCAGCGTAATTAAAAGTAAGTTTTGATGAATTATTTAANCCATCATTTAAAGACCCCCCAAAAAAAGTTGATGCAACTAGTTGCCCCCCACTAGAGCTTAATTTTGAAATAATTATATCAGATCCGTTAGGAAAGCTAGCTCCTATTCCATTAGGCACAAAACTAGTTCCTCCATTAAAAGTTGTATCAAAGCTAGATTCAGTAGTGGGAAAATCTTCTGATCCAGTTGTTCCAAAAATATAAAGCTCACCTAAATCACTAACTATCATGCTGTGAGGTAATTCATCAAAACTTCCACCTAGATAAGTTGAATATATTCTTTGTGTGCCAGTATTATTGTATTTAGTTATTGCTATATCTGTTCCTCCGTTACCAACACCTCCATTAAAGTTTAGCTGATAAGCTCCCAGTGTGGTTGGGTAGCCAGGTCCAAATGAAATGCTTCCAGCATACAGGTTTCCCTGCTTGTCATAAGTAGCGGTATATCCAAAGTTATCAGCTAAAGAACCTGAGTAGGTTGAAAAAACTAGTTCTGGATCAATTACTAAATCATAATTCTTATTGTATCCATTTGGAAAAGAAAAGCTAACAATGTTATTTTTTAGTTGATATTTACAGTCTACATAGATTTTTTTGCCATTTATTATTTGATAAACTTCAGGTATTTTCTCCTCTATTTCAGTAAATGAAGCTTTTATAACGATAGTATTATTTTCAGTTAATTTTATGTCATCTACATAGTTATACTCAATCTGTATATTTTCAGGATTATGGTTTTTTTTAACATGAATATCATATTTTATATTCTTTCCTTCAAAATAAATTACATAGAATATTCCTTCGTACAGTGGTCGCTTGATTTTATTGTAGGCTCTTGCATTCTCAACCCAATTTTCTTTAGGCCCAACATAATAATTTTCATAGTAATTAATGGGATCAATATAATCTGTCTCGAACGACTTTATTGAATTTATGAAACTAAGCTGGTATGAGTGAGCATCAATATAACTGTCTTCAGAAAACCCCTCATGTATATCTCTTAATTTTTTTTTATCGAATAAGTTGTATGTAAACCCTCCCGTCTCAACAAAGAAAGCCCCATGAGAAAAATTAGCTTTTGAAAAAACTTTCTCTGGAAACTGACCGTCATTTTTAATAAAATTATTTTGTGAAAAAGATGTGGAAGTTAACAAAAGAGTTAAAAAAAAAGAAATTAATTTTTTATCAAAGATCATAAAGTGTTTCTGATTGTAACAACTGTAACAAACTATCTTTTAGAAGCATATAGTTCTCTTTATTTTCTTTTTTTATTGGCTCACCGGCAGGTAATTTTTCTTTGTAAGGATCTACCTGTCTTCCGTTTTTCCAAAATCTATAACAAACATGTGGTCCGGTCGCTAGTCCTGTACTACCAACATAACCAATGACATCTCCTTGTTTAACAAATTTTCCTTTTTTTATACCTGAAGCTATTTTACTCATATGTAAATATTGAGTTGAGTATTTTGTGTTGTGTTTAATTTTAACATAATTGCCATTATTCCTGCTGTATGAGGCTCTGCTAATCGTACCATTTGCTGTTGCCATTATTGGAGTTCCTGTGGGAGCTGCGTAGTCGGTACCAAAATGACCCTTCCATTGTCCAGTTACGGGGTGTTTTCGTCTTTTACTGAATCTTGACGAAATTCTACTGTATTTAATGGGTGCCCGTAAAAATGTTTTCCTCAGGTTGTTCCCCTCGTGATCAAAAAAATCTCCGTAAAGCTCATTTTCTTCAAAATAAAATGCGTAAAAATTATTTCCTGAGTGTGTGAAAGAACTTGCTTTGACATCTCCTATTCCAATGAACTCTCCTTCAACATATTTTTCTTCAAACAATACTGTAAAGTAATCTCCTTTTTGAATTTTAAAAAAATCTAATGTCCAAGCATATATTGCTTCAAGTTCCACAACTAAAGCCGGGCTTAAGTTATTATTAACTAAAGCGTTCCATAATGAGCTTTCAATAACGCCGCTGGACAGTCTGTTTTTTGTCTCAATAGGTTTTTTACCTATATAAACTTTAATCTCATTTCTAATATCGAATACGACATATTCTGCGAGAGATTTTTCATAAATAAACACCTGTGCAGTTTCATTGGTGTCTTTTGAGCATAAGACTGTATATTTTTTTCCGGGAACAGCTCTTCTAAAATCAAAAATATCTTTTGATTTTTTTACAATTCTATTAATTTGATTATGATCAATATGGTGCAAGTATAATATCTCACCCAGNACCTGCCCCTCTTTTATCGTTCCATTTTTTATGCTAAACGAATCTAAATCAAACCCAAATTGTATGTTTGACTCTTTAATTTTTTCCTCAAAGTCAATTTTAATCCTGTCTGTATTGTTAACTAAATAAAAGATGGTAGATAAAACAAGAACTATTAAAACTAAATATCTTTTCACAAATGCAATTTAGTGTTTTAAATATTTGCTGAAAAAAACTTATAATTTATTTATTAAATATTCTGTGTCAAAAATTGATTAACAAAGTTGAAAATTTTCTTTTCATCAAAGTTTTTAGCTTGTATTTGAATTCCAAATGGTAGGTTTTTTTTACATTTTCCAAAAGGAACTGATATAGCAGGGTTACCTGTAAGATTAGCATGAACCGTAAAGATATCTTCAATGTAAAGGTCTGTCGGATCATCAGTTTCACTGTCTATTTCAAAAGCTGTATGAGGTGTTGATGGTGTGATAATAAAATCGAAATTTTCAAAAATTTTATTGGTTTCCTTTTGTATTAAAGACCTGATTTTTTGAGCTTTAGTATAATATGCGTCTTGATACTCAGAACTTAAAACAAAGGTTCCTAACATAATTCTTCTTTTCACTTCCTGACCGAACCCCTCTGTTCTAGATTTTACAAATGTGTCATTGAGATTTTCCGCTTCANTACTTCTGTGTCCATATCTTATACCATCATATCTAGCAAGATTAGATGAGGCTTCAGCAGTAGTTAGGACATAATAAGTTGGTACTAAATATTCAAGAAANGGAAANCTATATATTTCAACTTGATGTCCNCTAGACTTAAGTGACTCTATTAAATCTAATGTTGATTTTTTGATACTACTATCGAGTCCTTTTAAATCTAGAGTTTCTTTTAAAAATGCTATTTTGTAATTGGGCTTCTTTTCNAAATTAGAATAAGTTTCAACTCTTTTCTTACTAGACGTATTGTCATTATGATCATGTCCGGAAATTACCTCTAAGACTAAGGCGTTGTCAAAAAGAGAGTTNGATAAAACTCCTATTTGATCAAATGATGANGCGTATGAAATTAAACCATATCTTGAAACTCTTGAATATGTAGGTTTAAAGCCAAAAACACCACAAAAAGANGCTGGCTGACGAACAGAACCNCCAGTGTCTGAGCCTAAACTCACCATGCAAAGATTTGCTGCCACNGCGGCAGCTGAACCTCCAGAAGACCCTCCNGTAACCATCTTTTTGTTTAATGGNTTTAATGGTGGACCATAGNCNCTATTTTTATTAGTGCTTCCCATTGCAAACTCATCACAGTTTACTCGNCCAATAATTATAGCATCCTCTTTTAAAAGTCTTTCGATTGCTGTAGCAGAATAATTCGACTTAAANCCTTTAAGTATTTTTGATGAGGCTGTTACAANATGATTCTCATAGCACAAGTTNTCTTTGATTGCTATAANCATACCAGCAAGCTTGCCATGAGTTTTGCTTTTTATTTTTTCATCGATTTCATTAGCTCGATTTATAGCTTCATTTTCAAAAACTTCAATAAAAATATTTAAGTCTTTATTTTCATNTATTGACTTTATGTAATTTGCAGTTATTGATCGAACGGTAGTTTTTTGGTTCTGAAGGTCATCTCTAACTTGTAAAAAAGATTTTTTGTTTTTCAACTCAGCTCTTTTCTTTGTCTTTNTCAATTTCCTTGGTAGCATCTTTGAATTCCTTCATTCCCTTACCTAAGCCNTTCATAAGCTCTGGGATTTTTTTTCCACCAAATAAAATTAAGACAACTAGAACTATAAGAACCACTTGCCATGGTCCAATCATACCTAAGATAGTCATTGATTTCATAATTTAATTTTAGCAAATTTAAGAATTTGTTGCTTAATAAAGTTTGTAAATCCAATCTCCAGGATCAACTTTATCATAACCCCTCCAAATTTCAAAATGTAAAAGAGATCTTTGTTCTTTTTCATTATATCTAACTTCGCCTATCTTCTCTCTAGTTAAAACTTTCTCTCCAGTTTCAACAACAACATCTTGAAGTCCGGAGTAAACAGTGTAAAATTCTCCATGCGAAATTAATATTGCCTTTCCTTCGCCTTTAACAACAAAGATTCTTGAAATTTTTCCATCAAAAATTGCATTAACTTTTGCNTTTTTTTCAGTTACTATGTCAACTCCATTGTTAAAAGTTTGAACTTCAGAAAAAATTTGATGTTTTTTGTTCCCAAATTTTTGAATAACAACTCCCGTCTCAACTGGCCACGGCAACTTTCTTTTGTTTTCTGCAAACTTTTTTGTTAACTCTAAAGCTTCAGGNGAAAGGTTTAATTTATTAGATTTTTCTGCAAGCTCTCTTGCTTTCTTAATCTCCTCTTCAATAATTTTTCTGATTTTTTCATCTAACTCATTAGCTTTTTTTTGTTTCTCTTTGAGTTCTTTCTTAAAATATTTTTCTGATTTAACAAGTTTAGAAATCAATTGTTCTTTCTCAGTTTTTTTATCAGAAATTTTATTAAGGTTTTCATATTTGTTTTCATAAAGTTTTTTCTTTTGAAAAGTGTTTTCCTCAAGCTCTTTCTTTATGATTTCTAGCTTATTAATTTCTTGCTTTAACTCATTCTGTTCTTTTGATATTTGAATTGAATAGTTTTTTCTTTGAGTAGTATATTGCTTTACATATAATAGCCTTTTATAAGCCTGGTTAAAATCATCAGAAGAAATAATAAACATTAATTGATCTTTTAATCCTTTATTTTTACTGTATGAAAAAATAATTTTGGAATAATTTTCCATAAGTGTTTCAAGCTCTGCTTCTTTGGTGGAAATAATCTCTTTACTTTCTAATATTGTTTTATTAATATTTTTTATTTTTCTTTCTTTTAATTTAATTTCAATGTTTAGCATTTTAACTAAACTTTCCTCTTTTTCTATTTGTGTACTAAGAGCATTCAAATAATTTAAAGATTTTAATTTGTTTTGTTTTGTTTTTTCTAAAAGACCATTTGTTATTTTGATCTCATTTTCTATTTTTTTCTTCTCTTTTTTTAAATCGTCTTTACTTTGAGCGAAGACAATCTTAGAGACAACTACTAAAAAAAGAAAGAGTTTAAATTTTTTCATAGCTATCTGGAATATTAATCTCAATTTTTTGATTTGTTCTTTGAACTTTGTTGAGGTTGATTTTTAAAAAAACGCCTTCTTTATCTTCTTTTTTTAAAATTATATTTTTAGGCAATTTAGGAAATGTAGCATCATTAAATTCACTAAAAAATAAATGAAAAGTGGTTCCTTTAAATTCTAATTCGGTATTCTCAAAATTCTTTATTTTCTCCAATAAATTTTCATTGAAGATGTTTATTGAGTCATTAAAGCTTATTTTTTGGTAGTTTTTTTCAATTCTGTTTATTAAACAAAGTGTGTCTGCTATTAAAATAACACGAAAGAGCTCTAAGTTAAATAATGAATTTACCGAAACCCATAGATTATCATTATAATCGAAAATTAAATTAATTTTTCCATTCATTGGAGAGTTTTGTTCGTAGTACGTAAATTCTCCTGAAGCTTTGAAGCTGTTTTTAATTTGCAAATCAGAATTTTGGCTTTCATTAACATTTGTATTTGTTAAATAAGGAAGGCTACAGGATGTTAAGAAAAAAAACAACAAGTATTTAAGCTTACTCATATAATTTTTTTTCTCTTATTTTTTTTTCCAATAGTTCTGAACCCTTTCCAAAAGCCTTAGCTTGTTCCCATTTTTCAAACGCCTCATTTTTTCTGTTTAGCCTATAAAGTATATCTCCATAATGTTCTAAAACAACAGGACTTTCNCTACTTCCATTTTCAACAGCCTTCACAATCCATGATAAAGCTTCATCATATTGTTGTAATTTATAAAGTATCCAAGCATATGTGTCTTGAAATGTTCCATTGTTTGGTTCTAGCAAATTACTATTAAATGACATTTCTTTTGCTTTTTCTAAATCCACACCTCTTAAAGATAAGTAGTAGCTATAATTATTTAATACAGTTGGATTTGACGGATTTATCTTAAGTGACAATTCAAAAAGAGAATCTGAAGATTCATACTCTTTTGTTTCATTATAACATTCTGCTAAAGAATTATAAAATTCATTTAATAAAATATTGTTGTCAAAAACGTATTCTATGCCTTGATTAAAAATATTGATAGAGGTTGTATATTCTTTTTTTCTAAGCAAGGATATTCCATTAAAGTAATAAAAAACAGCATTTGTTGGAAAATATAATAAAGCTTCTTCTGTAATATTTAGCACCTTATCATATTCATTTCTTTCTGCATTTACAAAAATTAGTTGAGTCCAAATTTGAGGCTTGGATTTGTCAATTTTTAAAACTTCATTATAATAAACCTCTGCTGAGTCAAGCTGTCTATCCTCATAAAGTAAATCTCCAAAGACAGCATATGATTTAGGGTCTAAGGGGTGTGCTTGGACTATTTTTCTGCAAAGATAAAATGCTTGAGCCTTATAACTTGAATCTTGTAATAAGTTTAAATAAGAGACTAATATTGGTATTTTCCCATCAATACTTAAACTACTGCTTTCAAAGGCTCTAGCGAGCTCCTCAAAAGCTTTTTNATTTTCTCCAATNGATTTATAGTAGTCNTATANCATTAGATAAACNCTTCCATTATCTTTATCTANNTNAGAAATTTTCTNAAAAAGTTTCAAATGCTTTTTCTTTTTCNTTATTTANNAAATANCCCTCAGCTAANATTTCNAANACATCTGTNTCCTCAGGAAACTCTTCTGCNAGCCTTAAAAGCTCATTGTTTNCANTTTCNACATCTAAGATTTGCATANATATTTTATGCTTTTGTAAAGAAAGCATTTTNTTNATTCCTATTATANTTTCAAGTTCATTGTATGTTTTTATTGCACCTTTAAAATCACTTGATAGTATATAAATNTCNGCTANTTCATAAAAGTATATTTCNNTTTTTTTATTNGTTTTGNTTAAGGATTTATATATNTCTTTAGCCTGNTGGTATTTTTTTTGCTTACTAAGCAAACGAGCACATANATACGCATATGTTTCATTNNCCTCGTNTAGCTTATNAGCNTTTAAGGANTNTTCTAGCGCTTGATTGNTTTGGTTTAGNTTTTTGTANATTTTTGCNGCCTCATANAANGGNGCTGCAGCGTTAGGNTCANTTTTTATGCATTTTTCAAATANTACTAAAGCATCCTCATAGTTTTCAAGATGTTTTTGTTTTAATGCTTCAAAAAAATTATGATCAAACTTCTTTCTTTCACCATNACTTAAAACAAGCTTAGTTTTATTTTTTTCTCTTTTTTTNTTCCACTGGGAATATGTGTATTCTGAGGAAAAAATTAATGANCATAATATTAAAATTTTAANTTTCATTCTATGACAGTAAAGTCTCCTATACTAACTTGATNAGANGTGTTTTTTCCNTCTATTGATGTAAAACTACCAACCATTGANTTTTTGAGTTTAATNTTACTAATATCATTNTTNCTTTGCAAAATAANGTTGTTCAGNTCANAATCTTCNATTTTGTTNTTGTCCTCNATTGANACATGCGGACCAATTTTAGANTCTTTNATGAAATTATTTTTNCCAATATAGCATGGTTCTATAATTTCACAATTAATAATTTGNCTNNTNGTGNTCNACNTTGTTTTTTTGNTGATGTAATACCCTTTGATTAGTGTAACATGTTGCNTCTTTGTTACCGCAATCTAACCATTCTCGAACCTCTGCTGNGCCAAACTTATAATTTTTNTTNTTCATATTTTCCAAAGCATTGGTAAGTTGGTATTCACCTNTGTCTTTTATATTATTGTCAATCAAAAACTNTATTTCACTTTTTAAAATTGATGANTCTTTAACNTGATAAATTCCAATAATGGCAAGGTCCGAAACAAATACATCNGGTTTCTCAANAAAGTCTGTGATAATANCCTNATCCAATTTTACAACTCCAAATGAGCTAGGGTCATCTATTTGTTTTACCCATATTGTTCCATCTAAAGATTTATTTATATTAAAANCAGACTTNAATAAAGTGTCAGCAAAAGCTATTACACANCNTCCATTCATTATTTTNTCAGCACATAAAACAGCATGCGCTGTTCCTAAGGGCCTNTCTTGATAAAAGATNTGCCCATTAGCNCCTAACTTTTCTGCAATTTTTATTAANTCTTCTTCCACCTCAGTNCCAAAATCNCCAACAACAAATCCAATATTNTCAATTGCTTCCTCAAATGAAGCAGATATTTCTTCAACCAATCTTTGAACTATTGTNTTTCCAGCTATTTTGATTANAGGCTTTGGTGTAGTAAGAGTATGNGGTCTTANCCTTGTACCTCTTCCAGCCATAGGTATTATAATATTCATTTTAAAATTTTTATATAAATTGTTTAAGTTTTGGNGCCTCCCATCCNTTNGGCTTTANCACTTTTCCNTCCTCACGTTTAATTACTTTTCCTGTTTCTGNNTTNATTTTAGCAAAGTTTGTCTTCATCACTTCTTNCCATGCACTTTTGCCTTTAAAATCNCCTGCTCTAATGGCACCTAATGTAACCACTANGATGTCNATTAANGCATCTAATTGTTCTACTCTATCGTTTTCTTTAATAGCTTCTTCTAATTCATCCATTTCTTCTCGAANTAGATTAAGATACATATCGTAATTTTCTTTGCTTGGCTCTTGATCACAAGCCGTTGCGAATTTNTTTATATCTTCAAATACATCTGTCATTTTGTTCTTANTTTTTTTGTTTTAAACTCTAACACATAAGCTNCAAAAATAAAGATTAGGATNTAGATAGAATTAATTATTTCNCCTAAGTTATAAANTTGACTAATCATAAAAATAAAAANCATTAAAATAAAGTATGTTGATATTGACCTTAANTCATATGGNACTTTGTAATTAGACCTTGAAAAATANAANGAAACTATGGTCATTGTTACATAACAAACTAAAGTNGTTATTGCAGATCCAAAAATACCAATAACTGGCACAAGNATGAANTTTAGTGATATAGTAATAGCTGCTCCAAAAATTGAAATATATGCCCCNTAGTGTGTTTTGTCTGTTAATTTATACCAAATAGATAAATTNTAATAAAGTCCAAAGAAATAATTAGCNAGCATGAGAACGGCAACAATCTTAAAGCCTCTTANATCATGAAATTGTGTTCCAATAAAGTGNTTGAACAAATCGAAATTNATCATTACTANTAAAAAAATAGTTGAAGAGGCAATAACAAAATATTTCATTACATCAGCATATAATTTTTTTGAATCTTTTNCNTTCTTATACTTAAAATAAAATGGCTCNGCCGCATATCTNAATGTTTGTATAAANAGCATCATAAATATTGATATTTTATANAAAGCACCNTAAATTCCNATTTCATACATTATATCTCCACTNGGNTTTGCTGATGTNTCTTNTATTGNTGGTAATAGTTTTTTTAAAAGNANCCTNTCAACAGTTTCNTTTATCATTCCTGCNANGCCCGCTATCATNAGNGGNAATGAATANCTGATCATTTNTTTCCANAAAATGTAATTAAGGCCCCACNTTATACCTTTCATTTCTGAAAGTAAAACTAATAAGGTTNCTGAGGAGGCNATTAAGTTTGCTATAAAGACATANCCAACNCCAACTTGTGGGTCGTAAAANCTTTTTGTTAGATAAGATAGTGTGTCNTCGCTTTGTAATAGTGGNCAGACAANAAGAAAAAANAATACTGCAAANATATTTATGGCTATAGACATGACTCTNACTAGTGAAAATTTTAANGCNTTGTTNTCATATCTTAACTTAGCAAAAACAATAGAACATACCGCATCAATTCCCACAATAATTGAAAACCATTTAACGTACTCTTGATTATTTGGATAGCCTAAAAAGCTTGAAATTTCAAATGAAAAAAGGAANACGNAAAAAATAAATAGTGNTGAAGANAGTAGTAAAGAGANTAAAGCTGTGCTATAAACATATTTTTTATCTTCATTTTTTTGTTTAAACCTAAAGAATGCNGTTTCCANGCCGTATGTTAAAAAAACAATCAGGAANGCAANGTANGCATACATTTCTGTAATAACACCATACTCTCCAGGNNTGAATCCTCCNATTTCNGGTCTTGTTAGAATAGGTGTAAGTAAATAATTTAATAGTCTTCCTANAACACTACTAACTCCNTATATGNCTGTTTGACCNGCTAATTTTTTTAATTGAATCAATTNTANTTTGGTTTTCTTTTTTCAAGAAAAGCGGTNGTCCCTTCAATNAAGTCNTCTGTTTGAAAACATTTACCAAACTCCTCAATTTCAGTTTCAAACCCACTTTCNTTCTTTAAACTNGCATTTATGCATTTTATTGCCTTTGAAATTGCTCTTGGAGAGTTTTTAATAATTTTTCTAGCTATANTTTCACAGNTNGGCAANAGCTCCTCTAGCTCACAATATTCGTTTATTAAACCACTATGCNTTGCGTCTTCNACCCCAATCATTTTAGCTGTTAATATATATTCCATNGCTNTTCCTTTTCCAACTAANTTTGTTAGCCTCTGCGTTCCTCCGTATCCGGGAATTACACCTAGTGAAACTTCTGGAAGTCCAAGTTTAGCNTTTTTCGANGCAACTCTAATNTGTGCNGATAATGCAAGCTCAAGGCCTCCTCCTAATGCATATCCATTTATAGCTGCAATNACTGGTTTTGNAAAATCTTCAATTAAGTTNAATAGGTTTAAATGACCGTTTCGNGATAANTCTGNGCCNTGNTTGTTATCGTAATTGCTAAACTCTTTTATGTCTGCTCCAGCTACAAAAGATTTTTCTCCAGCCCCTATTAAAACTATAACCCTTGTGTTTTTATCATTTTGCAAGTTATTGAAGACTTTTCCAAGCTCTTCGATTGTAGAAATGTTTAGTGCGTTTAGTTGTTTAGGCCTATTAATAGTAATAGTTGTAATAAGTTCTTTGTTGGAAATTAATAGATTGTTCATTTAACACAATTTTAATTGTAAATATATAAAAAGGTATTAACAGGGCTTAACCTTTAAGGGCCTCTGCTCCACCAACGATTTCAAGTATCTCTCCAGTAATTGCAGCTTGTCTTGCTTTATTATATGAAAGTGTTAATTCATTTTTTAATTCAGTGGCATTATCTGTAGCCTTATGCATTGCAGTCATTCTAGCTCCATGCTCTGATGCATTTGAATCTAATATTGCTTTAAAGAGTTGTGTTTTTAATGATTTCGGTATTAATTCGTTTAAAATTTCATCCTTACCAGGCTCGTAAATATAGTCTACAGCTTCTTGGCTATTTTCAGATTGAGTTTTATTAAGCGGTAAGAAATCCTCTTGCATAACAATTTGAGTTGCAGCGTTTTTAAATTGATTATAAACTAAGACAACTTTATCAAATTTTTCATTTGCAAAATCATTTAATATGAGCTCTGCGATTTTTGACACATCTTCATAGTTAACATCTTGAAAAACATCATCATGAGTTGAATGAACATTGTATTTGTTTTTTTCAAAAAACTCTGAAGACTTTTTTCCAATAGACAATATTGTTAATTCTGACTTAGAGTTTAACTCTTTTTCTATCTCAATTATTTTTTTGATAATATTTGCATTAAAACCGCCGCATAAACCCCTATTAGATGTAATTGGAACAAGTAAAGTTTTATTAACATCTCTTGCTTCTGAATACTTATTTTGAGAACTGTCTTCTGAAGCTGATGATACTGATGACATAATTTCTGTCAACTTATTTGAATATGGTCTTAATTGTATTATAGCGTCTTGCGCTTTTTTCAACTTGGCGGCAGAAACCATTTTCATAGCTGAAGTTATCTGTATCGTAGATTTTACAGATGTTATTCTAGATTTTATTTCTTTTAAATTAGGCATTTTCCTTGTACTTTGGAGCTAATTCTCTCACTGCTTTCTCTAGACATGCTGTTATCTTATCATCATATTTGCCTGATGCTAAATGATCCAACACATCTTGATGTTTAGTATGTAAAAAAGAAATGTACTCCTTTTCAAATTCTTTTATTTTAGAAACAGGAACGTCCATTAGCAGGCCTTTTGTTCCGCAGTAAATTATAGCTGCTTGCTCCTCTACTCTTAAAGGAGAGTATTGGCCTTGCTTTAAAATTTCAACATTTCGTTTTCCCTTTTCAATTACGGCTGTTGTTGCAGCATCAAGGTCTGATCCAAATTTTGCAAAAGCCTCTAATTCTCTGTACTGAGCCTGATCTAACTTAAGTGTTCCTGCTATTTTTTTCATTGATTTAATTTGAGCGGATCCACCTACCCTAGAAACTGATATTCCTACGTTAATTGCCGGCCTTACTCCTGAGAGAAATAAGTTTGACTCAAGAAAGATTTGACCGTCGGTAATTGAAATTACATTAGTTGGTATATATGCGGAAACATCTCCCGCTTGTGTTTCAATGATCGGTAACGCTGTTAATGACCCCCCTCCTTTTACTTTTGATTTTAAAGAATCTGGGAGATCGTTCATTTGAGAAGCTATTTTATCATCATTTATGACTTTTGCCGCTCTTTCTAACAGTCTAGAGTGTAAATAGAACACGTCTCCTGGATAAGCCTCTCTGCCCGGAGGCCTTCTTAGAAGTAGTGAAACCTCTCTATATGCAACGGCTTGTTTTGACAAATCATCAAAAACTATTAAAGCAGGTCTTCCTGTATCTCTAAAATACTCTCCGATTGCAGCGCCAGAAAGAGGAGCGTAAAATTGAAGAGGTGCAGGGTCACTTGCATTAGCTGAAACAATTACAGTATATTCAAGTGCGCCCGCTTCTTGTAATGTCTTTGCAATTGCTGCAACTGTTGAGGCTTTTTGTCCTACAGCAACATAAATACAAAACACGGGCTCACCTTTTTCATAAAACTCTTTCTGGTTGATGATTGTATCAATTACAACAGCTGTTTTCCCCGTTTGTCTATCCCCGATAACTAATTCTCTTTGACCTCTTCCTATGGGAATCATAGCATCAACAGCCTTAATTCCTGTTTGTAATGGCTCGTTTACTGGCTGTCTATAAATAACTCCCGGCGCCTTTCTTTCTATCGGCATTTGAAAAGTTTCCCCTTCAATTGGGCCCTTACCGTCTATAGGCATTCCTAAAGTGTTTACAACCCTTCCAAGCATCCCTTCACCAACATTAATTGATGCGATTTTACCCGTTCTTTTAACAGTATCCCCCTCCTTGATTCCTTTGGAAGGACCAAGAAGTACAGCGCCAACATTGTCTTCTTCCAGGTTAAGGACAATTGCCTGTAGGCCGTTTTGAAATTGGACCAATTCTCCTGACTGCGCATTATTTAAACCATATATTCTGGCTATACCGTCTCCTACCTGCAATACAGTTCCAATTTCTTCAAGTTTTGATTCAGTATTAAACCCTGATAGTTGTTTTCTTAAAATAGCTGATACCTCAGCCGGCTTTACTTCTCCCATATTTGTTTATTTAAATAGTTTTGTTCATATAAGTTTACACTAAAGTTTTGCTTCATT
Source organism: Flavobacteriales bacterium (assembly GCA_002716345.1). Lineage (GTDB taxonomy): Bacteria > Bacteroidota > Bacteroidia > Flavobacteriales > BACL11. Next base: position 27,872 of record PBAP01000017.1, on the reverse strand, counting down.
TCATTAATCTTGTTGGAAACACTAGCATCTATTTGCTTGTTACCAATATTAATTATTGCTCCTCCGATTATACTCTTATCAATTTTTTCCTGCAGATCTACATTCTTATGTCCCTTTTTCTTTATAAAACTTAACACCTCTTCTCTTGTTGCATTGTCGATCTCTGTTGCTGTAACTAGTTTTGCAGAAATTATATTTTTTTTCTCTTTGTATAGAGAAATAAAACTTTTTGCTACTGAGTCTAGTATTGCCTCTCTTTTTTTGCTTGTAATGATTTTTATAAAACCGTTGGTGAGCTCGGACAATTTTTTGGAAAATATTTCTTCAATTATAATTATTTTTTTATCAGTCTTAATTATAGGGCTTTTTAAAAGCAAATAAAATTCTTTAGAGTCTTGGCAGACAGTCAAAATCGTGTTCATATCAGAATAACAGTCTTCCAAGCTGTTGGTTTCGACGGCTAGATCTAGTAGTGCTTTTGCATATCTGTTTGATACTTTTAAATCTTTCATCAATTTAAATCTTTGTCTTGCATTGCATCAACAACAAGTTTTTTCTGGGCTTGTTTGTCTTTAAGTTCGTTTTTTATGATTTTTTCAGCAATTTCAATAGATAAATCAGCGACTTGGTTTTTAAGCTCTGTTATCGCTTTCATTTTTTGATTATGAATCTGTTCCCTTGTGTCGTCCATTATTTTCTCTGCTTCTAAAGTTGCTTTTTCTTTTGCACCCTTTATTAAGCTTTCTTTCATTTCACGAGCCTCTTTTAAAATCAAATCTCTTTGAGCTTTTGCCTCTACCAATATTTTTTCATTATCTGCAGTGAGATTTTCCATCTCTTTTTTTGCATTTTCCGCAGACTGTAATGCGTCTTCTATATTTTTGTTTCTTTTATCTACAGAGTCTAGAATAGGCTTCCATGCAAATTTTTTCAAAATAAATATTAATAATATAAACACCACGCTTGTCCAAAAGACAAGGCCTATCGCTGGTGTTACTAAAGCCATTGGGTCCATATAATTTGTTTTTGTATAGCTAGCCATAACCAAACGTCATGGCCAGCTAGTTAATTAATAATTTTAGCCTTGCAATAATGCAACTACAACGCCAAATAACGCTACACCTTCAACTAGTGCTGCAGCAATAATCATGTTGGTTTGTATCATTCCTGAATGCTCTGGTTGTCTAGCCATAGCTTCAAGTGCAGAGCCACCTATTCTTCCAATTCCAATACCTGCCCCGATTGCTGCCAAACCAGCTCCAATTGCTGCGATTCCTGTTATTTCCATTTTCTTGTTTTTAGTTATTAATAATTTAATTTAATGGTGTTCTACTGTCGCTAATCCTATAAACAAAGAGGTTAACAAAGTAAAAATGTATGCCTGTAAAAAGGCAACAAGCACTTCTATAAAGTACATAAATAGTACAAATAGAACTGATACCGGCGCAACACCAAAAGCGCCTGCATTTCCTAAACCGCTCTGAGCCATAAATATCAAAGAAATAAGACTCATGATAATGATATGTCCTGCAGATATATTTGCAAATAACCTTATCATTAAAGCAAATGGTTTTGTAAATATTCCAACTATTTCAATGGGTATCATAATCGGCATCAAAGCCAATGGGACGCCGGGGGGGTTAAAAATATGCCCCCAATATGATTTGTTTCCTGAGAGGTTAGTTACTATTAGAGTTATAAAAGACAAAACTAGAGTAACTGCAATGTTGCCAGTTAAATTTGCTGCAGCGGGAATAAGACCTAAAAGGTTATTAACTAGTATAAAAAAGAATAGTGTTAGTAAATAGGGCACGTACTTTTTATAGCCATGACCTATGTTTGGCTTGACAATATCGTCTCTTACAAAAAGAATAAGCGGCTCTAAAAAGGAGAGCAGGCCCTGTGGGGCTTTGTCTTTACTGCTTTTTCTTGCTGCACCTACAAACAAAAGAAGAAGTGCCAGCACGGACAATAACATAGACGCAACATTCTTTGTAATGGAAAGGTCTGTAAACTCTTTATTATTAACCTCAACAAGATGGCCATGATTCAGCGCATATTCTCGATCTTCGATTTTTACGTTTTTTTTCCCATGATGAAACTTAGAAGAAAGGAAAACATCTAGTTTCCCGTCACAATATAATATTAAGGGGAGGGGTATTGAAACAGACTTTTTGCCTTCACCCCAAAGATGCCACTCATGAGAATCAGCTATATGATGCATAATTGCAGGGACAGGGTTGTAAATCTCACCTTCTTTTAATGGTTTTGGGTCTCCTGAAAAAGAGACGAATGGACATAAAAACAGAAAAATCAGAGCTGCTAATTTGTTTTTAATGTGAGTCATTTAATTATATTAAAACAAGACAAAATTAACTTTTTATTTAGATTATGGCTTGTCAATTTTAGCTTTTTTTTAAATGTTTTTTTTTATTTATTAAATTAATTACCAATAGAACAAAATAAAGCAGAAAAAAATTAATAATGTATAGTTTTCTATCTGCGTTTGAACTTATAATTTGAGGTAGTAAAAAGACAAGGCAGAAAACAATTCTAAAAAAATTTATTGATAATACAAAAAAAGGTTTTCCAGTGTTGTTAAGTCGCCTTTCGCACATTTGAGTAAAAACATCAAGAGCAAAAAGAAACAAATGAGAGCTTACAGCAAAGTATAGCTGTTCTTTTATTTGGAAAATATATATAGCCCCAATATTGATAGCTAAAAAGACTAATCTTAGTCTAAGATTCATTTTTTGTTTTTACATACATGTAATAAAGTGAAATAAGAACGGATATTAATGAAAAAGATGTCGTGAAAACATGATTGATTTCAAAAATCTCATCTGTTTTTTGACCAAGCCATGTTCCTATAAAAATAATTACCCCCATTTGCAGCGCAACCGAGGAAAACATTACATATTTCTTAGGCTGACCTTTCCTTTTTTTCAGGTTTTTCAACGTTTTTAATGTCTTTGATAACGGCACCCATGCTACAAGAGCCCGTAAATGTTGCTCCAGGCTCAATAGAAAGTTTGCTTGTAACAATGTCTCCGTTTAGTCTTGCTGTTGCCTTTAATGACAGTAGTTTTGACACGGTAATTTTTGCGTTTATCGTTCCAGAAATATCAGCGTCCTGGCAAATAACATCACCCTCTATAGTCCCATTAGCCCCTAACACAACCTTCCCTTCTGTGTTTATAGAGCCCTTTAGTGTTCCGTCCACACGGATATCTCCCTTAGACTGAATATCACCTGTGATAATTGTGCCGGACCCAATCATGTTAATAGCTGGGCTAAAATCACTTTTTACCATTGATTCATTTTTATTTGTAAACATCTTGTTTTGTTTTTGGCAAATCTAAGAAATTTGTTTTTAAATGGTTGGGTAGTTTTTTTTATAAAAGTCTTTGTAGCCCTCCAGGTCTTTGTCTTTATAAAAGTCTGAAAAGTTATCTTTTGAAATTAATATTTTTTCAAAATTTAATTTTAACATTTCCTTCATAACACCCTTATCTGCCAAGGCCTTTATCTCATACTTTAGCGACCCCTTGTAATCCATGTGTGTTTTTATAATTAATATGTGTTGGTCTAGGTCCATCATCAAAGAGCTAACCTTAATGGTTTGGGTAGAAAATTCTTTTTTGTTAAAGTCTGAAAAAACACTCATTAAATAGTTCATGTCGCTGTTTTCTTTTGGCATTACAAAAACAAGCATATGATCATTTAGTAAATTTAGTTTATATGGGCTTTTGTTAACTGCCAAATAGTTTGATTCTTGTATTATTTCAGGGTTTTCAATACTCTTTAATACCCCAGCATACTCTTCTCTCTTTTTCTGATCCAAATCTTTCTTGCTTATAATTTTATTAATTTCTGCTATGGCTAAGGCGGTGTCACCAAGCCTGTACATTGAAAGGGCTCTCAAAAAAATCTCTTTATCGATCAGTGTTTGTGTTTTTACATTTGCGGTTAATCTAATAACCTCTTTGTGATTATTATTTAGAAAGGTGTCTTTAAGTCTTGAGTAGCGCTCCTCGTCTTTAGCTCTTTGTTTTTCACTGCCAGAGACGTAAATAGAATCGGCAAGAATTTTTGCATACTTTGATTTTGGATAGTTTGATATTATGATTTCACTGGTCTTAAACGCTAGACTCTTTTTGTCTTGGTTAACGTGGTTTATGTATAAATTATAATAAGCAAGTGGAACGTAAATTGTGTCAGAATTATATCTTCTGGAGATTTCGTAAAAAGTAGCGTTGCTTTTTTTATAGTCATCGAAATAGTCTCTGTAAATAATTGCTACTTGATAAAGTGCTTCTTTTATTTTTTTATTTGAAGCGATTACTTCTTTTTCGCTTTTTGGAATCTTAGAAAGATAATAATCAGGGTTTTTCTTGTCACTTAATTCTTTTAGCTCGTTTAGCTGACCGCTTGTTAGCGTTGTGTCTTCTCCAAGCTCATTTAAAACGCCTCTGTCCCTCCTTCTCCAGTCATCCTCTAATTTTCTTTTCCCCCACTTTTTTCTAAACTCAGAAAGTCCAAAGCCAAGAGTTGATGGGTTGTAAAAGTACCACTTGCCTCCTGATGTTTTGCTTCCAAACTGTTCTCTTGATCCATATCGGTTGTTTTCATACATGCTTTGTTCCATAAGCGTTTTCTGCTCTTTTGCTTTTTTTTCCTTTTCGATTATATTTTTAATGATTTCACTAACCACTTCAAGCTGAATATTTTTAGGTAGTATTGAAAGAGCTATTAAGCTGTCTTGTAGGTGAACAATGTCTAAGTTATTAATGAGCCTGTTTAGGCTTTGAGAAGTTTCAAAAACTTCAGCATATTTTTCATCATTTTTGTCAATATAGAAGATGGTGCTGTCGTAGTAAAGCCCGGCCTTTCTGTATTCCTGCTTAGTATAGTATATCTTAGCAAGGTTGTAAAAAGAGAGCGATTTTTGAACGTCATTTTCAAGGCTGTACTTCGTAGAGTTTAAAAGACTATTTATACATGCTATTGTGTCCATTTCAGCAATTTCAATTTCTGAAATGGTGAAATAAATCTGATCAAGATATTCTTTGTTTTTATCATCTTTCAACATTTTTTTTAACGCCTCTTTTGACTTCCTTACATTGATTCCTGTTTGAATTGCAGATTTTGCCAAATTCATTTTAGCATTAAAAGTCATTTCGTAATCTGAGCTTTCTCTAATTACGTCTTCAAAAAGTTCGTAAGCTTTTTTTTGGTTTCCTACTTTTTGATAAACTTGTGCTAAAATATATTTGAATCTGGAGGCTTGTTTTTTGTTTGAAAGCTTAATACACTCCTTTAATTCATCTGTTGCAAGCGAGTAGTTTTGTTGTCTTAAGTAACAGTCTGCTATCGAACTATGCTTTAATAGTTTTGTTTTTTTATTTAGTGTTCTTTTTTTATTAAGCTCAGTTATTACGCCCTCACAGGCTAAAAAGTCGTTTTTTTCAGAATAAGTTCTTAAGGCAAATACTTTAGCCTCATAGGCTGTCTCTGTCTTTTTAAATTCATCAACAATAAATAAGAATGTCTTTAGTGCCTCATCAAACTCTCCCTTGTAAAAATAGGCCTTACCAATCATTAAGTAGTTGTCGTCTATCCATTTGCAATACTCCTTACCCTTTATTTTCATCGAATGCCTTTGAATAACAACAGAGCCCTTTCTAATAGCCTTATCCATATAGGAATGCGCTGATTTGGACGCAGAAAGGTCTTTCTCTTTAAAAACAGCAATTATTTGACTATAATCCTCTTCTGAGTTTTCATTGATTTTATTAAGGCCTTTTTTAATGCTTTCTTTACCGTTAAAATACCCATTATATTTTGCGGTTGTATTATGATATTGTCTGTTTACCCATCTGTTTTTCTTTGTTGAACAAGATGACAAAAGCATAATAAGCAGTAATGATTGTATTAGGAGCTGTTGTGTTGTTCGAGAATTCATTAAAACATTAACTATTAAAACAGTTTTTTATTACAAATTTATCTTAAATATAATTATGTTTATAATTTATGATATTTGTAACAAATATAGATTAGCTAATAAAATTGGAAAAAAAGAATAGGTTTTTTCGCTTTGCAATAATAAATGACAACAGTCTAGAGGAGGTTTTTAATATTAAGTTTTCTAGAGCCGGTTTATTGTGGTTAGCTGCTGCTATTTTACTGGCCGTTTCTGTAATTTTTGTATTACTGCTTGGTTATACCCCATTACGAAACTTGATACCTGGAAAGTCTAAAACTCATGTGCAAAATGAATTGATAACAATGATTCAAAAGGCAGACTCTCTTGAAAAAAGTCTTGGAAACTATAGTCTTTACACAAAAAATCTAAAAAAAGTTCTTTCTGACAGTGTTTCTCTTGATAGTGTTCAAGACCTGTTTAAAGAGTGGTTCACAACAAAAGAGTTTGATTTTAAACCTTCTATTGAAGATTCTATTTTACGAGCAGAGGTAGAGGCTGAAGAAAGCATAAGTTTAAATTCTAATTTAAAGGAAAAAAAACTAAGTAGTTTTTTTATAAAGCCTGTTGATGGTTTGATTACTGAAGGATTCAATAAAAACATTGGTCATTTTGGGGTTGATGTTGTTTCAAAAAAAGGGGCTTTTATTTCTTCCATTGATGACGGAACGGTTCTGTTTAGCTCATGGACTCACGAATTTGGATATGCTCTTATTGTCAAGCATCAAAACGGCTTTATCTCCTTTTACAAGCATAACTCTGAGGTTTTTAAATCAAAAGGGGACTATGTAAGGTCTGGTGAAACGATCGCTATAATTGGAAATTCTGGAAAATATTCTACAGGGCCTCACCTGCATTTTGAGCTTTGGAAAGGCTCTTCTCCAGTAAACCCCATGAACTATATTTTATTTTAAATGAGTTTGAAAAGAATTCTTGCGTACCCTTTTGCATACATTGTCAAATTAAGAAATGATAGATGGATAAAGAACCCTCTTAAGTTTCAAAAAAAGACTTTTCACAGACTAATAGAAACGGCGAAAAAAACATCTTTCGGCATTGATCATGGTTTCGAGAACATAAAAACATACGAAGACTGGAAAAAAAATGTGCCCATTAGAGATTATGAAGGGCTTAAGAAATATGTTGATTTAGTTGTAGATGGTAAAAAAGATGTTTTATGGCCCGGAAAGCCTCTGTATTTTTGCAAAACATCAGGAACAACCTCTGGCGCCAAATACATTCCCTTAACAAAAGAGGCGCTTCCGTTTCATATTAAAGCTGCTCGAGATGCAATTCTCTCTTTCATATATGAAACAAAAAAAACAGCCGTTGTAAATGGAAAAATGATTTTTCTTCAAGGTAGTCCTGAACTGGAAAACATAAATGGCGTTTTAACAGGACGGCTTTCTGGAATAACCGCGCATCATATTCCTAAATACTTACAAAAAAACAGGCTTCCAAGCTTTGCTACTAACTGCATCGAAAGCTGGGAAGATAAGGTTGATGCTATTGTGAACGAAACCATAAATCAACCTATGAGCATAATTGGAGGCATCCCTCCTTGGGTTCAAATGTATTTTGAAAGGCTTTCAAAAAAAAGCAACAAAAAGATAAAAGATTTATTTAGCAACTTCTCTCTGTATATATACGGAGGTGTTAATTATGAACCTTATCGCAAAAGCATTGAGTCTATAATTGGTGAAAAGGTGCCGTCTGTAGAGCTGTTTCCCGCTTCTGAAGGTTTTATAGCTTATCAAGACTCTCAAAAAGACGAGGGTCTTTTACTTTGTGTTAATCATGGGGTTTTTTATGAGTTCATTGAGGCAAATACTTTCTTTGATAAAAAGCCAAAAAGGGTTTCTTTAGATGATGTTTCTTTAAACGTAAACTACGTTATAATCCTCAACACAAACTCTGGGCTTTGGGGCTATAACATTGGGGATACTGTTATGTTTGTAAACCTAACTCCTTATAAATTAATTGTAACCGGAAGAATTAAACATTTCACCTCAGCTTTTGGAGAACATGTGATTGGAAGTGAAGTTGAAAGCGCTCTTTCAGAGGCAAGCAAGCTATATTATTGTAGAGTAGCTGAATTTCATGTCGCACCAGTAGTTACGCCAGAAAAGGGGGGGGCGCACCACGAATGGCTCATTGAGTTTGACAAAGAACCAGAATCTTTAATTAATTTTGCAAATGAAGTTGACAAAAAAATGCAGAAAATTAATTCTTACTACTTCGATCTAGTAAAAGGTGGTGTGTTAGACAGTTTAAAAATTAGGGTTATCGAAAAAGGGGGGTTTGTTCAACACATGAAAAGTATTGGTAAGCTTGGTGGGCAAAATAAAGTGCCGCGGCTTTCAAACGACAGAAGTGTTGCCGACAACCTATTAAATTATGAAAAAAAAGGTTAACATAGGTATTCTTGGTTCAACCGGCTCGATTGGAACACAAGCCTTACAGGTTATTAGTGACTGTGAAACAATAGATTATTCAGTAGACTTTTTAACTGCAAATAATAATTTTAAACTTTTAATACAACAGGCTATCAAATACAGACCAAAAAGTGTCGTGATAGCCAATAAAATTCATGTAGAGGAAGTTAAAAAGCAGCTCAAGGGATTAGACATATCTGTCTATAGCGGAGTTTCGTCTCTTGAAAAAGTTGTTGAAACCGAAACGACAAATGTTGTTTTAACGGCCCTAGTTGGTTTTAGCGGATTAAAACCAACTATTAGTGCTATTAAATGTGGTAAAAAAATTGCATTAGCCAATAAAGAAACCCTAGTTGTTGCTGGGGAACTAATAATGAGCTTATGTAAAAAAGAAGGTGTTCCAATTATTCCTGTTGACTCTGAACACTCAGCTATTTTTCAATGTCTTCAAGGAGAACTCCAGGAGCATGTTGGTTCTTTAATATTAACCGCTTCAGGAGGACCTTTCGTTGGAAAAAAAAGAGGCGATTTAAAAAATATACACGTCAAGGATGCTTTAAATCACCCCAACTGGGAAATGGGGGCAAAAATTACTATTGATTCTGCCTCTCTAATGAATAAAGGGTTAGAAGTAATAGAGGCAATGTGGTTGTTTGACATCAACGCCAAAAATATAGAAGTGGTTGTTCATAGGCAGTCCATTGTTCATTCTGCCGTTCGTTTTATTGACGGCTCTATAGTGGCTCAACTTGGATACCCAGACATGAAGCTTCCTATACATTATGCCTTGTCATTTCCACAAAGACAGCCGTCGAACTTAAAAAAATTTGACTTCTTAGACTACCCGAACCTTTCATTTGAAGAGCCCGACTACAAAACATTTAAAAACTTGTCTCTAGCTTTTCTTGCAGCCAAAAAAGGAGGAAGCGTTCCTTGTGTTTTAAACGCTGCAAATGAAATTGTTGTTCAGGCTTTTTTGGAAGAAAGAATTAGTTTTTTAAAGATGTCCGATATAATTGAAAATTGCATGGAAAAAATTAACTTTGTAAAAAAACCTGATCTCAAATCATTAATTGATATTGATCAAGAAACTAGATTTTTAGCAAAAAGCCTTACTAAATGATATTTTTAATTAAAGCCTCTCAATTATTACTAAGCTTGTCAATACTTGTTGTTCTACATGAGCTAGGCCACTTTTTGCCTGCCAAATATTTTAAAACAAAGGTTGAGAAGTTCTATCTTTTCTTTGACCCTTGGTTTTCAGTTTTCAAAAAAAAGATTGGAGACACTGAATACGGAATCGGCTGGCTTCCTCTCGGTGGCTATGTAAAAATAGCGGGGATGATTGACGAATCGATGGACAAAGAACAGATGAAAAAAGAGCCTGAAAGCTGGGAGTTCCGCTCAAAACCCGCTTGGCAAAGACTAATCATCATGCTAGGTGGTGTGGCTGTAAATTTTTTGCTTGGTATTTTTATTTACTCTATGACCCTATACGCTTATGGGGACAAATACCTCCCAAACCAAAACTTAAGTAATGGGGTTTGGTGTGTTGACGACATGGCGTATTCTCTTGGCTTTGAAAATGGTGATAAAATTGTTTCGATTGACAACAAAAAGCCTGAGAGGTTTTCCTCAATTTTGGAATCCCTTCTTTTAGGCAATGAGGTGCTGATTGATCGAGGGGGTTCATTAATTAAGATGTCTTTGCCTAAGGACTTCGCAAAACAATTAATTGAAAACCAGCCATCAATGATGTTTTATCCAAGAATACCTGCTATGATAAATGAGGTTATAAAGGGCTCCAGCGCCGAAAAAGCGGGTTTGTTAAGCGGTGATAAAATTATTGGTATAGATGACATCGAGATTCTTTTTTTTGATGAGCTAAAAAGGTTCTTAGAAAAATATAAAGAACAGAGCGTTTCATTGACCATTAAAAGAGATGGTGGTGTTAAGTCAATAACTGTTGATGTTGATGCTGAAGGAAAAATAGGCTATCAAGCCTTAATTCCTTCTTTAAGCCAGCTTTCAGAGATGGGTATATACAATTTAAAAACCGCTAATTATTCCTTTTTTGAATCACTACCAGCGGGCTACAAAAAGGCCAAAAGCAAGCTGGGTAGTTATGTGGATCAATTCAAATTAATACTTAAACCTAGTACAGGCGCGTACAAGGGCCTAGGTGGTTTTGGCGCAATAGGAAACCTGTTTCCGTCTGTCTGGGACTGGGAGGTCTTTTGGAACCTAACCGCTTTTTTATCTTTGATGTTGGCCTTTATGAATTTACTTCCCATTCCCGCACTAGATGGGGGCCATGTGGTTTTTTTGTTGTACGAAATGGTAGTTGGAAAGCCTGCGCCTGAAAAGGTAATGGAGTATGCTCAAGTTGTTGGAATGGTTATTTTATTAAGTTTGTTAGTCTATGCGAATGGTAACGATGTAGCAAGGCTTTTGTTCTGATGGAAAACCTAAGCTCATACGGACTAATCATTATATTCTCTTTAACGATTATTCTTTCCTATTTTTTTAATCTTATTTCAAGCCGGTCAGGCGTCCCTTCTGTTTTAATGCTTATACTGCTAGGAATGGTTGTAAGTTTTGGTTTGAATATGATGAACTATGACAAACCAAACCTTGGCCCCATATTAGAAATTCTTGGAGTGGTCGGATTAATTTTAATTGTGTTAGAGGCCGCCCTGGACCTAGAGCTTGTTAAAAACAAAGTTGGGCTGATTGTCAAGTCTTTTACCGCTGCCCTGTTAGGCCTTTCCGCAACCGCTTATCTGGGGGCTGTTGTTCTGCAAGCTTTATTTAATCTCGATTTTGAAGCCTCTTTGCTTTTTACCATTCCTCTTTCTGTACTGAGCTCTGCCATAATTATACCTAGTTTAGAAGGGTTGTCTGAGTATAAAAGAGAGTTTATGATATATGAAAGCACTTTCTCCGACATCTTAGGAATCGTTGCCTTCTACAGCGTTTTGTCACTTGCTGAAAGCGATTCAAAATCTGGTGTTTTTGGAGAAGTTGCCAGCAACTTATTGCTCACGGTGTTTTTTGCGGTGATAATTAGCTACGTTTTAATTTATATTTTTCAAAACTTAAGGGGTCATGCCAAGCTCTTTTTGCTAATATCTGTTTTGCTTTTACTTTATGCTGTAGGTAAAATTTTTCACCTTTCTCCGCTAATAATAATTTTAATGTTTGGTGTGATTTTAAATAACTACTCCTCGTTTTTTAGAGGAGGTTTATCAAAGTTGATAAGGCGCGAACAAATGGATCATGTTTTAGGCGACTTTAAAGTAATTACCGCTGAGTCTGCTTTTGTTGTCAGAACGTTCTTTTTTATAATTTTCGGCTGGAGCGTGTCTTTGATTTCTATTTTTAACCTAAGGGTAATTTTAATAGGCTTTGCATTATTAATAATTATTTATTTATGCAGGGCTGTTGTTCTTTTCTCCGTTTCAGGAAAAAAAATAATACCACAACTATACCTTGCGCCCAGGGGTTTGATTAGTGTTTTATTATTTTACAAGATTCCTCCTCACTTTAAGAGCGGCTTAGAGTTTGAGCCCTATCTCCTTTTTATAATTATAGCAACATGCTTAGTTATGAGCTGGTCTCTTATCAGACAAAAAAATAAATCAAGTGAATTAGAGTTAGATGGTGGTGGTTTACACAATATTGAAACCGACTTTGAAGCGAGTAATAGCTTATTAAATGAAGACATTACTGAAGAGTTTAATGACGAAAAAATGGTTGTAGACGAGAACGATAAAGAATTTTAAAAACAATACAAATGATAGATATTAAAAAAACACTTGAAAAATTAAATGTCTCCAAAAAAAATATGGGAACCTCAACCGGAAACAGCTTTTTTGGTAGTGGTCCGCAAATTGAATCTTATTCGCCTGTTGATGGTGAGCTTATTGGCTCTGTCTGTTCAACAACTAAAAATGACTATGACAGAGTTGTTTTGACTGCGCAAGAAGCTTTTAGGTTTTGGAGAAACTATCCTGCTCCAAAAAGAGGAGAGATAGTAAGGAAATACGGTGAGAAACTTAGACAAAACAAAAGTTTTTTAGGTGAGTTGGTTTCGTATGAAATGGGGAAGTCTCTACAAGAGGGGCTAGGTGAAGTTCAAGAAATGATTGATATCTGTGATTTTGCCGTTGGCCTTTCAAGACAGTTAAATGGATTAACCATGCATTCTGAGAGGCCTAAACATAGAATGTATGAGCAATATCATCCTCTTGGAATTGTTGGTATAATTTCAGCTTTTAACTTTCCTGTTGCTGTTTGGAACTGGAATACAGCTCTCGCATGGGTTTGTGGTGATGTTTGCATTTGGAAACCTTCTGAAAAAACACCCCTTTGTGGCATTGCTTGTCAAAACTTATGGGCTGATGTGGCCAAAGAAAATGATTTGCCTGAAGGGATTTCTTGCTTAGTAACTGGAAATTATGAGGTTGGTGAATATTTAACTGCTGATGAGCGTGTTCCTCTTATATCAGCAACAGGGTCAACCAGAATGGGAAGAATTGTTGGCTCAACTGTGGCAAAAAGATTTGGAAAAAGCTTATTAGAACTAGGAGGAAACAATGCAATAATTGTAACCCCTAATGCTGATTTAAAAATAACAATAATTGGATCTTTATTTGGTGCAGTAGGAACTTGTGGGCAAAGGTGTACAACAACAAGGAGGCTTATTGTTCATGATTCTATCTATGAGGATATAAAAAATAAGCTTTCCTCAGCCTATAAGCAGATAAAAATAGGTAATCCATTAGATGAGTCAAATCATGTTGGTCCATTAATTGATATTGATGCTGTTAATGCTTATCTCAATGCTATCAAAAGAGCTAAAAAAGAAGGTGGGAAAATTGTTGTTGAAGGCGGAGTTATTGAAGGTGAAGGGTATGAAAGCGGTTGTTATGTTAAGCCGGTAATAATTGAGGCAGAGAACAGCTACAGCATTGTACAAGAAGAAACATTTGCTCCTATTTTATATTTAATAAAGTACAATAATATTGAGAACGCTATTTATATGCAAAACAATGTAAAACAAGGTCTTTCATCAGCAATAATGACTTCTAATCTAAAGGAAGCTGAACGTTTTCTTGCGGCAGACGGGAGTGATTGTGGAATAGCGAATGTTAATATAGGAACATCTGGTGCGGAAATTGGAGGTGCGTTTGGCGGAGAAAAAGAAACTGGTGGAGGAAGAGAAAGCGGTTCAGACGCTTGGAAAATTTATATGAGAAGACAAACCAACACAATTAACTACTCATCTGACCTTCCTCTTGCTCAAGGTATTAAGTTTGATTTATAATCTGAATTTAATTTAAGGCGGGTCTTTTGTCTCTGTTAGCAATTTCCCAAGCGGTTAAGAAAATTAATTTAGTTATTCTTTCGGTTTTTTCTAAATCAATTTTATCTATCGTATCGCTTGGTTTATGATAATCTTCATGCACTCCGTTAAAGTAAAATATTACTGGTATGTTGTTTTTTGCAAAATTATAATGATCTGATCTGTAATAATATCTATTTGGATCGTCAACATCATTATATGTATAATCAAGTTCTAAACCTATATAATTTTTATTTGTTTCTTCACTTATTTCATGAAGTTCAAGACTTAATCTGTTTGAGCCTATCAAATAAACATAATTATTATGTGTATGCCAATCATCTATTCTTCCTATCATATCTATATTTAAATTAGCAACCGTGCTCTCAAGAGGATAAACTGGGTTTTCGACATAATGTTTGCTACCTAACAATCCTTTTTCTTCACCTGAAACAGGCATTATAAGAACACTTCTTCTTGGTCCTTTACCTTCATTTTTTGCAATCATAAAAGCTTCTGCTATTTCAAGCGTTGCTGCTGTTCCAGAAGCATTATCATCTGCACCATAAAAAACCAAACTATCATGCTTACCTAAATGATCATAATGAGCTGTTATAATAATTAACTCATCTTTTAAATCGCTTCCTTCAATATAACCTAATATGTTTTCTCCTCTAACCATCCTCTTCTTTCTTAAAATCCTTTTCATAAATGGCAAATCACAATCCTCGCATTTACAAACATGTCTGTCTGATTTTACATTAAATTTTTGAGTGTATTTTTTTCTTTTATATGGTGGTATATTAATTTCTTTAAATGACTCTATTATATACTTTGCTGCTTTTTTTTGTCCTGGCTTACCAGTTTCTCTCCCTTCTAATGAATCTGATGAAAATACTGATATGTGTTTAAATAATTCTTTTTTATTTATTGTATTGGCATATCTTAAATTGTCTTGACTAAAACACATTAAAGGAAATATAAGACAAACTAAAACTTTCAATTATGATATATTTATTTTTTTTACTCTTCTTTCATGTCTTCCTCCTTCAAATTTAGTTATTAGAAAAATATCAACTATTTCTTTAACTTCATTCCAGTTTAGATGCCTAGCAGGCATAGTTAATATATTTGCATTGTTGTGTAATCTAGACTGCTCTGCGATGTGAACGTTCCAACAAAGCGCTGATCTGATTCCCTTATGTTTATTAGCGCTCATATTGATCCCATTTCCTGTTCCACAAAATTGTATTCCAAAATCATTTGTTTTTATTTGGATACTTTTTGCTAGTTCATGTGCAAAATCTGGATAATCAACACTTTCTTCATTATAACAACCAAAATCCTTTACTTCAAAGCCTTTTTCTTTAAGATAATTTTTTAAATTTTCTTTATGTGTAAATCCTGCATGATCACATGCTATTCCTATTTTCATAAAATTTTATTTTTTTTCTTTTCAGAGATATCTTTTAATATTAATAAGTTCATAATTTGTTAATTANATTTTATTTTTTTTTCACTTTTATTTTATTTTTTTTTTCATTGTTAATTTTTCAATTATTAAAGTTGATAATTGAGTTTTTTTTTGAGTGTTTTTATTAACCTCTTTTTTAACATCAAAACCAAAAATCATCAAANTACTTATTAACTTTTTAATTAATTTTTCAAAAATATAATTCTTAATTTTTGTTAATTCTTTTTTTTTATTTTTCTGTCTATCAATTTATTAACTAACTAAATTTAAGTTAATATTTTGTTATTAATTATTAATAACTTAAAATAATTGATTTTTACAAAATAAGATATTAACACAATTAACATCCTTATAATATTATTATATATTTTATTTCATTTTATATAAATTAATAATAGATATTATAAATATAGTTTTGTGAATATAATTTTAATATTTTTTTTTATTCTAAAATATTGTACTTTCACAAACAACTCAAAACATAGATCAATGAAAAATATTTATAAACTAGTTACATTTTTAATATTATTAATAACTTCTAATACTTATGCTCAGCTACCAAGTATAAATTTCTGTGATAATTTTGATTCTTATGTTGGAGGATTACCTCCCTTCACAACTGGTGATCCTGTTGCAGAAACATCTCCTAATTGGAATTCATGGGATGAGTTAATGAATGGATCTGTTGCTCCATTTATTGATGATTGTGAAGTAAGTGCTACAGAATTTTATAGTGCTCCAAATTGTTTACATATCATTGATCAAACTGGAATAGGAGGACCTCAAGATATTTTATTAATGTTTGATAATACACCAAATATAACTATTGCTAATATTAATACTTTAATGACACCTTATGTTTCGGGAGTGCTTACTTATTCCCATATGATGAAGGTTGTTTCTGGTAAAACAGCATATTTTAACTTTCAAGCAGAAAACACGCCTGGTGTTCAGTGGGCATTAGAAGTTAATTTAGATGCGTTAGGCGGGATGGTAATGACAAACACAAGTGGAACTAATTTTTCAGCTTCATATCCAAATGGACAATGGTTTGAAATAAAATTTGTGATAGATTTATCAATGAATAATTGGGAAGTTTTTATTGATAATGTTTCGCAAGGAAGTTTTGCAAATACAATTAATCAGATTTCGTCAATAGATTTATTTCCAAATGCAAATTCTGAGTTTTGGGTAGATGATGTTTGTTATGATTATCAACCTGCAATGTTAGATCCTTTAAATGCACAAATTTCAACAATAGATGCAATTACTGGTCTAGTTGGACAGCAAAAAGAACCTATCGTTAATATAAGAAATTTTGGTCAAAGCCCTATCACATCTTTTGATGTAACAGTCGATTATAATGGATCTCAAGTAACTGAAAATGTAACAGGTTTAAATTTAGCATCATTGCAAACTTATCAGGTTAATTTTTCTAATCAAATTACACTTGCTACAGGTACTCTTCCCGTAACTGCATATATCTATAACATAAATGGTGGTTTAATACAAAATACAGCTGATGATACTCTTTCAATATCTGTAACGGGAACATATGCAGCACCAGGAAAAATTGTAATTGGAGAAGAAGGAACAGGAACTTGGTGTTCTTGGTGTCCAAGAGGAGCTGTGGCTATGAACTGGATGGATGAAAAATATTATGGATATTGGCAAGGAATAGCTGTTCATAATAACGACCCAATGGTCAATACAGATTATGATGTAGGAATTGGAGCTCTTACTTCTGGGTATCCAAGCGGATTGGTAGACAGAGGTTCAGATATTGATCCTTCAAATTTTGAAGTAGATTTTCTTCAGAGAATAGGAATTAATCCAAAAGCAACGATGAATGCAGGAGCAATTATTGATGGAAATAAAATGAAAGTATCTTTAACAATGAATGTCAACCAAACAATAGGATCTAACCACAAACTAGCATGTATATTAGTCGAAGACAGTGTAACTGGACAGGGACCAAATTATTATCAATCAAATGCATACAGTGGAGGTGCTAATGGATCGTTAATAGATGTCGATGGGACAGACTGGGCAAATAAACCTTCAAATGTTCCTGATTATATGATGGTATATAGACATGTTGCAAGAGGAATTGCCCCTAGCTTTAATGGGCAAACATTAACTCAATTTTATCAAACAGGTGATATTGAAACAATATGTTATGAATTTAATATAGACCCAAGTTGGGACTTAAATCAAATGCATATAGTTGGAATGCTTATTGATAATACTGGCAGAATAAATAACGGATCTTCTCAATCATATGCTGAGGCTTTAAGTTCTGGATGGGTTGATTGTTCCTCTAGTACAGAAGCAATTAACTTAGAAGGACCTGAACACAATAATATACAGGCATTTCCAAATCCAGCTAATAACACACTCTACATAGATAATCTTCCAGAAGATGTAAGTTCAATTAAGATATTCAATATTGAAGGGAAATTAGTATTAGATGCTGGAATAAATAGTGTTCTAGATATATCTAAAATAAAAGAAGGAATGTATCAGCTAAAAATAACTACTATTAATAAATTAGAAATAAACAGAAAAATTGTTAAAAACTAATTAGATCTAAGTCTAATAATCTTTTATTAGAATCTGATCTAATAACCCTTACATCAACAGATTGCCCTAGAGTAAATTTATTATCATTATTTACTAGCGCAATTTTCTTATTATCTATTTGATAAAAACCATTTAAAGAAGCAGCCCTTACAAACCCCTCACAACCATTTTGAACTAATTCAACAAAAAATCCATGATCAATAACACCACTAATGACTCCTTCAAAAGTGTCTCCAACATGCTTTTCCATATATTTAATCTGCATTAATTTTATAGATTCCCTTTCAGCCATAGAAGCTTCTCTTTCTTTTTTTGAAATATGCTTACAAATGCCTTCAAATGATTTTGAGTTAGGCTTATCATTTAACGTTGAATCTATTATTCTGTGAATGATCAAATCAGCATATCTTCTAATTGGAGAAGTAAAATGGACATAATCATTTAATGAAAGGCCGTAGTGACCAATATTTTTTGATGAGTATTCTGCCTTTGCCATAGATCTAATTACAAGTGGTTCAAATAGCCCTTGTTCTGCGGTTCCTTCAACTTTTTCAAGAAGCTTGTTAAGAGACCTTTTAACAGCGATTTTATTAGAAACATCAATATTATAATTAAACTCAAAGGCTAAACCCTTTAAAGAAAGTAGTTTGTCTTTATCAGGACTATCATGTACTCTAAAAACAGCATTTGATATATTTTTTGATTTTAAAAAGTTAGCGACAGTTATGTTAGTTAAAAGCATGAGCTCTTCAATAATTTTTTGTGTAAAATAACTTTCTTTTACAAAGATATCTATGGGGTGTTTCTGATCATTTAATTTGAACCCCATCTCTTTTTTGTTGAACATTATTGCGCCCGAGGACTGTCTTTTTTTCCTAAGCTTTAGGGCTATTTTTTTTATTATTGATAACTCATCAAAAAGAACACCTTTCTTATTGTCTAAAATGGACTGAGCTTCACTATAGGTGAAGCGCTTATTTGAAATAATTTTTGTTTTTGTAATACTAAAACTTGACATTTTCAAAGTACTATCAAATTTGAAAATAACAGAAAAACAGTTTCTAGGAACCCCTTCTTTTAAAGAGCAGATATCGTTAGAAAGTTCTTCAGGAATCATTGGTATGACTTCATCAACTAAATAAACAGAATTTCCCCTTTGACTAGCCTCAACATCAATCTTTGATCCCTCTCTTACATAATGACTAACATCTGCTATGTGGACACCAACCTCAAATAGTTTATTTTCTTGTACCCTTACTGAAATAGCATCGTCAAAGTCTTTTGCGTCATCCGGGTCTATAGTAAACGTAGAAAACTTAGTGTAGTCAAGTCTGTTTAGGCTTTTCTTGTCAGATAAACCCTTTACAGAAGAAATTTCGTTTAAAAGACTATTGCTAAATAAAGGCCCAATGTTATATTTATGACTTATAGACTTTATGTGGGATTTAAAATCATTAGCCGGACCCAAGACTTTTATAACCTTACCAAGCGGACATTTCCCCTTTGAATCCCAAGTGGTTACTTTTACAACTAATATTTTGTTCAAGAAGGAAGGGTTAAAGTCTTTTCTTGGAATTAGTACATCAAAGTAGATCTTTCTTTCAGAACTAACAAAAAAGGCAGTGCCGGAAGAATAATCAATCTCCCCAACAAAAGAGTGTTTGTTTCGATATTTGACGCTATCAACAACATATTTTTTTTCACCTTTTGAAATATTTATTTGATTCAGAGACAGCTCATCTCCTGCTAAAGCAAAAAAGGCGCTCTCTTTTTTAATTTTAATAATTTCTCCGCTTTTGTCAGAAACAAAAACTGATGATTTAGAGGTTTTAACAACTATTCCTTCAGAAAAATTTTCACCAAGTTTTAAGCAGTACCTGTCTTTTGATATTTTAATGATTTTGTTTTCATCAAGTAGCTTTTCCAGAGACAAAAGCACGGGAAGAGGGTCTTTTTTAGTCTTCTTTTTATATAGTTTTTGGAGTTTGCTTTCTGCAAACTTCTTATTAGGGTTGTCTTTGAACAATAACCAAAGTCCAGCATAAACATTAACGATGAGTTGTTTATTTTTTTTCTTTTTCATAAAAGTATAAAGGTAAAAATAGCTTTAAATTTGCTTATGTTTATAAAAAAAGTAAAACTTACTCTTTTAATATTTTCAGCGATTACAGCTTTTAGCTCTTGTAAAAGTAAAAAAGTCTTTAATGGGACGACCTCACTGGACTGTACTACTTTTGAGAGCGAAGTAGCTCAAAAAGAACAAAAAAAGCAAAGTAAATATAAGCTTTTGCTATTAAAAGATGGGCAAAGAGTTTTTGGAAAAAAAACCAAAAGGGGTAAAAGCAATCTTTTTGGAAAAAAAGTCGACTAAATTAAAGCCGACTTTTAAATTAAATATTATTAAAAACAGTACCCAACTGTTAACTGAAAGTTTGGAAGTACGTTTGTTAATCCAGGAACACCATCCTGTAAGGCATTAAACTTATCAACATCTCCACCCTCATGAGAAAAATCAGCACCAGAAGAAAACAAAGCCCCTATATCTAACCCATAGACCAGCCCTTTATACGGGGGCTTACCTATATTTAAACCAATGTAAGAGACAGGGTTTTCGTTGTAATCAGCATAATAGACTTCACCATTATCTTCGATAGTATTCTCAATCGAGCCTACTGCAAAACCCGCATTAACCCTAAGCCAGTTAAATTGGTCAAGTGGTTGGTGAGAAACAAATATTCCCATCCATGCGCTTTTAGCGGTATGCGTGTAGTTGTCAGAAAAACCATCAATTTCTGGTTTTATGGCGTCTGGAAGATCCCCTTCTGGAGCTCCTCCAAAGCTTATGTTAACAGAGGTCCTTTCATTCATGTTGTGTGACAGATTGACCCCTCCTCCAAAGGGACTGATTCCGATAGAAACAGTATGTTTTCCGATCTCTTGAGAATAAGCGGAAGAAAGGCTAAATATAAAGCTTAGCAAAGTAATTGTAACCGTATTTTTCATTTTAAAATTTTAATTATTTATTTCTGAATGTAAACTAATTTCTTTTTCAAAAGCTGTTCTATCACTGTAATGGTGTTCTTCAATAACTTTATCTTCAGCCCATTTGTACGCAATATGAACGGTGTTTGACACTGCTTGTTTACTATACCTTCCTTTTGCGCTCCAAGTAAAGTAAGCCTTTGACCAAACCTCTTTCCCATAGCTAGATGTTTCCACATGCAAATTCTCATCTTCCAAAGGAATATCGATATTTGAAAAAAGAGTATGATGCAGTTCAATTCCTTCAAAAACGTCAGGGTAGTGTAGCGTATCACTAGAGCCTGAAACAAAAAGCATAAGGCTGTCATGATAAAAAGCGCTCATTGGCTCATAGTTTTTGGAAAGATAGTTTTCTAACTGCATTTTTATTGCAGAGCTTTTGCTGTCATTTAATGTTGAATAAAAGCCACCATTATTGTTTCCGCAAGATAAAAGAAGAACAAGGTTGAATAAAAAAATTAGACGTTTCATTTCAACATTAAATTTGAGACTAAGAAAAAGAATGTCAAAAGGTTTTTAAACTTTTTTTAAAAGACTTACAAACAACCGAAAGTATAGGCTTAAGTTTGTATAAAAAGTTGAAAAAAAGAAACGACCTTCAATCAGCCGAGCAAATACCAAAACTATTAAAGCTACTTATATATACAATTAGTCTTGCTTCAAGCAAAACAACAACAGCTCTTCTTGGATATATTTTCTCAAGACCCTTGAGACACAAACCACATGTAAGAGAAAAAGAATTTATTAGTTCTAGCAAGAAAGAAACACATTTTATACCAAGCATAAACAAAAGGATAAAAACTTATGAGCTGAAGGGCCCTCACAAAAAAGTGCTTATTGTTCATGGATGGAGCGGTAGGGGGAGTCAACTTTCATCAATAGCAACTGAATGTAATAAAAAAGGGTTTTATGTTGTGAGTTTTGATGCTCCAGCTCACGGCGGGTCTTCCTCTTATACTACTAACGTGCCGGAGTTTGTTGAAGCAATAAATTTTTTAAACACAACTAAAGGGCCATTTGATTATGCGATTGGCCATTCTTTTGGTGGAGCCTCAATATTTAATTATTGCAGAAAACATAGAGAGTTTAAAAAAATTGTTGTTATCGGCACTCAGAGTAAGCTTTCAACATATTTTAAAGAGTTCATAAAAATTATGGGACTAAAAGAGGACTACTCAAAAAAAATAATGACTCTTTTTGAAAAAAGAGTTGGTGAAAAAATTTTAGATTACGATCCAGAAAGATTTGTTAGAAGCATACTTTCAACAACACTTATTATACATTGTTCAGATGACAATTACGTAAACTTTAGCTCTGCTGTCGCCTTGAGAAAAGAACTAAAAAACAGTGAGCTTTACAAAACAACAGGGCTAGGCCACAGAAAAATTCTGGGAGACAAAAAGACCATTGATCGACTGGTAGAGTTTCTAATTAAAAATTAAAAGATACATTTATATTAATTTAAATTCGAACAAATGAACCCATTAATAATTGTGGCGGTGTTCTTGGCCCTAATCTCAGTGGCTGGGCTTGCAAAAAAAACAGAGAGCTACTCATGCAGACCTCTTAAGCTTTTAGCTCCCCCTCTTGGACTCGAACCAAGGACCCTCTGATTAACAGTCAGATGTGAAACAGGCTAACGCCCTAATTTCTAATGTTTTGACAATATAATAAGTTAAAAACTGTCAAAACATTGTCAATATGAAACTGAGCTACCCAAAAATATGTCAAGAAAAATTAGGAAAAATATATATCACCGTTTATCAAAACAGCAAAAGATATAGGCTTTACAGCTCAAAAAGAGCGGGTAAAGACACTTATCCAAATAGGTTTTTTGGACATGAAAGGGCCGAGAAGGCTAAAATAATGGCTGCAGAAGTTTATAACTTTCTTTTAAACGGAGGGGTTTTAAACAAAGAAAAAAAAGCCAAAAGACATATGTCTGACGCTGATTATTTGCTCTTAACTATCAAACAAAAAAGAAACCAAGGCTTAAGCGAAAAGTATTTAAAAACACTTGAGTTTATTTCCCAAAAAACACAAGAAAAATCAGGGGGTAAAAAAATTAACCAAAAAACCGCTTTCGCATTCTTACAGGGGTATGCTAACCCCACGTCCTTTAACACGCTTAAAAGACACGTAAAGGCGCTTTTAAGGGGTGCTGAGGAGTTGGGAATGCAAAGGGTTTGTCTAAATAAAATAAAAAACAAAAAAAGTAAGGCTAAATTACATAGAACATATGCTGATGTTGGCTATGTTTTAGAGGATATTAGAAAATATAATTATAATCTTTATTTATGTTGTTTGATCACTTATGGATGCCTGCTCAGACCACATAGAGAGATAAGAAGCTTGGGCTGGAATAATTTTTCTAAAGACTTAAGGCAAATAACTATTGAAGGAAAGAAAAACAAAAGTGGAAAAAACAGAACAGTGCCTGTTCCCTCATATATTCAAAAGGAGCTTAATCCAAAAAAGAACAATCAAAATGTGTTTTCAAAATCACAAAAACCATACAATGAGGATTACTTTAAAAACTTGTGGAGAAAGTATAAAAAACAAACTAATATAATTCAGCCAGGACAGACCATTTATTCTTTTAGACATACAGGAGCAATAGAAATCTTTAAAAGAACAGGTTCAATAACAAAACTGCAGAAAGCTATGGGGCACTCTTCAATAAACGTGTCTCTAACTTATTTAAGAGGTTTAGAGGTAACAGAGTTGAAAGAGGAGGATATGCCTATGATTTAGTCTATTATTAAATCAAGCTTAACAATTAAAAAAAGTAATAATAAATTTATAAATTGCTGTCTAATATGAAGTGGAACGAAGACCAAAACCTAAAATCTAAAATAGTCTCTGACTACATCAAATTTTTTATAAAAAACAATTCTTTTGGGATCTATAAACCAATCAAGCTTATTTATGACACGGATCTTCCCGGATATCAAAACTCAACAAAACCAAAATTTAAACATGTTAGCGATCATTTAATAAGCGAAGGTTATGCTGAAATCAAGTCAGACCATAATTATGAAATAGATATTGACAAGAGCACTTATGACACTGTTTTTTCAGAACTGCCATTAAATATTGGACCGAAGAGAAAATTTATTTTACATAATAAAATCAAAGTTGGTTTTGAAATTAATCATTTAGCAAAAAGCTTATTGAAGTTAAACGAAAAAGGAACGCTTTTTTTCTTAAGCTCAGAATCTTTGATTTTGGGGGCTAAGGGTAAAAAAATTTTAGATGAATTTGAAAAAAATAATTTTTTTGTTAATTCAGTAATTAGAACCCATAATTTATGGGCGCCTATCACCAATATAGATATATTTATCATTTGCTTTCAAAAGAAAAAAAAAGATAAATTATTTATTGGGACCCTCAACGATAGAAACCTTAAACAACTTTATAATAATTTTTCCAAAAATCTAAGTAAAGATTTAACTAACGGAATTTGGGTTAAAAGAGATTCATTTCATAGTTTCCACAGATTAGAAATAGAGGAGCAGATTATTAGTAAAGGAGACTATTCGGGTTATCCTAAGACAAACTTAGAGGCAATTTCGCATGAGGTATTAATTTTAAAGCCTGGTGAAAAAACACCGGTGTCTGAGTCTGATGGCAACATCATTTTTGTTCCAAAAATTGGAAATTCAAATGTTGTTGTGAATTTAAAAGACACAACCCTTAAACACCACAACTTGTTTAAAGTGGTGCTCGATGAAAAAGCGGTTTTAAAAGAGTACGCAATGTATTTTTTTAATACAGAGAAAGGAAAGGCTTACAGAAAATCTATTGAAAGAGGAAGCACAATTAAATTCATTTCCAAAGAAGACTTAAAGAGTCTTGTTATTTTTCTGCCAAGTATTTCGATGCAAAAAAAATTAGTTAAATCTTCAGAAAAATTAGATAATCTAACTGAACAAATACAAGGTCTTAAGCGTAATCTTGCATATAATCCAAATCAAATAAATCAAATTTCTAAAGAAATTAATAGTTTTTCAGAAGTGTTAAATAGTGTTTCAGAGGAAGACAAAATATATGACATGATTAATGTGGGTGAAAATAAAACTGTAGAATTTAAAAAAACATTTGCCTTTAACGCATTTACAAACAACAAAAGAGACGATGCGCTGGTAAAAGCGTCAATAAAAAATATTGTTGCATTTATTAATTCAGACGGGGGGACATTGCTTATTGGAGTAAATGATGACGGAGAAGTTACGGGTATGGAAGAAGAAATTGAAAAACATAAGTCAAAGGATAATTTTAAATTATATTTTGGAGATACAGTCGCAGAAAGAATAGGAAAGCTTCGAAATACGCATGTTAATTTTAAATTATTTGAAATTGACACAAAAAACATATTAGTCGTTAATTGCTTAAAGAGTGAAACAACACCATGTTTTTACAACAAGAAGGAGTTCTATATAAGACAAAACCCTAAAGCTCAGTTATTGGAGGGTGATGAACTTTATGATTACACTAAAAAAAGATTTTGATAATATCGCTTTGCGTTCCAATAATTCGGCTAAGTTAAAAAAACGGATTGAAGACTATGACAAAATAGGGGAATGTGGGCCTTTATTAAATGAGTATTTGATAAAGATTTAAAACTACAGCTCAATTATCTCAGTAGCATGACCTTTATTTTTTTCTATATTTTTTCTGAAGAAAGCTTCAACTAAATCAACCACATCTTTAGTTGGATCCTCAAGACTTCTCTCTTCATCAGAAAAGGTTTTATCAAGCCATACATAGAAATCATCCCCAAAGCTGTAACACTCTGTATAATGACAGCTTAAGTCATTAAATTTTTTCTTGTTTTTTATAAAGGTTTCAATTAATAGTGATGAAATTATCTTTCCATTGCTTAACTCAAAGAAAGACCAATAGAACAAATCATTAACTTCAGAAGGGTTCTCTCCCCCAGACATTTTTTGTCCATAATGTTTATACTTGACAATTTTTAAAGCCATATTTCAAAATTAGAAATTGTGTCGTTATGTCGAAAATTTTCTAATTATATACTTATATATTTTTTTTCTTTTTTTTATTTATATATATATATTTTGACTTTCAAATCGACATATCGACATAAAATAATATATAATATTGAAAATCAATAAGTTAGCTTGTGTCGATTTTTTTTTCAAAGTGGAATCTTGTGTCGGTTTTGAGCACAAAAAATGAAAATAGAGCTATACAGCTACTTTTCTGTAAAGAAATTTTTGAAAACCAACAAAGACATCTCTTGTGGTTTTGGGATCCCCAAGAACTTGTTTTGCGTCCTCAATGGTCTTATATTTTAATTTAACCATAGCTGCAATTTTTTCTTTATCTAACTCTTTAACTCCTTTATTCACATATTGTTCAAGCACAAAATTTAAGAATTCCTGTTGCTCTGGACTGTAATTGTTAAGATGAATTTTAGCCTTTATAGACCTCTCTAAGCGAGGTACAAGATTACTGTGATAAGCAACATAAGACAACACATCAAAAAGATCACTTTTTTCAGCGTGAATAATTTTTCTCAGTTCTTCCAAGTTGTCTCTTGTATAGCCAGCATCTGAAAGATTATCAAGCAGTTTTTTTCTGGTATCAGGATCACTCCAAATGTTAATTAAATCTTGCTCACTCTTAAAGAAATTAGGAATCTCTCCAAAAAGACTTTTAATAAATTGATCATAAGATATTGGTTTACCCTCTGGACTCCAGAATGTAGTTTTGACCATTGAATCTATTTCTCTTACTGTACTATCCGCAAGAGTGACCTTAATCATTTTCTTAATTGGCTCATCTTCATCATAATTATCTAATAAAATATCAGTTTCTTCTTTTGGTTCAGAAGGTTTTCTTTCAACAGGGTCTTCAGGAGGTAAAGGAGGGCCGTCCCACTCCTTGTCATGAAAGTGTTTGTGAGCCTCAACAAAATCAAATATTGTAAAGTGGTCTTTACCATCAAATAGACGAGTTCCTCGTCCTACAATCTGTTTAAACTCTATCATTGAGTTTACTGGCCTCATCAATACAATATTTCTAATCTCAGGAGCATCAACACCAGTACTTAATTTTTGAGAAGTTGTAAGAACTGTTGGAATACTTTTCTCATTGTTTTGGAAATCTCTTAAATGTCGCTCTCCAAGAGCACCGTCATTAGCAGTTACTCTATGGCAGTAATTAGGGTTATTACTTTCGCTGTGTTGATTTATTAAATCTCTTACTGCTGCTGCATGTAATTGGGTAGCACAAAAAACAAGGGTCTTTTGCTTTTGATTAATCATATTTAAAAATAATTTAACCCTATATTCCTCCCTCTCTTTTATTTCAATGATTCTATTAAAGTCTTTCTCCGTGTATTCTTTTCCTTCTTCAATTTCCCCAGACTCTACATCATCACCAGCTGTATGAACATACTCATCAATTGTTGTGTCAATTTCTTTTACTTTAAAAGGAGTTAAGAAACCATCATTTATACCTTCTTTTAAAGAATAAATAGACACAGGGCCTCCAAAATAAGCATAAGTATCTCCATTATTTTTTCTTTTTGGAGTTGCGGTTAAGCCGAGCTGAACAGCAGGTTCAAAATATTCCATTATTGATCTCCAGGTACTTTCGTCTTTTGCACCTCCTCTGTGACACTCATCAATAATGATAAAGTCAAAGAAATCTCGTGGATACTCACCAAAATAAGGAGAATCATCAGGTCCGCTCATGAACGACTGGAAAATGGTAAAGAATATACTTCCATTTTTAGGAACACTTCCTTTCTTCTTAATATCTGATGGTTTAATTCTAATTAAAGCGTCATCATCAAAAGCTCCAAATGAATTAAAAGCCTGGTCAGCTAAAATGTTTCTATCAGCTAAAAATAATATCCTTGGCAATCTACTTCCTGGTGATATAATATTCCATTTAGAATTAAATAGTTTCCATGCTATTTGAAAAGCAACTGCTGTTTTACCAGTACCAGTAGCAAGAGTTAGTAACATTCTTTTC
>PBAP01000016.1 GCA_002716345.1 Flavobacteriales bacterium | reverse complement strand
TACAATGTTTAACACAATATGTGTTAACAGACTCTTTATCTTTTAAATAAAAAATTTTTTCATAGTCTTCTTTTTCATATTTGTGATGTTTAAGTTTTGTATCAACAATATTTCCTCCAAATATCGAAAATGTTATACCAAATAGAATTTCTAACATATATTAAAATCAAATATTTTTTTGGACTTAGACCGTGATCGTGTTTATGGTCTACTTCTCGATTATTAACTTCTTCTCTGAACTACCATCATCATATATTTCAATGAATAGATTGTTTTGTTCAGAAATAGTTTCTTTTCCTAGTATATCAACTATCTTCTTTAATTTTCTTTTTGAAGATGAAGGAATATTAAAAATTGAGGATACATTTCCATTTCCATCTGTTTTTATTAAATATAAATCACTATTAACACTTCCAGCATAGAGAGTTTTTCCAGTTATTATATATCCTCCATCAGTAGTTTGTTGAACATCAAAACCACTATCTTCATATGTCCCCCCAAATGTTTTGTTCCATAGTTCATTTCCACTTCCGTCTGTTTTAATAAGGTAGACATCAGCATCTCCATTTCCAGAAGATTTAGTATAGCCAGTTAGAATGTAACCTCCGTCAGTAGTTTGTTGAACAGAAACACCGCCATCATCATTTGTTCCTCCAAATGTTTTATTCCATAGTTCATTTCCATTCCCGTCTGTTTTAATAAGGTAGACATCAGCACCTCCATTCCCAAAAGAGTTAGTATAACCAATTACAATATATCCTCCATCAGTAGTTTGTTGAACGGAATAACCCCAATTATTATTAGTTCCTCCAAATGTTTTATTCCACAATTCATTTCCATTTCCATCTACTTTAATTAGATAGATATTTGTGGCTCCATTACCAAAAGAAAAAGTGGTTCCAGCTATAATATAACCTCCATCAGTAGTTTGTTGAACGGAAATACTTTCTTCATAATTAGTACCTCCAAATGTTTTGTTCCACAATTCATTTCCATTTCCATCTGTTTTTATTAACCATACATCATAATTACCATTACCAGAAGAGGAGGTGGTTCCAGAAATAATATATCCTCCTTCGCTACTTTGTTGAACAGAATAACCACGTTCCTCATTTGTTCCTCCAAATGTTTTGTTCCACAATTCATTTCCATTTCCGTCTGTTTTTATTAACCAAACATCGTAATTACCATTACCAGAAGATGAGGTAGTTCCAGAAATAATATATCCTCCATCAGTAGTTTGTTGAACGTGGTAACCTCGATCTTCATTTGTCCCTCCAAATGTTTTATTCCACAATTCATTTCCATTTCCATCTGTTTTTATTAACCAAACATCGTAATCTCCATTACCAAAAGTAAAAGTAGTTCCAGAAATAATATATCCTCCATCAGTAGTAGTTTGTTGAACAGAATAACCTTCTTCATAGCTAACTCCTCCAAAAGTTTTATTCCAACTTTGCCCATGTCCAACAAATGAAATAGTCATAAATAGCAATAATATCAATTTTTTCATATCGCAAAATTACAAGATTTAATTAGAATGCTTAAACTTGTAATTAAGATTATCAATTTTAGAATCAAAACTTCGTTCAATTCTATTTTTTCTTGTTTTACCTTTCTTATAAATTGAATAGATATAATTATGTTTCAGAATATTTAGTTTACTACAATTCTTGCTTTCATATTTGGCAAATGAGGAGTGCAAACATAATAGTAAGTTTTCAATTCATTGGCTATAATATAACCTGAACTACCAAAATCAAATATAAATCCATTTTCAAGAGGTGTAGAGGAGCTTGAGTTATATGTTTCCTCGCTTACTTCAATAGCATTATGAGTACCACCGAGTTCAAAAAAAATTGTATCACCTATATTGCAATTTAAAGTGCTAGGCACAAAATTTAATCCACTTGTTCTGATTATATTTTCAGTGTTTGATGGCTCATTACTTTGCTTTGAACAAGAAAAAAATACTAACACTAGTGATGCAATTAGAATTTGATTTTTCATCTTTTTATTTTAAGATTAAATTTACGTTTAATTATTGTCTAATGTAATTATTTCATATTTTTAGTTTATGAGAAAAATAAAAAAGGTGGTATTTGAATACCGTTGGTTTTTATCATTTTGGTTTTTAATCAATCTCTTACAAGCTAAATTTACAAACTTGCATTATGATGAAGCCTATTATTGGCTTTATTCAAAAGTGTTGTCATGGGGGTATTTTGATCACCCTCCAATGATAGCAATTTCTAGTAAAATAGGTGATATGCTTTCACATACAACACTAGGTCTTAGAACTATACCAGTTATAATTGGTGTTTTTGTAATCGCAGCTATTATCTTTCTAATTGATGATAATAAAAATAAAAGTAATGTCTTTTTGTACATCATTTCTTTTCCATTAATCACAACACATATTGCTGGGTTTTTAAGTTTGCCGGATGCGCTATTATGTTTCTTTTTTGTGTTTTTTCTTATTTTCTACAAAAAGTATTTAAGAGATGATAGTGTAACTTTAGTACTGGCTTTATCAATAACAATAGCATGTATGATATACAGTAAATATCATGCTTTTATTATTTTATTATTCGTTTTTTTGGCAAATTTTAAATTAGTTTTTAAAAAAAGTTTTTGGCTTATTTTCTCACTTACAATTCTCTTGTTGACCCCTCATATTATCTGGCAAATAAAAAACGATTATCCAAGTTTTATCTATCACCTAGACACAAGAGCCTCTGGCTTTAATTTGAACAACTTGTTTGAGTTTATTATTGGGCAGATTGTTCTAGCAGGACCATTAAGTGGTATACTTGTTATATACTTAACTATAAAGTATAGAGCACAAGATACTTTTGAGAAAACATTAAAATACATTGCCATTGGTTTTTATCTTTTTTTCATTTTTTACTGCATTAATGGAAGGGTTGAAGCGCATTGGACTTCTGTTTCTACTATTGCACTAATTATTATATCATATAAACAAGTAAAAAATATATCTTTAACTGATAAATTTTTCAAGTATTTAATTTATCCTTCTATTTTTTTAATTTTTTGTGCAAGAATTGTTTTAGTTGGAAATAATTTTAGCGAAGAATTAAGTTTGAAAAAAAATTTTATGAACATGGATAATTGGTCTAACGAGCTTGATTCCATTGCAAAAGGTAATGACATATTATTTACTAATAAATATCAAAATGTTTCAATTTACTCGTACAGCAAAAATAAATTATACCCGTCGGCTTTAAAAACTGGCACAAGATTTAGTCAGATTGATTTGTTTAAAATGGATTCAATTTATGATGGTAAAAAAGTATTTGCCTTAGATTTTGGAAATGATATTTTTTGGAAATCCAAAAATGGATCGGAGCACTGTGGTAGTTTTATTAACGATTATTACTCTTACACTGGAGTAGAAATAGAAAACTCTTCATTAAGCTACAGTAAATCAACTGTAGATTTGGAGTTTGATTTAATAAATAAAAGCTCAAAGAGTAGATTTTTAAATTACGATGAAAATCAAAAATTAAAGTTAACTTGCTACTTAGGTTCTAAAAAAAATGAATTTTATCTTTTTGAAATTTGTGATAAAAATGAAATCTTGTCAAAAGAAAGTGTAAAAATAAGTATTAAGTTAAAAGATTTTAATCCATCCGATAATGATAGAATTAATCTTGAACTTTCATCAAATGGTCTTAGAGTATTTAATCAAAAAGTTGGTTTTTTTATTGATTGATATTATTCAATTTCAATGCAATTTAGTTTAAAGAGTTATTAATATTATTTCTAAAAATTAAATGTAGAACTATTCCAAGGGGCATTAGTATAACGCTGAAAAAAATAGAGATTCTTAGTAGTGAAAGATTGTTATTCCTTTTAATACCATCAGCCCAAACCCACCTTGTTGCAAATATATCACCTGCAACCATGTGTGCCCAAGTTGCAGTAGCTCCTATTTTAGTTGCTAAACCTTTTGACATACCGTTTATAAAACCTTCTGGATGTGAACCCATATTGAAAAAGTCAATTAACCCTTGTGGATTTAAAAGCATTAATAAGAACCATATTATAATCGGCCCCATAAAGAATAAGGGTTTCGACATTAAAGCTTTAGTTTTATTTTTATTTGGATTTATTAACATAGCAATCCAAAAGGGACCAACCCATAAAGTTGAGATTAGAAAAGATATTGTATAAATATCCATTCTATATTTCTAAAGAGTGTAGATAAGGTTAACATCTAAATCAAATTCATCATATATCATTTTATCTCCAATATTCTTAATAAAGCTTTTAGATTTGTATTTGATACCATATTTAGTACGATCAATTTTGAGTTTCGCATTAGCCTTTCCATTTGTAATAATTGATTTAAACTTGATTGGATTGGTAATACCTCTTATTGTCATATCACCTTCAATTTCATAAGTATTAATACCAATTTTTTTTACATTTCCCATCACTAGCTTGGATATAGGATGTTCTTCTGAAAAAAAGAAATCTTCGTGTTTCAAATGACCTTCAATATTTTTCTTTGAATCTCCGCTAAGGTCAGTGCAATTGATTGAATTCATGTCTATAATTATTTCACCGCCTTCAAATACTTTATCATTGAAGTGTAAATGAGCGCTTAGTATATCGATTGTTCCTTCATGACTTCCAGTCAACTTTGCTCCTTTCCAGTAAATAGTGCTTTTTGTTAAGTCTACACTAGCATGTGATTGTAAGTCATTTTCGTGTTTGTGTTCACTTTTACTTTTTTTGTCTGCTCTGCAACCACAGTTTTTACACGCATTGGTTGTTAATGAGGCAAACATTATTGAGCATATTAAAATATAATTCTTCATTTGTATAATTATTTAAGAGCAAAGTTATACAAAATTACTTAAAATACTAAAAGATAGCAAAGAATTAAAAATCCAAATACTATTATAACGCTTAGAAGAAAATTTATAATTGATTTTTTTGATTTTGCGAAACTTGATTTTGCATATTTAATTTCATTATCTATCTTTTTTCTTGAAAGGTCAATCTTAGCAACGAAGAATACAGTAGATAAAATAAAAACTAAAAGTATTAAAATTATATTTCCCATGAACTAAATTTTTTNAGCGCAGCNTCTATAAATTCATCATTANTTGATAANGTTTTATGGTAAAAGTAATCACCCATCAANTTTCTNCCAATAGAAGCTGTAATTAATAAATTTAAGTATTCCGATTCTATTTTTCCAAGTTTTGTAATGTATTCNTGTAATTCGTATTTTTTTATNAATTCATNTCTNGCTTCNTNTANATTGAATTGNGAATNAAAGTTNTNTTCACTTATTTCAACNCCCTTNGATCTAATTATTGAAGCATAATCAAAGCAAAAGTCTCTCANAGANCCATTTANNAGCGCTAAATTAATNATTGAAAAATTTAAACTTGAATCTACAGGNACTATNANATCTGGNGTAATTCCNCCATTAGACAATACNTTTCTTCCTTTNNTAGTTAANNANTCCTTTTCANAGTTNAGTGANTCTNGNCTCTTGTANGGTTTTTGNATNAATCTNCCNGACGGTGTAAAATATCTTTGTGTNGTTAANCTNATAGCNCCNCCNTCTTTTGTTNTTATTTCTTCTTGAACAAGTCCTTTNCCAAATGATTTTCTTCCAATTATGATTCCTCTGTCATTATCCTGTATTGCACCAGCTAAAATCTCAGANGCAGAGGCTGANCCCTCATCAATTANAACAATTAAANTAGTTTTCTNTAGCTTTCCAAATGAGTCAGAAAAATAGTTTCTTCTTTTTCTTTTNTTGCCTTCAGTGTACACNAGAAGAGTCCCTTCATTAAAAAAATGATTACAAATATTTANAGAAGCATCAAGATANCCTCCNGGATTNCCTCTTAAATCAAGAANNAGATGANTCATTCCNNNNGAAAGCAAATCTTCAACAGANGAGTTAAATTCATCAAAAGTTGTTGCNGANAAGCGATTAATTTTTATTATGCCAANACTNTCATTGATCATAAANTTTGAGTCTATGCTNACTAAAGGAANATCATTTCTNTTTATCCGATAGTCTATNTGTTTGCTAATACTCGGTCTAAGTATTTTAATATCAACAAAAGTTCCTTTTTCTCCTCTGAGCTTTTTAACAACATCAGAATTGGATATTGAAGGATAACAAAAATCAACATTGTCTACTTCTATTATCTTGTCACCAGCTTGTATTCCTAAATTGTAAGATGGACCACCTGAAATCGCAGCTACAACTACTACAGTATCTCTAATAATACTAAATTCAATACCAACACCGCTGAAACTACCTCTCATATTTTCATCAACTTGTTGAAATGATTTTTTTGAAATATATGTGGAGTGCGGATCAAGCTCTGAAAGCATTTTTTGAAAAATCTGTTCGTTTATTTTTTCAATATTTATTGTATCAACATAATTATTTTTTATGAGTTCATTTAAATAATTAAGTTGACTATAATCATCATTTTTTATTAAATTCTTTCCCAGAAAAATTCCAAAAATTAAGATAATAGAATATATAATTGGACGATATGAGGAATAATTATTCACTGAGCTCATCTAAAGTNATTTGTTTAATCTCAATACCCATTTGACTTAAAAAATGAAGAGATGTTTCATCTTTGTACTTGCTGATGTAAACTAGTCTTTTGATTTTAGACTGAACAATCAGCTTACTACATTCCTTGCAAGGAGANAGTGTTAAATATAAAGTGCTATTTGTACAATCATGAGTTGAGGCAGCAGTTTTTAAAATTGCATTGGCCTCAGCATGCAAAACATACCAATTAGTCAATCCATTTTCATCTTCACAATCATTATCAAAACCTGCTGGTGTTCCATTATAACCATCAGAGATTATCATATTATTTTTAACAATTAAGGCTCCAACTTTTTTTCTTTTACATTTAGATAATTTACTCCACTCTATTGCCATTCTTAGATAGGCTTTGTCATATTTTCTCTGTTTATCTAATTTAATACTCATTATTTTGAACTTTAGTACCCAGAGCCGGGGTCGAACCGGCACGAGTTTCCTCATTGGTGTTTGAGACCAACGCGTCTACCAATTCCGCCATCTGGGCTTAATTCAGCTTACAAAAGTAATATTGTCTGTCAAAATATCAACATATAAAATTTAAAATTATTATACTAATTATAGTATATTTGCTCCCCTTCTTTTTAAATATGCAAAGCAAAGAGCTAATCAAAATAATTGGATGTCAATCAACTCTAGATTTGGCAAGAAAAATTTCCAAGTCATTAGACATAGAAATTTGCAACACATCAGTTGTAGAGTTTAGTGATGGTGAATTTGAACCATCATTTGACGAAACAATTAGAGGTTCTCATGTATTTTTAGTTCAATCTACAATTCCTCCNTCTGAAAATTTAATGGAATTGTTATTAATGATTGATGCAGCAAAAAGAGCATCTGCATACAAGATTATAGCTGTTATCCCATATTTTGGTTACGCAAGACAAGACAAAAAAGGTAAGCCAAGAGTCCCAATTGGAGCTAAGTTAGTTGCTAACTTATTAATGGCTGCTGGAGTAGATAGAATTATGACCATGGATTTACATGCAGATCAAATACAAGGTTTTTTTGAAGTTCCAGTGGATCATCTTTATGCATCTACTTTATTTGTTCCTTACATCCAAGAGTTGAATCTGGATAATTTAATTATAGCATCACCTGACATGGGAGGTACCAAAAGAGCTAATACTTATGCTAAGTTTCTAAATTCTCAAGTTGTGGTTTGCTATAAACACAGAGAGAAGGCAAACGAGATAAGTAAAATGATGATTATTGGAGATGTTAAAGGAAAAAATGTCATTCTTGTTGATGATATGGTAGATACGGCAGGGACACTAACTAAAGCGGCTGATTTAATGATAGATAATGGAGCGAAATCAGTAAGGGCAATATGTACTCATGGGCTGTTTTCATCAAATGCATACGAAAGAATCAATAATTCTAAATTAACAGAAGTGGTAGTAACGGATACAGTNCTAAAAACACATAGTTCTGAAAAAATAAAAGTGATCACAACTGCAGAAATTTTTGCAAATACTATTGATGCGGTTATGAAAAAGAAGTCGATAACTAAAAATTTTTTAATCTAAAATTAACAAATGAAAACACTAGCAATTAGCGCAAATATCAGAAAATCTGTCGGCAAGTCAGATTCCAAAGCACTAAGAAATCAGGGTATGGTTCCATGCGTTCTATACGGGGGAGAAAAGCAGGTGTGTTTCTATGCAGAGACCAATGCATTTAGAAATCTAGTTTATACTCCAGAAGTATATTTTGTTGAGCTTAATATTGACAATAATAAATATAAAGCGATAATGCAAGATATTCAGTTTCATCCTGTAACGGACAAAATATTACACATAGATTTTTTAGAAATTTTTGATGACAAAGAGGTAACAATATCAATACCAGTTACTTTGAAGGGACTGGCAATCGGAGTAAGAAATGGAGGTAATTTATTACATAGAAGAAAAAAAATAATTACCAGAGGATTACCTTCAAATTTACCAGATGCAATTGAAGTCAACATTGAAGAACTTAAAATAGGAGATTTTATATACATTANGGATCTAANAAGTGATAATTATACTTTCCTAGCNCCAGANAGTTCAGTAGTTGTTGGAGTAAAAACTGCAAGAGGAGCAATAGAAGATGAANTTGAAGANGGTAATGAAGANGAGNGTGCAAGTGATNCATNACCAGACGTAGCTTCTGAATCNGAAAATAAGACCGATAAAGAGTCTGCTAAAGAANAATCNTCAGAAAAACAANAATAGTTTTTAAATGAAATTCCTAATCATTGGACTTGGNAATGTTGGTTNCNAGTATAATAATACCAGACANAACATTGGTTTTTCAATATTGGATCATTTAGCTTCAGAANTCTCATTTTCTTTTGTTGAGGAAAAATANGGGNATTATGCNTCATCNANATATAAATCNAGAGCCTTACATTTTCTTAAGCCTTCTTTGTTTATGAACAATAGTGGAAAATCAGTTAAGTTTTGGAAGCANAANCTTAAAATTAATNTNGANAACNTATTAGTNATAACNGATGATTTAGCTTTNGATTTTAGTAAAACGAGATTGAANGCTCGTGGNAGCGATGGAGGTCANAATGGGNTAAANAGCATTAANGATTATTTGCATNCAAGTATGTANNCNAGNTTAAGAGTNGGCATNGGNAATGATTTTAAAAGAGGTAATCAATCAAANTATGTNCTNGAAAAGTTTTCNGATTTTGAAANATCTGAAATTAAATTNATTANNGAAAAATGTCANAAGATTGTTGATTGTTTTGTAACTCANGGTATTAACNCCGCAATGAATAATTTTAATTAAAATAACTGATTTGTATTTCTATTATTTAAATTTGCGTTAGATATGGTATCGTGGCCGAGTGGCTAGGCAGTGGTCTGCAACACCATCTACAGCGGTTCGAATCCGCTCGATACCTCAAGAAACC
This sequence comes from Flavobacteriales bacterium, assembly GCA_002716345.1. Lineage (GTDB taxonomy): Bacteria > Bacteroidota > Bacteroidia > Flavobacteriales > BACL11. The sequence goes on along the minus strand of PBAP01000016.1, from coordinate 10,554 downwards.
CACTTTAANAGTGGGTTTTGTATATTTGTAACAAATCATAAAGTGGTAAAAAATTTAACTCTTGTCTTAATTTTCATTGGCAANATTTGTTTTGCTCAATGTGACTANACATTNTTAAATNTTGAAAANNTAAATTGTTATGGNACNAATACAGGTTCAATTGNTATTTCAGTAAATGATAATAATTCAACNTTTTGGTGGACAAGTANTAATGGTTATTATTCAAATAANCAGACAATATCAAATTTATACTCTGGAAGTTATGNNATTCANATAATGCAAAATCAAGTNCCAGGAGATACATCAACAGCATTAATATGNTATNANATTGATACAATTATAGTTGAACAAGCCCTAGCTATTAAAGCAATATTTGAGATAAGTAATTTGTGCNTAATCNCTGATTCTGCGGATGTTTCAACCAANATAATTGGAGGTACTCCNCCNTATACNACTCNGTGGAGTAANGGTGATACNAGCAGNAATGCTCAAAATTTANANCAAAATAATACATACACTCTNAACATTGTAGATGCAAATTTTTGTTCAAGTGATCAGTTTTTATACATTCCAATTAAAAATTCAATTGGCTCGTATATGTCCTCAACAGGAGCTATATGTAAAGATGATGAGAATGGTGATGCNAGAGTTTTTGTCACTAACGGNAGCNCTCCATTTNAATATGAATGGTCAAATGAAATAGTTTTTTTTGANGAANANANNTCNGCTTCANGNATTNAAATGCTTNCNCCCGGCTGGTANTCAGTTCAAATTACAGANGCTTATGGTTGTAAATTAATTGATAGTATNGAAGTAAAAACTAATNCNAAGAANTGTTTAAAATTTTACAAAGTATTCTCACCCAATGATGATATTTATAATCCTATTTGGAATATTGAAAACATTGAAATGTATCCCAATGCANTAATTGAAATCTATTCAAGAAGTGGAGAGCAAGTTTTCAGAAGAAGNAACTANCAAAATTCTTNTGAACTAGGATTTTCAGGAAACGATAAAAATGGTGATCCNTTGCCNTCAGCGACATATTATTACATAATTGATTTGTCTNCTGAAGATCAAATATTNAAAGGAGCAATTACAATTGTAAGATGAAAAGATATCTCTTGATTTTTTCTATTTTANTTTTAACTGGAAAAGTTTTTTCACAGCAAAGNCCAATATTTAANAATCATTTTGAAAGCCCTGATATNAATAATCCTGCTTTTTCTGGNTCTAAAACATATAATCCANTAGTNATTCAAGTTAGAAAGCAGTGGNTNGGATTTCAAGANGCACCATTTTCNTCAAATNTTTCTTANAGTGGTGCAGTAAANAATAGATCTGCTCTTGGAATTAATTTTGTTCATGATGTTACTTTACCTTCTCAACAATCTGAGATGCAGTTAAANTATGCTTATCATATACCGTTAAATGATAATAACTATAATCTNGCATTCGGCNTAGGNNCAAAACTGCTNTANTATAGATTAAAATTTGANNTTTCNGATATTCCTCCCGGACAAGATCCTGCATTTAANGNTGATTTAGTTGATGAATTCACTGGAGATGCATCAGCAGGAGCTCTATTTTANTCAGAAAATTTTTATTTCTCATACTCNCAGACAAATATTCTTGAAAGCGCCTTTAACACAGATGATGGTAAAGGCTTTAAATTGAATAATGGCTACAGAAATCATTATTATGACGTTAGCTATTCTTTTAACATCATTGATAATGATTGGCATTTACAACCTTCAATTATGATCAATAGTAATAAAAATAGAACACTATATAATTTTAATACTAGATTACATCATTTGAAAAATAAATGGATTGGAACAAACTATAGATCTGATAATACTATTTATTTTGCTTTTGGATTTGACTTAAACGATATTTCAATTAGCTATTGCTATGAACATTCATTTAATGGGAATATTATGATACATAATTATGGTTCTCATCAAATAGGTATAGCTTATAAATTTGTTTCTGAGTTGAGTGAAAGACACATTAGCTTTTGGGATTACTAATAATATATGAAAAAAATTAATCACATTGGAGTGGCAGTCTATTCTTTAGATGATTCAGTAGAAATTTTTAAAAAAGTATTGAATATCAACCCTTCAAAAAAAGAAACTGTTGAAAGTGAAGGTGTAGAAACAATCTTTTTTAATTTGGGAAAGTCAAAAATTGAGCTAATTTCTTCCCTCTCGAAAGAAAATGTAATAGGTAAATACTTATCAAAAAAAAGTGAAGGTATTCATCATATTTGTATCGAGGTTGATAACATTGAGAGTGAAATAAAAAGAATTATTAGCAATGATATCAGAGTCTTGAATGAGAAGCCGAAAATAGGTGCTGATAACAAAAAAGTCTGCTTTTTGCATCCTAAAGATACTTGTGGCGTTCTTATTGAGCTTTCTCAAGAAATAAGCTAATAATGTCTTCTTTATCAGTTAAGTGATACGTTTTGAAGCCAATTTTTTTTGCAGTTTTAATATGTTGCGGAGAATCATCAATAAAAAGAGTTTTGGAAACATCTAATTTATTTTTTTTTATGATATAAAAAAAAATATCCTCATTGGGTTTCCTCATTCCAATTTGATTTGAAAAATAAACGTCGTTAAATATGCTAATAAAATTCCTCCATTTTTTTTCACCATATGCACTTATTATTTCATTCAAGTGAATCGAGTTGGTATTACTGAGAAGAAAAATTTTACACTTTGAACTAAGCTTTTTTAGTAAATTAACTCTTTCCTCAGGAATATTTAATAAAATTGAATTCCAAGCTTTTTTTATTAATTCTAAATTATTAGTGTTACTTTTTTTTCTAATTTCATTCAAAAAATTTTCATCAGAAATTTGACCGCATTCAAGACTGTCAAATAACTTTGTTTGTTCTTTTTTTGAATATAGTTTTTTTGAGTCAAAAATTCCTAATTTTTTAAATTCATCTACGGGTTTAGTATAATCCAAATTAATAATTACCCCGCCAAAATCAAAAATTAATGTGTCAATATTATTCATTTTGTAAAGTACTTAAATATCAAGTTATTTTAATAGTTTTGTCCATCTTTTTTATTTTAAGAAAGAGGGCCTATAGCTCAGCTGGTTAGAGCACTTGACTCATAATCAAGGGGTCGTTGGTTCAAGCCCAACTAGGCCCACTAAAAATTAACCTCACACATTGTGGGGTTTTTTTATTTTCTCAATAATTTTAAGTAACTAAAATTAGTTGCTAAATTTGTTTTATGATAAGGTTTTCACTCACACTAATTCTATCAATATGTTTTCTTAATCAAAACTTTTCTCAGATTAATTCGATAAAAAATATAGTAGTTAAATCAAAGAAAAAACTAACTAAAGAAAAAATTAATAAAATCTCAACATCAAAAGAAGCTTATTTAAATCTTGTTGATTTAACTTTTAGTGAAATAATGATTAAAGACGGATTTTTAAAAAATGAATCTATTAAAATTAAATTTCCACCTAATGCAAAAAAAATGAAAGATGTTCTGATTAAATATGATAAAGGAAACTTAGCTAATAATCTTGTATTCAATATGAATAGAACAGCAGAAAGAGTTTGTGAAATTTCTAAAGATGAAATTGTTATTGAGTTAACTAAATATGATTTTAGTAGTATAAAACCCACTGAGAAAACAAAGCTGTCTCAATTAATTTTACAAAAAGCTAATATCAACTTTATTATAAATAAAAATCTTAAATCGGAACTTAGAAAAAACAACTCAGTTGGTTTGATTTGGAACAATTTAGTAAGGATAAATAATAAAATACCTATTTCTAGACTATCTTGGACAAAAAGTAATAATTTTTCTTTTGAAAAATATTTAGAGGAAGAAATAATTATAGGTATTTTATTTTCTCTTGAACAAAGAATAAAAGAATCATCAATCAAACTCAATTACTTACAATGAAAATAATTGATGAAATAAAAAATAGTAGCAGATTAAAATGGTTATTTGTTGTATTCATTTTGATCATTCTTTTACTTGTATACAGTCTATTTTTTCAAAAAGAACAAATGCAAAAACAAATGGATATTAAAATTCAATTTGTTGAGGAAAAAAACCAACTTAGAGACGAGCTAGATGACTTGATTGATGAGCATGATAATTTGTTAGAAGAATATTCAGGCTTAGGAGATCAATTACAAGTTCAAGACTCAATAATTAAACGGCAAATTTCTGATATCAGAGGTTTATTAAGAAAAGAAAATGACTTAAATTTAGCTAGAGAAAAAATTGATAGATTGAAAGAGATTGCAAAAAGATACATTGCNGATATAGACTCACTTNTAGTTTTAAATCAAAAACTAACAAAACAAAAAGATAGTGTNATNAGAGTAAATAAAGANATCAATTGGAAAAATTANAAACTTAATAAACAAAACATTGAGCTTGAAAAAAAAGTTTCNGAAGGNTCGATANTAGANATATCTGATTTAAATGTAACAACATTTCGTTACAGAAAAAGTGGAAGGCTAGTNGAAACAAGTTCGGCAAAAAAAACCCAAATTATACAAGTCTGNTTTCTAGTGTTGCAAAATACAATAGCAAAAAAAGAAATTAAGAACTATTATTTACAAATAATAGACCCAAATAGTAATGTTATATCATCAAATGATANNATCAAATATGGTATTGACTCAACAACTTTCCTTTTTACAAAAAAAGATTCTTTATTTTACGATAACAGTGAACAGAGTATTTGTTTAGATTGGCAAAGAATTAATATTTTACAAGAAGGAATTTATAAAGTTCATCTTTATGTTGATGAGAGATTGTCAGCAAAAACTGCATTTAGGCTTAAGTAATGACAAAAATAATATCATATAATATTAACGGCATAAGAGCAGCAATTAGAAAAGGTTTAATTGATTGGTTAAAAGTTACATCTCCTGATATAATTTGTTTTCAAGAGATTAAAGCTTTTGAAACACAATTTGATCTNAATATGTTTAAAAATTTAGGATATCAAACATTTTGTAATTCAGCTGAAAAACCTGGATACAGTGGAGTTGCAATCTTCAGCAAGATANCTCCCAATAAAATTACAATTGGAATGAATGTNCCAGAAATTGATAAAGAGGGAAGAGTAATAAAGTTAGATTTTGAAAATTTTTCAGTAATTAATTCATATTTCCCCTCAGGAACTAGTGGAGAGGTAAGGCAGGCTTTTAAAATGAAATTTTTGAAAGAGTTTGAAAATTATGTTCATTCGTTCAAAGATAATCCCATTGTGGTTTGTGGTGATTTTAATATTTGTCATAAACCAATAGATATCCATAATCCAGTGAGCAATAAAAATTCATCAGGCTTTCTGCCTGAAGAAAGGCAATGGATGACAGAATTTTTGGAAATGGGATTCATAGACTCATTTAGAAAGCTTAATAATGAGCCTCACAATTACACCTGGTGGTCATATCGTGCAAATTCNAGAAATAAAAATTTAGGATGGAGGATAGATTATCATATGCTAAGTAAATCATTGAACTCTAAAATTGTTAGATCTAGTATATTGTCAGAAGTAAAGCACTCTGATCATTGCCCAATACTTTTGGAGTTAAATCTTTAGTGTTATCTTTGAATAATGTCAATAATACAAACGGCCGAAAGAAGTAGTGGGGAAGATGCCTCAGAAAATGTAATTTTTCAAAGGCATTTGATTGCATATAAAAAGGCTGCTGAGCTTGTAAAAAAAAATATTTTAGAAATTGGATGTGGAGAGGGATATGGAATAAAAGAGTTATTGCCAAAAGTTGAAAAATATATTTGCATAGACAAGTATGAGTCAAATATCAACTTCAAATCTGAAAAATTAACTTTTATTAAAAGTGAAGTCCCACCGTTAAATAAAATNAAGTCTGATTCATTAGACTTTGTCGTAACATTTCAAGTAATTGAGCATATTGAAGATGATAAGTTTTTTGTTGAAGAAATTTTTAGAGTTTTAAAGCCAGGTGGGAAACTGATATTAACTACACCCAATAAAGCTATGACACTTTCAAGAAACCCATGGCATGTGAGGGAGTACACAAATTCTGAAATGAAGGAAATATTATCAGTAGCTTTCACAAATATTAAAATTTTTGGGGTTTACGGAAACCAAAAAGTTATGAACTACTATCAAAAAAATAAAGAATCCGTAAACAAAATAATGAAATGGGATATTTTTAATTTGCAGTATAGATTACCAAGGAAGTTTTTACAAATTCCATATGATATTTTAAATCGCTACAATAGAGTTTCTTTAAAAAATAAAAATTCTGAAATTGTGGATTCAATTAATTTTACTGACTACTCTATAATNCAAAGTCATGATGACAAGTACTTGGATCATTTTTGTGTAGCTACCAAGTAGAGCAAAATTCATATTCTCTTTTTAAAAGCTCTTCAAGAACATCCGGTAAATTCTTACAAACTTTATGATGACTTTTAGAATTACAGTGGAGNACNATTATAGATCCTTTTTTTACATTTTTAAGAATGTTATCTTTAAATTCTGAATCACTTATTTTATTTGAAAAATCTAAAGGCATAATACTCCACATAATTATTTTAAAATCNTTACTTAGATTTTTAATTTGACTTATTTTAATTTTTCCAAACGGCGGTCTAAAAAGAGAGCTTTTTATTACTTTTTGTGCTTCATAAACGTCTTTTAAATATGTATTTGTTGAAGTTTTCCATCCATTTAAATGTGAATTAGTATGATTGCCAATTGAGTGATTAGTTTTTTTTATTTGCTCAATTAAATAAGGGTATTTGGCTGCCTTTTCACCTTCAAGAAAAAAAGTTGCCTTAATTGAGTATTTATCTAAAATATTTAATATTTCTGTAGTGAAAATTGGATCAGGACCATCATCAAATGTCAACCAAATCTTTTTTTCTTTAGTTGGCATTTCCCATATTAAATCCTTAAAAAAAAANNTAAAAAATTTTGCGGGGGTGACTAAAAAACTATTGTAGCGAAAGAAATTCATCAACGAAGTTATTAATCACAAATTCAGACTTGGAAACCTCAATTTTTTCGTTGTTTTTTTCTTTGTAAAATAAGTCATTCTCCGTAATGTAATCGAAGTCAGATTGGTATAAATTATTAGATTGAATGAGTCTGAATAAACTAGCTAAGATTTGTGTGCTAATCGAAAGATTTTGTTTAACTCCTTGTTTATCGCTGAAGTTAGAGAAAAATTTATATTCTTTCATAAAATCTTCAGACATCTCTGACAGAACATTCATTCCTTTTTCTTTGGCACCAGCTTTAAAGTAGACATCAGCAATCGGAATTGCAAAAAAACTATAGTTGACAGTTTCTCTTGGAAATTCATTCATACATTTATCTAAAGTTTTAATTGCTCTTATATTGTCACCATCTTGATGTAGTGCTTCAGCTAGTCTTGAATAGTTATTTCTAAAGTTCATAACCATTCTAGTGTTTGTTTCATCAAAATATAAATCACTATTGCTAAATCCACCCCAATTAAAGTTATTTACAAGACGATCATACATTTTCTCCACTTCAACAGTTCCCGTTTGCCCATCAAATGATTTAGTTTCATATGGAACTAATCTGTATGCTAACCCCTCAAGTTGAAAATAATTTTCAAGCCCCATAAAGTTGTCACGNCCTACNGTAATAGCAAAATAAATAGGTCTCTCCCAATTAAAATTTGCTAGTATATCTAGTACCATTAGTTTGTTTTTATAGATACCATTTCCTTTAATGTTCCATTTTAATTCATCAACAATTTTGTTGTGATATTTTTCAGGAACAAAATTTAAAACCTTAGATCTATCTACTTTTAACTTAAGCTTTTTTGTTGGACAATAGTTTTTCATTCCAGCTGATGTCCTTATTTTGGCTTTAGCACTGTTACTTCTGATAAACTTAACAACATCTTGCACATCGACGTGTTCTTTAAATCTTTCTTGTATTAGTGTATAGTCTCTTGTTCCTGTCCTATATTCCTTTTCAGTTAAAGAGGATGGAATTGGTTTGGCATCATATGTAGCTCTTTTCATCTGATCGATGTACCAAGAGGTNTTAAAAAGTGATAAGTTAACAACTTTAACATCAGTNCTATAATTTTCAACNTCCTGNGCATACCAAAGAGGAAAAGTGTCATTNTCTCCGTTAGTAAAAATGATTGCATCCTTNTCACATGAGTCTAAATAGTTTTTTGCCACTTCAAGAGCAGTAAATCTNCCTGATCTATCATGGTCNTCCCAATTTTCAAAAGCTANAAGTGCTGGAGAGATAANCAGAGCNATTACAANAGAAAAAATAGATGCTTTCTTTGCNTCAANAAATTTATTTATGTAATCAAANAGAGCNATTGTACCTAATCCAATCCAAATACTAAATGCATAAAANGAACCAACGTANGCNTANTCTCTTTCTCTNGGCTGAAATGGAGTTACATTTAAGTAAACNATGATTAAAATACCAGTGAAGAGAAAGAAAAGTAAATTAGCTATGGCATCTTGTTGATTTCTTTTGAAATGAAAGTACATACCTAANANACCNAGCAGAAGAGGTAAAAAGTAATAATGATTTTTTCCTTTNTTGTTTNTTAANTGGTTTGGTAAAAAATNATNNCTAGGTGTTCCTAATCTAGCTTGATCAATAAANCCTATNCCACTCTCCCAATTCCCATATACTGGNTTACCATCCATNTTCATNTAGTCATTTTGTCTACCTGCNAAATTCCACATGAAATATCTTAAATAAGACCATCCAATTTGATACTTAAAGAAAAAAGTAAGATTNTGACTNAATGATGGTACCTTATTATCATTTTTACTGAGTCCTGCCCATGACNTATATCCANTTGCATGCCTNGACTGAGTATTGCTCCACATTCTAGGAAAAATTGTNTTATATTTTTTGCTNTANTTNGGNAGAGAATTTTNTCTCTTNTCAATTACANTATACTTTCCCTTTTTNTTGTCTTTTTCATAAATGGGTTTACCATCAATATAAGGNTCTTTNTTGTCAAGCTTNGCATTGAAATATTGTCCGTANACAATTGGCCATGANCCATANTGTTCTCTTTTNAGNTAAGATAGAAGCCCAACAGCATCNTCAGGATTATTNTCGTCTATAGGGGGGTTGGAGTTAGATCGAACAACTAAAATTGCAAATGATGAGTATCCAATTAAAAGTACTAGTAGACTCAAAATACCAGTGTTATATAGTGGTTTATTTTTTTTCTTTGTGTAAATTAAACCAAGTGTTATTGCTATAACTATTGCGATGAAATAAATTATTGTTCCTGAATTAAATGGAAGTCCGACTGTATTGGTGAAAAATAATTCAAATGAGTAAATCAGGCTAACTGCCCCAGGAATGATTATTCCCTGAATAAAAATAAGTATTCCTAATGAAATAAGAAAAGCTTTGACTGCACCAGTTTTGGTATACTTGTATTTTTTGTTGTAGTATATCATTCCCATTGCAGGAATAGTAAGTAAACTTAATAAATGAACACCTATGGAGAGACCAATAAGATATGATATAAGAATTAACCATCTTGATGAGCTAGCAGTTTCAGATTCTCTTTCCCATTTCATTATACACCAAAAGGTAATGGCAGTAAAAAAAGAGGACATTGCATAAACTTCACCTTCCACAGCAGAAAACCAAAAAGAATCTGTAAAGGTGTATGTTAATGAACCAACTGCGCCAGAAAATAGAATTAGAAGATCTCTAATTTGTGCAGAACAGCTTAGAGTTAGTTTTTGAGCAAAGCCAGTAATTGTCCAAAAAAGAAAAAGTATTGTAAATGAGCTACATAGTGCAGATAAAATATTAATTGATATTGCAACTTGGCTAGTTGCTGGTTCAGCAAACAATGAAAAAATCCTTCCTAAAAGCTGAAACAAAGGCGCTCCCGGTGGATGGCCAACTTCTAGTTTGTAAGCTGTTGAAATATATTCTCCACAGTCCCAAAAACTTACAGTTTGTTCAATAGTTGATAAATAAACAAAACTTGCAATTGAAAAGATAGTCCAACCCAAAATATTATTGATTTTATTGAAATTGCTCATTAAATTGTTGTTTCTGCGAATTTATGAAAATTAATTTCTCTATTTCTTTCAAAATAAAAGTTCTTTATTTGTAATTATTCCTATTTTTGCCCTCTCAAATATATTGCCCGATGGTGTAACTGGCAACACGTCTGGTTTTGGTCCAGAAGAGTCTAGGTTCGATCCCTAGTCGGGCAACTTACTTTTTACTAGAATTTTGTTTTTTTTACTGGATGGTTAAAATCTTGCAAAAACTACTATTTTTTCTTAAATTTGTTTAGGGGTATTGAACAAGCAATTAAAAATTCATATATATGATAAACTCATTACAAAAATTTTCGAAAGTTATATTGGCAATAATTTTTCTTTTTTTTGCTAATAATCTATTCGCACAATTCTCACCAACAGTATCTATATCTTTATCGAATACATATTGTGATAGTTTATCGGATTTAACAGTTAGTGTCAGTCAGGATCCAGGAGAGGCAGATAT
>PBAP01000015.1:17958-72478 GCA_002716345.1 Flavobacteriales bacterium | reverse complement strand
TTTAAATAGATCACACCATCAACTGATTTAGCTGCTTTTGTTATGACTTTATTACACATCCCACAATTGCCATAAATTTTGAAATTTTCTTTTACTTTTTCTGTTGAAAATGCATCTATCGAGATAATGCTTACAAAAATTAAAACTAAATTAAATTTCCTTATATTATAAAGTTACAAAATTTGAGAATAATGTTCTTTCGTATTTACTTTAGAAATAACATCTTCGATTTTACCATTTTCATCAATTATAAATGTTGTCCTGACGATTCCCATGTACTCTCTACCCATAAACTTTTTTAATTGCCATACTCCATAATCATTTACTACTTTTTTATCCTCATCAGAAATTAGATTAAATGGAAGATTATATTTTTCTATAAACTTTTGATGTCTTTTCACGCTATCGCATGACACTCCAATAACATCATATCCTTTACTAATTAAATCAGAGTAATTATCAGACAAATTACATGCTTGTGCAGTACAGCCCGAAGTCATGTCTTTTGGATAAAAATATAAAACCACTTTTTTACCTCTATATTGATCCAGTGTTATTGTAGACCCATTTTGATCAATAGCTTTTATTTTTGGAGCTTGATCTCCTATTTTTAATTTTAACATAATTTATTATTTATAATGTTCCTCTTTTTGCTTGTTCTCTTTCAATTGATTCAAATAAAGCCTTGAAATTTCCAGCACCAAAACCTCTCGCACCTACTCTTTGAATTATTTCAAAAAATAACGTTGGGCGATCCTGAAGTGGCTTTGTAAAAATTTGTAGTAAGTACCCCTCTTCATCTGCATCAATCAGTATTCCAAGTCCTTTGAGAGTTTCTATATCCTCTTTTAGCTCATGATTATGCTCCCCAAGCCTGAATGGAACAGCTTTATAATATTCGTCTGGTGGTGTAGATAGGAATTCAATTCCTCGAATTCTTAGTTTAGTTACTGTAGATATTATATCATCAGTTGCTACGGCAATATGTTGGACACCAGACCCTTCATAAAAATCTAAATACTCCTCAATTTGCGACTTCTTCTTACCCTCAGCAGGCTCATTTATTGGGAATTTAATTCTTCCATTTCCGTTACTCATTACTTTGCTCATAAGTGCTGAATACTCGGTGTTTATTTGTTTATCATCAAAAGATAAAAAGTTTACAAACCCCATGACATCTTCATAAAACTTGACCCACTTATTCATTTCATTCCATCCTACGTTTCCTACCATGTGATCAATATACTTTAGACCAGTAGCTTCAGTTTCATAAGATGATGACCACTTTTGGAATCCAGGAAGAAAAACTCCTTTATAATTTTTTCTCTCAACAAAAACATGAACTGTTTCACCATATGTATAAATACCAGATCGTACAACTTCACCGTGCTCATCTCTTTCCACGGTTGGTTCCATAAAAGATTTTGCACCTCTTGATGTTGTTTCTTTCCATGATTTTTCAGCATCTTCAACCCAAAGAGCAATAATCTTAATACCGTCACCGTGTTTTATAATGTGATTATTAATTGATGAACTAGAGCTGAGGGGAGATGTAAGAACAATCTTAATCTTATTTTGTACTAAAACGTATGATACACAATCCTTGCTGTTTGTCTCAAGTCCTTTGTATGCGTAAGATTGAAAGCCAAAAGCTGATTTATAAAAATGGGCTGCTTGCTTTGCATTACCGACGTAAAACTCAACATAATCTGTTCCAAGCAATGGAAGAAAATCTTTGGCTTCTTTAAATATTTTCTCTAGCTTCATAAAATATTAGTTTATTCTACCCAAGATTTATGGTATTTTCCATCTGAAAGATCAATGGCCAGCTGTGTTAGTTTTAAAGGGGCAAAAGTATCGACCATTACAGCAAGCTCATCTGTTTTCTTTTTTCCAATACTCCTTTCCATTGCGCCTGGGTGAGGGCCATGCGGAATTCCTGCAGGATGAAGTGAAATGTATCCTTCATTAACATGATTTCTACTCATAAAATCTCCATCTACATAATAAAGCACCTCATCAGAATCAATGTTTGAGTGATTATATGGTGCGGGTATTGCCTCAGGATGGTAGTCATATAGTCTAGGGCAAAAAGAACACAAGACAAATCTACTAGTCTCAAAAGTTTGATGAACTGGTGGCGGCTGATGTACTCGTCCTGTAATTGGCTCAAAATCATGTATTGAGAATGCATATGGAAAATTGTATCCATCACATCCAACAACACCAAATGGATGAGCTGCATAAACATATTCATGAATCATATGCTCCTTCTTTAGCTTAATTAAATAATCACCCATTTTATCATGTGTTTCTAATTCCTCAGGAAATCTTAAGTCTCTTTCACAGTACGGAGAATGCTCTAGCAATTGGCCAAAATAATTTCTATATCTTTTAGGAGTATGAACTGGATTGTAAGACTCAACAATAAAGTGTCTATTTTCATTCGTGTCAAAATTTATCTTGTAAATTGTTCCTCTAGGAATTACTAAATAATCTCCTTCCTTAAACTTAATGTTTCCAATAAAAGTTCTTAATGTTCCCGTTCCTTTGTGTACGAAAATGATTTCATCTCCATCTGTATTTTTATAAAAATAATCTTCTGATTTATTTGTAGGCGCAGATAACATAATATTAAGATCGTTATTTACTAAAATTGAAAGTCTACTTTCAATTAAATCTGCAATTTTGGGAGCTTTAAATGCATCGAGCAAATATGCTTTCATATTCTTCTCAATAGCAACTTTAGGCTTAACTGAATAAGACTTAATTACATCTTTAACCTGAGTTGGTCTGTGTAAATGATATAAAAGTGTAGACATACCGTCAAAGCCTATTGTTCCAAAAAGCTCTTCGTAATGGTATTCTCCGTTTTCTTTTTTAAATGTAGTGTGTCTTTTATGAGGAATTTTTCCTAATTTATGATATCTTGGCATTACAAAATATTTTATGCAAATTACTATTTTTTTTAATAGTATGAAAGTCATTATTAACCTCGTTTTAATACTTTTGTAAGAGTGAAACTTGCACGTTATTTACATAAAAACCAAATATCTTTTGGTCAGGTTATTAATAATGTAATTTATGACTTGAGTGACGAATCTGATAACATCATTTCTTTTTTACAAAAGAACCACACTTACAATTTAAAGGATCAAAAAAAGAAAGAAATTATAAAATTAGAAGATGTTAAAATATTAGCTCCATTTTCAAAAATAAATACCTTAAGAGATGCCTATGCTTTTAGGGAACATGTTGAAACTTGTAGAAAAAATAGAGGTGCCGAAATGATAAAGGAATTTGATGAATTTCCTGTTTTTTACTTCTCTAATCACAACTCAATTTTAGGTCATTTAGATGAGGTAGAGTGTATGCCAGAACATTTAAATAAACTCGATTATGAACTTGAAATTGCAATTGTAATATGCAAAGAGGGTAAAAATATTAAGGCTCAAAAAGCAAGAGAATTTATTGGTGGATTTACAATATACAATGATATTAGCGCTAGAAGTATTCAATCAAGCGAAATGAAGCTAAACTTAGGTCCTGCCAAGGGAAAAGACTTTGCAAATATTTTTGGTCCTTTTGTTGTTACAAGAGATGAAATTTATGAAAATGAAATTTCTAATGGTAAAATTGATTTAGAAATGAAATGTAAAATTAATAATAAGCTTTATTCAATTGGAAATCTTAAAACTATGCACTGGTCTTTTGAAGAAATTATTGAAAGAGTCTCATATGGAACTAAAATATTTCCTGGTGATGTAATTGGATCAGGTACGGTAGGAAAAGGATGTTTGCTAGAAATCAATGGAACTGAAAAAAGAAAAAATAAAGAATATAAAGAGACTTGGCTCAAAGAAAATGATATAATTGAAATGAGTATTGAAAAAATTGGAACATTAACTAACAAAATTGTGCTTCACAAATGAAAAGAGTAAGTATAGACATTAAAAAGAATCAAAATGTTGACATATATAAAATTTTAGCAGCTGCAATTACTCCAAGACCNATTGCTTTTGTGAGTACAAANAANANAATGGGTATATCAAACTTGAGTCCNTACAGTTTTTTTAACGCATTTAGTGTTGATCCACCAGTAGTTGTTTTCTCTCCNACAGGAAANCCAAAAGGCAAAGATCAAAAAGATACTCTTAGNAATATNATNGAAACTAAAGANTGTGTTATNGGANTTGTNAATACAAAAATAGTACAACAAATTTCCTTAACTAGCTGTGAATATCCAAGTGGTGTTAATGAATTTGAAAAANCAGGCTTAAGCGAGGTTAAAGCTGANTTAGTAAATGCTAGTCTTATTGGAGANTCCAATNTCAATATGGANTGTANNTTAGTTAAAGTAATNCCNNTAGGNNANNAATCCAGTTCNGGTAATCTTGTGTTNTGTGAAGTNTTAAAATTTCATGTTAATGAGAAGATNATNAATCACAATTTNGAAATTGATCCAAAAAAATTAGATGCTGTTTCAAGACATGGTGGTAATTTNTATGGTAAGACAACTGAAGATTCAATTTTTGAAATTCCAAAGCCNAAAGCAAAAATTGGGATGGGGTTTGATAAACTTCCAAAAAAAANAAGAACTAGCNCTGTNCTTTCAGGNAATGAATTAGCAATTTTAGCAAGCTATGAAGATNTTCCNAAAAAAGANNCTNATTTTNNNTGTANTNNAACATCACTTCAAATNCACGAAAAAGCTAAAAAATTAATAAATATGAANCAAGTTGATTTAGCGTGGCAATACTTAATTCATGATTAACTTATTTAGCANAAAAAANCCNGACAATATTGTTTTTCTTGTNGGATGTGGTAGNTCTGGNACAACACTACTTTCTAGNCTNATTGGCTCATGCTCNAANACTCATATTTTAAACGAAAGACGCGATCTTTGGCATAAGGTTTTTCCTGAGTTGAACATTTGGGACAATATCAACTCTGTGCTTGATTTCAAGAATAGTGAATACAACACCAAAAAAAATAAAAAGATTAGAAGTGTTTTTTTTAAGGAAGCTGAAAGAAACAAGAAAAATAATATTCTTGAAAAACTACCTATAAACTGTTTTAGATTAAACTTTATTAATAAAGTTTTTCCTGAAGCAAAATTTATTGTCATTAAAAGAAACCCCCTTGAAGTTGCAGCATCAATTGAAGAAAAAATTGGTAAAGGGAATTGGTATGGCGTAAATGACAACAAGCTAAGGTTGTTAATTGAATATGCAAAGAGTAATAATATTGAAACTAAAGATTTTTTAAAAACTGATTTTAATAAAGGTCTTCTTGAATGGAGATTATCTAATATCGCAATCAGTAAATTTTTTAATGAATCTAACAAAGATTTTTTTTCAATAAATTATTCTAACCTTACTCTNAACCCAAAAGAAATATTAACAGAAGCTTTTAATTTTTTAGAAATAAAATATAACGAAGATGCCTTAATAAATTGCTGTAANTTAGTTTACAAAAATCTTAGAAATAAAGAAAACATAAAGAATAAAATACAGAAAAATCAAAAAGAATTTTTAATCAGCGAGGGCTTCTTTCAAGAAAAATAATTATTACTTTTGTCTTGTGAGCACAAGAAGAAAGTTTATTGCATATTTCACTTTGGGTATTGCAACTTTAGCTTTTGTTCCAAGATTGTTTAATTTTAAAAGAAAAAATATGGCATTTGAATTACCACAACTAAAATACTCATACAACGAATTAGAGCCTCATATTGATGCTAAAACAATGGAGATTCACCATAGTAAACATCACAATGGTTACACTACGAAGCTAAATGCAGCAATAGAAGGTACTGAACTTGCAGGTAAATCTATTGAAGAAATACTGAAATCAAAAAATCTGTCAAGTGCTGTTAGAAATAATGGAGGAGGGTTTTACAATCATTGTTTGTTTTGGGAAATTATAACCCCTAATGGAGGTGGAATACCAAACAATGAGGTAGGAAATGCAATTGTTGAAAGTTTCGGAAGTTTCGATAATTTTAAGGACACTTTTTCTAAAGCTGCAGCAACTCAATTTGGTTCTGGCTGGGCATGGCTTTGTGTGAACAACGGAAAACTAAATACTTGCTCTACTGCTAATCAAGATAATCCTATAATGGAAAATGGTTGCGGAGGGACTCCGATTTTAGGAATCGATGTCTGGGAGCATGCATATTATTTAAATTATCAAAACAGACGACCTGATTATATAAATGCATTTTTTAATATTATAAACTGGGATGAAGTAAACAGAAGATACTTAGCATCATTATAATATTTTTTTAAATTTGTTCCACTTATAAAAATACAACACAATGAAAAAAAGATTTAAATTAATTTCAACACTATTTGCAGTTTTATGTTTCTCTAGCATAATGTTTGCTCAAGATAGCTACGACTCTAATATGGCAAACACAGATACTATGATGTCTGTTGATTCAGCAACAGAAGAAGTTGTTGAGATTATGCAAGAGCCAGAAGTTGATGAAAGTAAAAGTTTCCATCAAATTATAAAAGAAAAATTTATAGAAGGGGGGCCTGGATTTATGGGGATTGTCTTATTGTGTTTAATCTTAGGCCTAGCGCTATCTATTGAGAGAATTATATATTTAAATCTCGCATCGCAGAATACTGAAAAACTTGTTAATGATGTTGAATCAGCACTATCAAGCGGCGGTGTTGAAGATGCTAAGACGATTTGTAGAAATACCAAAGGGCCTGTAGCCTCAATATTCTATCAAGGCCTTGAAAGATCTAACGAAGGTATTGAAATGGTTGAAAAATCTGTCGTTTCATACGGGTCTGTGCAGATGGGGTTATTAGAAAGAGGTTTATCTTGGATTTCTTTATTCATTGCACTTGCACCCATGCTTGGATTCATGGGTACGGTTATTGGTATGATTGGTGCATTTGATGCCATTGAGGCTGCTGGAGATATTTCTCCATCACTTGTTGCTGGAGGAATAAAAGTTGCTCTTTTAACAACTGTATTTGGACTTATAGTAGCAATCATATTGCAGATTTTCTACAACTATTTAGTGTCCAAGATTGACAATCTAGTAAATGACATGGAAGATGCCTCAATCAAGTTAGTAGATTTATTGTCAAAAAAATAAAGTAATGGTCAGCATAGTAAATATTGGTATTCTTTTAACTTACGCTCTGATTGCTATTGGCGCTCTAGTTGCTATATCTTTTGGTGTTCTAAAACTTTTTTCTAGAAGTGGCAACTCGAAAAAAACACTCATCGGGATAAGTGCATTTATTGNTGTTGTCATTTTATCATTTGTGCTAGCCTCTGACACTGTTTTACCATCATATGAAAAATATGAAATAAGCTCTTCATCATCAAAAAGAGTTGGAATGGGCTTATACACATTTTATATTCTAACTACAATCGCAATAATTGGAGTGATCTACTCAGAATTTACCAAAGCATTTAAGAAATAAATGGCTAGAAAAAAAAGAGGATTACAGGAAATCAATGCTGGTTCAATGGCGGATATTGCTTTTTTATTACTAATATTTTTTCTTGTAACAACCACAATGGATGTTGACACTGGAATAGCTAGAAAACTACCTCCAATGCCTGAGGAAGAACAAGAAACTCCACCTGAAATTCATGCAAGAAATATATATGTTGTGTTGGTAAATGCTGGAGATAATCTTTTAGTTGAAGGAGAGCCTATGAATATAAACCAACTTAAAGAAGGNGCTAAAAAATTTATCAATAATAACGGTGCAAATCCTACTCTATCAGACAATCCAGAAAAAGCCATAATCTCACTTCAAAATGATAGAGGGACCTCTTACAAAATGTATGTAAGAGTTCAGAACGAATTAGCAGCAGCTTACAATGAAATTAGAAATGAAGTCGCTTTGGAAAGATTTGGAGAAAGATACATTGATTTAAACAAATCAAAACAAAAAGAAATAAGAAAAGAGTATCCTCAAAAGATTTCTGAAGCAGAACCAAAAAATATAGGAGGCTGATATGTCAAAGTTTAGAAACAAAGATAATAAAGGAACCCCAGCTATTTCNACTGCAGCATTACCAGACATAGTTTTTATGTTGCTTTTTTTCTTTATGGTAACTACTGTGATGAGAGAAACAACTCTTTTTGTTGAAGTAATGATTCCAAAGGCAACTGAAATAAAGAAAATGGAGAAAAAATCTTTAGTAAGTTATATATACGTTGGGCCACCAGTAAAAAGAATGCAGGCGTCATTTGGATCAAAACCAAGAATTCAGCTTAATGATTCTTTTGCAACATTAAATGAAATTCAAGAATTCATTGCTTCCGAAAGAGAAGCAAAAGACGAAAAAGAAATTCCTTACATGACTACTTCGATCAAATCTGATGAAAGTGTCAAAATGGGTATTATAACTGACATAAAGCAAGAGTTGCGTAAAGCTAACTCTTTGAAAATAAATTATTCGACAAGAAAAGGTACTTACTAAATAGTCCTTTTTTGAATTTCTTTCTTGAAATAAAAAATTAAATAAATCATAGATGCNAAAAANAATACAGCTGTAAANTTACTTAGCTGATAGTTGTCAATATCAAGNTGAACTTGTATCAAATTATTCTGTGATAAATAGCTTATAAAAACAATCAAAAAATTATTAAAAAAATGACAAATAATAGGATACCAAATATTCTTTGTTACAAAATAAATATAGCCAAGTAATATGCCTAAACCAAGTCTTGGTAAAAATCCAGCAAATTGCATGTGTATAGCAGAAAAAATAATTGCCGTAATTACTATTGAGTACAAATAATTAATCTTATTTTCTATTAAACTATTTTGTATGAGACCTCTAAATAGTATTTCCTCTCCTATTGCTGGCAATATTGCAATAACAAAAATGTTAATTAATAAATCATTAACTGATCCCATTATTAAGAACTTCTGAGTAATTATTTTAGCATTTTCCTCATATGAGATCATCCAGTCAGACAAAGGAAAAAGCTGATTAATTTTAAATAGCAAATCAACCATTCCATTACCAAGAAAAATAATTAAAATGCTTAGAAAAACTAATTTTAAATTTGGCAAATCATAAATTAGCTTCATTTTATAAATTTTAAAAAAAATTAAAACAGGAAATATAAAAATTCCAAATGCAGATGCTATTTGTATAATTTTAAGTGCTAGAATAGATTTTTTTGAGCTGTAATCAGATAAAAAAAAATCCAAATTCTGCATACTTACATCAAAGTACGATGTAATAAAAAAATTTGAAACTAGTAAACAAAAAGACGTTGATATTAGCATAAGAATAAGCAATGAAAGCAGTTTAAAAAAAATTGATCCAGACTTGAACATTTACATTTATTCTATTTAAGTTAATTTTGCGAGGTGAGTGTAAAAATAGAAAATATTAATTTAGGCAGCTTCCCTTTGATGTTAGCTCCAATGGAGGATGTTAGTGACCCTCCCTTTAGAGCAATTTGTAAAGAAAATGGTGCTGACATCATGTACACTGAATTTATTTCCTCTGAAGGATTGATTAGGGACGCAGAAAAAAGTACTATGAAGCTAGATATATATGATGAAGAAAGACCAATTGGTATCCAAATTTTTGGGGGAAACATAGAATCTATGAAATTAGCCACTGCAATCTGTGAACAAGCTAATCCGGATATCATTGATATAAATTACGGATGCCCAGTTAAAAAAGTTGCTTGTAAAGGAGCTGGAGCAGGTATTTTACAAGACATTCCAAAAATGGTTAAAATGACAAAAGAAATTGTTAAATCAACCTCATTGCCAGTAACTGTAAAAACCCGATTAGGCTGGGATGAAAATAGTAAATATATAGTTGAAGTAGCTGAAAGGTTACAAGATGTTGGAATTAAAGCAATTTCTATACACGGAAGAACTAGAAAACAGATGTATAAAGGTGAAGCCGATTGGACATTAATTGGTGAGGTAAAAAATAACCCGCGAATGCATATTCCTGTATTTGGTAACGGTGATATAAATTCTGGGGAAAAAGCCCTTGAGGTGAAAGAAAAATATGGGATTGATGGAGTAATGATTGGAAGAGCAGCAATTGGATATCCATGGATTTTTAATGAAATCAAAAGCTATTTAAAAAACAAAGAAACCATTTCTAAGCCAACTATTGAAGATAGAGTAAGAGTATGTAAAAGACATTTGAAACATTCAATTGCATGGAAAGGTGAAAGACTCGGAATTTTCGAAACAAGAAGGCACTACACGAACTATTTTAGAGGCATACCTCATTTTAAAGATCATAGAATTAAATTAGTTTCATCTGAAAATCCAAGTGAAATAATAGAAATATTAGAAAGCATAAAAGATAAATTCTCAGAATTCAGCTTTTCTTAAAAAATTTGATGACAGAGTTTTGCTTGGTANCCAAGAGTATATAATAGAGATTAAAATAAGNACAACAATTAATTGCAATACCATTAACGGCTCGTAACTGATTGGATAAGANTCTACTACTAAATTATCTTTCATTTTAATTAATGAAAATTTCAATTGTAAGAAGATAANTAAATGGGCCAAACCAACTCCAANNATGAGTCCTCTTACAAATTTTTTAACGCTAACAAAAAAAAGTGCATCTTGAATTAACTTATTAGAAAAGCCAATTTTATTTAATGTNAGAAGTTCTGATTTTTTTTCTATAAAAAACATATTNAAAAAACCAATGTGAGTAAAACTTGAGAGTAAAATAATCAACACCAAAATAAAAAAAACAGCTAGCTTTTCTGAGTTAAGAATTTTAAACAAAAAATCTCTTTGCTGAAACTTATCTTTAATGTAAAAAGAATTTTCATTTTTCTTTTTCAAATATTTTATGATTGTATTTAAATCTTTCTTATTTTTTACTTTTATTTCTATTGCAGAAATTAATCCATTTTTTGAAAANAAGTTCTGTGCAAATTCTATTTCAGAAATAGCAAACTCATTATCAACATCCGATGCAAATGAAAATATTTTATTAACAACAGCTTTATCAGTATTGTATGGTTTAACTCCAAAAGCTGTGTTTGTTTTAAAATTTGGATAAAAAAAACTTAAAGTTTTATTAAAGCTTTCATTTTGTATTCCAATATTATTTGCTAATCCTAATCCTAAATAAACATTATTATATGAATTGTTTTTNTCGAAAAAAATTTCTTTTACAAAACCNTTNATTTTGGTTACATTTTCATAGTTGTTTGAAACTCCNTTTAGATTAGTAAGAAACTGTTTATCCTCATATTTAGCTAAGACTTTGTTCTCTATTGTTAGGGCATAATCAATTTGACTTGAATCAAGCTCTCCGAAATTAAAATCACTTTTTGAGAAAAAGGTTTGATTTTTAGATGTTACTTTAATATCAGGATCAAAATCACTATACATTTGGGAAAGTAAATTTTCAAAGCCAGTAAAAATTGACATTATTACAATTAACGAAAATGAACTAGCCGCTATTGAAATGCTTGAAACTTTAGAAATAAAATAAGAACTTGAACTTTTATTTTTGGAGCTAAAAAATTTTTTTGATAAATAAAAAGCTTGTTTCATTTTATTTTTTGATGAGCTCTTCTATTTCATTTGAAAATTCAGCTGAATCATCCAAAAAAAATATCAATTTTGGAACTTTTCTAAATTGATTTTTAATTCTGCTTCCTAATTTGCCTCTTATAAATTGTTTATTATCATTTATTCCTTTAATGAACTCATTGGGTTTCTCCAATGGAAAAACACTTAAAAAAACTCTTGCTTCAGAGAAATCTGGTGTGATTCTTACAGTTGTTACGCTAATTATGATTCCAGAAAATTGATTACTTAAATCAATGTTAAAAACATTTGATAATTCCTTTTGAATTAATCTAGATACTTTACTCACTCTGTTGTTTGATTGCATTTTGCAATAATAATAATTTGTTTACGTTATTCCTACCATTAATTATCTTTGTAGAGTGAAAAGTTTATTGAAATTTCTAAGCTATCTAAAAGTTTACAAAGCTTATTGTGTTTTGAATGTGTTTTTTAATGCACTATCATCAATCTTCTCATTGGTATCATTCACAATGATTATACCATTTTTAGGTGTTTTATTTGGAACACAAGAAAGAGTAGTTAACCCGCCTGAAATTATAAATAGCATTGAAAGTTTCAAAAACCTTTTTTATTATCAAATAAGTCACACAATTGANTCNAGTGGAAGTGCTAAAGCACTAATTTTAATTTGCTNAGTAATTTTAATAAGCTTTTTGTTCCGTAACCTTTTTAGATANTTAGCANTATATTTTATGGTTCCAATNAGAAATGGNGTTATAAATGATATTCGNGTTGTNNTNAATAAAAANTTACTTTCAATTCCCATAAAATCGATTNAAAAAAGAAAAAANGGAGATCTTCTTTCAAGAATTTCTAATGATTTAATTGAAATAGAATGGTCAATCATGAGCACTTTNGAAATGTTATTTAAAGACCCCATCACAATCATTATTTTTTTAATTGCNTTNTTAACATTAAGTTTTAAATTAACATTGCTTGTAATAATAATGTTTCCAATTGTNGGATTTATNATTGGATACATTGGNAAGCAATTGCAAAAAGATTCAGANAAAGTTCAAAATCAAATGGGNAAAATTATGAGTAAGGCAGATGAAANCTTNTCAGGNATTAGAACNATTAAATCATTAAACATNAGNAAACATATNCATTCNNTTTTTTCAANTGAAAGTAAAAAATATAGNCANCTNATGAACTCNTTACTGAGAAAAAAAGACTTGTCCTCTCCAATGAGTGAGTTCTTAAGTACNATTGTATTGGTAATTGTNTTNCTTATTGGCGGNACNATGGTTTTAAACACTAAATCTGAAATTCTAGCTCAAGAATTTATTGGNTTTGTTCTAATTTTTTCTCAATTAATTCCTCCAGCNAAATCTCTNACATCTTCATTTTACAGNATAAAAAAAGGNAATGCGGCTTCAAAAAGAGTATTTGAAATCATTAATTTAAAAGATGAAGTTNANGTCAAANACTCAAAGAAAAAAATTAAAAATTTTNATTATTTNGAGTTTAAGGATGTTCATTTTAGNCATGANAACAATAAGGTTTTAAATGGTANTTCNTTCAGAATTAATAAAGGNGANAATATTGCCATAGTTGGATACTCNGGGTCAGGNAAAACAACTATTTGTGACTTNATTAANAGATTATATAATTTTGATAGTGGGGAAATTTATATTAANANAGAAANNNTAAGTAAATATGANATNAGTTCCNTTAGNGAATTTTTTGGAAGTGTAGATCAAGTNCCNTTCTTGTTNAACGACACAATNTTTAACAANATTTTTCTTGGTAATCTAAATGCAAAANATAATGATGTAATTAAAGCTGCAAAGGATTCTTACTCATATAATTTNATTAAAAAACTANCTNAANAATTTAATTTTAATGTNGGTGATAAAGGAAACAANTTGTCTCAAGGAGAAAAGCAAAGAATATGTATTGCTAGAACTTTGATTCAAAATCCTGAATTTTTAATACTNGATGAAGCAACTTCATCCCTTGATGCTGATTCCACAGAATACGTTAACATGGCTATTNAAAATATTATGAAAGANAGAACGTGCTTAATAATAACCCATAATTTAAATACNATCAAAAATTGTGATAAAATTNTGNTTCTCGANAAAGGAAGAATAGTTGATTCAGGCACTCATAATAAACTTTTGAAAAACAGTAAAATTTANAGTAACTTATTTGAAAAGTTTACTAAACCATCAGTAAAGTAAATTATCATAAGGCCAACGCCTTACATGTATACTNTTTATGNNAGAATATAAAAAGTTTCTAAGCTCTATGATGTCATTTTTNTTTAGAGCTGANATAAAAAAAACATTTTTATTTAGCTTACTTATCCATGTTTGTCTTAAATCTTCTATTGATAAATTGTCTTTTTTTGGAGGTGTCAAGTCATCAATATCTTTTTCAATAAAACTGTATTGATCAACTTTATTAAATATTAACATTGTAGGCTTATCTACTACTCCAAGTTCATCTAAGGTTTGATTAACAGTGTTCATATGCTCCTCAAAATTTTTATTTGAAATATCTACGACATGTATTAGTAAGTCTGATTCTTTAACCTCATCTAATGTTGATTTAAATGATTCGATGAGCTGATGAGGTAGTTTTCTAATAAAACCTACGGTGTCTGATAGTAAAAATGGCAGGTTTTTTACAACAACCTTTCTAACTGTTGTATCTAAAGTAGCAAATAGCTTGTTCTCTGAAAGAACATCTGACTTGCTTAACTTATTCATTATTGTTGATTTNCCTGCATTTGTGTAACCAACTAATGATACTCTNACTAATCTAGCTCTTCTCTTCCTNTGTGTATTTTTTTGTTTATCAATTTTAATCAATCTTTTTTTTANCAAAGAAATTTTATCTTTTATAATTCTTCTGTCTGTTTCAATTTGAGTTTCTCCNGGNCCTCTCATTCCAATACCTCCTTTCTGACGCTCTAAATGNGTCCACATTCTAGTAAGNCTGGGTAATAAATACTCATANTGAGCAAGTTCTACTTGTGTTTTTGCGGTAGCTGTTTGTGCTCTCTTTGCAAAAATGTCAAGAATTAAATTGCTCCGATCTAAAATTTTAATTTTAAAATAATTTTCAATATTTCTTANCTGAGTGGCTGATAAATCGTCATCAAATATTAATAAATCGATCGCATTTGAATTAACATAATCTAAGATAATCTTAAGTTTTCCCTTNCCTAAAAAAGTGCTNGGGTTNGGTGACTGAAGTTTTTGAGTAAATTGCTTAACAACATTTGCGCCACAAGTCTTTGCTANAAACTCAAGTTCTNACAGATTTTGGTCTACAGTATCAGCTTCATCATTGGANAAGACTAGTCCAATAATAACTGCATTCTCTGTCATTTTTTAATTACTTATTTTTTCTTGCNTGTATAAAGCTTTTTACAAATGTAGTCATAGCTATTATGCCTGTAATAATCATTAATAATATTCTNATAACAGATACACCTCTATCATCAGCAANTGCTGCTTTTANAGGCATAGACAGACCTAGTAATGCNATNAAAGTAATTAAAACAGCAATNTGAGCAATTGTCTTATTTTCTTTTTTTAATCNTCCATTGCACAGGANCAAAATCACACCAAAAATTAGTGGNATAAATGCAGTNAATGATTGACTAGGCTTATCTGGTGTTGCTTCAAAAGCTAGAAANGCCCAAANTGGCATGATNATTAAAGTAATACTGTTTAGTAAGTTAGCTTGATGTGTTTTCATANTATTTTTTATAGTGCAAAGAAACAAATAAAAAACAATAAAAATTTGGTAATTTCACAACTGTTTATTTATGAAAACAATCTCTTCACTTNTNATTTTTATATTAAGCACATCAATTTGCNTATGTCAAGAAACTTTTCCAATAAATGGAGTNGAAAATAATTATAAATCTCCAATAGCATTTATTAANGCAAAAATCNACCAAAGTTCATCTAAAGTNATTGAGAATGGAATGATGTTAGTTCAAGNTGANAAAATATTGAGTNTTGGAGATAGTNTCACAATACCNAAAAATNCTATNATTAAAGATTTAAATGGAGATTTTATTTATCCCTCTTTTATTGAACTAATTTCAGATTTTGGNATTGAAGCTCCAGNAAAAACTGAATTTAGTTATACCCCTCAATANGAAAGTAAAAAAACTGGNCCATATCATTGGAATCAAAGTGTAAANCCAGAAGTAAATGCTTCAAGCATNTATAAATANGACNNAGATNATGCNACAAAATATATAAACAANGGATTTGGAATGGTCCTNTCTCATCAAAATGATGGTATTTTTAGAGGAAACGGGACTTTAGTAATNATTTCTGACAAAAGACAAAACCAAACAATAATTGAAGATAAAGCAGCTACATTCTACTCTTTTTCAAAAGGAGTTTCTCGTCAAAGGTATCCCACTTCTCTTATGGGAAGCATTGCNTTGTTTAAACAAACTTTACTGGATGCTCAATGGTACGAACAAACAAACAAAAAAGAATTAAATCTTTCTTTAGANAGNTATAATCAAAATAAATTTTTGCCNAAGATTTTTATTCTAAATAATGAGACAGATTATTATAGACTTTTTTCAATTGCTGATGAATTTGAAATAGATTTTATTGTTAAAGGAAATGGTAAGGAATTTGCTGTCANTGACCAATTAAAAAAATTTAATTTTCCATTAGTTATTCCANTTAACTTTCCGAANGCATATGATATTTCAAATCCTGTTTATACTGACTGGTTNAGCTTGAAAAAGCTTAAAGAATGGGAGCTAGCNCCATATAATTTAAATATNATAGCAAAAAATAAAATTCCATTTGCNATTACATCNTCGGATTTAAAAAACAANAAANATTTTTTNAAAAATCTTCGTATTGCNNTAAATCATGGCTTGANGAAAGANGATGCANTGAAAGCATTAACTGAAACTCCAGCAAAATTAATTAATAAGTACCACTTNATTGGATCCATTGAANCAGGTAAAAAAGCCAACTTTATTATCTGTTCTGATGATATTTTTNTTGANGGANATATTTATGANAATTGGGTTGATGGAGAAAGANATGTNATAAAAGAAAAGAACAATGAAGATATAAGAGGATACTACACATTTANTTCAACAAGCCTTAANGANTTGTTTGTTGAAATTAATGGTGACATTGACAAGCCNAANNTTAAGATACCATCNCTTGACTCTTCATGGATGAGCTCNNATCTTAAATANAANAAACTTACTTTTTTTAGTAANCAAATTTCGTTCAGAGCTNTNTGTAAGATTAATAANGGTNTAGGTGAAGGAAGAGCTCAGACANTAGAAGGNACNACAATAGATTTTGTNCTCACTAAAGACTCATCTATAGTTATCAAAAANAAANNGANAAATAATTCAAATATAGATNCNGTTCCTCCNAANCAACTAAAACCAAATGTATCNTACGGCTTTGAAAAACTTCCAAAAAANAAGGATNTAGTNCTAAANAATGGGACAATTTGGACAAACGAAAAATCAGGTGTTTTAAATCGNGCAGATNTTGCATTNAGCAATGGTAAAATTGTTTTTGTTGGTAAAAACATTATTCTNTCAGATNTTTTTAGCGACACTACTTCNGTTCAAATAATTGATGCTACAGANAAGCATATAACNTCTGGAATTATTGATGAACACTCACATATTGCTATCTCNAGAGGNGTAAACGAAAGTAGNCAAGCNGTGACAGCAGAGGTTAGTATTGGAGATGTGATAAATTCAAATGATGTTAATATATATAGACAATTAGCAGGTGGGGTAACAGCAGCACAGTTGTTACANGGNTCAGCAAATCCCATAGGTGGTCAGTCNGCACTTGTTAAAATGAGATGGGGAAGCTNAGCAGAAGAGATGAAGATAAAATCAGATGTGGGTTTTATAAAATTTGCTTTGGGAGAAAANGTNAAGCAAAGTAATTGGGGAGCATTTAATACATTTAGATTTCCTCAAACTAGAATGGGTGTTGAACAAGTNTTCTATGATGCATTTTTTAGAGCTAAAAACTATAAAAAGGAGTGGGAAGANTACAACAANCTTTCNTTNAGAAAAAAANGNNATACCCCTCCGCCAAGAGAAGATCTNGAANTAAATATNCTTTCTGAAATATTNGATAAGAAAAGATTTATNACATGTCATTCGTATGTGCAATCTGAAATTAACATGCTAATGCATGTNGGAGATTCAATGGGCTTTACTGTTAATACTTTTACACACATATTNGAGGGCTATAANGTAGCTGATAAAATGAAAAAACATGGNGCAGGAGGATCAACTTTTTCNGNTTGGTGGGCATACANGTTTGAGGTTAATGATGCTATTCCTCACAATGCTGCANTATTAAANAATGCTGGNGTTNTCACAGCAATAAATTCTGATGATGCAGAAATGGGAAGAAGATTAAATCATGAAGCTGCTAAAGCTATCAAATATGGNNGTGTNAGNAAAGAAGATGCTTGGAAGATGATAACACTCAATCCAGCAAAACTTTTGAAACTTGATAAAAAANTGGGTAGTCTAAAAGTTGGGAAAGATGCTGATATAGTTATATGGTCCGANGAGCCNTTGTCAATTTATGCNAAAGTTGAGAGCACATTTGTNGATGGAAGACTTTTATTTGATCATAATTATAATGAGAAATTAATGAGNAGNGACCAAAAAGAAAAAGCAAGAATAATTTCCAAAATGGCTACTTCAAGAGGNNAAAAACAAAAAATTAAATTTGAAAAAGANNATCTATATCATTGTTGTAAACACAGAGCNATAAACTATTATGAATAANAATTTATTTTTTTCNATACTTATATTTTTACCTTTAGTTACACTAAGTCAAAAAAGAACACTTNTAATTGGAGGAACAGCTTATGTGGGAAATGGTGACAAAATAGAAAACTCNGTTATTTGCATTGAGGGNGAAAAAATTGATTTTNTTGCAAATAGTTCCGAAATTAAAATTGATCCGACAGCATTNGATACAATNATCAGACTACATGGTAAATTTATATATCCATCATTTATTTTACCAAACTCTNGGCTNGGNATTACTGAGATTGATGCTGTTCGTGCAACTCATGACTTNAGAGAAGTTGGTTCATTNAACCCTCACGTCAGAACTAAAATTGCATATAACACTGATTCTAAAATTATAGGNACTCTNAGANCTAATGGTATNCTNGTCAGTCAAGTGGCTCCGATTGGCGGGCTNTTTTCTGGNCAATCCTCTGTTTTTTATCTTGATGGAAATAANTGGGAGAATGCANTATGCAAGTCTGANGATGGTATTCATTTGAACTGGCCAAGATCATATAATAAAAGTGGTTGGTGGGCTGANCCTGGAGAAAGTAAAAGAAATAAAGANTACCAANAAAAAGTTTTAAAAATTGAGGATTATTTAGATNAAGCATCATCATACTTTAACAANAACGGAGAAAAAATTGATATAAAAATGGAAAGTATGAAAGGTCTGTTTGANGGTANTAAAANCCTNTATGTACACGCNGANTACTACACAGAAATTATTGATGCTATTGANTTNCTTAANAAGAAAAAAATCAAAAAAATNGTTTTGGTTGGNGGNGAAGANGNTTTGNTGGCTAANAACATNATAAAAAATAANAANATAAATGTAATTTTAAATCGTGTACATCGGCTTCCTAGTAAANCTGGATCATCNATTTATGAACCATATACTCAAGCAAAACTGTTGCANGAAAATGAAATTTTATTTTGTTTTAGNTATGAGGGAGATATGGAAGTAATGGGTTCAAGAAATCTTCCNTTTACTGCAGGNACATCTGTTGCATATGGTCTAGACTATAACATCGCAATAAAATCACTAACTCTGAATGCTGCAAAAATATTAGGNNTTGATAATAANTTAGGTTCTTTGGAAGCTGGCAAAGAAGCNACNTTTTTTATCTCNGATGGTGATGCATTAGACATAATGTCTAACAATTTGTTCCTTGCATTTATTAAAGGAAAGACTATTAAGCTAACCAACCATCAAACTGAACTTTATGAAAAGTTTAAATAGATTAATATCCAATATTTTTTCTAACTCTATCTAAAACTGTTGTAGCTATTTCATTTGCTTTTTCAGCGCCTTTGATTAGCTTCTGCTCAATTAAACTCTGATTGTTAATATAATGATTGTATAATTCTCTTTGTGATTTATACTTTTCAAGCATAACCTCAAAAAGGTCTTTCTTTGCATGACCATATCCGTATCCACCGTGTCTATATTTTTTCTCTAGCTCCAAAACATCACTTTTATCAGCTATTAATTCAAAGAGTTTAAAAACTGTACAATTTTCTGGGTCCTTCGGATCATCAACAGATATACTGTCAGTTATAATTGACATAATTTGTTTCTTTAATTTTTTTTCTGGTAAAAAAATATCAATAAAATTATTATATGACTTACTCATCTTTTGACCATCAGTTCCTGGTATTGTCATTACTTTTTTATCAATTTTCTCTTGTGGTATAGTAAGCGAATTTGGAAATTTATGATTAAATGAGTTAGCAATATCTCTAGTTATTTCTAGATGTTGCTTTTGATCTTTTCCAACTGGTACAATATTCGCATCATACAATAATATATCTGCAGCCATTAGAACAGGATAAGTAAATAATCCTGTATTTACCTCTGAAAGTTTATCAGATTTATCTTTAAAAGAATGAGAGTTTGATAACATTGGATATGGTGTAAAACAACTTAAATACCAAGTTAGTTCACATACTATGGATACGTCTGATTGTCTATAAAAAATATTTTTATCAGTATCAAAGCCAAAAGCAAGCCAACAAGCAGCTGTACTGTATGTATTTTTTCTTAACAATTCCTTGTCTTTTATTGTTGTAAAAGAATGTAAATCTGCAATGAAAAATAAACTTTGATTTTTTGGATCTGAAGAAAGTTCAATAGCAGGTATTATTGCACCTAATATATTTCCTAAGTGTGGTGTTCCTGTGCTTTGTATACCTGTTAAAATTCTTGCCATAGATTTTTGTCAAAAATAGTAGATTTTTATATTTGTACTATGAGATTTGGAAAGTATCTTCTCTCATTCTTATGGAGAAGTTGGGTTTTTTTGTTTTTTGTATTTACTCAAATATTTTTTTTACCTGCCCTATTCTTATTCACGAACTTATTACCGAGTAAAAAACAGATTTTTAAAATCTCAAAATTATGGTCGAAATGTTTACTTTTTTTCTCAGGTATTTTAGTTAGAAGAGAACTGTCGAAAAAAATTGAGAAAAATAAAACATACATTATTTGTTCAAATCATGTTTCTAGCTTGGACATAGCTTTAGTTTACTCCACAGCTAATATTCCTCTAATTTTTATTGGAAAATCTGAAATTACTAAGTTTCCAATTTTCGGATATTATTTCAAAAAAAATTCAATAAGCGTTGATAGACAAAATTTAAGAGATTCATATAATGCTTATGTCAAAGCCAAGCAAGTAGTTAAGAAGGAAATAAGTGTTTGTGTTTTTACTGAGGGAGGAATTCCGAAACCAGAAGTTAGATTGAGAAGATTTAAAAATGGAGCCTTTAAAATAGCATTAGAAAGTGGGACTGATATACTTCCAGTTGTCATATATGACAATAAAAAAAGATTTCCTTGGTCTTATTTCAAAGGGTCTCCCGGTATTTCTAGAGTTAAATATCTTGATCCAATACAAATCAGAAATTTTGATAAAAATGATTTAAAAAAATTGAATAATTTTGTCTTTGATAAGATAGATCAAGAACTAAAAGTAAATGAAAATATCGAACGAACTAATAAGTCAGCTTAGCACACTTGCAAAACTTGAATTTAAAGAGGGGGATTTTTTTGCAATAAAAAAAGATTTGAAAAAAATCTTAAAATTTATTAAGGTACTTGATAAGCTTGATGTCAGTGATGTTGATCCTCTTTCTCACATTAGTACGGAAATAAATGTTTTGAGAGAGGATTTAATAATTGATTATAAATGCAAAAAATCTGCAATGAGAAACTCTCCTGTCAAAGATTCGGATTATTTCAAAGTAAAAAAAGTAATTAAAAAAATTAGTTAAGAGGTAGTTCAAACCAGCTTTCTGCTCTCTTTTTGTTGTTGCAAGAAAGATTATCAGCTATAAACTCAAATTCATTTGTTTTAAAAACATATTTATAATCTTTTTACCACTCTTTAAAATTCTGGGCAAGAGCCGAAATACTTTTCTAAATCATTCATTGTGACAAACATACTAAATTGGAGTTAATTTCTAATTTTGAAACTTTTCCAAGGACTATAGGTCTATTATTTTTTTGATGTCCAGCAGGAAAATTAAAGCATACTGGAAAGTTAAATTCTCTTGTATGATATTTAATTATCTCTTTAGCATTCATTCCAAATTTAATTTTGTTATCATGCATTTTTGTCATACTACCAACTATCATTGCCTTTATATTATTAAATTTTCCAGCTCTTTTTAGTGAAATTATCATTCTGTCAACGTGGTATAAATATTCGTCGAGATCTTCTATGAAGAGAATTTTATTATCTGTTTTAATATCTGATTTTGATCCTAGCAAACTGTATAATATAGATAGGTTCCCTCCTACTATTTCAGATTTAACAAATCCAGTTTTGTTTAAAGAATTTGAGGAGCATTTTATATTATTTTTTCCCCTAAATAAAATTTGATATAAATTTTTAAGATTTTTTTTTGAAATTGATTCATAATTAATTGGCATAAATGAATGAATTGAACAGTATTTCATAATATTTAAGCTTGAATGCAAAATTGTAATATCACTAAAACCAATAATCCATTTTGGATGTTTAATAAATGATTTGAAATCTAGTTTATCAATCAATCTTATTGTTCCATAACCTCCTCTAGCACAAAAGATTGCTTTAATTTCTTTGGAATCTAATAATTCTTGAAGTGAATCTTTTCTAATTATATCGTCACCTGAAAACTGGTGGTGGGATTTGTATATATTTTTGGCTAATACAACTTTTAATCCCCAGCCTAATAAGATATCAATACTTTTTTGGATATCCTTTTGAACTACTTTTCTTGCAGTGGAAATGATTGAAACAACATCTCCTTTTTTTAATAAAGAAGGTTCTTTGTTCATCTTATAAACTAAAACTAAAAGTTATATTTGCTAATATAATTTTTTCTGAATTAATAAATGAAAAAAAGGTTTACTGTTACATC
Source organism: Flavobacteriales bacterium (assembly GCA_002716345.1). Taxonomy (GTDB): domain Bacteria; phylum Bacteroidota; class Bacteroidia; order Flavobacteriales; family BACL11. The sequence continues at coordinate 49,684 of PBAP01000015.1, read as the reverse complement.
TGCGCTACCATATGCAAATGGACCACTTCATATTGGGCATTTGGCAGGAGCTTATTTACCTGCTGATATTTTTGTGCGATATCAAAAAAATAAAGGAAATGATGTAGCTTTTATTTGTGGTTCTGACGAGCATGGAGCTGCGATAACTTTGCAAGCAAAAAAAAATAAAACTACTCCGAAAAAAATTATTGATAAATTTCACAATCTTAACAAAAAGACTTTTTCAGACTTTGGAATAGATTTTGATTTTTTTCATAGAACCTCTGAAGAATCACACCATAAGACTGCTCAGGATTTTTTTTTAAAACTTAATGAAAATAATGCTTTCAAAATCTTAACTACCAAACAGTATTTTGACAAACAAGAAAATCAATTTTTAGCTGATAGATATATTGAGGGAACTTGTCCAAAATGTGGATATGAGCATGCATATGGCGATCAATGTGAGAATTGCGGGACCGCACTTAGTCCAAACGAACTCATAAATCCAAAATCAAAAATTAGTGGAAATAGTCCTGTGCTAAGAGACACAACACATTGGTTTTTAGACATGCAAAAGCATGAGAAATGGTTAAAAGAATGGATTAATGAAGGGGTTATTAATGAAAAGAAAAAACATGACTCAAAAGACTGGAAATCACAGGTAATTAGTCAATGTAATTCATGGATTGACAATGGTTTGAATGAACGTGCAATGACTAGAGATCTAAGCTGGGGAGTAAAATTACCAATTAAAAACACTGATGGAAAAGTTCTTTATGTATGGCTTGATGCTCCCATAGGTTATATTTCTTCAACAAAAGCTTGGGCAAAAGAGAAGAATAAAAACTGGAAAGATTATTGGATGAATGATGAAACTGAGCTCATTCATTTTATAGGCAAGGATAACATTGTTTTTCATTGCATAATTTTTCCTATTCTACTAAAAATTCATGGGAATTATATATTACCTAAAAATGTTCCTTCTAATGAGTTTTTAAATTTAGAGGGAAGGAAAATTTCTACTTCTAAAAACTGGGCTATATGGTTACATGAGTTTCAGAAAGATTTTAAGGACAAGCAAGATTCGTTAAGATATTATTTATGTGCTATAAGTCCCGAAAAAAAAGATTCTGACTTTACATGGAAGGATTTTCAAAATAGAAATAATAATGAACTTGTTGATATTTACGCAAATTTTATTAACCGTGTTATTGTTTTGATAAATAAATATTATGATGGAATCATTCCAAAAATAAGTGATTTACAGAGTATTGATAAAGATATTTTAAAAGAGACTGAAAAATCAATTGAATTAATCGGTTATTACATTGAAAAGTTTGAATTTAAAAAGGGTTTGATGAGTTTTATGAACATTGCAAGAATTGGCAACAAATACTTAACCGACACTGAACCTTGGAAGTTGATTAAAAATGATGAAACAAGAGTAAAAACAATAATGAATATTTCAATCAAAGTAGTTGCTGCTTTATCAATAATTTCAGAACCTTTTTTACCTTTTAGCTCTTTTCAACTAAGAGAAATAATTGACATGAAAAATAATTGTTCTTGGTATTTTAATATATCTAAAATAATTAATGAAGGGCATAAAATTGGTACGCCAAAACACCTTTTCAGTAGGATTAATGATGAGGAAATTAATAAAGTCATAATTAAAATGGAAGATGAAAAAAAATAAATATTTGTTAATTATATGCTTTCTGTTTTTTCTAAATAATGCAGCTAGTCAATGTAACGGGAGATACATAAATGAAATTTTCTCAAATGTTGATGTATCTACTAATAATTACTCCGATATTTTTTTTGATAGCGAGCATGAGATGGATATTTATACCCCTGTTGGAGACAGTTTGCAAAACAGACCACTTATACTTTATTTTCATGGAGGATCATTTACCACTGGAGACAAATCAACAATTGACTGTGTTGATTTTTGTGAATATTTTTCAAAAAGAGGATATGTCACTGCATCAGTCAACTATAGACTATCCAACATATTAACTTTTTTTTTATCAACAAATGCTCAGATAGATGCAGTGCTAAAGTCTCTAGCTGATGCCAGAGCAGCAATAAGATTTTTCAAAGAGAGTTGTATTAATGGTAATCCATATGGTATAGATACAAGTGCGATTTTTATTGGAGGTTACTCTGCTGGAGGAGTTATTGCTATTCACCATGCTTACATAGACAATGAACAAGAATTACCTCAAAATATATTATCCAGACTATCTTCAATTGGGGGTACGCTAGATGGAGATGCAGGTAATTTTGGGTTCTCATCTAAAATCAATGGCGTAATTAACTTTGCAGGTGGTATACATGACTTAGGTTGGATCAATTCTGCTGAAGAGCCAATAGTTAGTGTTCATGGGGATTTAGACCTTGTGGTTAATTACAACTGTAGTCCAGCTCTAAACAATCCTGCCTTGTTAAACTTGTGTGGTTCAAATGAAATTCATATAAAGGCAAATAATCAAGGTCTAAATAATCAATTGCTTGAACTTAATTTTACAAATCATGAATGGGCACAGTTTGGTGTAGTGAATCCTAAATTTGTTCAAGGTCTTGAATTCTCAAGAGATTTCGTTTACAATCTACTACCCTGCAACCAATTACTTAGCACAGATAATAATTTCAAAGATCTGTTCGTTATAAGTTATGATAAAAATATGCAAGAACTTAAAATAAATATTAGTAGTTCTTTTAATAGTGAGCCAGCTTTTATATATGATATAAGCGGAAACTATGTTCAGAAGATAACTCTGTCTGAAAACTCAAATTCGAAAAATATTAAATTAAATAAGCTTGCTCCTGGAATGTACATAATATCAATAGGTACCAAAGGAGCTAAGTTTATAAAGTATTGATTTTGAAAGCAGAAATTAAAAAAATTAGATTAAATAAATTCATTTCTAATTCTGGCATTTGTTCAAGAAGAGAGGCTGATAAATTTATTTCTTTGGGCTTAGTTAAAGTGAATAACAACATCATAACTTCAATGGGCTATAAAGTAGATATTGATGATATTGTAAAATTTAATGATTCCGTAATTAAAGCGGAAAAGCATAAATATCTAGTGCTAAACAAACCAAAAAACTTTATCACAACAATGAAAGATCCTCAAAAAAGAAATACAGTTTTAGATTTAATTAATGGGGCTTGCAAAGAGAGGTTGTATCCTGTCGGAAGGCTTGACAGAAATACAACTGGGGTCCTAATGTTTACAAATGATGGTGATTTGTCAAAAAAACTTTGCCACCCTAGTAACAGAATAAGTAAAATCTATCGAGTTGAATTAAATAAAAATTTGAAATCGAGTGATTTTGAAAAAATTAGAAAGAATCTTATTTTAGAAGATGGCCCTGTTAAAGTCGACAAAATATCTTTTCTAGAAACAAAAAAAAATATAGGAATTGAAATTCATATTGGAAAGAATAGAATTGTAAGAAGAATATTCGAGCATCTAGGGTACACAGTAACTAAATTAGATAGAACTTCTTTTGCTGGTATAACAAAAAAAAATACTGTCAGGGGTAAGTATCGATTCTTGACTGATAAAGAAGTAAATATTCTCAAAAGATTATAAATGGGAGTAGTAAAAAAAATATTCTTACTAGTATCTACATTATTATTTCTTTTTGTAGCAGTAATATTTTTTTTTACTAAATACAAATCCGATTTCATAAAAGAAACTATCACTAGTAGTATTAATGATGTTATCTCAGCAGACTGCTCTTTTGAAGAAATTAATTTATCTCCATTTAAAAATTTAACAAATATTTCAATTTCAATAAAAAATATTTGTGTTAAAGAAGAATCTAATTTTGAAAACGACACCTTGTTTTTTGCAAAAGAATGCCAATTATATTTACCATTAATCAAGCTTTTGACTAATAATATTTATTTCTCAACTATTGAAATAAATGATGGCATTGTTAACCTTTACAAATCTGACCAACATACAAACTTTAATATATTCAAAAGTACTAGCTCCGATGTTAAAGTAAACAAAAATATTTTTAACAGAATTAAAATTTTAAATTCAGATCTCAAATACTTTGAATTACAAAAAAACAATAAATTTTTCTTCAATATCAAAGATCTTGATATTACAAGCAAAGCAGACAATAACTTTTATATAAATGGTAATTTGTATTGTGATGATTTAATTTTTAGTAAAAATCACTTGGATAATAAACAGCTCTATTTGAATGGAAATGTTAACATTAAAAAAAATAAAATTGATTATAAATTTGATGAACTTAAAATTGATGATTTAGAATCTGAATCAGTCTCTGGAAATATAAATGATTGGAGGTCATTTAACATTGAATTTGATTTTAAGAACCAGGAAATTATTAATGTTAGAAAGAATTGCCCTGAGTATCTTAATTACTTGTTTGAGGGTATAAGCTTGAACTCATTAATATCTTTTAGTGGAAACATCATAAAAGAAGATGGTTCTTTAAAAAACCCAAAAGTTTATATTAAATATTTTGTAGAGGACGGTAGTTTAAAATTTGGCAAATCAAAATTAAATCTCCAAAGCATACAATTCATCGGAAAAGTTTCAAATGGTGAATATGCTAATTTAAGCTCAACAAAGTTCACTTTTAATAATTTCTTTGCCAAAACAAAATACAGCGAGTTTAATGGAGACTTTTATTTAGAAAATCTACAGGATTTTTTTTTGAATCTTGATATGAAAACAAAAATTGGAGGCAGTGATTTGGAAATGTTACTTACAAAAGATAATGTAGAAAGTATTACTGGTAATTTATTTTTAGCTTGTAACTATTCTGGAAAATTTTCATTCAACAATGAGTTTAAAAATAAATTTTTAGCATCAAAATATAACTTCAAAGTAGATGCTAAAAACTTTTCATATAAATTAAATAATTTCAAAAACGCATTTGATATTGAGTTTTTAGATGCTAATTTAAATCATAAAAAATTTGATGTTTATAAAAGTTATATTACTAGTGGAGAATCAGACTTTGAATTCAACGGGAAGATTTTAAATCTACCAGAGTATATTTTGGGTAAGAAAACAAATTTTTTACTTCAAGGATCAACCAATTCCACATATGTTAACTTAGATGATTTATTTAAAAATAATGAAACTATAGAATTAAACGAAGATGAATTTATCATACCTAAATGGGTTAATCTTCAAATAAACATGACAAGTAAAAACTTTACATATAAAAGTTTTGATGCTTTAAATTTAACAACAGATTTTTTAATTGACAACCAAGTTTTAAATTTAAAAAACACAAAAGCCTCTGCTTTAAATGGTCAGTTTGAAGGAGACATGCAACTATACAAAACTATAGAGGATGAATTGAAGCTATCCACAAATTTTAACTTCAGTTCAATAAATATTAGACAAGCATTTAATTCTTTTAATAACTTCAATCAAAGCTTCATAGAATCAAAACATATTAAAGGAATTGGTACCGCAAATATTAATTTATCAGCTGTTTGGGATAATAGAATGAAATTCATAACAAACAGATTAACAATGAATTCAAATCTGACTATAGAAAAGGGGGAATTAATTAACTTCAAACCATTAAGAAATTTATCTAATTTCGTTAATGTTGAAGACTTAAAAGATGTTAAATTTTCCAAGCTTGAAAATAAAATAGAAATTAAAGATAATATTATAACAATACCTGAAATGCAAATTATATCATCAGCTTTGAGTTTAATTGTTTCAGGCACTCACTCATTAAATAATGAGGTCAACTATGATATAACTCTTCTCCTGTCCGAACTTATGTCTAATGAATTTAGAAAAAAGAATACTAAAATAAACAACGAAATTGGTGAGATTAAATCAAACAATGAAGGTCTCAGTGCAATTTATCTTAAAATGATAGGAACTACTGATAATACAAAAATTGAATTCGATAACATAAAATTTAGAACAAAGATCAATAACAAAATTGAAAAAGAAAAAAAAATTATTAATAAGATTATAAAGAATATTAATGATACTGTTGACGAGAAAAAAGAAGTTGCACCAGACATAGAATGGGACGATGAAAGTATATAATAAAGAGCAAAAATGGAAAAAATGGCTTTTATTATTTGCAATATTAATAGCTGCATTTTCAATTATTTTTACCAATAACTTAGTAAAAGAACTGAAAAAGGAAGAGAGAAAGAAAATAGAGTTATGGGCACAGGCAACCAAAAATTTAGTTAATATAACATCTGAGGGGGACTTTTCGCTAGCAATTAATGTAATCACGGAGAATAAGAAAATACCTTTAATTTTAGTTGATGAATGTGATAGTATTTTAGAGCACAGAAATTTATTAATATATAGTAAATTAGATAGTCTATTAACTTTTAAAGTTAAATTATTCAAAGAAAAAAAAATTACAAATAATTATTTAAAGCAAGAACTTAAGGTAATGAAGGAGGAAAATAGTACTCCAATAGAAGTAAATTTTATTGGAGACAAACAATTTATATACTATAGAGACTCTAACATTTTGAGTATGCTTCGTTACTACCCATTTTATCAATTAGGCTTCATATTAATTTTCTTTATTATCTCATATGTTATTTTTAGCTCAGCTAAAAAATCTGAACAGAACAAAGTATGGGCTGGTATGGCAAAAGAAACTGCTCATCAACTAGCTACACCTTTATCATCACTAATTGCTTGGAGCGAATTATTAAAGGATAGTGATATTAATACTGATACGCTAAATGAGATTAATAAAGATTTAAGAAGACTTGAGACAATCACTGATAGATTTTCAAAAATTGGATCTGTTCCTGCACTAAAAAATTATCAGATTCATGAACTATTAGGAAACTTTTTAGAATACTTGCAAAAAAGACTGCCTCAAAAAATTGAAATAATCAAAAAATTTCCTGAAGATCCCATATTTGTGAGTGCTAATAAAACATTGTTTGAATGGGCTATCGAGAATTTATGTAAAAATGCAACAGATGCTATGAAAGGTAATGGTAAAATAGAGTTTGATATTACTAGCAATGATTCTGAAGTTAATATCTTTATAAAAGATTATGGACAGGGTATTGCTAAAAATAAAATTAATCAAATATTTTTACCAGGTTATACTAGCAAAAAAAGTGGCTGGGGATTAGGACTATCCTTGACAAAACGAATAGTTGAAGTGTATCATAGTGGGAAAATTTTTGTGTCAAGTTCTGAAGAAAATTATGGAACTACTTTCTGCATAAAGCTTAAAAAAGTATAGTTACTCAGCTTTGTTTAACAAACCTTATGCTTAAGGAGTTAACACAATGTCGAGTATTTTTCTTCGTAAATCTCTCACCTTCAAAAACATGACCTAAATGACCACCACAGTTAGAGCAACAAATCTCAGTTCTTACTCTACCCCCTGAATAGTCAGTGAATCTAGAGATTGCACCTTCTATTTCGTCATCGAACGAAGGCCAACCACATCCTGAGTCAAACTTGCTACTTGATTTGTAAAGAGGTGTTTCACAGGCTTTGCAAACAAAAATTCCTTGAAGGTAAAAGTTGTTATATTTTCCTGAGAATGGTTTTTCAGTACCTTTATTTACTATTATTTCATGTTCTTCATTTGTTAAAGTTGAGAAATAATTTTTATTTTGTTTCATATCACAAATTTAAGGATGATTTTTTAATCTATTTCAGTGAGCAGCATTTATATACATATTCCCTTCTGCAAACAAAGGTGCATATACTGTGACTTTCACTTTGTAATTTCTAAAAAAAAAGAAGAAGAATTAATAAACTCAATTATTAAAGAAATTCGAATAAGAAAAGATTATTTAAAAGATAAAAAATTAAGCTCTATTTACTTTGGAGGTGGAACTCCATCAATTATCTCCACTCACCTGATAAAGAAAATATTAAAAAACATAAATGAAGTATTTATTATCACTGACAATACTGAAATTACAATTGAAACTAATCCCGATGATATTAATAAAAAAAAATTAGATGATTATTTTAATATGGGTATTAACAGATTAAGTATTGGCGTGCAATCTTTTGATAATGAAATATTAAAATCATTAAATAGATCACATAACTCAATGCAAGCAAAGAATTCTGTTGAGATTGCAATTAATTCTAGAATCAAAAATATCTCTGTTGACATTATGTTTAATTTGCCCAATCAAGATTTAAAAAAACTGGATGAGTCTTTAAATATCTGCTTTGGTTATGAAATTAATCATTTGTCTATTTATGGTCTTACTATCGAACCTAATACAGTTTTGCATAAAAGAATTTTACAAAACAAAATTAGTAAACCATCTGATGAGATATTTATAAACCAATATAACCATATAGCTGATTTAAGTGAAAAAAAAAGGATTCTTTAATTACGAAATATCAAATTTTTGCAAAAAAAATTATGAGTCTAATCATAATAAAAACTACTGGTTTGGTAGCGAATATTTAGGCGTTGGTCCTTCTGCTCATTCATTTAATGGATTATCAAGAAGGTGGAATGTAAAAAATAATTTTCTTTATATGAAATACTTGAAAACTAACACAAAATATTATGAAAGTGAAACTTTAAGTAAGAGAGATACTTATAATGAATATATAATTAGAAGACTGCGCACTGACAAAGGAATTAATATTAAAGATATTAAGCAAAAGTCTCACAAAGTTTTCTTTCTAAGAAATATTCAATCTTGGCAAAAAGATGGATACATATCAAATAAAAAAACTATTTATTTTTTAGAGAGAAAAGGGAAGATTATCTGTGACAAAATAACAGAAAGTCTTTTTTTAATTTAAAATACTAAGAAAAAAGGTTTCATAATCATTAATAATTTTTTCCCAAGAAAATTTCTCTTTTATAATTTTGAGATTTTTACTAACATGTTTCTTTTTTTCTGACATAATTTTACTGTCTAACAAAAGTTCTTTTAATTCATCGGAGTTTGAGAAAGATAGCTCATTATTTGTTAAAACAGATAGGTTAAATTTATTTCTATGTACAAGAACTAATGCGCTAGCAGACATAGCTTCAATTAGCGATGGATTCGTGCCTCCAACCGAGTGACCATGAATATACAATTTTGAATAATATCTTAGATTATCTAAAATCTTTTTTTCATAAATTGCTCCAAAGAAATAAATATTTTCATTTTTAAATTTGTCCTTTAAGTAATCACCAAATTTTGTTAGATGGTTTCCTATTATAATCAACGGAATATTTAACTTAGCTTTTACATAGGAATTAAAAATCATTTCATAATTGTTTTCAGGTTCAATTCTTCCTACACATAATATGAATTTTCCAGCTTTTAAATTATAATCATTTAATATTTTGGAATCTGGATTAACTAATATATCAGCTCCATAAGCAATATATTTTGCACTTATATTATATGTTTTTTTTAAATAATCTTTAATTCCTAAGTTGTCGGCAATTATATAATCAGAAAACCGTACGCCTAATTTTTCCATATTTCTTGTTAAGAATCTAATTATAAAGTTCCATTTTTTTCTTCTCCATTCTATTCCATCAATGTTGGTAACAATAATTTTTCCTCTGTGTCTCACAAAAATTATAGACGGAGAGGATGTTATTAGTCCAAGCTGCAGAATAATATCATAATCAGATTTTACAGCATCTTTGAAAGATAAATAATCAAATACAAAATTTGATGCAGAACTACCAATTAATTTATTTGGTGAGTATATCTTTTTTATTGTAACAGCATCAAATACTCTCTTATTGTAGCTATGAAAAGAAGGGTTATATACAGTGACTTCATGTCCTTTTTTTTGTAACCCTACAGCTAAAATCTCTGCACACTGCTCAAATCCTCCGTAATTATTTGGTATTCCTCTTGTTCCTAGAATTGCTAATTTCATAACTAATTTTTTGAATAGTTTTTTGACCTAAAAGTTATTCAACAATTTTATGTTAACAAAAATTACCAACTTGATCCCTTTGACATGTAAATCAACCTAAATTTGGGCAAGTCGTAATACTTGTTTTGGGTTGTACAATTCTTTCCCTATTTAAAGTACAACAATTAAAAGCCTCAAAAAATTTGAGGCTTTTTTTTATTATATATTTAGTCAATAAGTTGTTGCTCTTTTACAGGAACGAAATTGATTCCCACCATAAACTCGTGAGAGGAGGAGGAATAATCATTTATGTCAGCATTTACAATATCATAAGAATAGCCAACAATAAATCTCTCACCAATATTATAGCCAAATAAAGCGGCCATATCACCATTGCTTCTGTAATTTATTCCTGCCCATAACCTATCGTTATATTCTGTTTTTAATCCAATATCAAACTGAGTTGGAGTAGGATCCATATATTTAACAAGAATACTTGGCTCTACACTCCAAAAGTCATTGATTGTATGTTGATATGCTCCTAATATGTAAACATGTGGACTTAAACTACCTGTCATTTCAGTATTAAAATCTCTTGCAAAATCAGTGTCTAATAATTCTAAATTAGAACTTACTAGTTGAGGAATAGAACCTCCTAGGTACCAATTTTTTCCATAGAAATTAAATCCAAATGTTGCATCAGGAATTGCATCAACAATTACATCACCTTGAGTAACTGGATCATCAGGGTGTTGAACATTCCAGCCTATTTTGTCAATTTTAAATTGGGTAAATCCACCTGATAAAGAGAATGCTAGCATTGTCTTTTTACTCAAATTAAAATGATATGTATAAGACATATTAGCTCCTATTCTACTTGTCGGTCCAACTTGATCATTAAATACAACTCCACCTAAACCTACATTATCTCCTCTTCTTCCATAAACACTTAATATATTTGTTGTTGGCGCATCTTCAATACCTACCCACTGATTTCTAATTGTAGTTCTAATTTGGTAATAGTCTTGCATACCTGCAACAGCTGGGTTAATAGCATAATTGTTCATCATATACTGTGTCAACTGTGGCAATTGCTGTCCCTTTACATAAATTGGGAATATTGCAATTAAAAATAATAGGTATAAACTTTTCTTAAATGTCATAATCAAATTTTTTATCTAATAATTGTTACTGGGCCAGTAATGGGTTCATCTTGATTAGCCAAATCTATTATGTAATAATAAGTACCAACAGGTAATTCATTACCATCTTTTGTTCCATCCCAAGGCGCAAATTGACTACCTCCATAAGTTTTATAAACTTCCTCTCCCCATCTGTTATAAATTGTTATTACCGCCTGATCATATCTATTTGCAGTAATTCCCAAAATGTTCCATTTATCATTCTTCATGTCTCCGTTCGGGCTTATTGCATCAAATGGTATAACTGAAAGTGCAACATATACAGAGTCATATCCTAAACAACCACTTGAATCTAGATTAAGATATATCCATTTATTTTTATCAACGTTAGAAATTTGGACGTAAGACTCAGTAGTGGTTCCTTGATCCCATTGCCATTCATGAGATATTCCCAAGTTAGGATTTGAAGAAATAGTTATACTTTCATCACTTACAACTGATAAAATATTCACAGCTTTATCTGGTGAAATCACATCGTCTGCTCTAAAAGAAATCTCACTATTTCTGCTAGCTATTTCAGATTTTATATCTTCCACATTAATATTTACTTCTAGTTCATAAGGATTGCATCCAGGCTCAGTTACACTTAATATATAATTGTGTAAGCCGGTTGTTGTTGGTTGTAAATTAACATCAGAAGTATTTGGGCCAGGAGTCCAATCATATATAAACCCTGGTTTTTCCTCTACATCAACAGAAAGGCTTTTACCTAAGCATAAAATAGTATCAATCTTATCTAGATTGCCAGGAAGGAATATATTTTTAACTCCATTAACAAAAGTGCTTCCACTGATTATACATCCGTTCTTATCAGAAATTTCAACATTATATAAACCAGGAGATAAATTATTTATTGAACTGATACCTGTACCTTGAGTTATTAAACCTCCGCTAGAGTTTGTCCAACTAAAGTCAAAAGGTTGGGTCCCCCCATTAACAAATGCTGTTACGGTTCCATTATCTAATAAGCAAGTTTCGTCAGTGGAATCTACATTTAATGACAATGGATTTGAAGGTTGTGTTATAAATATTGAATTGGAAACTACACTACAGTTATTATTGTCTGTTACTGTAACAATGTAAATATCTGTATCTAAATTAATCGCAGTTTGAGTTGTTTGATTGCTTGGAGACCAATTATAATTATATGTTGGAGGAATTCCTGGTGTAGGTGTTCCTCCAGTTACAACTGCTGTAATCTCCCCATTAGCATCATCGAAACAACTTACATTTTTTTGAGTTGTTGACACAACTAATTGACTAGGTTGAGGTAAAAATATTTCAGTAGTATCCATACAGCCTTTGTTGTCTCTTACCACAACAACATAGCTGGCAGAACTTAAATTATTATTAATTGGATTATTGTTCCAGTTGTTCGCATTATTCCATAAGTACTGTTTCCCTCCATTTCCTCCTGTTGCGCTTGCAGTTAGCCTACCATTACTATCTCCAAAGCATAAAATATCCGCTAAAACTGATGCCGTTACAACAAGTTCCTCTGGCTGGTTTAATGTATAAGAAACTGTATCTTCACATCCTTGTGAGTCAGAAACGATACATGTGTATATTGAGTTATTTGTATTGTTGTCAACACACAATCCAATCGCAGTTATGGTGTTTTGTGACAATACATCATCCCAGCTATATGTATAAATTGAATTACCATTAGCATCAATATTTGGTATACCTCCACTAACATTTAAAGAAATAATTCCATCACAAAAGTCAAAGCAGGAAACATTACTTGTTAGTGAATTATTAATTGAAGCTGATAATGCTAAACTATTATTAATATTATATGAATCGACTGAGGTACAGTTATTTTCATCAACTACTGTAATGGTGTATGTTCCTACAGATAAGTTGGATATTGAATATGTACTGTCTCCTGTATTCCAAGAGTAAACATATGATGTGGCTGTTCCGACACCACCGCTAACAATATCAATTAAAGCTCCATTATTCCAACCATTGCAACTAACATGAGTTGGCACAAATGAATGAACAATTGGGTCCGGCTCATAGTAAACTATGTCAGCGCTAAACACACAACCTCTTGAATCTTCAACTATAAATCTATATAGTCCTGCAGAAATAGAGTCGATGTGAGAGCTTGCTGAAGATTGAATCGTATCTCCTGTTGCAATTTCAATGCAAGTTTTGATATATGGAGATACTCCACCAGAAATTGTAAAATCTGCAAAGCCTGAATTCTCTCCATTACATCTAATTTGGTAATTGTTCCAATCAGATGTTGTAATTTGAACATTAAGCTCAGAGGGCTCGTTAATTATAATTAAATCTTGTGATACACAATTATTCGCATCAAAAACCTCAATTGTATATGTGCCAGCACAGTAATTATTGAAATATGCCATTGATGATTGTTGAAGGCCTCCGTTAACAGAATAAGTATATGGTTGTGTTCCGCCAATCGCATTTATAGACTGAATTGAACCATTGCAGAAAGAATAACATTCAATGTTAGCGTAGATTGTAGAGTCAATATATAATGAATCTGGCTCATCAATATTTACTGTATCTCTATCAACACATCCCCTTTGATCCTCAACATATAATATATGACTTCCACTACTAACGTTTATAAAGCCTATGTTAGATTGAGAACTAAAACCATTGTCAATTGAATATAAGTAAGGGGCATCTCCTCCTGATGCGATTATTGCTATTGTCCCATTATTTGCTCCATAGCAAGTAATTGAGGATATAATTGCAGAGTCTATTTCTATTGATTGAGATGGCTCTAGTATATTAACTGTATCATTAAAAACACATCCGTTAGTATCGGTTATTTGCAGATAATTTAAACCAGCAAATAAGTCATTTACAGAGTTAGTAGTTTGACTATTGCTCCAAATATAGCTAAAAGGAGGAGTACCCCCAGATGTAAGAGCATTAGCAAAACCGTCATTTCCTCCAACACATGTAACGGAGTCTCTAATAAAAATATTACTTATTGGTTGTGGTTGCGAGACATTCACTGAACCTGCTCTTATACAACCATTGCCATCGGTAACAGTTACGGTGTAATTTAATGAAGGAACATTGTTTATACTTGAAATATTTGAACCATTGCTCCAAAGGTAACTATAATTTGGTGTGCCACCGAAAGCAGTTAAACTAGCACTTCCATCAGCACCACCGTAACAACTTACAAGGCTTGAACTTATTGAAAGATATAGACTATCTGGTTGAGTTATCAGTGCTGAAAAAGATGTATCTGAGCAACCGTTAGTGTCGGTAACGATAACATTGTAATTACCTGGTGAAAGATTGTTCGCAGTAATAGTGCTTTGGCTTAGAGGGTCACTCCATGAGTAATTAAAGGGAGTAGTACCTCCGGTATGAAATACAGTTAATTTTCCGTTTGCACTATCATAACACGAAACATTTTCCTCAATAATATTATTAATAGATAGTAAATCTGGCTCATTTACATAAACTGAGTCACTATCAGTGCAACCAAGTGCATCAACAACAGTTATGAAATATGATGCTTGACCAGATGGACCAAAAGGTGTGCCAGAGGGGACAAAAGTATTACCCCCATCAGAACTATATTGATATGGTAATGTTCCACCAAAAGCAGAAGTATAAATTATCCCATCATTTGCTCCAAAACAAGAAACATTTTGAACTAATACATCAAGTTGAGGATTTTGACCAGGAAAAATTTCAGCTGAATCTGTTAGTAAACATCCGTTGTTGTCAGTAATATTAAGCACATATGAGCCTGGCATTAAAAAAGATAATTGATTAGAGGTTTCACCATTGCTCCATGAATAGCTGTAGCCTGGTGTTCCTCCCAAAATGGTTACATTTAGTTCACCAGTTGCCAAAGTCTGAGCTCCAGTACAAGTGGCATGATTAGTAATACTTATTGAGCTTTGTAAAATTGTTGGTTCAGACACTCTAAGAGTATCAGCTACTGGAGAAGATATGCAACCATTAGCGTCAGTTATAGAAATAATATAATCTCCCGCAGTTAATCCATTTATTGAAGAAGTTGTTGAACCATTGTTCCAAAAATAGTTAAATGGAGGTGTCCCGCCTGTAACAGAATCAATACTCAATGACCCATCATTACCTGCAAAACAACTTACATCAAAAACTGAGGTATAAAAGTTTACTTCATCAGGCTGATTGATTGTAACATTTAAGCTATCTGCACACCCGTTAGCATCTTCAGCAAATATAATATAGTTGCCAGCATAAAGTCCACTAAAAACATTAGATGCTTGCGGTGTAGGAAATGCATTTGGGATATAATATAGGTAAGTGTTAGAGCCTGTACCACCTGTCGCATTTAAAGTTATCCCACTAGACTGATCGCCGAAGCAATTAACACTTAGTGCTGAACTTAAAGAATCTAGCTGTAAATCAACATAAACACTACTGGGAATTAAAACAGAATCAGTAACTAGACAGCCTGATCCATCGATGACAGATACAGAATAATAGCCTGGTGATAATCCTGATATAGAGTTTGAAGTTGATCCGTTAAACCAAATTACTTGATAAGGTGGGGTTCCATCTGGTATAACAGTTGCTGAACCATTATTTAATCCGTTACATGGTGGCACGCTATCAAAAGACAGTGTAATATCTGCCTCAGCAACAAAGACATCTTCTGTAAGGTTACACCCATTAATATCTGTAACAGTAACATTGTAAGTTCCTGTTTCTAAGTTAATTGAAGATGATGTGATTTGTGTATTTGGGTCGTCCCATAGATATGCTAAAGTGCCGGTTCCTCCCTGAGTAACATTAATTGAAGCTTGTCCGTTAGATAAATTACATGTCTCACCAATTGAATCAACAGAGTAAACCCATTGCTGCGGTTCTGTTAGGTTTACATCCACGCTGTCAACACAACCATTGTCATCAATAGCTATTAAATTGTAAAAACCACTGGATATCTGACCACAAAGACCAGAGAAAACTGGAGCAGTTTGAGTGACAGAGCCAGAAAGTGAATAACTCACCACTCCAACTCCATTAAATTGAGCTATTGAGATTGATCCATCACAAGAACCATAGCATGAAATATTAACTCCATTATAATTTGACGTTGAGGTGTATTGAACATCAAACTGATTGGGTTCTGTGATTACAACAGTTGTATCAGATGTACATCCAACAATATCTCTAACTGTGACTACATAGTTACCTGAGATTAAGTTGTTGTAAATCAGAGAATTTGAGTATGATGCTCCCGCATTAATTGAGTAATCATAGTTGGGTGTACCTCCAGATGGGGCAAAAATAATAATCTCTGCATCATCAGCCGCATAACATGAGACACCAAATCCATTAAAATCAGATGAAGTGACATTAAATAAAATTTCAGTTGGCTCTGAAAGGAAAATATTGGAGGTAAATATACATCCATTAACGTCTTTAACTTTTATGCTATAATTAGTTCCACCACACAATGATGAGAAAGTATTGGAATTTTGAAAACTTAAACCTCCATCAATTGAATAAGTATATGGACCTGTTCCTGTTTGAATATTATCGACAATAAATTGAAGCGATCCATCACAAGCACTATAGCATGTCACAGATTGGTTTATGGAAATTGCTCCAAATAAAGATGGTGGATCATTGATTGTTATATTTTCTGAGGCTAAACAGTTATTTGCATCTTTATAATATACAGTGTAGACACCAGAACTTAAACCAGAAAAAACAGGATCTGAAGTATATGAAGATCCATCTAAAGAATATTGATAGGGAGAAGTACCACCGCTAGCTACTGCCGTTATTTCTCCATCACTTGCTCCGTAGCAACTCACATTTCTTCCATTATAATTTGATGAAATTACCGCAGAAACTGATAATTGAGCCGGCTGACCGATATTAAAAGAGCTTGCTGATGGTGTAGTTAAACAACCATTAACATCTGAGACAGAATAGTTATATGTACCTGCGCATAAACTTTGGTATGTCGTGTCAATTGAAAAAGCATCTAACACGTTGTACTGATTTACCAGGCCAGGACCAGTTATTGTAATATTATAAGGAGGAGTTCCACCTAAGATACTTATATTTTGAGCAGCGTTACAATCTCCAAAACATCCGTTAAAAGCTGTTTGTAAAGTGGAGAGTGAAAGCACTGGAACGCCTAAAACAATATAATCTTGAAATCCAAGAATTGCTGGGTTTGTAGGGTTAACAAGCTGTGAATTTGGCACAAAAGGATTTGTTGAGCCAGGAAGCGGAGGAAACGCATTCCAAAAAGAGACTGAATCAACCATAAGCATTCTGTAATTTGTTGCTGTCATTCCTGAAAATGGCTGTGTGGTACCTGTTGTAACAGCAGAAGATCCGTATGAAACTAAAAATGTTGGTGTTGCAAACCTGTAATTCATTAATTTAATAGGAGTTGCTGGAGAGGTTTGAGTTATGTAAACATTTACAGTTGCTAAATCACCATAGCATAAAATTGGTACTGTTGTTGAAACTGAATCAATTGTTTGTGATTTGGAATTATGCGAGAAAAATACAGTGAATAAAATGGATATAAAAATTATAAACTTCTTCATATTGATGCTTGATTATCTAAATTATGATTGCAAGATACAAATATTTGTAGTTTTTAATGTAATGAATATCCTAAATCCTTGACTATGGGACCATTTAAATTGGATATATTTTAATCTTAAGTTCTGATTATGAATAATAAGGGGTGATCATCAAGTAAACCATAACACCTGTTACCGTTACATACAGCCATATTGGAAATGTGATTCTAGCTATCTTTTTGTGTGAAGGAAATGCTTTTTGAAAGGCTCTTACATAACTAATCAAGACAAGAGGAATTAATATAATCGAAAGTAATATGTGTGATATTAAAATAAAATAATAAGTATATTTTATCAAACCTGAACCTCCAAATGGAGTTGGATCAGTTGTTATGTGATAAGCAATATACATTACAAGAAAAGATAATGATAATGCTATTGATAATTTCATTAAACTTTCATGCAATTTAACTTTCTTTCTCCTTATTGCAATGTAAGCAAAAATTAGAAGTAGTGCAGTAACTGCGTTGGTACTAGAGTAAACTGGAGGCAAACTTTTAAGTGGTTTGGCAATAGGTAAATTTTCAATTAATGTTATTGGTTCAGATTTTGGCGCTCTTAAGTCAAATACTAATTTATCTGCATCCCATTTGAGGAAAAGTAGAAGTGCTACAACTAAAGGTATTAATACTGAAACACCCGTTATTAATTTATTATATTTTTTTTGATTCATTGTAATAAAAATTTGTCGATAACATATAAAATTTGAACAATCGGTAGATAAATATACGAAAATAACAACACTTTTCTTGCTGAAGAATCATTCTGACTATTCAAAAATTTAAAAGATTTCAAGAGAAAAAATAAACCCAAAAAAATTATCAATAAAAAAGCATATTTACTTATTTCAAAGTACATTATCTCATAGAAGAAAGGAATAACAGAGGTGATAATCATCAAAATTGTAAATATAACTGAAAGTAGTGGAGCAAAATTACTTTTATTTTTACCCGGCATCATTTTAAATTTTGCATTTTTATACTCCTCATCTCTTATCCACGAAATTGCAATAAAGTGAGGAAATTGCCAAAAAAATTGTACCGCAAAAAGAACTCCAGATGCTAAGCTGAAATCATTTACAGCAGCTACCCAACCTAACAAACACGGCATAGCTCCAGGAATGGCCCCAAAAAAAATTGCTACTGAAGACTTTCTTTTTAAAGGAGTATAAATATAAATGTAAAATAAGAAAGATATTAGACCAAGATAGAAACATTTAAAGCTAATAGTATTTAGCAAGATGAAGCCTAAAATTGAGATTATTGTTGAAAATAAAATTGCATTGTTTAAAGAAATTTTTTGCGCTGGTATAGGTCTTTTGTTTGTTCTTGTCATTAAAGAATCATATTCTCTTTCAATAACCTGATTAAAAGAGTTTGCCCCCGCTGTGACAAAAAATCCGCCAAAAAATAAAAGTGACAGGTTGAAATAGTTTACTGAATCTATGGCCAAAAAATATCCAGTGATTGCAGAGAATAGTACAGTAAGTGATAATCTGAACTTAGTAAGTTCTTTAAAAATTTTGAAACTCATTTAACAATGAGACTCGAAAGCAGATTTTAGATTTTCAATTATTAATTTAACATCTCTGCCTTCAATATGATGTCTTTCAATCATATGGACAACTTTACCATCCTTCAGCAATGCTATTGATGGTGATGAAGCTGGATAAGGAAGCATAAACTCTCTGGCTTTTGCGGTTGCTTCAGAGTCTTGACCAGCAAATACTGTTGCAAAATTGTCAGGCTTTGGATTAAGTTTGGTTGCCATTATCGCTGCTGGCCTTGCATTTCCAGCAGCACAACCACAGACGGAATTTACCATCAATAGAACCGTCCCTTCTAAGCTCATTAGATTTGTTACCTCTTCAGAGGTTTTTAGTTCTTTATAACCAGCTGAAGTTAGCTCTAACCTCATTGGTGTACATAATTGTTCAGGATACATATTTTTTTTGCACAAAAATAAACTTATTATCGTTTAGTTTTAAAAAAATCTTTTAACATTTGACTACACTCATTTTCATAAATGCCTTTTTTTAATTTAGTGCTAGGGTGAAGAATGTGAGGGTTTAAAGTTAGAAAACCTTTCTTTTTATCAGATGCGGCAAAAATAATTTCACTGATTCTAACCCAATAAGAAGCTCCAGCACACATTACACATGGTTCCAAAGTAACAAATAGTCTGCAATCGTTTAAGTATTTGCTTGAGAGATAATTACTAGCACTTGTAAAAGCTTGCATTTCTGCGTGAGCAGTAGCATCATTTAATGACTCGCATAAATTATGAGCCCTAGCAATAATTTGATTTTGACATACAATTACAGCTCCAATTGGAACTTCATCTTTTTTCATTGCTTTTTTTGCTTCTTCAATTGCTTGTCTCATGAAGAACTCATCACTAAAAACATTAAAATCCATTTTACAAATATACGCTATGATTTTATTAAGTTTGTCAAAAAAAAAGTGTTTAGAAACTTTAATTGTGGAGAATTAAATCTTGAAAAAGTTGGAACCATTGTAACTTTAAGCGGATGGGTTCAAAAATCAAGAAATCTTGGTAACGTTTTGTTCATAGATCTCAGAGATAGGTACGGGATTACTCAGCTAAAATTTGAACAAAATAATATCCAACTTTTTGATAAAGCTCAAAGTCTTGGAAGAGAATATGTACTTAAAATTGTTGGGAAAGTTGTTGAAAGAGAAAGTAAAAATAAAAACATAAAAACTGGAGAGATTGAGGTTTTAGTTGATGAGCTCAATATTCTTAACCCCTCTAAAACACCACCTTTTACAATTGAAGATAAAACTGATGGTGGAGAGGAGTTGAGAATGAAATATAGATACTTAGATATCAGAAGAAATAAAATCAGAGACAACTTAATTTTAAGACACAAAATCAGCTCAGAGGCTAGAAATTACTTGAACAGCATAGGATTTGTAGACGTAGAAACACCATATTTAATTAAATCAACTCCTGAGGGAGCTAGAGATTTCATTGTCCCCTCTAGAATGAACTCTGGCAAATTTTATGCTCTACCGCAATCACCACAAACATTTAAACAACTTTTAATGGTTGCTGGAATCGACAAATATTATCAAATAGTCAAGTGCTTTAGAGATGAAGATCTAAGAGCTGACAGGCAACCTGAATTTACTCAAATTGATTGTGAAATGTCCTTTGTTAATCAAAGTCAAGTTTTAGAAACTTTTGAAGGCCTAATCAAAGATTTAATTTTTAAGATTAAAAATTTAAAAGTAGAAGATTTTAAACAAATTACGTACGAAGAATCAATTTCAAAATACGGAACAGATAATCCTGATTTAAGATACGATTTAGAAATTATCAATTTGTCAGATACCATTGCAGACACAGAATTTTTTAATTTTTTCAAATATGAATTTACTGCCGGAATCAAAATTGAATCAGGATCATCAATTTCAAGAAAAAAAATAGATAATTTTAATAATTATATAAAACAAAAAGAAGTTGGAGGTGACAAACTATTTAACATTAAAATCAATGAGGGTGGTGTTATAAAATCATCAGTAGATAAATTTTTATCAGAAAAAGACAAGTATTCTCTAGCTTCTGACTTAAATCTTAATAAAGGTGACATAGCTTTTTTTATGTCAGGAGAAAGAAAAAATATACTAAGTGTCTTGGGTAAATTAAGGATTTTTTTAGCCAAAAGTTTAGATCTAATTAATAAAAATAAGTTTGCGCCACTTTGGGTTATTGACTTTCCATTATTTGAGTGGGACAATGAAAATAAAAGGTGCTCTGCTATGCATCATCCATTTACAGCACCTAAAGAAGATGACATTAAAAAATTAAGCTCTAATCCTCTACAAGTGAAAGCTAACGCATACGATCTTGTACTCAACGGTAGTGAAATTGGAGGTGGAAGTATAAGAATACACAATAAAGAACTTCAGAACCAAATTTTTTCTTTTCTTGGATTCACAGAAAAAGAAGCATCAAAACAATTTGGTTTTTTAATGAATGCGTTTGAATATGGAGCTCCCCCTCACGGCGGAATTGCATTTGGCCTTGATAGATTATGTGCTGTAATAAATGGTGATGAAAGTATTAGAGATTACATTGCATTTCCGAAGAATAACAGCGGAAAAGATATTATGATTGAGTCTCCGTCAATAATTGATAAAAACATCATTGAAGATTTGAATTTGGATATTAGTTTATGATTCTATGAGAATTAAATCTATTTTTATTTATTGATCCTTGCTTGAAATTTTTTTGCTCATTTTCTGGCAAATCTATAATCTTCTTACACTCAGTTGAACAACAGGATTTAAATTTTTCTTTACATTTTTTACATTGAATGAATAAAAGGTTACAACTCAAATTTTTACAATTGATGTGCATGTCACATTTACTTCCGCACTGATGACAAAAACTTATAACTTCTTCAGAGATTTTTTCAGATAATCTTTCATCAAATACAAAATTTTTACCAATAAATTTATTCTCTAGCTTTGGATTTTCCACTAACTGCTTTTTATAATCTATTATGCCCCCGTGTAATTGATTAACATCTCTGAATCCATTATGTTTTAAGTAAGCAGAAGCTTTTTCACATCTAATTCCTCCAGTGCAATAAAGTAAAATTTTATCATTTTTATTCTCTGACAATAATTNTTTAACCATTGGCAGTTCTTGTTTAAAGGTTTCTGATTGAGGNANAATAGCATTTTTAAAATGTCCNATTTCACTTTCNTAATGATTTCTNATATCNACNATNACCGCCCCTTTATCAATAGCATNATTCCATTCANCTGCANTAAGATNATTTCCAACTTTGCTTGAGTCAAAATCAATTTCANTTAANCCNTCAGCAACTATCCTTTTTTTAATTNTAATTATTAACTTAAAAAATGAAANNTCNTTTTCTTCAATTGCTNCTTTCANAGAAATATTTTTTAAGTATCTATCATNATNNAGTTGCTCTTTNAATTTTTCAATATTATAATTNGGAATACTAATCTGAGCATTAANTCCNTCAGTGGCAATATATACACGACCAAGAANTTTTAANTTATCCCATTCTCTGTAAAGANANTCTCTNTANNNAGATNTATCTTTTAANTTAACATACTTGTAAAAAGATAAAGTTGTTCTTTTAAATGTTTCACTTTCTAATTTTTTCTTAGCATCTTNNGAGCTGAGCTTGTTNAATAATAAATACTTATTTGCGTTAGGGTCCAAATTGATATATAAATTTTATTATAGTACTATATTTGTAAAACTATGAAAAAAAATAAAATTTTNGTTATAGGTTCTTCTGGACAAATAGGAACTGACCTNTGCCNNAGTTTAGAGAGAATTTACGGNNCTGAAAATATTATTTGTTCTGATCTTAATCCTCCTAAAGAAAAAAACNATNATAAAAANTTTNTNNANCTAGATGTNCTTGATAANGAAATNTTGACTAGAAAAGTAAAAGAAGAAAATATTTCTGAAATATATTTATTAGCAGCTTCTTTATCTGCACTTGCAGAAAAAAATGTACTGNNTTCATGGGAATTAAATATGAATTCGCTAATNAACGTGTTNGAGCTTGCTAGAAAGAAAATTATAAAAAAAATTTTTTGGCCATCATCAATTGCTGTTTTTGGACCTGATAGTCCAAAATTAAATACACCTCAAAANACTATTTTAAATCCGAGCTCAATTTATGGAATAACAAAATTNGCTGGAGAAAANCTTTGCAAATATTACTATGATAAATTTGATGTTGATATTCGAAGCCTCAGATTGCCAGGTNTAATTGGCTGGAGATCCTTNGCTGGTGGAGGGACTACTGATTATGCAGTNGANATCTTTTATNATGCTTTAAAGAACAATGATTACACNTGCTTCTTNTCTAAAGAGACNANATTNCCAATGATGTACATGGATGATGCAATTGAAGNTATTTTAAAGATAATGACAACTAAAAAAGAGAATATTAAAATTAGAACTTCNTATAATATNTCAGCAGTAAGTTTTACNCCTAAAGAATTNGAAAAGNAAATAAAAATTTATTTCCCTAATTTTAATGTTAAATTTAAGCCTGATTACNGACAAAAAATTGCAGACTCTTGGCCAGATAGCATAGACGATCAAGAAGCAAAAGNTGATTGGGGATGGAAAGCAAAATTTAATCTAGAAAAACTAACTTCTGANATGTTTAAAAATTTATCGAATTGAAAGAACAACTGAAAATTTATAATACTCTCACAAAAANAAAAGATNTTTTTANTCCAATTGATAAAAATTGTNTTGGCATGTATGTATGTGGNCCAACAGTTTATGGAGAACCTCATCTTGGCCATGCCAGACCAGCAATTGTATTTGATGTTATTTTTAGATATTTTACACANCTTGGATACAANACNAGNTANGTTAGAAATATTACTGATGTTGGTCATTTAGAAAATGATTCTGATGATGGTATTGANAAGATTGAAAAAAAAGCNAAAAGTGAAATGCTNGAACCTATGGAGNTAGCCCAATTNTATACAGAAAAATATCACGAATGCTTAAAAAAACTAAATTGCCTATCTCCTTCGATTGAGCCTCGNGCAACAGGNCACATAATTGAACAAATAGAGATGATTGAAAAAATTATTAAAAATGGGTTTGCTTATGTTAAAAACGNNTCAGTTTANATGGANGTTAAAAAATACAGCGAGACATACAATTATGGAGTNTTATCAGGNAGAAAGATTGAAGATAANATTGANGGGACAAGAGAATTAGAATCTCAGTCAGAAAAAAAACATGCTGCAGANTTTGCACTNTGGAAAAAAGCTTCAAATCGTCATATAATGAAATGGANNTCACCATGGGGCATAGGNTTTCCAGGNTGGCATATTGAATGTTCAGCAATGAGNAAAAAGTATTTAGGNNAAAATTTTGATATTCATGGTGGTGGTCTTGACTTAATTTTNCCNCANCANGAAGCAGAAATATGCCAAAGTTACGCTGCNGANTTATGTCCTCCAGCCAATTACTGGATACANAATAATATGATAACAATTGATGGTCAAAAAATGGGGAAATCGTTAGGAAATTTTATAAACTTGAATGAATTTTTTANTGGTTCTCATNCAAAACTTGATAAGNCATACCANCCAATGGTAATTAGATTTTTAATCTTACAAGCTCACTANAGAGGNACTATTGACTTTTCTAATGATGCATTAGTTTCTTGTGAAAANGGTCTNAATAAATTNTTAAAATCNTATGAAAATATTNAAAATATTAACTNTGAAAAAAAAGGGGNNTGTTANTGATGATTTAGAAAAAATTAAAACTAATTGTTACTCAGCATTNAATGATGACTTTAATACGCCAATTGTAATNGCTAATTTATTTGAATTATCAAAAATTATAAATACCTCAATNAAAGAAAAAATAACAATGACCTTTTCACAAAAAGAACTTNTAAAAAAAATATTTGATATTTTTTTATTTGAGTTATTGGGCATTAAAAAAATAGTTGAGAATANCAANANTNATTTGAGTAAAGAGCTTNTGAAGCTAATTATAGATNTAAGAGNTAATTCTAAAAAGAATANAGATTGGGAAACAGCTGATATAATNAGAGATAAATTATCTGAAATAAATATTCAAATTAAAGATACAAGAGANGGTACTAATTGGGAATTAAATGAATAAATTATTTATACAAAATTTTCTTTGCATTTTTTTTATTTTATCATCNTGCACGGAANATACTAATGTTANAAAAAANNNAGCTTCNGAANTANANAATATANTACATGTTCCTGAATTTAACGCAGACTCATGCTATAGTTATATTNAAAAACAAGTTGAATTTGGCCCTAGATACTTGAGNAGTGAGGGTGCANAAAATTGTTCTAAATGGCTAATAAAAAAACTNTCTAAANTTGCTGATACTNTANTTGTNCAAGAAGCTAATGTTATTACTTACGATAANAAAAGACATANNATAAAAAATATAATCGCCTCNTTTCATCCCNAAAAAAACAATCGTATCTTGCTTATGGCACATTGGGACACAAGACATATTGCCGATCATGATAGCNTCAGNAAAAANAAACCAATNCTTGGNGCAAATGACGGTGGTAGCGGAGTTGGAATGTTAATTGAAATAGCAAGAAATATTAAANTTAAAAAACCTAAAGTAGGTATCGATATTATTCTTTTTGANGGTGAAGACTATGGGCAGCCAGANAATAGTAAATTTCCCGACTATGCAAGATTCNTGGTGTTTAGGNTCTCAATATTGGTCTAAAAACAAACACAGAAAAAATTATTTCGCAAAATATGGCATTCTTTTAGATATGGTTGGTGGTCCAAATGCNAAATTTTATGANGAAGNTTTTTCAAAATTCTATGCAGATAATATTTTACAAAAAGTTTGGANTANAGGACATGANATAGGNTATGGTGAGTTTTTTGTTTTTGAAAGAGGAGCNCAATTTTTAGATGATCATTACTATGTAAATAATATTACTTCTATACCTACAATTGATATTATTGAATTTAATCCATCATCAAAAAATAAATTTAATAAACATTGGCATACTCACGGTGATGACTTAAATAATATCAGTAAAAAAACACTAAGGGCAATTGGCCAAACTGTTATGCATGTAATTTATAATGACTAGCTAAACATTTATTGCTCGTCACACCCTTGAATAAATGTGATATAAAAATCTGAAACCTCTAAAATTTTTTGCTTTTTTTCATTCACATGCAAAGAACCATCAATCTCAATATCAATAGGTAAAAACTCTTGCTCTGCAATTTCCAAGTAAAATTTAGTAATTTCTTCACTTGTCTCATTTAGAAAAAATAATTCGTATTCTTCTAGATTTTTAGAATCTTTAAAAAGATGCATATTTTCTCCAAAGATCCACCAACCAACATGTTTTTTTGTTTGAACTTTCTTTCTATCATTTATATCATTAGGAGATGATAAATAGCTGTTATTATCAATATTAGAACAAGAAGTCACAAAAAAAATAATTGTTAATAATATTAGCTTCATTTTTTATAAAAATTCATTTTGTCAATGTAGTTCCAGGCTTTATGAGGCACCAAAAATGACGCATCAATTCCTTGCTTAATATAACTTCTGATTGATGAAGCAGAAATTTGTACGATTGGAGCTTCTTTCATGTATGTTATATTACTGTAAGAATAATTGAATTCAAATCCTGGCCTAGGGTAAATATAAAAATGATAGGAGTTTAATAGTTCCTCATAATTTTTCCATTTGTGAATGTGTGTTAAATTATCAGCCCCCATAATTATTGAAAAATTATGATTGTATTTTTCAGATAACTTTACCATTGTATCAATTGTATATGATGGTTGAATAATATCAAACTCTATGTCCGTCGCTTTTAGATATTTTACGTCTAATATTTCTTGCCTAATTATATTTAATCGGTGATTCTTGTCTAATATCTTTTTGTTTTTTTTAAAAGGACTCTCAGGTGAAACAACAAACCAAACTTCTTCTAAGCTAGAGTGATGATAAAAATAATTAGCTATTATTTTATGACCTACATGAAAGGGATTAAAAGTTCCAAAAAACAAGCCAATTTGTTTCATATTATTTTAAAAAACTACAAATAATTTTTTCAGCTTCCAAGCATGCTTCCTCCAGTATTATATTTTTAATTATACAATCAAACTTTGAACCTTGACTTAACTCTAAATCCATTTTTAGTTCTCTTTCAATGAGCTGTGATGGAGACTCTGAATCTCTTTTTTTCAATCGATTTAATAATTCATTTTTTGATGGAGGCATGATAAAAATTGACAGACAGTTTTTTTTAAATTTGTTTTTGATATTTATACCTCCAAAAACATCTACATCTAGCAAAACAACTTTATTTAAACTCCATATTCTATTTAACTCTTTAAGATATGTTCCATAAAATTTATCAATGTACACTTCTTGCCACTCAGCAAATAAATTATTATTAATATCATTTTTGAATTCATCTATTGATTTAAAATAATAATTCACTGAATCCTTTTCATCTGCTCTTGGAGATCTGCTAGTTGCAGAAATTGAAAAAGACAATTTTTCAATTCTATTAATTAGAAAATTGGCAATTGATGTCTTACCTGCTCCCGAGGGAGCTGAAATTACAACTAATTTAGACATTACAGTACATTTAAGATTTGCTCTTTAACTTTTTCTAAATTTTCTTTCATTGATATAACAATTTTTTGAATATTAAAATCATTTGCCTTTGAGCCAATTGTATTAATTTCTCTTCCAATCTCTTGAGAAATAAAACCTAATTTTTTGCCTACTGGTTTATTAGAATTTATATTTTTTTGAAATAGATTTAAATGTGAGTTTAGTCTTATTAGTTCCTCATTGATATCATATTTTTCTATATAATAAATTATTTCTTGCTCAAATCTGTCCTTATCGGCCTCTTTAAGCGCAAGTATTTTATTTTGCAATTTAGTCCTAATTTGATTTTTTCTTTTAATTGCNCTCTTNTTTATTCTTTNNAGATTGNNGTAAATAGAATTTATATTATANANAAGATCCTTTTCTAAANCGCNTCCTTCTTTNAGTCTAAATTGTGANANCTCTTCNACAATNTCTTTGACTTTTTGAAGTNTTTTTTTCTTGCTATTTGCATTTAANTTTGAGCTATTATTTTGAGTTCTNTTAAATATTTGTAGNTNTTTTGCTGANCCTGTCCAAAAGTTATNAGAAAAGTTTTCTGAAATAATTTTTTCTTCAATCAACGATTTTCTNATCTCTTCAATTTTGGANACTTCACTTTTAAANAAATCAGNGTTTTGGATATGTANTTCTTGNCTATCATAATCTTGNGTTATCAATAATTCTACTTTTCCTCTTATTAATTTTTTAGAAATTAATCTNCTNATATCAAACTCTAAAATTCTTANGCTTGATGGANNTTTTAATGAAATATCTAAATTTTTAGAATTCAATGATTTTATATAAAAATTAAANTGTGAATTATNTAAGATTAACTCACCAGATCCAAAGCCTGTCATTGATAAAATCATTTTTTTTTNACAAATTTATTAAAGAATATTTTGTTTGTCTACNGAAACCAAATATATGCCAAAAAAAACCAAAGTAATTGAAACTATTTTTGTNNCNTCAATTTGATCAGANTGCANTAANATTGCAAATATTGAAGCNAGAATAGGCTGTAAATATATGTAAGTNCTTACNGTNGTTGGATTTANTTTTTTTAAAGCACTTGAATTTAAAAGGTATGCNAAAAAGGTTGTAAAAATTANAACAAATAATACTTCCAAAANTATTNTTTTNGGCATAANCATCCANTCAACGCTNATNAGTTCNTNNAAGCCAAAAGGNATTACAAAAATTGATCCAAATAAAAAAACNATCATCATTACTGTAANTGCNTTATATTTTTTAATCAAAGGCTTTACCAAAACTAAATAAAGTGCATANCTTGNTGCATTNAAAAAAATAAATAAATTTCCCTTCATNTAATTATTATTAAAATCTAAACTNCCATTNTTTAATATGAGTATAGTCGCCCCAAGAATTCCTAANAANANTCCTATGGNTTTTTTAATTGTAATTTGCTCTTTTAAATAAATTAATGAAATAACAATNACCAAAAGAGGATTNGTAGTCATNATAATTGCTGCGTTAATTGGAGTTGTNAAATTGAGGCCTTGAAAAAATAATAGTTGATTGATTGTNACTCCNAAAATGCCGCANAAAAAAAATAGTGCTAANTCCTTTGAGTAAATTTTTTCTTTTACAAAAACAATATAACAAACAGAAAATAAAATAATAGCGCTTATGACTCTTAANAAAATAAATCCAGATGGTTNAATGTAATTTGGCATTACNTCTTTAGCTAATGTGTAATTAAGNGCATAAATTAAGTTAGCACATAATAATGCNNAATGNGCTAATATTTTTGANTTCAAAAATTTTAATTTTTNCAAATGTAGAAACAAATGTTTTATAGCTTTGTGTATTAATANATTATTAACATGAAATTTAANACAAAAACTATACACGCNGGACTTTCTGCTGACTTATCAACTGGTGCAATTATGACTCCTATNTATCAANCNTCNACCTANGTTCAAGATTCACCTGGTGAGCATAAGGGCTTTGAATATTCAAGAACAGGAAATCCAACAAGATNAGCNCTTGAAAAAAATATTAGTGCTTTAGAAAATGGAAAANACGGACTTTGTTACTCTAGNGGACTAGCTGCTATTGATAGTGTTATTAAATTACTAAAAGCCGGTGATGAAGTAATNTCAACNAATGATTTATACGGAGGAACATACCGATTATTTACTAAGGTATTTGAAAATTATGGAATTAAATTTCATTTCTGTGATGCTACTAATTATNAAAANGTATTAAATCTTGTGANTGAAAAAACCAAANTAATTTGGATTGANACNCCAACTAATCCAATGTTAAATATAATTGANATTGAAAAAATAACACTTGCTNTAAAGTCAAAGCAAATATTAGTTTGTGTTGACAATACATTCGCNACNCCATATTTACAAAACCCTCTTGATTTAGGNGCTGATATTGTTATGCATTCCGTAACTAAATTTATTGGAGGTCANTCTGATATTATNATGGGNGCNNTTATTTGTAATAATGANGATATAGCTGANCAGTTATTTTTCTTGCAAAATTCTTGNGGAGCTNTNCCTGGACCACAAGACTGTTTTCTAGCCCTAAGAGGTATTAAAACTCTTCACGTNAGAATGCAAAGACATTGTGAAAATGGAATCGAGATTGCTAATTTTTTAANNAAGCANAATAAGATAAANAATGTATTCTATCCAGGNNTGATAAGTCATAAAAATCATGATATTGCAAAAAAGCAAATGAAAAACTATGGAGGTATGCTNTCATTTGATCTAAATAACAGCTCGTTGAAGAANGCTGAAGANTTTGTTTCAAAAACCCATTTTTTTACTNTAGCTGAAAGTCTAGGTGGNGTTGAATCACTNTGTGGTCATCCTGCNTCTATGACTCATGCNGCAATACCCAAACAAGAAAGGCTAAAAAGTGGNGTNACAGANTCATTAATAAGATTAAGTGTTGGTATTGAAGATATTGATGATTTGATTTATGATTTAGAATCTACACTCAAAAAAGTATAGATTTGAAAGCTGCAATTATAACTGGCTCCAGCTCAGGNGTTGGCAAAGAATTAACNCANNTGCTTTTGAATNANGGNTGGTTTGTTTATGGGATTTCACGNTCGAATAAAATAACTCANGANTNATTCGTTCATAATTCAGTTGATTTNTCTGACNTAAAAANNATAGAAAGCTATNAGCTTCCTAANATCTGTTGTGATGAAATCTTATTAGTGAACAGTGCTGCAACTTTAGGCAATATTGTNCCCTTTGATAANAAAGAGAATTATNATTTATTAGCTGAAATAAATTGTAATCTTATTTCTCCNATTATTTTATTTAATAAGTTCATTAAAAAATTTAATAATGTTAAAAAAACTATATTTAGCATCAGCTCAGGAGCTGCTGCAANACCAATACATAGCTGGTCGACTTATTGTGNTTCAAAATCAGGCCTTGAATTGTTATCNCAAGTTTTAAAAAATGAAANTCTCAATAGTAATNTTCGTATTTTTTCNATACANCCCGGAATTGTAGATACTCCAATGCAAAAANACATAAGAAANTNNAGCAAAAGNGATTTTCCGCTTGTAGANAAATTTATTGNATACCANAAAAACAACGAACTAGTNTCTNCTAAACTAATTGCTG
The DNA here is from genome assembly GCA_002716345.1 of Flavobacteriales bacterium. Lineage (GTDB taxonomy): Bacteria > Bacteroidota > Bacteroidia > Flavobacteriales > BACL11. The sequence continues at coordinate 18,203 of PBAP01000015.1, read as the reverse complement.
ANAAACTGAATTATTTGTACAAAAACCAACAAAATTTCGATGAAACTGTGATTTATCTAAGAAATCTTAAAATCTGAGATTCNAATCAATNAAAAAANAGAAAAANNANACNTAAANNNTTNNTTTACAANNAGTTATANNANATATGTGTTTTTAACAACATAATGTGTAAAAAGATNNATNAAAATACNTATTAAAAAATANGAAAAAANNATAANNTNTTCATTTTCANCTATTTAANGNTA
>PBAP01000015.1:0-17950 GCA_002716345.1 Flavobacteriales bacterium | reverse complement strand
ATTTTTGATAAAATNTTNACGTANAAATCACTTCAAAAGAAAAAAATCAAATAATTCAATAAACAAAAANAATTATGTTTTAAGTTTGAGCCATATTAATCAAAATTTATATTAATTATGGACAATGTATTTAAGTATTTTAATGGCTTTTTCAAAGGCTTAACTGGTTTAATCATGACNGTTTTAGGNCTNGGAGTTGCTGTAGAGATTCTTTTTGGAGGAGGATCAATGTTTGGNATGACTGTTATTGACAACGTAATGGCTGTTATTAACGGTTTAGGTGGAGCTGGCTTCGCTGGCTTAGTTGGTTTACTTGTNTTGTTTTCTTTATTAACAGGNAAATAATTCTAAATCAATGTTTTAGTTTAATAAATAGCCCTGCANNNAAGTAGGGCTATTTTTTTAATATGANANCTTTTATTTNTACACTTCTTGCNATTGCATTATTTATGATGCTNTCTAGCAGAATAGAAAAATATCTCTAACTGAGTATTTTTATTAATTTTAAATTTAAAAAATGCTAGATTTTTTTGATAAAATTCANTCCTTCATAATTCGCATAATNAAATTAGCNCTAACTCTATTNTGNCTTGGNGTTNTAACACANCTATTGATTAACGATAAAATTNTTGGTTGGGANCCNGTTGGAAATATTCAAGNTGCAGGAAGTTCTTTTATAGGAATTCTTTTCATCATTATTTTATATCAACTCTACAATAAGAANAGTTAGTGAGCNTCTAACCANTTATTTGAAATTCCTATATCTACTTTAAGTGGTACANNCAATNTTGTTGCGNTCTCCATTTTTTCTTTAACCAATTTCTTCATCTCATTTATTTCTGATTTATNAACATCGAAAACTAACTCGTCATGCACTTGTAAAATCATTTTAGAATTTAAATTTTGAAGTGCTATTTCATTATTTATATTAATCATTGCTATTTTAATAATATCAGCAGCTGTTCCCTGAATTGGCATATTGATTGCAATTCTCTCCTCAAATGATTTCAAAACATAATTTTTTGAATTTATATTTCTCAGTGGTCTTTTTCTGTTAAAAATTGTCTTAGCAAATTCGTGGTTTTTAGCTTCTTCAATTAAAAAATCCATATACTTTTTTATACCTTTGAACTCATTAAAATAGCTGTCAATTATTTCTTTTGCTTTGTTTCTGCTAATACCTAAATTTTGAGACAAACCATGAGGAGATATCCCATAAATTATACCAAAATTTACAGCTTTAGCATCAGATCTCATTTCTTTTGTTACTTTCTCTAAAGGAACATTATTAATTTTTGAAGCGGTTGCTGAGTGTATATCTAAATCGTTATTAAATGCATTTATCATAAAATTGTCATTACTTAATGATGCCATTATTCTTAACTCGATTTGCGAGTAATCAGCAGCTAATAAAGTGAAGTCAGAACTTCTTGACTTGAATGCCTTTCTAATGAGCTTTCCTCTCTCAGAACGAATGGGTATGTTTTGAATATTAGGATTTATAGAACTTAAGCGTCCAGTTGATGTGACTGTTTGATTAAATGTGGTATGAATTCTTTCAGAAACTGCAACTTTTGGTAATGCTTTTACATAAGTATTATTAAGTTTATTTATTTCCCTATGCTCGAGTATTAAATTAATAATCGGATGTTTATCCATAAGTCTTATTAATGTTTCCTCAGAAGTCGAGTATTGTCCAGATTTAGTTTTTTTTGGCCTATCAGTTAATTTTAAATAATCAAAGAGAACCTCTCCTAATTGTTTAGGGGAAGAAACATTGAATGTTTTTCCAGAAATTTTTACTATTTCATTTTCAAGCTTAAATAGTTCGTCATCTAGTTGCTTAGAAAAGGCGTCTAAAAACTTAATATCTATTTTAATTCCACTGTTTTCCATTTCAAGCAGAGCATAAATTAATGGAATTTCAATTTCTTGAAAAAGATCAAGTAGATTGGAGCTCTTTAGTTCATCTAATTGTTTTTTGTAAGTTTCATAAAAAGCTAAAACAAAGTGATCATTTAAATTAACATTAGTATATTTTGCAACTAAATTTCTTGTTTGACTGTTAGCAGATGAATCTATCAAATACTCAGCTATGTGAAGATCAAAAAAATTGGTCTCAAGTTTTTTTGGTTGTTGAAAAATAGTTTTAAGTAGGAGCTTAACATTATTACTAATGATTGTTTTGGATGAACTACTAAAATCAGACTCAAGAAAATCTTTTAAAAGCATTCTTGTATCATCATTAATTTCATTCACCAATAATTTTTTGTTTATATCACAAATAAAAACACATAATGGTTTTTCATTCAAAAGGTTATCTAATGAAATTGACAAATGTGATACGCCTTTAAGATTATCTAATTCTCTTTTAAACTCTAAATCATCCATTTTAATAACTTGAGATTTATTTTCTTGGCTACTATTAGTAAATAAATCAGGTTGTTTTGACTCAGTAATAAATGTTGCTTTTAAATTATCTTTTGAAAAAATCTTTTCAGAAAGATTTCTAAACTCAAGCTCATCAAAAAGTTCTTTAAGTTTGACTGAATTAAATTGACCAACTATCATTTCTTTCTCATCAAATTCAATTGGGACGTCAGTAACAATAGTTGCCAGCCTTTTTGATAGTATTGCTGATTCTCTGCCATCTATTACCTTTTCCTTAATTTTACCACTTAATTTATCAACATTTTCTAGTAAGTTTTCTAAAGAACCAAACTGAGAAATAAACTTTTGAGCTGTAACTTTACCTACACCTGGAATGCCTGGAATGTTATCAGATGCATCTCCCATTAGTGCAAGCAAATCAATTACCTGATTTTGATTTTGAATTTTAAATTGCTCTTGTACATTTTCTACCCCCCATATTTCACTTGGCTTCCATTTACTGGATGGTCTGTACATTTTTATGTTTTTAGAAACTAACTGAGCAAAGTCCTTGTCAGGGGTCATCATAAAAACTTCAAATTCTTTTTTTTCTAAATCTTTAGAAATAGTTCCAATAATATCATCAGCTTCGAAACCTGCCTTTGCATAAGTCTTAACGTTAATTGAATCAAGAAATTTAAAAATATAATCTAAAGAATTTTTTATAGGATCAGGCATCTCCTGCCTATTTGCTTTATACTCAGAAAACTCGATATGTCTAAATGTTGGTTCTTTTGAATCAAAAACAACAGCTAAATGTGTAGGTTTATGTTTATTTAAAATTTCAAAAATTGAGTTAGCAAAGCCAAAAATAGTTGACGTATCATAACCTTTTGAATTAACTCTAGGATTTTTAATGAAAGCAAAGTATGCGCGATAAATTATTGCATAAGCATCAACTAAAAATATTTTTTTTTTAACTTTCATTTCATAAAATTAAACTTTTTAAACTTTAATTCATTAATCTAATTTAATTGAAAAAAAAAAATTAAAATCTTTAAATTTTTCTGTTATAATGCTGATAATTATTTGGTCCGTTAAACTATTTGAAATAATTTTTGGTTATGATTTTAAGCAGTATGGTGTTTTACCAAGAAACTTCAATGGTCTTATAGGTATATTATTCAGCCCTCTAATACATTCAGACGTTAATCATCTTCTAAGTAATAGTTTGCCAATAATTATTTTATGCCTACTTTTTTTTGACTTTTACAGTCAAATTGCAAAAAAAATATTCATATATCTTTACTTTATTTCTGGTTTGTGGCTTTGGTGTATTGGAAGAGAATCTTTTCACATAGGTGCTAGTGGTTTAATTTACGCCATGGCAAGTTTCTTATTTTTCAGCGGGATTTTAAGAAAAAACACTCAATTAAGTGCGGTCTCATTGTTAGTAATTTTCATTTATGGTGGATTATTTTGGGGTCTTTTCCCAATATATCAAAATGTATCATGGGAAGGACATTTAACTGGATTTATTGCTGGAATTTTAGTTTCATTTATTTTTAGAAAAGATGGACCCAAAAGAAAAAAATATAATTGGGAAATTGAGGAGGATTTGGAAGTTAATGATAATGAAACAAATCATTATATAAACTAAAAATTATTTAGCTAAAAACCAAGCTCTCTCATGACCGTAATAAAAAATCAACTTTAGCACTCTATCTATTGCCACCAAAAAGCCAGCTCCTTTTTTTGAAACTCCTTCAAGGTCAAAGAATGGGGGTAACATCATCAATACAATATATGTTGTTACCATAGCTAATAAATTCCAAGTTATTGCTTTAAATAAATGTTTTCTTTTTGTGCCCATATTTTTTTTCATACTTGTTTAATATAATTTAGATTGAGAATATAAATAAACTAAATTTGTTTATATGTTAAATATTAGAAATTTTTGCATAATAGCCCACATAGATCACGGAAAAAGCACTTTAGCTGATAGACTATTACAGGCGACAAATTCTATTTCAGAAAGAGAATTTAAAAATCAAATTCTAGATGATATGGATCTTGAGAAAGAGAGAGGAATTACAATAAAAAGCAAAGCAATTCAAATGAAGTTCCTAAAAAATAATATTGAATATACTTTAAATCTTATTGACACGCCAGGACATGTGGATTTTTCATATGAGGTTTCAAGGTCTATTGCTGCATGCGAAGGTGCTCTGTTAATTGTAGATGCAGCTCAGGGAATTCAGGCGCAAACAATTAGTAATTTATATTTAGCACTTGATAATGATTTAGAAATTTTACCAATAATTAATAAGATTGATTTACCAAGTGCTGAACCGGAAGTTGTGAAAGATCAAATTGTTGATTTAATTGGATGTAATAAGAATGAGATTTTAGAAGTAAGTGCAAAAACAGGACAAGGAGTTGATAAAATTTTAGATTCTGTCATAAATCGTATTCCACATCCTAACGGAGATCCTGAATCGCAGTTACAAGCTATGATTTTTGATTCAGTTTACAATCCGTTTAGAGGAATTGAAGCTTATTTCAAAATATTTAATGGTAAAGTTCAAAAAGGTGATAAAGTAAAATTTATTGCCACTGGAAAAGAATATTTCGCTGAAGAAATTGGAGTATTAAAAATAAAACAAGAACCAAAAAACATATTATCAACTGGAGAGGTTGGGTATATTATTTCTGGAATTAAGAATGCCAATGAAGTCAAAGTTGGTGATACAATAACATCAACAAATAATCCTTCAAAAAATGCAATTTTAGGATTTGAAGATGTTAAGCCTATGGTCTTTGCGGGAATATACCCCGTTGATACTGATGATTATGAGGAACTTCGAGTTTCTATGGAAAAATTACAACTTAATGATGCATCATTAACATTTTCACCTGAATCATCTGTTGCTCTTGGGTTTGGTTTTAGATGTGGATTTCTAGGTATGCTACATATGGAAATTATTCAAGAAAGACTGGAAAGGGAATTTGAAATGAATGTAATCACCACAGTGCCTAATGTGTCATATTTTGCTCATAACAAAAAAGGAGATAAAATCATAATTAATAATCCCTCTGATTACCCTGACCCCAGCACTTTGGATTATGTTGAAGAACCCTACATTAATGCCCAAATAATTACAAAAGCTGACTTTGTTGGGCCAGCTATGAATCTTTGCATTGAAAAACGAGGTGTTTTGAAAAATCAAATTTATTTGACAACAGATCGTGTAGAACTAACCTTTGACATCCCTCTTTCCGAAATTGTATTTGACTTTTATGATAAACTAAAAAGTATTTCCAAAGGTTATGCGTCTTTTGACTATCATCCCATTGACTATAGAATATCAAATTTATCTAAACTTGACATTCTTCTTAATGGTGATCATGTAGATGCCTTGTCCGCCTTAGTACATAAAGATAATTCATTTACATTAGGCAAAAAACTTTGCCATAAACTTAAGTCACTAATTCCTAGGCAACAATTTGATATCGCTATTCAATCAGCTATTGGTTCCAAAATAATTTCGAGAGAAACGGTAAAAGCTGTAAGAAAGGATGTAACAGCAAAATGTTATGGTGGAGACATCACAAGAAAAAGAAAACTTTTGGAAAAACAAAAAAAGGGAAAGAAGAGAATGAAACAAGTCGGAAATGTGGAAATTCCTCAAAATGCATTTTTATCAGTACTTAAGTTAAATGATTAATAAATAAAAATGGCAGGGCATAGTAAATGGGCAAATATTAAACATCGCAAAGGGGCACAAGACGCAAAGAGGTCTAAAATATTTACAAAACTTATAAAGGAATTGACAATTGCTGCAAAAGTTGGCGGAGATGATAAAGATTCTAATCCAAGATTAAGAACTGCTATTCAAAATGCCAAAGGAGCAAATATGCCAAAGGATACGATTAACAGAGCAATTAAAAAAGGTATGAGCAATGAAGCAGAAAATTACACAGAAGTTAGCTTTGAAGGATATGGCCCTAGTGGCATTGCCTTTTTTATAGATTGCTCAACAGACAACAATAATAGAACTGTATCAAACGTGAGAGCTATATTTAATAAATTTGGCGGGGAACTAGGTACAAAAGGGTCACTAGAATTTATTTTTAATAGAAAGGGGCTTTTTATTATTGAAAAAAATAAAATTAATAGTAACATTGATGAGTTTCAAATTAATCTGATTGATTGGGGACTTGAAGATTTTATCATTGACGAAGATTTATGTTTTTTATATGTTGAGATGAATGACTTCAATAAAATGCAAAAAAAACTAGATGAAGATAATGTTTTTGTAAAATCGTCTGAGCTTATAAGACTGCCAAATTCAACTAAGAATTTAGAGTTTGAAAAAGCTCAATCAATAATAAAAATGATTGAGAAATTTGAAGAGGATGATGATGTTCAAAATGTTTTTCATAACTTAGAAATAACTGAGGAAATAATTAGAAAAATATAATTTTATGAACGTACTAATCATAGGAAGCGGAGGAAGAGAACACGCAATTGCATGGAAAATTTCCAAAAGTAGTATGATTAAAAAACTAATTGTTTGCCCTGGTAATGCTGGCACTGAGTTAGTTGCTCAAAATATTGAATTAGATATTACTGATTTTAATAAAGTTAAATTATTGTGTCTAGAAGAAGAAATTGATATTGTAATTGTTGGTCCAGAAGATCCATTAGTAAACGGTATTTCTGACTATTTTGAGATTCAAAAAGAATTAAAGGATGTAACTCTAATTGGTCCATGCAAAAAAGCTGCACAGTTAGAAGGGAGTAAAGACTTTGCAAAAGAGTTCATGAAAAAGTATAATATCCCAACTGCTAAACATAAAACTTTTGATATTAACTCAATAGAAAGCGGATATAAATTTCTAGAAAACTTATCACCCCCCTATGTTTTGAAAGCGGATGGGCTTGCTGCAGGTAAAGGGGTATTAATATTGGATAAGCTTAATGAGGCAAAAAAATGCTTGAGAGAAATGATTTTGGAAAATAAATTTGGCAATGCTTCAGAAAAAGTTGTGATTGAAGAATTTTTGGAAGGTGTGGAGCTATCAGTTTTTGTGTTAACGGACGGATCAACTTACAAAGTTCTTCCAACAGCAAAAGACTATAAGAGAATTGGTGAGAAAGATACAGGGCTTAATACTGGAGGAATGGGGGCTGTGTCACCTGCAACATTTATAGATCGTTTTTACCTTGAAAAAATAGAAATGGAAATAGTTAAACCAACAATAGAAGGTTTAAAAAAAGAAAGCATTAATTATTTAGGATTTATTTTTTTTGGTTTAATTGATGTTGCGGGAGAGCCTAAAGTTATAGAATATAATGTTAGAATGGGTGATCCTGAATCAGAAGTAGTTTTTCCTAGAATTAAATCTGACTTGTTAAATCTGCTGGTAGGAATTAAAAATGGCACATTTAGTGAAAAAGATTTGCATATTGATAAAAGAGTTGCTGTTACTGTTATGCTAGCATCTCAAGGTTACCCAGAGAATTATGAAAAAAATAAATTAATTGATTTACCTGAAGATTTTAATGAAAGTTTAATTTTTCACTCAGGTACAAAATCCAAAAGTGGCAGATTATACACCAGCGGAGGCAGAGTGATGTGCATAACATCTTTATCTGAAAATTTAGAACAAGCTATAGAAAAATCATTAAATGTATGCTCAAAAATTCATTTTGATGGAAAATACTATAGAAAAGATATTGGACGTGATTTGATTAATTATTAGATTTCTTTTCCTTTTCGTGTTTGAACATTTGCATTGTCCAAAGAACTAAAAAAGCAAAAATGATTAACATATATAAATAATTAAATTTATTACCTATTATGGGCAAAATTTCAAAGGATTTTGTAAAAAAATCACCAAGAAAATACCAAAATTCTTTAAACATTTTTTTTTGTAAAATTACATTTTTAAATGATAATTGAAAAGTTAATTAATAGTAAAACTCAAACAGTAATATTTTTTTTTATTGTTTCAATAATATACTTACTGCTTCCATTATTTAAGCTGTTTGAACTTAATTCTGAGACTATTAAAATTTTTAATTTAATATTCTCTTCAGTAACACTTTTTTTTTCCTCTTTGTATTTAACAAATATAATTTTTGAAAAAAGTATTATAAAAAAAAATAATATTGTAGTACCAATAGTTTTTCTAGCGTTATGCATGCCTGTCGTTGATTTTAAATTTTTATTGATTGGTAATTTAATTCTAATAATCAGTCTCAATGAGGTGTTTAACCTTTACCAAAAAAACAATCCTTTCACGAATTTATTTAATTGCAGCTTTGCTATAAGTGCTTGTACTCTAATTTTTAATTACTATTTTGGGTTGTTTTATATTCTCGTTCCACTTTCGCTTTATATTTTTGGAAATAATTCTTGGAGATCTTACTTTGTTTCAATAATTGGCCTGTTATGCCCAATAATAATTTTCTATTTTTTGAAGTTTAACGGAATTTATTTAAACTTTGAAAAGCAGTATGTAACTAACATCTTAAACATACACGAATTAAAATATTGGATAATACTTTTTTTTATAATATGTTTTTTTTCAACTGTAGAACTCTTTGTTTGGATTAACAAAAAAAGCAGTAAATCTAGAAGATGTTTTTATATAATATTTTTATATCTTTTTGTATCAATTTCTATCTTTATATTTTCAGGAGATAGTGATTTTTTACTTTTTTCGATTGCACCTATTTCCATCATTTTATCTAACTTTTTTATTTACTCTAGATTTCGATTTATTTCTAATTTATTATTAATAACATTCATATTAAATTCTCTATATAATAGATTCTTAATAATTTAATATTTATACATTTGACTAATGAAATTTGGCATTGTAACATTTCCAGGATCAAATTGTGATCAAGACATGCGTCATGTGTTAAGAAATGTGCTTAGTCAAGATACTATTTGCTTATGGCATAAGGACGTAGACTTACAAAACTGTGATGTTATTGTTCTGCCTGGTGGGTTTTCCTATGGAGATTATTTAAGATCTGGAGCCATCGCTAAATTTTCCAATATAATGAATTCTATAATTAACTTTGCAAATAGAGGTGGTTTTGTAATTGGAATATGCAATGGATTTCAAATATTATGTGAATCAAAATTATTGCCTGGAGCGTTGTTACAAAATGACAGTCATAAGTTTATTTGTAAAAACACTTATCTCAACGTAACTTCTAATTCATCACGATTTACATCAAATTATTCTTTAAATCAAGTACTAAAAGTTCCTGTTGCGCATGGTGAAGGAAGATACCATGCTGATGAAAATACTCTAAACTCTTTGAAAGAAAATGATCAGATTATTTTTCAATACTGTAATAGTAAAGGGGAAATTGATATAAGCAGCAATATTAATGGTTCAGCTCTTAACATAGCTGGCATTTGTAATAAAAACAGAAATGTTTTTGGGATGATGCCTCATCCCGAGAGAGCATCAGATTCAGAGCTTAATAACACTGACGGAATAAATTTCTTTTTAAGTGCAATAGAATCAATTACTTAATAACATTGTTAAAAAATTTGTTTACAAGTTTTCCAAAAAATCTGTTTTAAAAATTCCAATCGCTCATACAGAAGAAAGGTTTTATGCTGATGACGAAACAATTAATAATTTAATTAAAAATGACCAAATTATTTTTAAATATTGTAATAAAGATGGAACTATTAATAATGAGTTTAATCCGAACGGATTTCTAATTAACACTGCAGGTATTTGTAATAAAGAACATAATGTTTTTGGCATGATGCCGCACCAAGAAAGAGCAGCTGACACTAATATATCTAATGAAGACGGGAATTTTTTATTTGATAGCCTTATAAAAAACTTTAAAAACTAACTAAACACACATATTTCTATTTTATAAATTGGAGATATGAATAATATGTGTTATAAAAAGTGCATTACTACATATTTTTTTAATAACTCTGTGAAATCCACTTTGTTTTTTTTTTAACAATTTAAGTTGATAAATATTTTTGTTTTTTTCGTACACAAAATTGGACTTTTAAATTATAAATTAAATATTTGCGGTGTTGTTTATCAATATTCCACTTTGCTAAATATCTCTCTGCCGTTGAGGTAAATTAATTTAGTAAGTTGGGCACCAATTTTTATAAAACGTATTTGATTATTAGCAATAAATTGTTAATAAAGAAAAAAAGCGTGTTGTTTATAAATCTTGTTAAGTTGTAAATTTAATTTTTTAAAATTTATTAAATAATATTATGCAGATCAAAGAAATTTTTAAGCGCAATCACACCAAGATGCCTTTTCAAATTGAAAAGATTACAGAGGCTGTACTAAAAGCAATGCTATCGGTGAAAAATGGATCTCCTAAAGATGCCGAAGAAATTGCAAACAAAGTTTGCTTCAATTTAAATGAAAGAAGAGATAGTATACCGAACTACGTTCCAAATGTTGAAGAGATTCAAGACCTAGTTGAACAAACTTTAATGAAAAGTGAGTTTTTAGATGTTGCAAAAGCATATATATTATATAGAAATATTCAGGCNAAAAAAAGACAAAGAAATATNTTTGAAAGAAGAATTACTCTNAANCCTTTTGAGTATCCAGAACTCTACGAATATGTTCCTGCNATTAGACATTCATATTGGATTCATACAGAGTTTAATTTTACAAGCGATGTTCAAGATTTTAAAACACATTTAACTGAGATTGAAAGAAATGCAATNAAAAATGCCATGCTAGCAATTTCTCAAATTGAAGTTGCTGTAAAAAGTTTTTGGGGAGATATTTATCANAAAATCCCNAAGCCAGAAGTTGGTGCTGTTGGTTCTACTTTTGCTGAAAGCGAAGTGAGACATACAGATGCATANTCNCANTTGCTTGAAATATTGGGNCTAAANACAGAGTTTAAAAATTTGAAAAAGAACCCTGTGATAATGAAAAGAGTTCGCTATTTGGATGCAGCACTTGTTANTTCAAAAAGTGAAAACGACAAAGAATACACGGAAGCAATATTATTGTTCTCACTATTTATTGAACATGTATCTTTATTTTCACAATTTTTAATAATAATGGCCTTCAACAAGCANAAAAATATGCTTAAGGGNATATCTAATGTTGTNGANGCTACNTCAAAAGAAGAACAAATTCATGGAGATTTTGGTATTGANTTAATTAATATAATTAGAAAAGAAAATCCACAATGGTTTGACGTNAAGTACGAGTTTAANGTGCAAAATATGTGNAAAACCGCATATGAAGCTGAAAGTGCAATTGTNGACTGGATTTTTGAAAAAGGAGAGGTTGATTTNTTGCCAAANAANCAAATTAAAGAATTTATAAAAGATAGATTTAACAGATCATTATCGAGCATTGGAGTTAAAGAAGTATTTGANACNGATTCAAATATATTAAATGAAACCGAATGGTTTAATGATGAAATTATNGGAACNAAACATGTTGATTTTTTTGTTAAAAGATCTATTAATTACAGTAAAAAANNTCAAAGTATAACCGCTCAAGACTTATTTTAAGATATGCNAAACACTAAANCAGATTTAGCAAAAAACCAATCTTTGGAAAACAAAAAAAATNCAGATTANGGNTACCTACTTGACGCAAGANCAAAANCNGTAAACGCAAAAAAAGAAAATGCTGGCTTTGNCTGGNTAACTGAACANAGTAGAAATTTTTTAGCAGCAGGGTATGTTGAAGAAGGNGTTAAAGCAGAANAAAGAATTAGAGAGATTGCCAACAGAGCCGAAGAAATATTAAAGTTACCTGGATTTAGTGATAAATTTTTTAACTATATGGAAAAGGGNTATTATTCCCTNTCGTCACCTGTGTGGTCAAATTTTGGNAAAAAGAGAGGCCTCCCTATCAGNTGTTTTGGGTCGAATATTGCNGACGACATGGGCAATATTTTATACACCCAATCAGAAGTAGGTATGATGTCAAAACTTGGTGGAGGAACATCTGGATATTTTGGTAATATAAGACATCGAGGAGCAAGNGTTAAAGACAATGGTGAAGCGTCCGGTTCGGTACACATTATGCAATTGTTTGAAACTATGGTTGATGTNGTTAGTCANGGGTCTGTTCGTCGNGGTCGTTTTTCTCCNTATTTNCCAGTTGAACATCCAGACATTTTAGAATTCCTTGANATTGGAACTGAAGGAAATCCAATACAAGAACTTACTCANGGTGTTTCTGTTACTGACAAATGGCTTNAAGAAATGATTGATGGTGATGTGGAAAAGCGTANTATTTGGGCNAAAGTACTTCAAAGGAGAGGNGAAATTGGCTANCCTTATATATTNTTTAAAGACAATGCTAANAATGGGGCTCCAGAAGTTTATAAGAAGAACAACTACACAGTAAATGCAAGTAATTTATGTACTGAGATAATGTTGCCNTCNAATGATGANTGGTCTTTTGTTTGNTGCCTTTCNTCTNTTAATGNTTTACATTATGACGACTGGAAAAANACAGACGCCGTTGAAACTATGATATATTTTTTNGACGCAGTAATAAGTGAATTTGTTGAAAAACTNGATGTNTANAAAGATTCTNCCGANTTAGACGATCAACAAACNTTTTTGTTCATGAAAAGAGCNTACAATTTTGCAAAAGATCANAGNGCCTTAGGTTTAGGGGTATTAGGTTGGCACTCATTATTACANTCTAAGATGTTNTCNTTTAACAGTCAAGATGCTTATAACTTAAATTCAGAAATATTTAAATTTATAAAAATCAAATCCTATGAAGCATCAGNAAAATTAGCAGAAATNTACGGAGAGCCCAAAGTGTTAAAAGGATNTGGAAGAAGAAANACAACATTAAATGCTATTGCTCCAACAACATCATCTGCTTTCATTCTTGGACAAGTTTCTCAAGGAATTGANCCTATTTGGTCAAATATTTATGTTAAAGATATCGCAAAAACNAAATCAACAATTAAAAANCCNTTTTTGGTTAAATTGCTTGAAGAAAAAGNGANAAACANACAAGATNTATGGCGAAATATTAGAGATAAAGACGGTTCGGTTCAGCATTTAGATTTTTTATCTGATCATGAAAAAGACGTGTTTAAAACCTATGCTGAAATAGATCAAATGGATATAATTTATCAAGCTGCCAATAGACAGAACCACATTGACCAAGGACAGTCNGTGAATCTTATGGTCCATCCAAGCATGCCTACAAANGANATAAATAAATTATATATAACAGCATGGAANCTTGGNTTAAANTCTTTATACTATCAACATAGTATGAATGCAGCACAACAATTTAAACAAAAAAAAGAATGTGCTTCCTGCGAAGCCTAACTTGANAAAACNAATATTTTCGANAGCTGTTGTTTATCTATCAGCTTGCGCTAATGTNATCCCACCTAGTGGAGGNCCGCTNGACAAAGAGCCTCCACGTTTAGTTTCTAATGAAATATTAGTAGATAATAATAAACTNAAAAAAGTAGACTTACTATTTGATGAGAATATATCATTNAATAACTGGAACCAAAACTTTTATNTATCTCCNCCTAGCGAATGTANAATTAAAAAAAATGTAAATAAAAGAANACTTAGNATATACTTTGAGCCATATTTTTTAATTGAACATAACTATAAATTAAGCTTATCAAATGTTNTAAAAGACTATAACGAAGGTAATATTTTAGACTCACTTGAGATNAAGTCNAAAACTGTTTACAATAATACTTTTAAAGGAACCCTAAAATGTGTCTACGATGATATACCACTTCAAAATCATTGGATAACTCTTTATCGTAAAAGTATTTCTGACTCTTTAATTTTTAAAGAATTACCATCNTATATCACAAANTCTNATNAANATGGAGAGTTTAAATTTGAGGACGTAAAACCTGNNANTTACAAGCTTCTTTCAATAGAAAATAACTTTNACTTTTATGATTATAAAGNNTATGTNTCTTTTAGTGANGACTATTATCTNGTTCATGACTCCTCTTTTATNAACACTNATCTAAANGCATATAATTCTGAACTTTCTTTCAAAAATGANTCAGTAATTAATGACACTCTTAAAACAAATAATCAAATTATTGTCAATCTTAACAAAGACAAAAATTTAATCGTAGAACTTTACAATAATCAAAAATTGATAAAACGCGAGCAAGTAATTAATAAAGCTTGTACACTTAGTAATCTTAAAAAAGGGGAATACAGTTTAAAATATTTTATCGATTTAGATTCGAATGAAATTTTCAGCAATGGTAGCTTTTTAAACAAGCAAGCTGAAATAAAATTAAGTTATAGCAAAAGTATAAACGTACTAGAAAATTGGTCTACAGAAGTTGACTTGATTATTGACTAACGCTTATCTTCAAGAAAAGGATATTTTAACCTATATTTTTTTAAGTTATTTAAATCAATTTGAAAAACTAAATAATCGTTTTCACTACTTTGGTTATGTAAATCATCGCCTGTAAAGCTTATCAACCTTGAGTGCCCTGGGTAATTAATATTATTTTCATCATCATGTCCATTTCTGTTAACTCCGATAACAAATGATTGGTTTTCAACAGCTCTTGCAGGCAATAATAAGTCCCATGCATTAATTCTTTGAATTGGCCAATTTGCAACATATACTATTATATCAAATACATCATCTTTTGCTAATACTGGAAATCTTAAGTCATAACAAATTTGTGGACAAATGTTCCAATTTTTATACCTAAATGATTTTATTTCAGTACCTGGGGTAATGTATTTATCTTCATTTGCAATAGAAAATAAATGAAGTTTATCATAGGTGTGCATAATGTCTTTTACATTGTCGTAAAAAATAAACCTGTTGAAAATATTGTCATTTTCTTTAATCATTAAACTGCCACAAATTGCACACTGTTTTTCTCTTGCTAATCTCTTCATCCATAAAATTGAAGGATTATTTTTAAAGTCATAAATATTTTTAGGAGGAATGTTAAATCCCGTATCAAAGGCCTCAGGTAGTACTATTAAATCAATATTTATTAAATTTTTTAATTTATTATAAATATTGTCAAGGGTTTGATTGATGTCAGAACCTATGATTCCTGATTCTACTAGACAAACATCCAGCTTTGAACTCATTATTTACTGAGATTTATATTTTGCTTTAACAAATTCTCTGTTTAGTCTAGCGATATTATCTAGTGATATTCCTTTTGGACACTCTACTTCACAAGCTCCAGTATTCGTGCAATTACCGAAACCTTCCTCATCCATTTGCTTAACCATGTTTAACACCCTATCTGTGGCTTCAACTTTTCCCTGCGGAAGCAGTGAAAACTGTGATACCTTTGCAGATACAAACAGCATTGCCGAGGCATTTTTACAAGTAGCAACGCATGCAGCACATCCAATACATGTTGCAGCATCAAATGCTTTATCAGCATCTTTTTTTTCTATAGGAATTGCATTGGCATCTTGAGTGTTTCCTGATGTATTTACCGATACATAGCCTCCAGCATGTTGAATTCTGTCGAATGCTGACCTATCAACAACCAAATCCTTAATAACAGGAAATGGTTTTGCTCTAAATGGTTCTATAAAAATGGTGTCACCATCATTGAACTTTCTCATGTGTAACTGACAAGTTGTAACTAATCTTTCAGGACCATGAGCTTGTCCATTTATAAACATAGAGCACGAACCACATATACCTTCTCTACAGTCATGATCAAAAGCTACTGGATCTTCATTTCTGTTAATCAGCTCCTCATTTAGAACATCCATCATCTCTAAAAAAGACATATCTGCAGTGATATCAGAAATTTCATAGTCCATTAATTCACCTTTGGATTTATTGTTTTCTTGTCTCCAGATTTTTAAATTTAGTTTCATCTTATTTATATGATCTTGTTTTAAGTTCTACATTTTCAAATGTTAATTTTTCCTTGTGCAGAATTGCTTTTGATGGTTCTCCATTATACTCCCATGCTGAAACAAAGTTGTATTCCTTATCATTTCTTAGAGCTTCACCCTCTTTAGTTTGGTGTTCTTCTCTAAAATGACCACCACATGACTCCTCTCTATCAAGAGCATCTTTTGCAAACAATTCTCCCAATTCTAAAAAGTCAGCAACTCTTAAGGCTTTGGACAAAGTCTCATTATAACCTTCTTTTTTTCCAGTAACATTTACGTTTTTATAAAATTCGGACCTTAACTGTTTTACTTCTTGTATAGCTTCCTCTAACCCTTTTTTGTTTCTTGCCATACCACATTTGTCCCAAATAATTTTTCCAAGTTTTTTATGAAAATAATCGACAGATTTTTGTCCTTTATTAAAAAGTAACTTGTCTATTTTTTCCTCAACGCTCTTTTGAGCTAGTTCAAATTCTTTAGTTTCTGTTGAAATTGGACCAGTCCTGATGTCCTCGGACAAGTAATCACCTATTGTATACGGGAGCACAAAATAACCGTCAGCTAAGCCCTGCATAAGAGCTGATGCTCCAAGTCTATTTGCTCCGTGGTCGGAGAAATTTGCTTCACCAATTGCAAAGCAACCAGGTATAGTTGTCATCAAATTATAATCAACCCAAACTCCACCCATTGTATAATGTACAGCTGGGTATATCATCATTGGTGTCTCATATGGATTTTGATCTACAATTTTTTCATACATCTGAAATAGATTTCCATATTTTGATTTGACAATTTCCTTTCCAAGCTTTTCAATAAGGTTTTTATCCTCAGTATCTAAATTTTTTATTTGAGCTTGCTCTTTACCATACCTGATTATAGCATCATAAAAATCTAAATATACCGCCTCACCTGTTTTATTTACTCCAAAGCCAGCGTCACACCTTTCTTTTGCCGCTCTTGAAGCAACATCTCTGGGAACCAAATTACCAAAAGCAGGATACCTTCTTTCTAAATAGTAATCTCTGTCTTCTTCTTTTAAATCAGTTGGCTTTAGACTTCCTTCTCTAATTTTCTTAGCGTCCTCTTTTGATTTTGGGACCCATATTCTTCCGTCATTTCTCAAGGACTCTGACATTAAAGTAAGCTTTGATTGATAATCTCCAGAAACAGGAATACATGTAGGGTGGATTTGTGTGAAACAAGGATTAGCAAAAAAAGCTCCTTTTTTATGTATCTTCCATGAGGCTGTTACATTACTTCCCATAGCATTAGTTGATAGATAAAAAAGATTTCCATATCCACCGGATGCTATTACTACAGCATGAGCAGAGTGTCTTTCTATTTTACCAGTAACCAAATTTCTAGCAATGATTCCTCTTGCCTTTCCATCAACAATTACAAGCTCTAACATTTCATGTCTGCTATACATTTTTATCTTTCCTCTTGAAATTTGTCTATTCATTGCTGAATAAGCTCCAAGTAATAATTGCTGACCAGTCTGTCCCTTTGCATAAAATGTTCTGGAAACAAGAACTCCACCAAAGGATCTGTTATCTAACAGCCCTCCATAATCTCTAGCAAATGGAACTCCCTGAGCTACACATTGATCTATAATATTAGCTGATACTTCAGCTAGCCTATATACATTTGATTCTCTTGATCTG
>PBAP01000014.1 GCA_002716345.1 Flavobacteriales bacterium | reverse complement strand
GTTCACCACCATGTCCAGTATAATTAACAAATAGAGAACCCTTACTTATGGCTTCATTTATTGCATTTTGGGCATCAGGACTTCTAGGACCACCAGGAGTTGAAATTTGATTGTAATTATCTAGAAAAATTTTATTTATGTTAAAATTTTGAACATTATCGTCAATTATGTTAGCCAAACTATCAGCTTGCCACATGTGTGTGTTAGATCCTAAAAATTCATTATCACAATCATCAGCAACAAAAGTGAAATTATTTCTCCATGAACCCAGTGAATAATTTGAATAATAACTATATAATTTTTCAACGAAGTCATTTGCTTGTTCTTGATTTGAAATTGGTATTCTGCCAATTGGTAAATCAATTATATCATTTAAAAAATCTCCATCATCTTCGTCTAGCATTACAAAGTAATCATCGGAAACATAAGAATTGACTGGATGAAATGAGTTTTTAGCTTGATAAGTTGGTATAAAATCAGTGTTGTTTTGAACTCTATTTTTCATGTCATATGAACCATCTCCAAGTAGAAGAATGTATGAGAGTTTAGAATTTTCTTTGAGATATTGAAATCTTATGAAATCTCTTAAAGCAGTAATATCTTTTACACCTGAAGAAAATTCATTGTAGATATGATCTACAACAACAACTTCACAAACTAAATTATCCTCAGAGGAATGAAGATCTGAGATTTGATACGCATGAGATTCAAAATCTTTAGAAGTTATAATTATATATTCAGTCTCATTAGTAATTTCTTTTAAATTTTGATTCTCTATTTTCCCATGAAAGCTAGGGACAAGATAGTTAGAATTGGTGAATATAATGAATTCATTACATAAATCATCTTTCGAAAAAATCTGAGCCTGATTATTTGAAAACGTTATTTCTTTTTGAAAAACATTGTTTTTATTGGTTATATCCCAAATTGATTGATTTGTGCTTACGTTTTTGATGAGGTATTTTCTATCTTTTAATGTAACAGATTCACAATTTGTAAATAACATTTGAGTACCGACAAAATTTAATTCTCTTTCTGCATTAATCTCGATGTAATCAAGCCAGCCTGTAGAGTTGGAAATTAGAGGTACATAAGTTAACTCTATTTGCAAATTGTCAGAGTTAGACAAAAAATAGTTGCTAAAAACTTTATCTTTTGCATAATCTGAAGCATAATTTCCTGAAATTGGAGATATGTTTATATTACCAATTATATTGCCTTGAGCTCGAATATCAAATCTGGAGTTTGAAGTAGATCTTGAAACAGCTGAAATTTTTAAATAAATTGAATCATTACTTAGATTTGGAAAATTAAAATTATAAGATTTTTGAACTTGAAAATCGAATCTTTGTCCAAACCATTGACTTCCTGACTCAATAAGATTTTCTGTTTCATTTTCAACAACAGCCATATCATTAAAGGTATTAACGATTGTTGGAGATATTGTAGAAACATTTTCAAGTATTATTCTCTTTGATTGACCGATTCCTTCAACATTTATGAAATAACAATTTTTATCGTCATATAAATGTTGCTCGTACTCAAAATTTTTAGAACTTGGATTAAAAACCCATTCGTTTGGTGATTTTCCATAAAATAAAATTACATCCTCACTCTCTAGAATATTGTTTTGATTCAAGTCAATTAATTTTATACAATTCTCAGTGATTTCTAGAGGTCTATAATCTGAATTTTTATTTGGAAGCATGCCAAATGAGTTGCCGAAAATTGAAATTTGATCACAATAAATTGGGTTATCTATTCCCATATTATTGAGATCTTCCTTGCTTAGTTTATATATTCCATCATTTTCAACACAAATCTTGAACCAGTTTCCTGATGAAAAAATCGAACTATTTTGAGAATTTTCTTGTGAAAAAGAAGATAAACTAAAAATAAGAAACACAGATATTAATCTCATATCACAAAGTTAATTAACCTTTTCTAAACGAAACTAATTCTTGTTTATTTCATCTAAAAAAAGTTGAAAACAAATAAATTGTTTATTTTTGTATTTGACACAACTAACCTATAAGAAATTGAAGAAGATAAATCTAGTAATGATTTTTGCAGTTGTTTGTTTCTTCTCATCTCAGAAAGAATCAAAAGCTCAAGACCCTGCCTTTAGTCAGTTTTATGCTAACCCATTATATCTCAACCCTGCCTTTTCTGGATCAGCTCCTAAGGGTGCCCCTAGAGGCAACTTGAATTATAGAGATCAATGGCCAGGTATTGGCCGAACCTATGTCACAACCGCAGTTTCATACGACCAATATGTTGACAAAATTGGTGGTGGATTAGCAGTCATGTTTGTTAATGATAGGAGCGGTGATGGAAATTTGCAAGTAAATACTGCATCACTAATTTACGCTTATCACCTTGAGGTAAGTAGGAAATTTCGTATAAATGCTGGATTTGAAGCAACTTACAGAAGAATGGATCTTAACTGGGACAACCTAACATTTGGAGATATGATTGATCCAAAATATGGTTTTATTTACAGTACTCAAGAGAACATAGCCAACAACCCCAGCTACAAACAGTTTCCTGACTTTTCTACTGGTTTCGTAGGATACACCGAAGATTTCTATTTTGGTTTTGCTGCTCACCACTTAACCCAACCTAATCAAGGTTTTATAAGTGAAAGTTCATTACCAACAAAAATAACTGCACATTTTGGTGGAAATTTTCCAATTAATAGATTCAGTAACAATGTAACTATGATTTCTCCAAACTTTTTGTACCAGAAACAACAAGACTTTCAACAGTTTAATTATGGTGTATATGCGTACAGAGGACCATTTGTAGGTGGATTATGGGCTAGACATAGTATTGAAAACTTTGATTCTTTCATATTACTAATCGGTCTATTACAAGATAACTTCAAATTTGGATATAGTTATGATATAACAGTGAGTAATCTTAAGAACAGTAATACTCTTGGAGCGCACGAACTATCATTTACAATTTATTTGCCTAACAAAACTAGAAGTAAATCATTTAACACAATCAGTTGCCCTCAATTTTAGATTAAAACAATAATTATGAAAATATCATTTAAAATTTTAACAATAATAACAATTAGCTTATTTTTAAGCTCATGTTCTAAGAAAAGTACATCTCCTACTACCGGATGGAATTACAATGAAACTAAATCAGGTGGGTTTGAGGTAAATACAAAATTTACTGAACAAATGACAGGTCCTGGACTTATGTTTGTTGAAGGAGGAACTTTTTCAATGGGTAGAGTTGAGCAAGATGTAATGTATGAATGGAATAATGTTCCAAGAAGAGTAACTGTTTCATCCTTTTATTTAGATGAAACTGAAGTTAGCAATACAGATTATTTAGAGTATTTGTACTGGTTAAAAAGAGTATATGGTCAATCATATCCTGAAGTTTACACAAAAGCTCTTCCTGACACTTTAGTTTGGAGAGATAAATTAGGATATAATGAGCCATATGTCACCCAATACCTAAGACATCCCGCGTACAGAAATTACCCTGTTGTTGGTGTTAGTTGGTCACAAGCAAATAATTATTGTAATTGGAGAACTGATCGCGTTAATGAGAGAATTCTTATTAATGAAGGAATTCTTAAAGAAGATATTGAACAGGTTGATGACAATACATTTAATACCGAAGCTTATCTAGCAGGCCAGTACGAAGGTATTGTTAAAAAAAATCCGAGAAACTATGATCCATCAACTGGTGAAAAATCTAGAAGAATAAAAATGAAAGATGGGCTTTTATTGCCTAAATATAGACTCCCAACCGAGGCTGAGTGGGAATTTGCTGCACTTGGATATGTTGGTAATACAAATGATGAAAATATTTCCGAAAGAAAAATATATCCTTGGAACGGAGCATCTTTAAGAAATAGCTCAAACAAAAATCAAGGAGAAATAATGGCAAACTTCAAAAGAGGAAGAGGTGATAACATGGGTGTTTCGGGAAACCTTAATGATAATGCTGATATCACCGGACCAGTGAGATCTTATTGGCCTAATGATTATGGTTTATACAATATGGCCGGTAACGTTTCTGAATGGGTACTTGATGTCTATCGTCCTGTAATCGAGCAAACTTTTACAACAGATCATAGGCCATTTAGAGGAAATGTATTTCAGACTCAGAAAAAAGATGAAGATGGATTCATTGCGGAAAAGGACAGTCTTGGTAGAATAACAATGGTTCCTGTTGTTGATGCCGACAATGTCTACAGAAGGAACTATAAAAAATCTGATAACATCAATTATTTAGATGGAGACATAGAGTCACAAATGGGAATTGATTGGAACACTTTTCTTGATGAGACATCAGATAAAGACACTTCAAAAGTGAAAATTGACAAGTGGAACCAACGTGCTAATAAATATGAAGACAATACGAGAACCGGAAATAGTACTGAAATGTATGATTACGGAAATTCTTCAATGATCACAGATAGAACAAGAGTTTACAAAGGGGGATCGTGGAAGGATAGAGCTTACTGGCTTAATCCAGGTACCAGAAGATTTCTTGATCAAGACCAATCCTCTGACCATATTGGATTTAGATGTGCAATGGACAGAGTTGGAGCTCCAAAAAGCAATCTTGCTGAAAATCAAAGAAGAGGTGTCAATTATGAAAAAAGAAGACAATAATTCACTGACTTAAAAAAATAGAAACCCCTTAACTGGGGTTTTTTTATGCAAATAGAAGATATATATAAATTATTTCTTGAATCTGAAGGAGTATGTACTGATAGCAGACAAATAAAGAAAAATACTATATTTTTCAGCCTAAAAGGCAAAAACTTTAATGGAAACCTTTTTGCAGATCAAGCCCTATCACAAGGATGCTCATTTTGTGTAATAGATGATAAAAAATATAAAAAAAGTGAAAAGTACATCCTTGTTGACAATGTTTTGATTTGTCTTCAAGAACTTGCAAGCCTTCACAGATCTAANTTANCGTGCAGTTTAATAGCAATAACTGGATCCAATGGNAAAACAACATCAAAAGAACTCATCAGCTCCGTTTTAAGAAAAAAGTATAATGTTTTATCAACAGAAGGGAATCTGAATAATCACATTGGAGTTCCTCTCACATTATTAAAACTTAATAAAAGTCATCATTTCGCCGTAATAGAGATGGGCGCAAATCATCTCAAAGAGATAGAATTATTATGTGAAATTGCAAAACCTAATTTTGGAATAATCACAAATATAGGAAAGGCGCATCTTGAGGGATTTGGCTCTATTGACAATATTTTAATAGGAAAAACTGAACTTTACAGATATCTCGATAAGAATAATGGTACTGTATTTGTAAACAGTGACGATAAAAAATTGTCAAAAAGTACTTATGGATTAAATTCGATTAGCTATGGATCTGAATCAATATATGCACCACAAATCACTATCGATGATATATACGTAAATATTTTTTGTCTTGGAATAACCTTTAAATCAAATTTAATTGGCAAATATCAAAAATTTAATCTTGCTTTAGCGATTTGCATTGGAGATTACTTCAAAATTGATAAGTTTTTAATTCAAGAAGCTATTCAGAACTATATTCCAAAAAATAATAGATCACAAATAATAAAAACAAAAAGAAACAAAGTTTTGATGGACGCATACAACGCAAATCCAAACAGCATGAGAGAAACTATAAATTATTTTGATTATATAAATTATGAAAAGAAATTTTTAATATTAGGAGATATGTTAGAGTTGGGAGATACATCAGAAATAGAACACAAGGAAATAATTAATTTAATTACAGAAAAAGAATATGAATTTATATTAGTTGGTGATATATTTAGTTCCATAAAAAAAGAAAATTCATTTAAAAATGTGGATTCAGTTCCTAAGAAAAATTTATTGGAATTAGAAAAGTATTTTATACTNGTTAAGGGATCTAGATCGATTACTTTGGAGAAAATTCTAAATTACTTGTAACTAACTTAAAATTGATCTAGATATTACTATTTTCTGAATTTCAGATGTTCCTTCATAAATTTGAGTGATTTTTGCATCTCTCATTAGTCTCTCAACATGATACTCTTTTACAAACCCGTAACCACCATGTATTTGTACAGCCTCAATAGAAGCTTTCATTGCTAAATCAGAGGAATATAATTTTGCAACAGCACTAGCCTCATCATAATTCATACCATTATCTTTAAGCCATGCAGCTTTTATACATAGAAGTCTAGCAGCTTCAACTTCTGTGGCCATTTCAGCAAGCTTGAAAGCAATTGCTTGGTGTTTATTAATTTCCTTACCAAAAGCTTTTCTTTCCTTTGAGTATTTTAGTGAAAACTCTAAAGATCCAGATGCAATTCCTAAAGCTTGAGCTGCAATACCAATTCTACCTCCTGAAAGAGTCTTCATCGCAAATTTAAATCCAAAACCATCCTCACCTATTCTNTTTTCTTTAGGGACCTTAACATCAGTAAACATAATTGAGTGTGTGTCAGACCCTCTAATTCCAAGCTTGTTTTCTTTTGGACCAACAACAAAACCTTCAAAATCTTTCTCCACTATAAAAGCATTAATTCCTTTATGTCCTTTTTCAGGATGNGTTTGAGCAATCACTAAATAAATGGATGCTGAATTTCCATTGGTTATCCAGTTTTTTGTGCCATTGAGCAGATAATGATCCTCTTTTTCAATAGCTGTAGTTCTTTGTGAAGTCGCATCACTTCCTGCTTCAGGCTCAGANAGNCAAAAAGCACCTATTTTTTCACCAGTNGCTAACAATCTCAAATATTTTTCTTTTTGAAAATCGTTTCCATATGTTTCTATACCCCAACATACTAACGAATTATTAACTGATACAATAACAGATGTTGAGGCATCTACTTTTGAAAATTCTTCCATTGCTAANACATATGAAACTGTGTCCATTCCACCTCCACCATATTTGGGATCTACCATCATTCCCATGAATCCTAATTCTCCTAATTTTTTTATTTGATCTTNCGGAAATTGNTGATTTTCATCTCTCTCAATTACACCTGGAAGTAAATGATTATTAGTGAATTCTTTTGCTGTTTCACGGATTAAAATCTGTTCTTCTGTTAATTCAAAATTCATTTTTGTATTTTGAACAAAATTACACTTTTTAATAAACTTAATAAGCAGTAATTAAATGAAAAAATANAATGTAATAGGTGTTATGTCAGGTACTTCAGTTGATGGACTTGACATTTCATTTTGCAGATTTANTAAAAACAAAAAATGGAANTATGAAATNTTGAACTCTAAAACTTACCACTATTGTAATTTTTGGAAAAAAACCTTAATTAATCTTCATTTAGAGAATGAAAAAAAAATTAAAGANATTGACATTGAATTTGCAAAGCATATAAGTGATAAAATAAATCATTTTNTNNAGNAAAATAAAATTAAAGCTGATGTTATTTCAAGCCANGGACATACAGTTTTTCATGATCCTTCAAAAAAAATTACATTACAAATTGGCTCNGGAAAGGTGATTAATGAGCTATGTAGNATAACAACTGTAAACAACTTTAGAAAAANAGATATTGACCTTGGAGGTCAAGGAGCTCCTCTTGTGCCAATTGGGGATAAATTATTATTTCANCAATATAAGTATTGNTTAAACATNGGAGGATTTGCTAATTTATCTGTNAAANCAAATAATTCAATTAAGGCATTTGATATTTGTCCCGCAAATATTGCACTTAACTTCTACTGTAGAAAATTGGGGAAAGAATTTGACAGTGGCGGTGAAATTTCTAGAAGNGGAAATATGATTAAGTGCTTATATGATGAATTAAATAAAATTCAATTTTATTCTTNAAACAGTCCTAAATCACTTTCAAGAGAGTGGTTAGAGCAGAATTTCTTAACNAAAGTTAGTAGTTCATTTAAAGTNATAGATATTTTAAGAACNATTGTTGAACATATAGCCTTTCAAATAGGTACTAATCTAAAATCTCAAAAAACACTCGTTACAGGAGGGGGNGCTANAAATAAATTTCTTATGGATAGAATTTGTGATTTTTCTTCTTCAGAAATAATTATTCCATCGAACGAACTAATTGACTTTAAAGAAGCTATGNTATTTGGTTTTTTAGCAGTGCTAANACTAAATAATGAAATTAATTGTCTAAAAAGTGTTACTGGNGCANTAAAAGACTCTATAGTTGGAGATGTTTATAAACTATGTTGAAATGTTTTGAATGTCATTTAGTATTGAGTACACATAAAAAATTAGTTATTATTAAATTTGCATCGAAATAAATTTATGNAGCTTTTAAAAAAGTTTGAAAATAAAAAACCTGAAATTGTTTTTGAATGGCAAGATGAATATACAAATGCTAAAGGATGGCTAGTTATTAATTCATTAAGAGGTGGAGCTGCTGCAGGAGGAACAAGAATGAGATTAGGTGTTACTAAAGAAGAAGTTCTCGCNTTAGCNAAAACAATGGAAGTTAAATTTTCTGTTGCCGGTCCTAANATTGGAGGAGGAAAGTCAGGAATCAATTTNGATCCTAGAGACGAGCGTAANACTGATGTCTTNAAAAGATGGTTCAAAGCTGTCAAACCCTTATTAAAATCTTACTATGGTACAGGTGGAGATATGAACGTTGATGAAGTTGAGGAGGTAATTCCATATTGTAAAGAAATTAATATTGAATTTCCATTGNAAGGNATCATAAGTGGACACTTCAGTAATAAAAATACTAACAAAAAACTATTACTAGATCAATTAAGTAAAGGAGTGCCCTCAATTGTAAATTCCAAAGATTTATCTCCCAACATAAACTCAAAATACTCAATTGGAGATTTGATTACTGGNTATGGAGTAGCTGAATCTATAATACATTATTATAATATATACGGTGGTAAATTACATGAAAAAAGAATTATTGTGCAAGGATGGGGTAATGTTGCGGGTGCAACTGCATTTTACTTAAGTAAAATGGGTGGAAAAATTGTTGGAATTATTGATAAAAATGGTGGAATANTAGATGAGAAAGGTCTCTCTCACAACAAAATAATTGAATTACTNANTTCAAGAACATCAAATTTTTTAATTGATAAAGATATTATGCCGTTCGAACTAATTAATCAAAAAATTTGGTCAATCGGAGCTGAAATTTTTGTTCCTTGCGCAGCATCAAGATTAGTTACATTAGAACATCTTAACCAAATGATTGCAAACGACTTAGAGGTAATTTCCTCAGGCGCTAATGTTCCCTTTGATGAAAATGAAATTTTTTATGGTCCAATTTGTCAAAGAGCTGATGAGATGGTAAGTGTTATTCCAGATTTTATATCAAATTGCGGAATGGCTAGAGCATTTTCATATTTCATGCAAGAAAATATTGATATGCAACCTAAATCTGTTTTCCAATCAGTTTCAGAGACAATCAAAAATGCTTTACTTGAAAGCTNTCAAGAAAATAACGAAAAAAATAATATTTACAAGACTGCTCTTGAAATTGCATTAAAAAAACTATTAAAATGAATNTAGATTATCTTAAAAACACAACTTTTTTTGAAAATAGCCTATTAGATTTNACATATTTCGTGTTGATCTTAATTATTGGATTATTATTAAAAAGACTATTTATNAATTACATCAGTAAATCAATTTTTAATTACTTAACTAAAGATAGTANTGAAGAGAATTTTAGTGATTTTAAAAATGATACCATAAAACCGTTAAACCTATTTTTTAACTTATCAGTTCTCTTNCTCGCTTTTTCGCAAATTAATTTTCCTTCAAGCTGGGAGTTAGCTGAAAAAAATAAGTTTGGATTAAAATTGTTTATTNACAAAGGTTTTTCACTAATATATATTTTCTCAATATTAAAAGTCATACTTAAAATTATAAGTTATGTTGGTAGTNTNCTGCTAAAAAAAGCAAGNAAGACTGAAAATAAAATGGATGACCAGTTAATTCCATTTGCTGTTGAAATTATAAAGATCTTAGCTATTNTTTTTGGTCTTTTTNTAGTTCTTTCTAATGTCTTCAANGTAAATATAACNGCATTAGCNACAGGCTTAGGAATTGGTGGGATTGCGATTGCTATGGCATCNAAAGAAAGTCTTGAAAATTTACTTGGTTCATTTACAATTTTCTTTGATCAACCCTTCACNGTAGGAGATATAGTTACTGTAGGTAANATNACTGGCTCAGTTGAAAAAGTTGGATTTAGAAGCACAAGAATTCGAACTTTTGACAAGAGTTTAGTTAGTGTNCCCAATAAAAAAATGGTTGATGCTGAGCTAGACAATCTNGGAAAAAGAAATGTAAGAAGAGTAAAGTTTTACCTTGGTCTTACTTATGANACNCAAATTGATCAAATAAAAAAAATTGTTTCAGAAATTGAAATTTTAATAAAAAGTCATAAACTAACAACTGANAACTGTATGGTGAAGTTTCAAGAATTTGGAGCTAGTTCATTAGATATACTAATTGTATATTTTGTAAATAGCCCTNACTGGGAAGACTTAACCAATGTCAAGCAAGAAATTAATTTTGAAATCATGAACATAGTGAAAAGTAACAANTCTGATTTTGCTTTTCCTTCAACAACTGTATACTTAGAAAAATAAAAAATGGAGATATTNTTAATAATTATTTTTNTCATAGGCTATTTAGCNATTGCACTTGAACACCCAATTAAAATTGATAAAGCAGCCTCAGCTTTNGTAATGGGAGGTATAATTTGGGGAGCTTTAGCTTTAGGAATAGATGANCTAGTAACTAAAGAATTTCTTNCNGANTTTTATGAAAAATTCAAAACNAAATTTAATTCTCTTAAAGAANTAGGANTTTATTCTAGCGATGAATATGCTAAACCAATTAANTTTTTAAAATATGAGCTGTCNCATCATCTAGTAGACATAGGTGAAATCTTGTTTTTNCTTTTAGCTGCAATGACAATAGTTGAGTTAGTTGATAGNCACCAAGGNTTTTCAATTATTACAGATAAAATAACCACTAAAAGAAAAGTTCCATTGATGTGGATTTTATGTGTCATTTCTTTTTTCTTTTCTGCAGTTCTTGACAACTTAACTACTTCAATTGTTATGGCAGCTTTAATATCTAAAATGATAAAAGACAAAAAAGACTTGTGGATGTTTGCAGGTATGATTATTATCTCAGCGAATGCTGGTGGAGCCTGGTCTCCAATGGGTGATGTTACAACAATAATGCTTTGGGTAGGTGGACAAGTTACTGCTTGGAATATTATTTATTCAATCTTCATCCCTTCATTAGTTTGTATGATTGTTCCTCTTTTATACATTTCTTTCAAATTGAAAGGGAGTATTCAAAGCCCTGACTTAACAAGCCTAAATTCTGAAATAAGTTCTGTTAAAACTTATGAAAGAAACTTAATCTTTTATATGGGTGTTCTAGGNCTATTGTTTGTTCCTATTTTCAAAATAACTACGGGACTACCACCNTATGTAGGAATGTTACTTTCACTTGGTGTCTTGTGGGTTACCACAGAGATCCTACACAGAGACAAGAATTATGAACAAAGACGTCATTTATCAGTTATCGGTGTATTAAAAAAAGTAGATACCCCAACTATATTTTTCTTCTTAGGAATTTTATTAGCGGTTGCTGGACTTCAATCAGCTGGTCAATTAGATATAGTGGCTAAATATTTAGAGAACACTTTCTCGGGTGAAAATAAAATATACATAATTAACGTACTAATAGGTTTGATGTCAGCATTGGTTGACAATGTACCATTAGTTGCTGGAGCTATGGGTATGTATGAAATAGGGCCTATTCAAGATGGTATTTTAGCATATCCTCAAGACCATAAGTTTTGGCAATTTTTAGCTTATTGTGCCGGNACAGGAGGATCAGTTCTAATCATTGGNTCAGCTGCTGGAGTAGCTGTAATGGGAATACTTAAAATAGATTTTATGTGGTATTTAAAACGCATTTCTTTTTTAGCACTAATAGGATATGTTGCAGGAGCAATAACATACATAATAATGCAATAAATTTTTAAAATATATCGTTAGTAAAATATGGAAAATAAAATTCAAGCAGATAGTTTAAGTCAAATTGGTACAGAAACTTTATCAATTATTGACCTTATNACAAGTGGAGGAACTGGTGGAAATATTATAATGGTGACTTTAGGTATCCTCTCATTTTATGCAATTTTCATACTTTTTGAAAGATACTCTGCAATAAAAAATGCTAGTAAAGAAGATGAGAATTTTTTTAATACAATAAAAAACTTTGTTGAAAATAAAGATTATTCAGCGGCCAAAACACTATGTCAAAATACTAATAATCCAATTTCCAGAATGATTGAAAAAGGAATTGACAGAATTGATAAGCCTATGACTGATATTTCTGCAGCAATTGAAAATCAAGGTAAACTTGAGATCTACAAAATGGAAAATAATCTTTCAAATCTTGCAACTATTTCTGGAGCTGCTCCAATGATAGGTTTTTTAGGTACTGTCATAGGAATGATACTTGCATTTCATCAAATGGCAAGCTCTGGAGGTAATATCGATGTTGAGATGTTATCTCAGGGNATATACACTGCAATGGTTACAACTGTTGCTGGTCTGATAGTTGGAATAATAGCTTACATTTCATATAATTTTCTTGTAAGCAAAGTTGAAAAAGTTGTATTTCAATTAGAAGCAAGAACAACAGAATTTTTAGATCATCTACATCATAATGAGTAGAAAATGGCATTAAGGAGTAGAAATAAAGTAACACCAAACTTTAACATGTCTTCAATGACAGACATTGTCTTTTTGCTTTTAATCTTTTTTATGCTAACCTCAACTTTAGTTAGTCCTAATGCTCTAAAACTTCTTCTACCAAACAGCAAATCAAAGACTCTAGAGAAACAAACTATTTCAATTTCAATTGACAAAGACATCAATTTTTATATTGATGAGAATCAAGTTGATATTACTGAACTTGAAACAAGATTAATTAATATTTTAAGNNCTGAACTAGANCCNGCAATAATTTTNCATTCNGANAAATCTGTAGANATTGANCATGTTGTNAAAGTCATGGANATAGCATATCGTAACAACTATAAAATAGTTCTTGCAACAGATCCNAGTTAATGAATAAATCCANTTCTAAACATAAGCTAAAAGGAATNATATTCAGCTTAATTTTTCATCTCATAGCCNTAGCTTNCTTTTTCTATTTTGGTTTATCTTATCAAACACCTCCNCCAGANGAAAAGGGTATTGCAATAAANTTTGGGTTCAATAATANTTCTAACAATATNAATATNGAAGAANTTGAGACTCCACCANAAATAAAAAAGGTCAANAATTCAAATTTAATTACACCTCCAANTAATACTANNNTNAATCAATCTGTTGAAGAAACAATAAGCNTAAANGAAATTGAGNAAAAAATCAAAGANCNTNTTACTGAGCCAGAAATTNTTGAAGANGAAGTTGANNNANTAAATGAAAATNATGANGAAAAAGANANTGAAGNAACNATTGAATCAGAAATAAAAAATGANGTTATTGAAGAGGAACAACAAGTTGTAGATCCAAAAGCTATTTTTTCAAAAAAAAATAAGAACGNAAATTCATTTGACGAAAGTAAAATAGACNTTGGTGGNGAAAGTAATGTTAAAAATGAAAATATTGANGGTTATNAANCAGGNTCTGANGGTATTTCATTNANCTTAGNGGGTAGAAACGTTTCTTTAAGAATATTACCTGACTATGATGTTCAAGATGAAGGTATTGTTGTTGTTCTAATAACTGTAAACAGAAATGGTATTGTAACTAATGCTATAACGGGATCTAAAGGAACTACAACTTTCAATAAAAATTTACTTTTAAAAGCTAAGCAAGCAGCTTTAAAAACAAGATTTTCAGTTAATAATAATGCACCTATCAGTCAACAGGGAAAAATTATTTACAACTTTAAACTAAATTGATGAACTATAAAGAGGCAACAGAATTTCTCTTTAATTCGCTTCCAATGTATCAAAGAATTGGCAAAATTGCTTACAAGAAAGATATTGGAAATATAAAAATTGCATGCGAAGAATTTAATCAGCCCCAAAAAAACTTTAAAAGTATTCATGTTGGCGGAACAAATGGAAAAGGTTCTGTTTCACATATGTTAGCATCTGTTTTACAAGAAAAAAAATTAAAAGTTGGACTTTATACCTCCCCTCATCTAAAAGATTTCAGAGAAAGAATTAAAATCAATGGAAAGCCCATATCAAAAGAAAAAGTAGTTGAATTTGTAAAAAACAATTTTGATTTTTTTAAGAAGAATAAACTTTCATTTTTTGAAATGACAGTGCTTTTATCTTTTCTACACTTTAGCAGTGAAAAAGTTGATATAGCTGTTATAGAGGTTGGTCTTGGGGGAAGACTTGATAGTACTAATATTATAAACCCTATTCTTTCAGTCATTACAAACATAAGTCTTGATCATACTAATCTTTTAGGCAATAGTATTGAGAAGATCGCACAAGAGAAAGGGGGAATTATTAAAAGAAACACACCGATTATTATTGGTAGAAAAAATAAAATTAGTGATTCTATTTTTAATAAAATTGCATCAGAAAAAAAATCAAAAATTTTCTTCTCAGAAAAAAAGAATAATTATACTACGGACTTAAATGGTGATTTTCAAATAGAAAATATTAGTACAGCTGAAAAAGCTTTTCAGGTTTTGAATGAAGAAAAAATACTAAATATTTCACCAATAGAAATATCAAAGGGGTTGAGTAGAGTTATAAAAAATACTGTATTGAGAGGTAGGTGGGAAATAACTTCCTTAAAACCAAAAATAATTTTTGATATTGGTCACAACATTGATGCAATTAATAAAAGTATAAATGAAATTAATGAACTATCTTATGAAAATCTTCATATGGTAATCGGATTTGTAAATGATAAAAATTTAAAGAAAATTTTGAATTTATTACCTAAGAGTGCTTATTACTATTTTTGCAAACCTAATATTCCAAGAGGTTTTTGCGAAAAAAAATTACTAGAGATGTCACAAAAATTTAGCTTAACTGGTAATTGCTTTAGTAGTTCTTCTATTGCGTTTAAAAAAGCAAATGAAAAAGCAAATGAAAATGATATAATTTTTATCGGTGGAAGTACATTTTTAGTTGCTGAGTTAATTTAATCTTTGTAGTTCAAACAAAAAATTTATATTTGCACTCTATGCGGGCGATTAGCTCAGTTGGTTTAGAGCACCTGCCTTACAAGCAGGGGGTCACTGGTTCGAATCCAGTATCGCCCACCAAAAAGAACCCCACTTATTGAGTGGGATTTTATTTATTATTGATCATGAAATATATTCTTTCAACCGAGTATCATAACTTACATTTGTAAAATTTCTAGAAAAAGAAATTTTATATGAGATTTGAAGATTTAAACTTACATCGCAGCTTACTAAAAGCTGTTAAGGACCAAAATTACACTCAGCCAACTGCTATTCAGAAAAAAGCAATTCCTTTAGTATTAAAGAGAAAAGATGTACTTGGAAGTGCTCAAACAGGAACTGGTAAAACAGCAGCGTTTGCATTACCGATTTTACATCATTTAATAAGAGAAGAGCCAAATAAAAAAATAAGAGCTTTAGTAGTGACTCCTACTAGAGAGCTTGCTATACAAATTGGAGAAAACTTTACATTATACTCAAAGTATAATTCTATACGAAACACTGTTATATTTGGAGGAGTTAAACAAAGATCCCAAACAGATAAACTTACTAAAGGAGTAGAAATATTAATAGCAACTCCAGGAAGACTATTAGATCTAATGGAACAAGATTTTATATCATTAAAGAATATTGGTTATTTTGTGCTAGATGAGGCAGATAGAATGTTAGATATGGGGTTTATTCATGATATTAGAAAAATATTGAATCAACTGCCAAAAGAACGTCAATCTTTATTCTTTTCAGCTACTATGCCTAAAAATATTATAGATCTTTCATCTCAAATTCTGAAATATCCAAAAAGAATATCTGTTAATCCTGTATCTTCAACCGCTGAAACTATTAAACAGTATATCTACTATACAAATAAATCAAATAAAAAAGAGTTATTGCTTTACATCTTAAAAGATCAATCAATTAATCAATTATTACTATTTTCAAGAACAAAGCATGGTGCGGATAGGATAGTTAGAAATTTAAGAAAGAAAAATATTCAGGCTTCAGCAATTCATGGAGACAAGTCTCAAAATCAAAGACAAAAAGCATTAAAATCTTTTAAAGATTCACAAATACGAGTTTTAGTCGCTACTGATATTGCCGCTAGAGGAATTGATATTGATAAGTTAAGTTTTGTCCTGAATTATGATATCCCTAATGAATCAGAAACATATGTACATAGGATAGGAAGATGCGGAAGAGCGGGGGAACAAGGAGTTGCTATTTCTATCTGTGAGCCTGAAGAGAATATATACGCTAAGAGTATAGAAAAATTAATACAACAAGAAATTGAAACAATTCAAAAACATCCCTTCCCTCAAACAGAGAAACCGATGAATGCTCAACAAAAGAAAGCATTTGAAAAAGAAAAAAATAGAAGGAAACAAGAGTTTTTTGCAAATAGAAATAAAAACTCTAGAAATAAAAAGTGATGGAGAATTTTAAAGAATTAGGAGTAAGAACAGAATTTATTAAAGGATTAAATGATTTGGGAATACTCAATCCAACTGAAATTCAAAAACAAGTTATTCCTTTATTATTAAATAGTAATACAGACTTAGTTGGTTTAGCCCAAACAGGTACAGGTAAAACAGCTGCTTTTGGCTTACCACTTTTGCATAAAATTGATCATAAAAAAGATTGTGTGCAAGCTTTAATATTATGTCCTACTAGAGAATTAAGTAAACAGATATCAAAACAACTTTTTCGATATACGAAATATTCAGATAAAATCTTTACTGAATCAGTTTATGGTGGAGAAAAAATAGATAAACAAATAGCCAACTTGAACAGAACTACACATATTGTAGTAGCTACACCTGGTCGGCTTATTGATTTAGTTAATAGAAAAGCATTAGATTTAAGCAAAGTCAAAACAGTTGTTTTAGATGAAGCTGATGAAATGTTAAGTATGGGATTCAAAAAAGAATTAGAAAAAATACTAAGATTTCTGCAAGATGCACAAAATAAATGGCTGTTTTCAGCAACTATGCCCAATGATATTAAAAAAATAGTACATGAACATATGAATCATACTGCTCATAGAATATCTATTAATAAAACGAAAAAAGTAAATGCAAATATCGAACATAAATTTATTTTATGCGATGATTCTGAAAAATTCTATGCACTATTACAGTTCTTAAATTCAGTAAAAAACCTAAGAGGAATTATTTTTTGTAGAACTAGAAGTTCAACAAAAAAAGTTGCTACTCAACTTATAGCTAAAAATATTGCTACAAATGCTATACATGGTGATCTTTTGCAAAAAGAGCGTGATAAAGTGATGAGAGCATTTAAAAAAGAAAAAATACGTGTAATTGTAGCGACTGATATTACTGCAAGAGGTATTGATATTTCTAATCTAGCATTTGTCGTAAATTATCAACTTCCTGATAAAGATGAATATTATACGCATAGAAGTGGGAGGACTGCTCGTGCAGGAAAAAAAGGGATGTCATTAGTTCTGGCAAATAGTTATGATATTAGAAAAATTCGTAGTTATGAAAAAAGGTTAAAGATTTCATTTTCTAAACTCTAGCATGATTCATTTTATCTAATTAATTTAATTTTCTTATGAAAAAACCTTTGAAAACATGGTATTAACTACACAAACTTGTTGTTAATTTTCTAAAAAAGTTCGAAATAAGGACCGTAAGGCCCACCAAAAAGAAACCCACTCAATTGAGTGGGTTTATAATAATTTAATTAATACCTAATAACTTTAATTCTTGTATTCAGCATTATGATTATTATTTATATCATTAGCTATGTCATGTAAATCTGTATTAAAGTCTGTTTCATAAGTATTGGTACTTAAATCTACATTATATATACTATTTAGCCATACCAATCCACCTGTTTTTTTTACAATATCACCTTGATGACCTTTTTGATCAGTAAAAATTGAGGATTGCGACGGTCCAAAGATTTCAATCTGATCTAATAATAGGCTATCTATATTCATTTGAAATAAATTAAATGTAGCCCATCCGGTTGGTATAGTAAATATTTTAGTAGCAGGATATTCAGCACGCAATTGGTCTACAATTTCATTATGTAAAATTTCATTAATATAATAATCATATAAGTCTTATATTGAAATAAATCCATTTTCTAGCGCTAAAGTATGCCAATCTGGTCGAGTTCCATTTGGGTCTCCAGCTGGAAAATCAAATGGTGCTAAAGAGATGAAAATAGTAATATTTGGATTGTTTTGCAATGCATAATCGATCCAAAATTGAAAACCCTCAACACGATTAATAGTATCATGTCCACTTGTCATACCTAAATAATCTATTCCTCCTTCATCAAGTGTAGACTTAATCAAGCTATGCTCTATGCTTGTTGAATCATTCCAAAAGTTGATAGCCCTTCCATTTTCACCACCACGAATAACAATAGTGCTATTATGATCTACAAAGCCTGCATCAATTGCCATGACATCAAGATTTTCGGCATATGGTCTAAAAAAACTATTACCCATTAATAGCATTCTGTATCCCTCAGTCCCATTATCAACAGGAACATTAGTAGCGGGTAAGTTTTCTTCTTTCTTACAAGCAGTAAAAGCTAAAAATAAAAATGTTAACAAAAAGATATTTTTCATAATCATTAATTTAATTTTTAAACATACATTAATATTACTGAAAGAAAAAAATATTATTAGTAATAAAATTAGTGAGAATCAGCACACACATTAATTGCTAATTAAAAAATAAAATTATTAATATTTCAATTGGCTATATTTTTTACACATCTAAACCCAACATGAAACAAAGAACTTTCAGGTGAAGTTGCAGATCTTGCAGAAAGTCTAAAACCATGACAATAATTTGGATTACATAAAAAAGAACCGCCTCTTTGTGCTTTTCCTTGAAGTTCAGTTGGAAATATCTGTTTACTGGCTGTATAGGGTAAATACCAATTATAGCACCATTCCCAAACATTCCCTGCCATATCAAAAATTCCTAAAGAATTTGCTCCATAATACCTAATAGGAGAAGTATATTTAAAACCATCTTTAAATCCGATTGAATGTGGATAGCCTGAAGCCCATGTATTACACATATATTTATTATTTATAACAAGATCATTACCCCAGTAAAATAATTGATTTTTCTTTTGACCTCTTTCACTTGCTGCGTACTCCCACTGAACCTCAGTTGGTAAGGTTTTATTACAAAATTTGCAATAGGCTAGAGCATCGTTCCAGCTAACTTGAGTAACGGGGTGATTATTTAAAGCAATTAAATTTGAGTCACCCAAAGGATATTCCCAACTTGCTCCATCAATTAACTTCCAATTATTTATTGAATCAATAAATACTATTGCATTTCCAAACTTTTCTGCTTCTGTTTTGTAATTGGTTGAAATAACAAAATTTCTAAAATCATTAACAGTAACAAGATTTTTATCAATTAAAAAACTTTGAATTGTAACTTCTTGTTCAGGTTTTTCTCTATCTAATCCATTATCATTTCCAAAAATAAAAGTACCTCCTTTGATGAATATCATTTTACTTGAACCATATAATTCAATTGCTTCAGATATTATATCAACTTCTTTTATGCTTTCAATTTTATAGTACTTTTCATTTGTATTATTAGATATTTTTTTTTTGTTAACATCTACACAACTCATTAAAATAAGTATATATACAGAAAAAATTAATTTTAGGATAAAGTGCATAAAAATAATAAGTAAAATAAATATAAAAAAAAGAGGGAGTTTAAAACTCCCTCTTTCTCATTAATATTTGACTTAACCTTTTTACTGAAGGATTAATTTCTTATTAATTACTCCACTGTCTGTT
>PBAP01000013.1 GCA_002716345.1 Flavobacteriales bacterium | reverse complement strand
TTCCTGTAACTGGGTCATAGCCTGTTGGTGAGCCCATGTTCTTCTGGCTCCAAGCACTTGTACCCACTTCACGATACTTAATACGTAATTGGTCTACTCTACATGTTGAACTATTCATGTCATCAAACGTGAACGTAGCTCTGTTATGAATAACATTCGTAACACCTAAGTTCGTGATCAGTGAACCTGAACATGTTGAATATATACATGAACCATCATCTACGTTAGCGCCTGGGAAGTAGTTTGTAGCTGTAGAGTCAGTACAACCATAAAGAATTGCTATACAAGAACCATCATCAACAGTAGCTAATGGATCATAGTTCAATGCATTTGGATTCGTACATCCATATACAAGACCACCTGTTACATTAAATGTTTCAGAAATATTACATCCGTTACAGTCAGTAATATTTACTGTATAGGTTCCTGTAGATAAGTTCGTCAAGTCTTTAGTTGTATCACCGTTTGACCATAAGAAATCATAACCAAATCCTCCTCCGTTAAGAGATACTGTAAAGTCAATTAGTGAGCCGTATGTAAACTGACCACATGCATTAACAGGTATTGCTCCACCTTCCCATTGAATTACTCTCATTCTTGTTTTACCTGACCCTAAATTTGAAGGTACAGTAAAGTTATAAGTTTGAGTTCCAACGTTTACTCCATATGCAGTTACAATAGCCTCATTTTGACTGAAGTTTCCATCCATATTATAGTCAATCCAAGCTTGTCCAACACCAGAATATACTCCTCCACATGTTCCAAAATCAATACTTATAGAGTATGTATTTCCATTAGATAGACTTACTTCTATATTTGTTTGATCATTCAATCCTGTTACTCCAGGGCAACCAATGTAATCAATAGAGTCATTATCACCAACTAGTTTTAATGATTCTACTTCAGAATCAATAGAAGAAGATGGGCCAACTGATGTACAATACCCAGTCACAATATTAGGACATGGACTTCCTCCAGAGACAACTAAACTAATTGCTCCATCTGATCCAGTTGTACTGTTGGTGACTGTTCCATTTGCAGATATTGAACTTGGTTCAGATATCACAAATGTGAGTGAATCAACACAAACTGAGTCACATGTGTACGCGGTTACGCTATATGTACCAGCAGACAAGTTTGATCTAATTAGTGAGTTACTTTGATTATCACTCCAGATCACAAAGGAGCAAAGATTAGTACTTATTTGAATGTAACCATTGTTATTTCCATTACACGGTGCTACATTACTAATTGAGTCTAAAGATAATGCAAATATTGAACAATCATATGTACAACTTCCATCGTCTTGGTTTGCAAACTGATTATAGTTTGATGCAGTAGGATCTGTACAACCTAGTGTTGCTGAAATAGTAACTGTTTCACAAACTGCTGCTGTTGCGCAGCCATTGCAATCAGTGACAGTTAAACAATATTGTCCAGCTGATAATCCAGAAATATTTTGTGTTGTGCTTCCGTTTGACCAACTGTAAGTGTAAGATGAATTGTTGGTTCCAAATCTCGTGTTTGGTCTGTCAAATGAGCTACTTGTTGTAGGATCATTACAAAGACTTGCAGTACCTAAGTCTGCATAATTTCTTTGAACACTTGCAAATGATGTTGTTGTGTAATAAAAATTGTTAGCACTTGTCCAAGCACCATTGTCAAAGCATGTTATTACCTTAATATCATTACCGTTCCAAGTGATAGGATTAGAAAATGTAAACGTATTCCATCCCGTAACAGCGGTGTAAGTTCCAGAGTGAACATTGGTTACTACACCATTTTCTTCAATATCAATTGTTAAGTTGTTCATAGGTGAACCACTTGCAGTAGAAATTTCCCATGCTACAGAGGTTAATTCCTGACCTGCAGTAAATCCTAATGCAGAAATCTCAGATGCTAAAAATGTAATTTCACTTTTATTATCTTCATAGTATGTATAGAAAAGATTTGCTCCTGGCAATGAACTGTTTCCGGTACTAGCTGTAGTACTAAATCCAAACTGTAGATCTGTTGGGCATGCATTCCCTCCAGAGACATTGGCAATTACTTGACCATCTGATGCTCCAGCTGATGATTCCCCAACTGAAGTTAACGTAACTAAGGCTCCTGATGGAACATTAACAACTGCTGAATCGCTAGCTGTACATCCAAGTGAATCTTGAACAGTGACATAGTAAATACCTCCTGTTAGTCCATTCACTTGCGCAGATGTTGATCCATT
The DNA here is from genome assembly GCA_002716345.1 of Flavobacteriales bacterium. GTDB lineage: Bacteria > Bacteroidota > Bacteroidia > Flavobacteriales > BACL11. The sequence continues at coordinate 73,366 of PBAP01000013.1, read as the reverse complement.
TGACCAAAGGATTGATTGAGCTGTTATGTTTGTTGACACAGAAACCGCACCATCATTTCCACCATTACAAGTAACATCGGAACTTGAGGTGCTTGTAGTTAGTACATAACAACTTCCGTCATCAACGTTTGCTAAAGAATCAAAATTACAAGATAAAGGATCTGTACAACCTAGATAAGGCTGATTTTCAACTTTTACATCGTCTAGAAGTAAGTCGTTGTTGTAATCATTTCCAGCTAAACCACTCTCAGCTCTAAATCTAATTCTTACAATGTCAGTGCCTAGAGTGTGATTAGATAAATCCATAGTGAAAGTTTGCCATCCTGCAGTTTGTATTTGTAAAGTCATTACTGAATCCCATCCAGTTGAGTCAAAAGCTTCAACATGTAAGATATTATTTTGGCCTGTTAATGTGTTAGATCCCTGGTCGCTGTAATAATCAAATATTAAATAAGGAGCACCTGATAGCTGAGTTATGTTAACATCTTCAACCTGTAAAATTGCTCCGATATCAGTTCCTGAGAAATCAACCCAGGCATAACTTCCAGAAGGTCTACCATTATTAGCTGCATTATAACCAGGTGTACCTGTAAATAACCAGCCACCTCCAGTAACTACTGATGTCAACCATCCATTCTGAGGACATTGTGATATTGGTAATGAACCAGTACTAAATTGTTGATGATAAGGTGCATATACATTACAAACAGGGTATTGACATAATCCATTGTCAACATTTGCTAATGAATCATAGTTTATAGCAGATGTATCTGTACAGCCTAAAATTGTAGCTATACATGAACCATCATTTTGAGTTGCTAAAGGATTATAATTTAGTGATGTTGTGTCATTACATCCAAATACTTCACATAAGTTATTAGCATAACCTGCTGTTGGATATGTATAACAGTAACCAAATGGCGTTATGCTTTGAGAAAACTCAACTCCATTTACATCAGCTAAAGAGGAGTCAACCACAAAGTTCACAGTATCTGTTCCTTTAACTAGATATATATTTCCACCTTGAGAACTAAGATCTGAAGTGAATGATCCTATTACAGAATCAACAAGTAAACCATTAACGTCGTTTATGTATGAATAAGAAGAATCTTTGTAAGCATACCAAAAACCGCCTGCTGGTATAACACCTGAGCTAAATGTCCAATCGTTCATTGCTAAACTGTCATCAACTTGCCATCCAGTAATATCACAACTTGATCCTGAAGTATTTCTTATTTCAATAAAGTCGTTTGGAGACCCTTCATTAGCTAACTCTGAAAGTTGAAGAATTGCTGCAGTACATGCATAAATACAAGAACCATCATCGATAACTGCAGTAGAGTCATAGTTATTAGCAGAAGGATTTGTACAGCCACTTAATAACAATTCATCAATACTAACCTGATCAATTGCCATATCTGATGTGAAGCTAATTCCAGTAGTACCAACAAAATCAATTCTTACAGGACTCGAATATGGTGATAAGTCAATTTGATCTCTATACCACTGAGTTCCTTGCTGACCTGATCGTGTCCATGCAGTATCATTGTTAATCACAACATGAAGAGTTCCCATTGCTCCCCCAAGCATATGATATGAGAATATTAGAGCAGGGGAAGCCAATGCCGTGATATCAACACAAGTTGAATAAAGCATAGCTCTACTGTTGGAATTTCCGCTGGCTTCTAAATATAAATAATATCCACCGCCGGTGACATCATCACTTGGACCAGTTCCAATAGAAGGTGTTCCAAAGTTATCTTGTGTCCAATCAATATCATCAGATGTATACTGAGAAAATATACCAAGATATCCTAAGCTATCAAAACTTTCTGTTATAGGGGCAACTGAATTACCAACACAAAGGGCACAACTACCATCATCCGTATTAGCAAGAGGATCATAATTTATAAATGTACTATCTGTACACCCAAAAACTCTAGCAATACAAAGTGAGGAATCATTAGTGTTAGCTGTTAATGAATCAAAAGGTGTATAGTTGAAAGCTGTTGAATCAAGACATGCAGTTGCAACTGAAATACATGAACTGTCATCGACGTTTGCAATAGGATTATAGTTCCATGAAGTTGGATTTGTACATCCTAAAATTGTATTAACAGCTACAGTAAATGAAGAAGAGTAAGTACAACTCTTACAATCAGTTACATTGACAGAATAGTTGCCTGCTGAAAGATTAGTTATATCCTCAGTACTATCCCCATTAGACCAAGCATATATATATGAACTAGAGTTAGTTCCAAATCTTGTATTTGGTCTGTCAGATGAGCTACTTGTAGTAGGATCATTACAAAGACTTGTAGTTCCTAAGTCAGCATAGTTTCTTTGAACACTAACAAACGATGTTGTTGTGTAATAAAAATTGTTTGCATTTGTCCAATTCCCATTGTCAAAGCATGTGATAACTTTAATATCACCTCCGTTCCAAGTAAATGGATTTGTGAAACTCATCATGTTCCAACCAACAACTGCAGTGTAGGTCGATGAGTAAACATTTGTTACTACACCATTTTCCTCAATATCAATTGTTAAGTTGTTCATGTCTTGACCGCTCGCAGAGGAAATTTCCCATCCAATTTCATCTAACTGAGATCCAATTTGCATTCCATTTGCAGTTAGTTCAGACGCTAAGAATGTAATTTCACTTTTATTGTCTTCATAGTAAGTATAAAAAAGATTTGCTCCGGGAGCACCTGTAGAAAAATTACCACTGGTTGCTGTTGTTCCAAATCCAATTTGGAAGTCTGTTGCACATGCATTTCCACCAGAAAGTGTAACATCAATGGAACCATTTGAGGAGATAGAATCAGTAGCATCAACAATAATACTACTAAATACAACATTACTGGGCTCAGTTACAGTTACTGATAATGTATTTGAGCACCCATTTGTTAAGTCACTTACCACACAAGTGTATGATCCAGCTGTTAGATTGTTTGCAGTTGAATTTGTATCTCCATTAGACCAGATGTATGATTGAGATGAACTTGGTAAGTAATTACTTTGCGATGCAGAAGCAGAACCATCATTTCCTCCGTTACAACTTACAGGAGTAGAAGAAATTGATGAACTAAAATAAGTGCATGGCAAAATTTCAAAAATATTTATATTATCAATATACGTTTCATTTCCAGCAGAGCTTACAACTTGGAAAGTAACGTTTACATTTGAATTTCCAACATAAGCTGAAAGATCCCAAATGATTGAGTCTGAAACTACCATATTTGTTCTGACTGGTCCTGTAATTAATGTTGAATTAGAATTCGTCATACAAGAGAAGGAATCAGTATCAAAAACAACATTACCATTAACAAGAACACGTAACCAATGTGTTGGAGTAAATGATACTCCAGGCATATGAACAAGTGCTGACATTCTAGCATTTTGATTATTAGAAAGGTCTAAACAAATATTTAACGAAGAAAAATTAGCTAAATATTGAGTTGAATCAAATGCTGCAATTTCGTTAAAAGGAGTAACATTAAATGATCCGCTTGAAACCATTTCAACTGATACATTACCAGCAATAGAAGGTGGTGATGTGGTAGAAAAATTAACTGATGAATTTACTCCAGCAGTAGTCAACCAATTGTTTACACTAAAACTTGTGTCTTCAAATGTTTCTATTATGGGAAGAGAAGCACAGTTTGGATAAATACAAGATAAGGAATCATTTTGGTTACATGATGAACAATAATTTGATGCATATACATCTAAACAACCTGGAAATAAACAAGAACCGTCATCATAAGTTGCAGTTGAATCATAGTTGGCTGCAAAAGGATCGGTACAACCTGATTGAGGAGCTTCTGAGAATCTTACAAAATCAATTGCACAATCTGAAAATATATTAGATCCGGGTACATAGTTGAATCTTACTTTTGAAGGACCTGTATATTGATTTAGCGGAACTAGAGCTTCATACCAATTTGGTCCTTTGTTTCCTGAGGATGCCCAAAGATTTGTCCATGTCTGTCCAGAGTCTAATGAAATTTCAACTTCAAGAGTACCAATACCGGATCCGTTCATATTATAAGCAAATAGTAAAGAAGGGTTGGTGAAACTACTCAAATCAACACACTTTGATACTAGCTTATAGCTTGTATTGGAATTTGATAAATTACCTTCAACATACATAAAGTAAGTACTGTCGTAAGCGAATGCTGGACCTGTATTTACAGTAGATGTATTATTTCCTCTTACCCAAGCGTTAGCTGGTCCTGTACGATCATTGTACCAAAGAGTGCCATCTAAACCATTAGGATTACTTTCAAAACTCTCAGATTGAGAACCACTGACACAGGCATAGTTACAAAGACCACTTTCAAATACAGCTGTTGAATCATAGTTATTTGCATTTGTGTCCATACACCCATATTGGTATACACAACCAGAATCACAAATTGCAGTTGAATCAAAATTAAGTGCCAAAGGATCAGTACAACCATATGTTAAATTTCCACCAGATGCAATGCTTATCGTAGTTGTATTGCATGGCGAACCGACTTGTGTACAATTACTGTCAGCTACCCAGTGCACCCAATAGTCTGATGATGATGAAGCTGTAAATGTTAGAGGACTATACCCATCAGTAACAAAAACACCATTTGATCCTGGCAGACCAGTTCCTCCTTCATAAACAACAATCCAGCTACCTGCACCAGTGTGTTCTACTGTATACGAATAACCACTTGTAATTCCAGTAAGCTGTGTGTGTTCATTAAGATATTGACATGTAGAAATATTAGTAATTGTGTTACAGGTACTTGGAACGGTGATAGCCCCTGAGGGATATTGCATAGCATTTCCTGTACATTGTGCATTAGCATTATAGATAAATGCAAATGAAAAAATAAAAGATAGTAAAATATTGTTTTTTAATATTTTTCCAATAGTAAAATTTGATTCCATATTGTTTTTTTTTTGAAGTTTTTCTTCCTTAATAATAAATTTTTAAACTTGTTTTGGTTGTGATGATATTAAGTCTTTAAAACCATCAGCCGCCTAAAATAAAAAAAAATAAAAAATAATTTTTAAATTTTAGATAAAATTTTTAGAATGTATAAAAAGTTTCATAAGTTATTAGACAAAACAAATAACTAATTTGAGTAATCTTCTAACTTTCCGATACAGAAAGTACCGAAACTAATCTAATTTATTGATTTTTAATGATTAACACTTTTTTTATTTTTTTAAACAACAAATTAACCACAATAACTTTCATTTAAAATTTTGTAAATGTTAATAAAAGTATAGATTATTAATATACTTTTTACTCTTTTTTAGTCGAATTGACTAATTGTTTTCGTCCGTTCCTGTAAAATTGATTGTTACTTCTAAAGGCTCCATTTCTTCTATTTCTTCATATGCTTTCTTTTTCCCAATAGCATAGGGAAGGAGCTTACTTACAGCATTAATGTATTCGGTTGGATTAGTTATTTGATTAAGCATATTGCTTAGTTTGTTTCCATCTACAGCCAAGCCTATTTGTTCTCTTAAAAGCTTTGTAGAGCTACTTATAGAGCCTACAGGCCTTCCTAATGGGTTTCCGCTTGTTCCTTTCTTAAATGGCATATTATATCGTTTAGTATATAATAGAAAATATGCTAATAAATTTTAAATAGTTAAATGGTTAAAAAGCCCGAACAGCCCTAACACTGAGGTTGAGGCTCTTAGCTTTGGAGCTGGGCGGGCCTCCATAGCCGAATTTGTAAATCCACGCACCGGTGTTATCGACCTCAGTAGAACTCCAATCTCATAGGGTAGTGCCTTGTGTTTTATCCTATTCCACCATAAGCCATTACAATGAGAGTCCAAAATAGTGCAAGGGCACCTAATACAACAGCACTGAGGATAGAAAAATAATTTCTCCAATCCCAAAACGAAATATTAGTTCTAAGATTTAAATAAATGGAATAGATAGCTGAAATAACTGCTGTAAATCCAAAAATAGAACCAAAAACAAATCCAACAAATCCAACAGAGCCAGCAAAAAATGCAATAGCAGCAATTATTGCAAGAGGGATTGGAGCTAAGGCTAGCAGTAAAATATTTCGATTATCATTATCCCCAAATTTTGATATTTGAGCCGATTCAACTTCAGCTTTTTCAGTGATAGGGAAGGAAGCATAGCTTGTATTTGAAAGTATAGCAATAGAGAATAAAAGCTGTAGTAGTTTTTTCATTGTTAATCTATTGTTTTAATTTTTACCGTGTTGCATTTAAGAAAAAATTCCATTTGAAGATTATTAATATGTTTAATATGAGACTAATTAATGTGAAAAAAACTGTTTTCATATGTAAAATTGACCAAAGTAGTTCATTTTCTAAGTCTTTTGCATTATTAATAAATGGAACAGAAAAAAAACAGCTTGACATTAAAGTTAAACTTATAATTATATAAATTTTTAGTGCTGAATTTTGATTTTTATTTTTTAAAATAGATATGAAGGATATTAATGATAACAAACCAATTATTATAAAAAATATAGGCCATATGTATCTCAGAAAAACAGCTGCTTCATTAGTGCTGATTAATTGATTTATTGCAGGAGCAATAAAAATTGATTGGAATAATATTATGCCAATTATTATAGCAGAATTTAAGTATGGTAAATTTTTCATTTTTTTTCTATTTGTTTATTTATAACGATTTTCAGTTAATCAATAAGTTACTTATTCCACCGTAGTCTGCCCATTCCCAAATTGCTGATATTTTTTGATTTTTTAAATTAATTGTTTGATATCCAGAAAATTCAATAGTATCGTTTTTGAAAAAAATATCAGCACCATAATAAACTCTTACACTTCCATTAATTTTATGAGTGATTTCATTTAAGCCAGGTAAAAAAATTGTGTGTACAATATTAAAATCAATATTATTTTTTTTCTTGTCTGAAAATAAATAAAGAAGTTCTTGTTTTGAAATCTTTACACCCTTTCTATCACCAGCTGGAAAGTAATGGAAAATAAAGTCATCAGTAAAATATTTTTCTAAAAGGAAATTAGAATCTATTGAATCATAAAAAAACCTATTGATATCCAGAACTAAATTTTCACAAGTATTTAAGTTTTTATTATAGAGAACTTTATTGGTACATGAAATCAGTAATAAATTAGATAAAATGAGTATCACTAATAATTTTTTCATTTTACACTATTTTCTTTTCAAACTTAACAATTTTTACTTTGACTCTATATAGTTGTAGTTTAGATTAAAAGTTAGGACAGGAAAAGTTCGAAGATACAGAACAAAAAAACGTACACAAGAAAAATAATTTCAAACAAAGAAAGTTTAGTGAAATAACTTTTGAAGTTAGTATATTTTCTTTTGCTAAAGTTTAAACCTTGGTAAAGTAAAAGTGCAATGAAAATATAATTATTCTCAAAATCAAAAAACCAATTATGATTTAACTTTTCATAAATTAAATCCACACTACATATTAAAGCAAAAATTGTAAAAATAATTTCAAGAAAATTTTTCATTTACTATTATTTCTTTTGATATTTTTTGCACCCAAATAAGTCATTAAAAAAAAGATGATAATTAATGGTGTTTCAGTATAAACATTTAAAAATTCTATTTCATTAGTTAAATCATAATAAATGTCATAACCAAGCAATGCTACAGATCCAAAATATAATATTGGAGGTAAATACTTAACCGAGTAAATGAAATTTTCTAATTTCTGCATATAATTGTTAATCTTTTATAATACAAGTTTTTTCATTGTTAGTCTTTGGGTTTTGTTAAAAATCTTCATTTTCTGAAATGAATGAAATTAAATTATTAATTTCAGTTACTTTCCAATAATTCTCATATTTGTTTAAGACAATTTTAATTAAATCATTTTCACTTGTGGGGTCTATTGATACCTCTAAAGTTGTTGTTGAACCTTCTTTTTTAAACTTTATATTTTCTGAATCAAATAATAACCCTATTGTAACACTTATTTTATCTTTATTTATTAAGCTTAAATCAGAGGTTTCAAATAATGCAAATGATAGTGAATCAGAGGTTAATGAATTGGTCTCTTTTTTTGAAACCGACTTTCTAATTTCATTAGAAATTTGTTTTGACAAAATAGGTTTCATTAATTCCATTAAACCTGATGCAAACTCTTTACCAATTAAACCCCAATCATCATCGTCTGTATTGTCAATATTTTCTTTTGTCATTAAAGCAACAATTTCGTTACTCATGTTATCAGCTACCCTCTCTACATCAAAATGTTTTTCAAATAAGTAAATGTCATTGTTTTCAATAGAATCTAAAACTCTTTTGGCACTATATTGTGGAGTTGATTTCCAATATTTATGAGCAAGAAAGCCAAAAGAAGTTAATAAAATTAAAACTATATATTTTTTCATAATTTTTGTTTTAATAAATAGTTATATCAAACTTAACAATTTTTACTTTGAATCTATATAGTTGTAGTTTATGTTTTCATTACATATGTATTTACTCACATACATACTTGCTCCCTTTTCATAATCTAAGTGTTTGAAATTATTAGTAATTAGACCTTTTTCCTTTAAGTGATACTCTATCTTCTTCTCAACCCCTTTTCCCTTTATAAGAAAGTGATTATGAGTGCTAAATTGATTTAAAACTAAAAATTAGCAACAAAAAAACATCAAACAAAAGCAACTATTTATTAATTAGTTGAAAACTATTTTAATTTACTCTAGATTATAAGTAGTAGTTTGAATAATAAAAGCAAAGAACTTTACTTTCCGATACAAAAATTACTAAAAATATTACCAAGTAAATTATCTGTAGTTATCTCACCAGTAATATTTCCTAAATGATCCAATGCTTTTCTGATATTTACAGATATTAAATCTGAACTCAGCTTATTAATGTTTTCGATTACAATATTAACTTCTTTGAGGCATTCATTTAGTTCATTTAAGTGTCTTGAATTAGTTAAAACAACATTTGAGTCACTGTATCTGTACTTTTCACAGATATTTAATAATTCTTCTTTTAATAAATCAATTCCAATATTATTTTTTGCAGATATAAAAACCATGCAATCTTTATTGTCAACTCTCTTTAAATCAGTTTTATTTAAAACAAAAATGCTATCCTTGTTTTTCGTAATGTTTTTTAAATAATTTATTTGTTGAGTAACATCCTTAGTTGCATCAATCAAATTGATAATTATATTAGATTTTTTAGATTTTTCGATAGCTTTATTTATTCCTTGATTTTCAACTTCATTTTTAGTTTCTCTAAGACCTGCAGTATCAGTAAATCTAAAAGTTAATCCATCAATATATATAGAATCCTCAATTAAATCTCTTGTTGTACCGGCGATATCTGAAGTTATTGCTTTTTCTTCATTTAGTATGCAATTTAATAACGTTGATTTTCCTGAATTAGGTTGCCCTAATATTGTAACAACTATACCTTCTTTAAAAATGTTACCATCAATATATGAAGATATTAAGAAACTAATTTCGTCTTTTAAATTTTTAAGTAATGTTATTAATTTTTTTCTACTAGCAAATTCAACATCTTCTTCACTAAAATCTAGCTCTAGTTCAATTAATGATGCAAAATTCACTAACTCCTCTTTAAGTTTGTTAATTTTTTTTGAGAACCCCCCCTTTAGTTGATTGATATAAGTTTGATGCGCAATTTTATTTTCACTGCTAATTAAATCTGCAACTGATTCTGCTTGTGAGAGATCTAATTTTTTATTTAAAAATGCTCTCATAGTAAACTCGCCAGGCTCAGCTGGACGAATTCCATGAGCTGTTAAAAGTTGTATAATTTTATTTTGAATAAATTTTGATCCGTGGCAAGAGATTTCAACAGTGTCTTCTCCCGTATACGAATTTGGTCCAACAAAAAATGAAATTAAAACCTCATCAACAATTTTATTTTTTTCCTTTAAGTTACCAAAAATTACTGTGTGTGATTTTATGCTATTGATTTTTTTATCAAAAATTTGTTTTATGGTGTCAAATGATTTTTTTCCTGAAATTCTTATGATAGCTATTGCACTTGTGCCGCCTCCAGTTGCAATCGCACAAATTGTATCTTGATAATTAAAATCCTTCACAACACAAAAATATTGAAATTACTTTGCTAATAGCTTTATTGTTCTAATTTTGCGATAGAAATTAGAATATGAGTGTATTAGTAAATAAAGATTCAAAAGTTATTGTTCAAGGGTTTACTGGAAGTGAGGGTACTTTCCATTCATCTCAAATGATTGAATATGGTACAAATATTGTTGGAGGAGTCACGCCAGGTAAAGGAGGGCAGACTCATTTAGATTTGCCTGTGTTTAATACTGTTTCTGAAGCTGTTTCAATTACTGGAGCCAATACATCAATAATTTTTGTACCACCGGCATTTGCTGCCGATGCTATCATGGAAGCCGCTGACTCTGATATTTGTGTGATTATTTGTATCACTGAAGGTATTCCAACTAAAGATATGATCATCGTAAAAGACTACATTAAAGATAAAAATGTAGTTTTAGTGGGCCCAAATTGTCCTGGAGTTATCACTCCAGATGAAGCAAAATGTGGAATCATGCCTGGTTTTGTATTTAAAAAAGGAAATATTGGTATAGTATCAAAATCAGGTACATTAACATATGAAGCTGCTGATCAGGTTGTAATGGCAGGGCTTGGTATTTCAACTGCTATTGGAATAGGAGGCGATCCAATAATTGGGACAACTACTCTTGATGCAATAAAAATGCTAATGAATGATGATCAAACAAGTGGAATAGTAATGATTGGTGAAATTGGTGGTCAATTAGAAGCTGATGCTGCAAAATGGATTAAAAAAAATAATATAAAACCCGTTGTAGGCTTTATTGCAGGGCAAACTGCTCCTAAGGGTAGAACGATGGGGCATGCTGGCGCAATAGTCGGAGGTAAAGACGATACAGCTCAAGCAAAAATGAAAATTATGAGTGACTGTGGTATACATGTTGTTAAATCTCCTGCAATGATTGGAAAGAAAATTGCTGAAATAATGAATTTAAATTCTTAAAATATGAAATTGTTAAAAGATAAAAATGTCATAATTACTGGAGCAAGCAGAGGCATCGGTAGGAGTATACTTGAACTTTTTATTGAAAATGGAGCTAATGTTGCATTTTCTTACATAGGAGAGTCTAAAGAAGCAAAATCTATTGAGTCAGACTTCTCAAATCACAAACAAAAAGTTATTTCTTACATGTCAGATGCATCTAGCTTTGAACAATCTCAAAAGCTAATTGATGATGTAGTCAATGATTTTGGTTCTGTTGATGTCTTGGTTAATAATGCTGGTATCACAATAGATAACTTATTAATGAGAATGAGCGAAGAAGATTTTGAAAGGGTAATTGATGTCAATTTAAAGTCTGTTTTCAACACCACAAAAGCTATATTAAGAACAATGTTAAAACAAAGATCAGGATCTATAATAAATATGAGTTCTGTAGTAGGTGTTAAAGGAAATGCTGGTCAATCAAATTATTCAGCATCTAAAGCTGGTATGATTGGTTTTACAAAATCCATGGCATTAGAGCTGGGTTCTAGAAATATTAGATGTAACTGTATTGCACCTGGATTCATTGAGACCGAAATGACTGAACAACTCAATGATGATGTAGTTCAATCATGGAGAGATTCAATACCGCTTAAAAGAGGTGGAAATACCAATGATGTAGCTAACGTTACATTATTTCTTGCATCAGATTTATCATCTTATGTCACTGGTCAAGTAATAAATGTCTGTGGTGGAATGTTGACATAATGATTCTTTTTCAACTATCATATCCATCATATTGGATTATTTTATGCTTAAATTTATCAATTTTACTTTCATACTTTCTTTATTGTGATAAGAATAGTAAAAAAATTTTAAAAAAGAACTTAGTTTCCTTTTTGTTAAGATTATTTAGTCTTTTTTTTATTTCACTACTTTTTTTAGAGCCAATCTCAAAATCTTTTGTTTACAAAAAAAATAAGCCAATTTTTTTAGTTTTTGTTGATGCATCAGAGTCTGTTAATAATTATGATTTGAGAAATCAATTAAAAGGATTAATTTCAAATCACAACAAAAACGTAGATATAAAAACTTTTCATTTCTCAGATAAGGTTTACGATGGACTTCCTAAAAATTACAATGGTAAAGAGACCAATATAAATTCAGTATTTGAATTTGTAAAAAAAAAGTATCTAAGAAAAAATGTTGAGGGCTTACTTTTAATCTCAGATGGCATAATCAATCTAGGAAAGAATCCAATTTATAATGAATCTATAAATATGTTTCCAGTTCATTGCATTGGAGTTGGAGATACGAGTCAAATTACTGATATAAGAATAGAAAATGTAAATTATAATCCAGTATCTTTTCAAAATTCTATTGTTACACTAGAGCTAATAGTTAGTGCAGATAACCTATTGGGAAATAATTTTGATGCAAAACTTATTTCTAATGGTAAAAATATTCAATCTTTTAACTTTTTGGTAAATGAAAATGATTTCTATAAAAAAATTATTTACAAAGTTGAGGTAGATTCATCAGGTTTAAACCAATTTAAATTTAAAGTAGATTCATTTCAAAATGAAAAAATTATTTCAAACAATAGCTTTGATATCACTATTGATGTAATTGAGTCCGAGTACAAAATTTTAATGCTCTATGATCATGTTCACCCTGACGCTATTACAATTAGAAAATCATTAGAATCTGATATTAATGTTGACTTTAAGATACTTTCTGTCTCTGATGAAAATATTCAATTTAGCGGATCTGACTTGATTTTGTTTTCAGGTATTCAAGTTTTAGAAAAATTAATTTCTGAAAAAATTAAAAAGTCAGAGATTCCTCTTCTTTTTTTATCAAATAACGGAGAAAATTTATTTAAAAACTTCTTTGATAACATCAGTTTAAATTTTGGTAACAATTTTTTTGAGGTTAGCCCCAGTTTAGATACTAATTTTTCATCATTTAAAATTGATAGAAATTTAATTAATCAATTTAAAAATGGTCCATCACTAAGTACAAATTATCTCAAAATTTCTGGTATCAAAAGGCCAGATATAATCTTCAGGCAGAATGTAAATGGTATCACAAATGATAATCCTCTAATTTTAATAGAAAGAGATGGTGTGAGTAAAGGTATAATTTTAGCCCAGAACTTTTGGAGACAAAGAATGTATGATTATAAATCGAATGAAAATTATTTAAAATTTGATAGATTCATCTTAGATGTATGTAAATCATTAATTCTTTCAAGCAGAAAAAATAAAATATCTGTTGATTATGATAAGATAGTAGGTATCAACTCAAAATTTAATCTTAGAGTAAAAAAATTCAATAAAAATTTTGAGTTAGATAATAATGAGGATTTATATTTTGAGTGTACTAACAACTTTGGAGACACAATAAAGAAAAAGATAACAAAAAATAAAGACTATTATCAACTTAATTTAAAGTTAGAATCTATTGGAAAATACAAATTCAAAGTTTTTAGTGAAGATACTTCCTCTTATCATAACTCATCATTTATTGTTGAAGATATTGACTATGAAAATAAATTTGCTCAAGCAAATCACAGACTTCTCAAACAAATATCTGAAAAATCAGACGGAACATTTCTTAACTACACTGAATTTAAACTCTTCAATGAATTTATTAGTAAAAAGAAATTTGTATCAGAATCAGAAATTGAATCAGTAAATACGGTAGATATTAAAAAAAATGAATGGATTTTATTAATTTTGTTAATGCTTATCATAACAGAAATTCTTATTAGAAGAAGTTCAGGAAAAAAATAAATTGAAAAAACTAACTTATTTTTTATTGCTTTTAATTTTATCATCTTGTGGAACATCTACAATAATGGTGAATGTTCAGAAGCCTGCAGATATAACAGTTTCAAACAATATTAAAAATATTGTTTTGGCAAACAGGACAACCCCATCAAAAAGTAATCTTGCTAATAATATTTTAGAAGGAATCACATCAGGTGAAAATATTGGTGCTGATAGAAATGGGGCTAATTACTGTATAAAGGGAATAATAAATCTACTTTCTCAAAATGAAAGATATAATCTTTCAAGTAATGTTGAGTTAGAACTGAAGGGAACCGGCACATCTCAATTCCCTTTACCCTTAAGCCCAAAAAAAATAAAAAAAATATCTAAACCTTACAATGCTGATGCAATAGTTGTTTTAGAGACTTTTGACTCTGATAGCAGAGTTTTTGAAGGGAAACCAATTGAAAAAGTAAAGAAAGTAAAAGGTGTAAAAATTAAGGAACTTTCTTATCCTGCAACTTTAATTATTGAAATTGAATCTGGTTGGAGAATATATGATGTAGAAAACGAACTTATTGTTGATGAAAATAAGTACAAAGAAATAAAAGAATTTAAAGTTTGGGGTTCAAGCCCTAAAGCAGCAAAAATGAAGTTACCAAGTAAAAATGTTGCTATAAAGGAGGCTGGATTTTTCGCTGGTGAGCAATATGCTCAGAGAATTTCACCAATTTGGATTACAGTGAACAGAACATACTATTCTGGAAAAGATGAATCTTTAAAAAAAGCTAAGGAATATGTAAAGATCAATGAGTGGGAACAAGCAATTCAAATTTGGAAAAACCTTTCTCAAAGTAACGATCAAAAGCTGTCTTCTCAAGCATGCTTTAATATGGCACTTGCATCAGAAGTGAATGGAAGTATTGAAACTGCTCTAAGTTGGGCAAGAAAAGCATTGTCAAAAAGTGATAAAAGGGCATCATCATATATTAATACCTTAAAAAGAAGAAAAATAGATCAAATTAAATTAAATAATCAATTAAATAACTAAACAAAAATAATTAACATGGAAAATCCTAAACTACCCAAAATATTTGTAATTGCAATCTTTTCATTAGTCTTTATAGTAATGTTTGGTTCAAGTATGTTTGTAACAATTGAACCAGGTGAGAAAGGCGTCATATTTAAAAGATTTGCAGGAGGTCTTGATAAAGAAAATGTAAAAGATCAAGGCTTTCATATCATTGCTCCTTGGAATGATATGCATATATACAACGTAAAAATTCAAGAAACATTTGAAAAAATGGAGGTTTTATCAAAAAATGGTCTTTCTATTAAGATTGACTTATCATTTAGATATAACCCTGTTCCAAATGAAATTGGATTTTTACATGATAATATTGGAAAAGACTACTTAGAAAGCATCATAAAGCCTGAAATAAGATCTGTAACAAGAGAGGTAATTGGAAATTATTTGCCAGAAGAATTATATTCTACAAAAAGAGAGGCAATTGAGGATGAAATTGAAAGCTTAACTAGAGCTAAGGTTGAAACTAAATATTTAAGACTTGATGCAATTCTTATTAGAGATGTTACTTTACCACTTACTCTTAGAACTGCTATTGAGCAAAAGTTAAAGCAAGAGCAGGAAGCATTAGAGTATGACTTTAAAATACAGAAGGAACAGAAAGAAGCTGAAAGAAAAAAGATTGAAGCTAACGGTATTGCTGAATTTCAAAAAATAGTAAATAGAACAATAACACCACAACTTTTGAGATGGAAAGGTGTTGAAGCTACTCAAGAAATCTCAAAATCTCAAAATGCAAAAGTTATTGTTATCGGAAATGGTGATGGAGATCTTCCTATTATTTTAGGAAGCGGACAATAAATTAAAATAATTACGTTAAACTTAAAATAATAAATATGAAAAAAATATTAATTGCAATTTTATTGATAACTGTTTCATTTTCTTCTTATTCCCAAAGAAAATCCAAGAAAACTAAATCAACGAACAAAAACTACCTAGTTGTAAAAATTTTTGAAAAAATTTCTTTTTCTGACGAAGAGTTTTATGAGATGAGTAATTTGGGTTCTGATGTCATGAATAGAGAAGCACTAAACGAAATGTTAACTAAAGAATTACTCTACAGAGAGTCAAATATTAAAGTTAAGTACGAATTTGGACAAAATTACACCAAAGATGAATACGAAAAAATGCAGCAATTTCAGCAAGAGTCTCAAACTATAGCTCAAGCAGTTTATGGAGCTTCTCAATTTGGATGGCAAATAGTTTCCACAAATACTGTTGCTTTAAAAAATGACAATAGACTTCACTATATTTATATGAGCAAATAAGCTATTGCTTTACAACTTTACCATTTAAAATTACCGTCTTAATACAATTTTCTCCAAAAGAATATTGCATATAATCATAAGACGGTATTTTTTTTGTTATGAAAAAGTTTGCTTTTTTTCCAATATCAATACTGCCAAAACTATCACTTATTTCCATTGCATAAGCTCCATTTAAAGTTGTTGCATTAATAACTTGATTTGGTGTAAGATTAAGTTTGATACATCCAAGAGAAGAAACAAAATTCATATTACTAGAGGGGCTTGACCCTGGATTGTAATCTGATGCTAAATTGATGTTTATATTATTAGAAATAAATTTTTTAGCTTTTGCGTAGGGAATATTTAAGAAGAAAGAGCAACTAGGCAGAAGAGTTGCTATTGTATTACTTTTTTTAAGATATTCAATATCTTGATCATTAGTTACTTCTAAATGATCAACAGAAATAGCATTATTTTTAATTGCGGTTTTAATACCTCCAAAAGAATTAAACTGATTTACATGAATTTTTGGCTTTAGACCATATTTAATACCACATTTAAGAATCTTATCAGTGTCATGTATGTCAAAATAGTTTTTCTCACAAAAAACATCGATATAATCAGCGAGCTTTTCATATGATATTGCTGGGATTATTTTTTCAATAATTAATTTGATATAATCTTCTTTTTTGCCCAAGAATTTTTTGGGAACAGCGTGAGCAGCAAGTAGAGTTGATTTTATCTTAACTTCAGTGTTTTCTTTTAACCTTCTAATGACTCTTAAAATTTTCATTTCTGAACTTAAACTCAAGCCATATCCACTTTTTATTTCAATTGCTCCAGTACCAAATTTCACAGCATTGTTCAATCTTTGCAAGCTAATTTCATAAAGTTCATCTTCACTAATTTTTGCCAAAGATTCAGCAGAGTTAAGAATACCCCCTCCTTTTTTTGCAATTTCTTCATAGCTGTGCCCTTTAATCCTTAATATAAACTCATTTTGTCTTGGTTCAGAAAATACAAGATGAGTATGACTATCACAAAAAGATGGATATACACATCCACCCTCAGCATCAATTATTTCAGTGTTGTTCCAGTCATCTATACCTCTCCAATCTTTCATACTGCCAAAATCTTTAATTTTACTGTCTTCGATTTCAATATAACCGTCATCAATAGTGTTAACACTATCTAAGTGTTTAGATTGGATAAATTTTTGATTGCCTCTGCATACTTGAACAATTTTTGATATGTTTTTAATAATCATTTTCATGGAATTTGCTAAAATACAAAAACGATTCTCATAATTCATATATTTGTTAAATGGGAAATTCTTTTGGAAAGTTGTATAAATTGATGTCATTTGGAGAGTCACATGGAAAAGTTATTGGAGGTGTAATTGATGGATGTCCATCAAATATTGAAATTGATTTTGACTATATCCAAGATAAATTAGATAGAAGAAAGCCGGGTCAGTCTGATATAACAACAGACAGAAAAGAAGATGATAAACTTGAAATATTATCAGGAGTTTTTGAAAATAAAACTCTAGGGACTCCATTAGCGTTCATAGTTAAAAACAAATCATATGATAGTTCTACTTATAAGAAATATAAAGATTTTTATAGACCTTCACACGCTGACTTTACATACCAAAAGAAATATAATATTCGTGATTACAGAGGAGGTGGAAGGTCTTCAGCCAGGGAAACAATTTCAAGAGTTGTAGCAGGTTCAATCGCAGAAATAATTTTAAGAAAATATAATATTGAAATCTTTTCTTATGTTTCTAAAATATATGATTTTTCTTTGGATTTGAACTGCTGCAACATTGATAAAGAATCTATTGAAAAAAATATTTTAAGATTTCCAGACAATAGTAAAGTAGATGAAATTATTTCTTTTTTAAAGAAGGTCAAGAGTAAAGGTGATTCTGTAGGAGGTGAGATTACTACTGTAGTTAAAGGATTAAAGCCTGGTATAGGTGAGCCTGTCTTTGATAAGCTAAATGCAAAACTTGCCAATGCATTAATGTCAATAAATGCTGCTAAATTTTTTAAACTAGGATTTCAAGATAAAGATATTTCAGCTTCATTAGGAAGTGAAGTTAATGATGAGATAATTTCAACTGATGGAACAACTAAAACAAATTACTCTGGAGGAATTCAAGGTGGGATATCCAATGGAAATGATTTAATTTTTACTATTGGATTTAAGCCTGTATCTTCAATCAAAATCAAACAAAATATGATAAACAGTGAAGGAATTAGAAAGGAAGTTAAAATTGATGGAAAACATGACCCTTGTGTTGTGCCAAGAGCAGTACCCATTGTAGAAAGCATGACCTCAATGGTAATTTTAGATTATATTTTTATTAATAATTCAAAAACAATATGAAAATGAATTTAGCGCTTCACTGGAAAATAATAATTGGTATGGTTTTAGGTACCATTTTTGGAATCACAGCTAGTAATTTTGGATTAATAGAATTCACAAATTATTGGATAAAACCTTGGGGAACAATATTTGTTAATTTACTCAAGTTAATAGCTATTCCATTAGTTTTTGTTTCTATTGTTAAGGGAGTTTCAAGTTTAAAAGATATATCTAAATTATCAAGCATTGGTTCAAAAACTATTGGGTTATACCTTATATCAACTGCATTTTCTGTTACAATAGGACTGGTACTTGTTAATCTTATTTCTCCAGGTAATTCCATTTCGCAGGAAAAAAGTTCTGAGTTAAAACAAACCTACAAAATAAGTGCTAATATTAAAATTAATGATGCTAATAAAGTTGAAGATAGCGGACCATTACAGTTTATTATTGACATTGTTCCATCAAATATTATTGATTCTGCTTCTGAAAACAAAAATATGCTTCAGATCATATTTTTTGCACTAATTTTTGGGATTTCAATGGTTTTAATTGATTCTAAAAAAACTCAGTACGTTAAAGGTTTCATTGAAGGTTTAAACGATATTATTTTAAAAATTGTTGATATTATTATGCTTTTTTCCCCCTATGGTGTTTTTGCTTTGTTGGCCTCTTTGATCTCAGATTTTGGAGCAAGCAGTGATCTTTTTGTTGCTCTTGGTATGTATTGTTTTACAGTTGTTCTTGGACTGTTGTTAATGATATTTATGTTTTATCCATTTCTGCTTAAACTATTTACAAAAGTAAATTACAGCAAATTCTTTTCTTCAATTTCACCTGCTCAGATGTTAGCTTTTTCAACATCTTCATCAGCCGCTACGTTACCAGTAACAATGGAAAGATGTGAGGAGAAATTGGGCATTTCCAAAGAAGTTTCCTCTTTTGTATTACCTCTTGGTGCTACTATTAACATGGACGGAACATCACTATACCAAGCTGTTGCAGCTGTTTTTATTGCTCAAGCTTTTGGCTATGATTTAGATTTATCATCACAGTTAACAATTGTACTAACGGCGACTTTAGCCTCAATTGGAGCTGCAGCTGTTCCTGGTGCTGGAATGGTAATGTTGGTAATTGTATTGTCATCTGTAGGTATTGACCCTGCAGGTATAGCTTTAATTTTTGCTGTAGATAGAATTTTAGATATGTTTAGAACTGTTGTTAATGTAACTGGAGATGCTACAATTGCTACAATAATAAATTCAAGAAGATCAATCCATGATTAGAGTTCTTTTTTTGTTCCTTTACTTTTGTTCTAATGTATATTGTGTAGAATGTTTACCTGAAAAAGGAAAAGAATCAAGAACTTACAATAAAATATTAAAGCATATTGAAAAAGATGATTTAATTTCTGCAAAACAAAAATTAAACAAATATAATCAAGATCATATATCATTTTATGCTTTGAAATCACACATATTATGGAAAAATAATAAGCTTTTCGATGCCCAAAAGCTTTCTGAAAAAGTAATTGATGAGTGTCCTGTATCATTTCCAATTTGTTATTATATTTTGGCTGAGATTTCATATGGGTACGAGGATTATGTAAAATGTTCTAAATATTTAAAAAAAGCTATTGATCTTAAGATTCAAGAACCTTATTATTCAAAATCAGTAGAATATTTTGAAAAATCTTATGTTATAAGTAAGTTAATTGATAATGATTCAGATTATGATCCTATAATTGTTAATAAAGTATCATCTGAGGCAGATGAATATCTTCCAATTCTTTCACCAGATCAAAGTACTTTATACTTTACTAGAAGATTTATAGATAATAGTATTGATATGATTGTCCCTAGATATGAGGAGGAATTCTCTTATTCTAACAAATTAAATGATACTACTTTTTCATTTGGAGCCAAAATGCCTTTACCTTTTAATCAAGAGGATAATGAAGGAGGTGCATCTGTAAATATTGATAATTCAGTTATATACTATACAAAATGTAGTAGAGTAAATAGCTATAATAACTGTGATATTTTTTATTCAATTAAGAAAAATGAAAAATGGGGAGATATTGTTAAAATGAATAATAAGATAAATTTAGAAAATTCTTGGGAATCACAGCCAAGCATATCTATTGATGGGAAAAAGTTATTTTTTGCAAGTAATAGAAAAGGAGGGTATGGTGGTATTGATATTTATTACTCAGAAAAAATAAATAGTGAATGGAGTGCACCGGTTAATTTAGGATCTGAAGTTAATTCATCCTCAAATGAAAAGTCTCCTTTTCTACACAGTGATAATCAAACACTGTTTTTTTCATCAGACAGATATCCTTCAATTGGAAAATATGACATATTTGTTTCAAATAAAGACTCAGTTGGCAATTGGCAGAAACCTATTAACCTAGGACATCCAATTAATACAAGAGAAAGTGAAATTTCTTTAGTTGTAAGTACTGACGGGGAGAAGGCATATTTTGCATCTAATGAAATGTCAGGCATTGGAGGCTGGGATTTATATTCTTTTCATATGCCTGATAAGCATAAGCCCAAAAGAGTTTTATTTCTTAGTGGAGATTTAAAAAATGAAAATGGTAAATATGTTGAGGATGTTAAAATTGAAATTTTTAACTTAAAAAAACAGTCAAAAACTGTTCATAAAGCTGAATCTGGTAAGTATGTTTTAGCACTAACTTTAGAAAAAGATGAAGATGTTATTATAACTCTAAATAAAGATGGTTATGCTTTTAACTCAAACTATATATCATCAAATGACAAATCATATAAATCACCTCAAAAAAAGAACTTCGAAATAAAAAAAATAGAAAATGGAAAATCATTTAAAATTAATGATATTCTATTTGAATTTAATTCATTCAAAATAAATCAAATATCAATGAGTGTATTAAGTCTTTTCTCCGAATATTTGAAACAAAATCAAGATTTAGTTGTTGCAATTGAAGGTCATACGGATAATGTGGGTAATAAAATTGAAAATTTATATTTGTCACAAGAAAGAGCTAAAAGTGTTTATGATTTCTTAATTCAATCAGGAATACAAAAGCAAAGACTTAGTTATGAGGGTTTTGGCGAAGAAATACCAATTGTCAGCAATTACAATGAAGAGGGTAGAGCGTTAAACAGAAGAACAGAATTTAAAATTCTTGGAAGATAAACTATTTTTTGACTTCTTTTATTCTTGCTTTTTTGCCAGTGAGCCCTCTTAAATAGAATATTTTGGCTCTTCTAACTTTTCCAACTTTATTTACTTCAATTTTTTCTATCATTGGAGAATTTATCGGAAATACTCTCTCTACACCAACATTATTGGAAATTTTTCTAATAGTGAAAGTTTGAGTTGCTTTTTTTCCTTTGATTTGTAAAACATCACCTTTAAAGAACTGGATACGTTCCTTGTTTCCTTCCTTTATTTTGTAGTATACTGTTATGTTATCACCAGCTTTGAAATGAGGATGATTTTTAATTTCAGTTAATTCGTTTGATATTTTATCTGCTAAATTCATTATTTCTTTAAGGCATGCAAAAATAGCATTTTTTTTCTTTTTTATTTATTTATTTAAATTAAATCAGGTCTCCTTTTTTTTGTGTTTTCAATAGACTTATTTTCTCTCCATTTATCAATTAGTTTTTTATTACCTGAAAGTAATACATTAGGAACACATAAGTTCAAAAAGTTAGATGGCCTTGTATAGACAGGAGGTGCAATTAAGTTATCTTGAAAAGAGTCAGTTAATGCTGATGTCTCATCAGAAATTGCACCAGGAATAATTCTCATAATTGAATCTGTGATAACAAGTGCAGGTATTTCACCTCCACTCAAAACATAATCTCCAATGGAAATTTCCTTAGTTATAAGCGTGTCTCTGGCTCTTTGATCAATGCCTTTGTAGTGTCCGCAAAGTAAAATAATATTATTGAATGTTGATATTTTATTGCATATTGACTGTTTAAGTCTTTCACCATCAGGAGTTAGATAAATAATTTCCTCATAATGTCTTTCACTTTTTAGTTTTTGAATACAATTATAGATTGGTTCAATACATATAACCATACCAGCACCACCTCCATATTGATAGTCATCAACACTTTTTTGTTTGTTGTTAGTAAATTTTCTTAAATCATGTATTTTGATATCTATAATCTTATTTTTAATTGCTCTTTGAAAAATAGAATATGAAAATGAATTTTTAAAAAAATCAGGAAAAAGTGTAATTATATCAATTCTCATTTAGCAAATTTAACAATAAAAATCTACTACTGACAAAATGACACTATACTGTTATATGTTAATGATAATCAATATTTTAAATAAATATATATAAATTAATTTATTAAGTTATAAAATAAATATTTTTATCTTGATTTGAAATTTTTATTTTTATTTTTACGTATGAGATTACCTTTAATTATTTTTTTATTTTTTTATTTAAGCAGCAACTCTTATTGCCAAGATTTAATAAATAAGAATGACTCTTTATTTATTGATTCAATAAATAAGCTAAATCTAAACAATAAAAAATTAATTCTGTTCGAAAATAAATACAACGAAGCAATTGACAAGTTTAATTTAGGAAAGCTTAATAATGCAATTTCATTACTTGATGAATGTGTAAGTTTAGATTCTACAAGTGCAAATAGTTATTTTTTACTTTCAAAATGTTATTATGACATTGATTTAAAATTTGAATTTTTACATAATATTAAAAAAGCTTTATTTTTCGATTCTTTAAATGTTTTTTATATTTCTGAAATTGGAAATTATTACAGATCAATCAGTAAAAATGATTCGGCCAATTTTTATTTTAATATAATAATAGAAAATTTTCCAAATTTTTCTGATGTCTTTTATTGGAAATCTTTAATTAACATTAAAAATCAAGATTATAGCAATGCACTTGATAACATGAACAAAGCGATAAATATTGAAGAAAAAGACTTTTTTTTTCATGAAAGAGCGGGTATTTATAGAAAACAGAAAAACTTTAATAAATCTCTTTCAGATTACAAAATTTGTATAAAAATGAATAATAAATCTTCATTATATTACAATAATATTGCAAGTTTATATAAAGCGATTGGAATTTTAGATAGTTCAATTTATTTTTACAATAAATCAATTACTCTAGATAAGCAAAACAAATTAAGTTTCAATAATAGAGGTGAGGTGTTCCTTGAAAATGGAGATATAGATAATGCTAAAAAAGATTTTAAAAAAAGCTTAGAAATTGATTCTAGCTATACATTAGCTTTAAATAATTTAAGTGTTTGCTTCTACAATAGTAATGATTTAGCTAAAACCATTGAATTGTTAAATAAATGCATTGAAATACATCCAGATTTTGTAACTGCATTAATTAATCGAGGAATATATTATCAAACAGTGAGAAATGAAAGAAAAGCTTGTGAAGATTGGAACAGAGCAAGCAAACTTGGTTCCGAATTAGCGAAAAAATTCATTAACAATGACTGTTACTAAAGTTTTAATTTCAATCTTTATTTTTTTAAATACTTCTTTAAGTGTTTACTCTCAAGAAAATATTTCTTTTAAGTTAAGTCATATTAAGAATAAATCAGATTTAAAATTTGCAAAAAATGAAATAAAAAAAGGTGATGAATTTTTCTATAGTGCCAGAAATGCTTTATATCAATTAGAGAATACATTTGATTTTTTTGAAAAAGCATTATATCATTATTTTTTGGCTTACAAAATTAATCAATACAATGTTGAACTAAATTTTAAAATTGGAGAGGCATTGTATTATACAACCAAAATGCATGATGCTAATTTTTATTTGACAAAAGCTATAAAATCTAGTAATGAGTTTGAGGATTATGAGTTTTTTCTTGATGCATTAAAATCAAAGCTAGATTATGAATATGATAACTGCATTAAAAAACTAAAGGCTTTAAAATCAAAACTCAAGAAAAAAGATTATGAAAAATTAAAAAAAATCATTAAAAAAACAATTAGAGAGTGTGAAAGTGCAATTGAGAAAGAAAAAAATAAGCAAGAAGTATGGGTTGATAATTTGGGGATTAACTCTGCAGCAGATGAAATAGCATCTTGTGTAAGTTTGTATGAGGATGAACTGATTTTTTCTTCAAATATGCAAAATGAAAATCTCTCAGATGAGTTTAATCGTTATGATTTTGATATTTATAGTTTAGATTTAAAAAAGAATAAAAAAAATGCAGTTTCAATTTCAAGTTTGACCTCATTGGATAACGATATATCTGGTTCTTTGTATTATGACGGAAGTAAGTTAATGTATTCTAAGTTCAACAATGACAATTTTGATATTTATGAATCTTTCAGAAAAGATAATAATTGGACTGAAGGCAAAAGAAAAATGGGAGATGAGTTAAGAGGACCAAACACAGAAAATGATGAGTTTTTTACTAGCTATGATCCATTCGAGGTAAAAGTATATTTCGTTACTAATGGTGGCTATAGTGGAAACAAAGATATTTACTTCTCTGGAGTAAAAAATAAAGAACGAAATATCTGGGGTGGTGCTCAAAGTGCTGGTATTGAAATTAATACAAATTATGATGAGGGTTCAGTTTATATTCATCCTGATGGCAAAACAATGTATTTTAGCTCCAAAGGTCATGATAGTATGGGTGGTTATGACATTTTTGTTTCAGAAATTGATGATCTTGGACAGTGGGGAAAGCCTGTTAATTTGGGTTACCCCATAAATACAATCTATGACGATAATTATTTTGTAATGACTGCTGATGGGAGAACTGCTTATTTTTCTTCTAATAGACCCTCTGGTAATGGAGGATATGATATTTATAAAATGAAATATAAAGGAGATAAGAAACTTATGTTATCGCAGTCTGAGGACAAGTTATTCTCTGAAATTAAACCAATTGCTTCTTTAAAGAAAAAAAATGCTCCAAAAGAAAGTTTAAAACTTCTTACAATTTTTAGAGGTAAGGTTTTGGATAATGTTTCTTTAAAGCCTGTTGAATCAGAAATTAAAATAGTTGACAACAGTAATGAAAACAATTATAATACACTTAAAACAAATAGATTAGACGGTTCTTTCTTGGTTGCTCTTCCTTCTGGAAAGAATTATGGTATATCAATCGAATCTAAAAATTATTTATTTCACTCAGAGAATTTTGATCTTCCAAAGGATAGTGAATTTAATATAGTAGAAAAAGAAATTTATTTGAAGAGTATATCAGTTGGAAATAATATCATACTCAAGAATGTTTTTTTTGATCTTGATAAATATAATCTTAAAAAATCTTCTTTTACAGAACTTGATAGGCTATTCAATTTATTAGTTGAATTTAAAGATTTAAAAATTGAAATTTCCGGTCATACTGACAATTTGGGTTCTGAGGTTTATAATGAACTTTTATCACAAAAAAGAGCTGATGCTGTAAAAAAATATCTGATTAATAAAGGTATTAGTAATCAAAGAATCATATCGATTGGCTATGGACAAACTTTGCCAGTTAGTTCTAACTCAGATGAATTGGGTAGAAGTCAAAACAGAAGAACGGAGTTCAAGATTATAAAGTAGGCTGGATATAAATTTTATTTGAAAAGTATTTTTCATCAGAGAAAAACTCTACAATGTGTAATTTTTCGCTTTGAATTAAAATTTTATCACCTTTTATCAGCTTGTTATCTCTATAAATTACTCGGCCAGATAAATCTGAAATTTGTATCCAATCAATAAAATTATTGATAAAAATTTTGTTTTCTGAAATGTAAATATAAACACGATTAATTTCATTAGATAGTGAAGACGTATTTTCAAAAACAGTTAAAGAATTTTCACAATAAGTATCACCACTATTTGATCCGTTGCCATTTCCATTTATTATTGATGCATAGAATTTTACGCTAGAAGAAGAACTTGCAAAGCCAGGTGCAGTCCAATCGAATGTCCAACTTTCTTGACTGGTGCCATCAATTGTATGTGTAACTGAAGTTGAATTTTCAATGCTTTTTGTATTTAAATTGTCAGTAATTATAAATATGCCCTTATTAGAGCCTGTAACAGGGTCCTCAGCTGTTATCTCAAATCCGTAGTTAGGGTAGTTACTTGGTGCATTTAAAGTTAAAGTGTAAGTATTTCCAGGAATGTAAGTGTTGTTAAGGAAATTTGAACTTATGCTACCACCAACACCAATATTAGATCCATAATGACATCCCATACAATTTTGCCCGCCATCACCAATTGAGCCAGTCTTATTGCCTGGAGAGCCAAATGGATAACTATTTAGTGTAGAATTATTATGAAACATAAATATTACTAACAAAACCAAGAAAAATGACAATTCTTTTTTCATAATATGCTACAATATATTAAAATAATATTATAATTACTAAATTTGACTTTCATCATCAAAATGAAAAAAGCAGTTATACTAGATGAAATTTCAATTGATAGAAAGATAAAAAGACTTTCTTATGAAATTTTAGAGAGAAATTTAAATAATAAAAAGTTATTGTTAGTTGGCATAAAAAAAAATGGATTTATTCTAGCAAAGCTTATCAAGAAAGAGCTAAGCAAAATTTGCAAAATAAAAATTGATGTAACTCAAGTCTTAGTAGACAAACATAAACCTTTTAACGAATGTGTTATTTACAATAATAGCATAGAAACTCACAGAAATACATCTACGATTGTTATTGATGATGTTTGCAGCTCAGGAAAAACAATGATATATGTTGTTTCAAGCTTAATTTCTAATTTTACAAATAAAATTTCAACATTGGTTTTGGTAGATAGAAAGCACCATAATTATCCAATTAAGACTGATTATGTTGGGATAGAGGTGTCGACTACACTTAGACAATTTATAGAAGTCGAGTTAGAAGCTAATAAAGTTGCTTATCTCTTCTGAAATATCACTTAACGATTTTTTTCTACAATTAATTTTAAAATGAGCATTTGAATATATTTTAACTCTTTCATTGTAAATTTTACTTAGCTCATTTTTATTATGCATTTTAAATAGAGGCCTACTTTCTTTGTCTCTTTTTAGAATTTTATATAAAAACTCAAAACTATTTTCTAAGTAAATTGTCTTACCAATTTTATTTAATTTTTGCATGTTAGAGGTGTGTATTGGAGTACCTCCACCTGTTGAAATAATCATATTTAAATTTGAATTGTCAATTTTTTTTAAAACTATTGATTCTTGTTCTCTAAAAAATGATTCACCATATTTATCAAAAATTTCACCAATTTTTAAATTAAATCTCTTTTCAATTGCTAGATCTGTGTCCATGTGAATAATATTTTTTTTAATGGACAATGTTCTGGCTACAGAAGTTTTTCCTGAGGACATAAAACCTATCAATATAATCTTGTTCATAAGATATATTTTGTTCCAAATTAAAATAAAAAATTAGATAAACTATAATTATAAAAAGTAATATCTTTGCAAAAAATAATAATAGACCTGATAGCTCAGTTGGTAGAGCATCTCCCTTTTAAGGAGAGGGTCCTGGGTTCGAGCCCCAGTCAGGTCACAATTACCTTTTAACAGCTAGCCCAGGTGCTGAAATTGGTAGACAGGCATGGTTGAGGGCCATGTGTTTTTTTGAACGTGCGGGTTCGACTCCCGCTCTGGGCACTTAACCACCTACTCTTTTACATTTAATACCTTTCCTTTCAAGAATTTTAATAATTTCCTCCCTTTTATTTCCTTGAAGAATAATTTCTCCTTTTTTAATTGAACCACCTATTGCAAGGGTTCCTTTGATTTCTTTACTTAATTTCTTCAATTTTAAAATATCGTCACTTAGAAATTTAATTATTACAATATTTTTTCCATTTTTTTTTCTAAAGTGTATTTCAGTTGTCTTATCTACAAATAAATCCTCCTGATTATTTTCAGTTTCAATTTTTTTGTTGGTTGAGTAAATAAATTTACTGTTAGTTTTATTCATTTATCAAAACTTTCATTTTTCTTTTACTAATTCTTATGTCTAAGGATCCACTAATTTTTTTTGGTTCACCATCTAAATGTACGAGAAAGCTTTCTTTTGATTTAGGAGTTATTCTTATCATTTTACCCTGCTTGATAATTACTTTTTTAAATTTATGTATCCTCTTTTTAAAGATAAAAAAAATCAATTTTGGAATTAAAAGTTTGTTGAATTTATTTACTATTACAATATCTAATAATCCATCATTTATTTTTGATTTAGGACTAATTATGGCACCATTTCCATACTCTGATGCGTTAGCAAATGCAATAAAAAACGCATCTGTATTTATTTCTTCATTATCAATTTCAATATTATATTCTTGTGGTTTGTATGCAATTATATTTTTTAAAACTAATTTTATATATGAACTAAATCCTCTATTTTTAAGTTTGGAAAAACTATTTGCAATTAATGCATCAAATCCTAGTCCAGAAACGTTAATGAATGGATTACCATTTATGGTCCAAACATCTGATTTTATTTCTTTGTAACTAGATAAATTTTTTATTGCGTTGTCAAGATTAGTATCTATATTGTTGTGCAATGAGAAACCATTTCCAGATCCACATGGTAATGTTGCAAGAATAATGTCTTTATCAATTAAACCTCTTATACACTCATTAACAGTTCCATCGCCGCCTGCTACTATAACTCTATCAAATTTTTTATTTAAATTTTTAGAAATTTCAAATGCATGATTTTGATATTCAGTATACACGATTTCATAATCTTTTAAATATTTTTCAAAGATTTTATGAATGTTTCTATGATTTTGAGTACCTGAAATTGGGTTAACAATAATTTTAGTTTTCATTTAAAATTTTAATTGAAATGTTACTTTTAATCTTGAGTTATAAAATCATCGTTTTCATAAAAATGGAATTCTATAATTTGCAAATTAGTAAATTATTATGGTATTTTTGATTTATTCTATTTAAATGAAAAAACCTAATTATACTAATGATGATCTGATGAACTTTTATCACTATTTAGTTCTACCAAGATTAATTGAAGAAAAAATGCTTATTCTTTTAAGACAAGGGAAAATATCAAAATGGTTTTCTGGAATGGGTCAAGAAGCTGTCTCAGTCGGAATTACTCTAGCACTAGATAATGATGAGTATGTTTTGCCGTTACACAGAAATTTAGGTGTTTTTACTTCAAGAAAGATTGATTTGTTCCGACTTTTCTGTCAGTTTCAAGGAAAATTAGATGGTTTCACTAAAGGAAGAGATCGATCTTTTCATTTTGGTTCAAAGCAGCATTCAATTATCGGCATGATATCTCACTTGGGTCCACAAATGGGGGTTGCTTTGGGAGTTGCCTTAGCTAACAAGCTAAAAAATAATAATAAAATAGCAGTAGTATTTTCAGGTGATGGTGGAGCTAGTGAGGGGGATTTCCATGAGGCTCTAAATGTAGCTTCAGTTTGGACTTTACCAATCATTTTTGTTGTTGAAAATAATGGCTATGGTTTGTCAACTCCAAGTAACGAACAATTTAATTGTAAGTCTTTTAAAGATAAGGGAGTTGGTTACGGTATGAAAGCCCATTCAATTGACGGAAATAATTTTTTTGATGTATTCGAAAAAGTAAAAAAAATAAAAGAAAAAATACAAAAAGAAGGTAAACCTCACTTATTAGAATGTTTAACTTTCAGAGTTCGTGGCCATGAGGAATCCTCTGGTACAAAATATGTGCCTGAAAGTGAAATGAAAAAATGGAAAAGTTACGATCCAATTAAAAATTTCAGAAATTTTATTTTTGAAAATACTAAAATTGATACTTCTCATTTGGAAAAGATTGAGAACGATATTAGATCAGAAATCGATAAGTCATGGAGTCTTGCAGAAAACTCATTATTTAGTAAATCATCTGTTAAAGATGAGCTTAGTGATGTATATCAAAAGTACGATTTTATTAAAAAAGATAATAATAAAACTAAAGAGTTAAGATTTATCGATGCTATTTCAGAAGCAATTGATTTTTCAATGTCAAAATATAATAATTTAATTATTATGGGACAAGATATTGCTGAATATGGGGGGGTTTTTAAAGTTACTGAGGGTTTAGTAAATAAATATGGAAAAGATAGAGTCAGAAACACACCTCTTTGTGAGTCAGTCATTCTAAGCTCTGCACTTGGTCTTTCTGTTTGCGGTTTTAAATCAATAGTAGAAATGCAATTTGCGGACTTTGTATCAACGGGGTTTAATGCAATTGTTAATAATCTTGCAAAATCGTATTATCGTTGGGGGCAAAATTCAGATGTCACTGTTAGAATGCCAACAGGTGCGGGTGTGGGTGCAGGACCATTTCATTCTCAGTCTAATGAAGCATGGTTTACTCATACCCCTGGATTAAAAGTTGTATATCCAGCTTTCCCAAATGATGCTAAAGGATTATTAATTGCATCTGTAGAAGACCCAAATCCAGTTATGTATTTTGAACATAAGGCCCTGTATAGATCAATTAAAGAAAATGTTTCTGAAAATTATTCCAATATTGAGCTAGGTGTTGCAAATGTTATCAGATCTGGTAATGAAGTTTCTATTATTAGTTACGGAATGGGTGTGCACTGGGCTATAAGCACTCTTGAAAAGCTAAATTATAGAGATGCTGACTTAATTGATTTGAGAACTTTAGTCCCTCTGGATTTTGAGCTCATTAAAAAATCTCTTAAAAAGACAGGCAAGTTAATTATTTTACAAGAGGATTGTCACATAGGTGGATTCGCCTCTCATATTTCTTCATTAATAAGCGAAAAATGTTTTGAACTTCTTGATGCTCCCATTTTTATATGTTCTTCTATTGATACACCAGTACCATTTTCAAAGAATCTTGAGGATAATTTTCTTGCAAAATCAAGATTTGAAGATAAACTATTGAATTTGATTGAATATTAAGCTGACTTTTTTGTTCAATACATGATAAAAAAAATATAATTTCCGATATTTGTTTTAACAAGTATTTATCGTGTTTAAAATTTATAGTATTAATTTCTACTTCATAATAGTTGTTTTTCTATTTTTTTCTTCTTGTATAACTAACAAGGACTTAGATGTAATTACCATAAAAGATAATATAAACCTGTCTCCATCATCCTATGATTATACTTTTCAAAAAGGTGACCTTCTATCTGTCCAAATTAGTACCACAACAGAACTTAACTACGACTTCTTTAATAAAGAACAGACCACTAGTAGTCAGTTACTATTACAAAACCCTTATCTGTATGGATACCTGGTGAACAATGACGGAAACTTAAATTTACCTGCTATTGGTTTTGTTAAAGCAGAAGGATTCACAAAATCTGAACTTGAAAATATAATTTCGAAAATCGCTATTGATTTCTTTGAGTCTCCTGTTGTCAAGGTAAACATAATTAATTTTGAAGTAAAGGTAATTGGTGAAGTAAACTCCCCGGGCCTTAAAAAGATAAATAAATCAAATCCAGATATTTTGCATTGTATAGGATTAGCGTCTGGATTCACTAACGTTGCGAACAAAAAGAACATTAAAATCATTAGAAACAATTCTGAAGGAAGAAATGTTTTTACTTTTAACCTTTCAGATTCGAAATCTATTACTAGCAAAGATTATTATATTTTGCCTAATGATGTAATTTATGTCGCTCCACTTAAAAAGAGATTTTATGCGTTTAATAACCTACCACAATTTATAAGTGTGGGTATTTCTAGTATAACTTTATTCCTCTTATTAACAAATAATTAAAATGACACAGAAGAAGGAAGAG
Organism: Flavobacteriales bacterium; assembly: GCA_002716345.1. Classification (GTDB taxonomy): domain Bacteria; phylum Bacteroidota; class Bacteroidia; order Flavobacteriales; family BACL11. The sequence continues at coordinate 41,103 of PBAP01000013.1, read as the reverse complement.
TTTTTAGACATTAAACAATTTTTTTACAGAATAGCCAGCAATTGGTTATTGTTTTTATTGTCAATATTGTTGTGTTTGGCTATAGCCTTTGGCTTTAATAGATACACCAAAAATATATTTAAAGTTTCTTCAACAATACTTTTTGAAGATCAATCAAATATATCTTCTATCAGTGCTGCTGAAGCAATTTATTCAAACGATCCATTCCAAAGAAGTTCGAAAAATATTATTGCTAATAAAATTTATGAGATCAATTCATACCCATTAATTTATCAAACACTTAAAGATCTAAGATATGATATTGAGTATTATTTAGTTGGAAATATAAAAGTCTCTGAAACATACCAATCCCCATTTATAGTGAAAGTTTATACTAATAAAGAAAAAATTCTTAACAGATCCTTTAAGCTCACACATATAAATGATAAAAAATTTAGACTTTACAACAAATCTTTAGACATTGATAGTGAATTTAGCTATGACCAAAAAATTAATTTTCTTGGAGCCACTATTAAAATTTCTAGAAATATAAAATTTGTCACTAAAGAATCTGAACTCCCTTCATGTGTTGTTAAGTTCAAGGAATTACAAAACTTGACAAAAAAATATCAGTCAGACTTAAATTTTACTCAAGAGCAAAAAAAGTCATCAATTGTAAAAATTGATCTTAAATGTTTTCATGAACTAAAAGGAGTAAACTTTTTGAATAAACTAACTGAAAATTTTATTAAAAACGAAGTAAACTCAAAAAATCTATCATCTATTAAAACAGTAGAGTTCATTAAAAAACAATTATTTGATATGCAAGATTCGTTAGAAATAATTGAAAATAAAATTCAACTTTTTAAGGAAAGGAATGGGTTAACTGATGTTAGTGTCAAAGCTCAGGGGATATATAATCAGTTAAATGAGATTGAATCAAATGTTAATATTTTGAAAAGAGAAAAAGAATACTTGGGTCATCTCTCAAAATATATTCAGTCAGAAAGTAAGTTGGAACAAATCAAAATTCCACCTTCAACTATAGACGAAAACAGCTCTATAAGAACTTTAATCAAAGATTTGATTGAGGTTCAGTTTAATCGATCACTTTTAGTGGAAGCTGGAAAATTAAAAAATCCAGCTGTTAAATTATATGATAGAACTACGAATCAAATAATTTCAAGTTTAAATGAAGCAATTTTTACATCAAATACTACACTAGATATTGAAATCAAAAGAAACAATAAAATAATAAAAGAATTAAACTCAGAGATTAATAAATTGCCTGAAGTTGAAAGAGAATTATTGAAAATTCAAAGGGTTCAAACAATTAATGAAAATATTTATACATTTCTTTTAAGAAAAAAATCTGAGGCTGATATTACATCATCATCCAATGTCGCAGATACAAGAGTTCTTGAACCTGCTGTATATTTCGATAAGAATCCATTCCTGCCAAATAGAAGCCGAAATTATCTTCTCGCATTATTAGCTGGATTTGTTCTCCCTCTTTTATTTTTTTTGATCCTAGATATTTTAAATGATAAAATTCTTTCAAGGTTTGATCTTGACAAACACTCAACTATGCCTGTTTTAGGAATAATTGGCACAAACAGAAGTGGTTTCAACCTTCTTTCTAAGCAAAGCCCGAAATCTGTAGTTTTTGAAGGGTTTAGAGCGATAAGATCTAATCTGAATTTTAAAATAGAAAACAATAAAAGTACAGTTTTCTTGGTCACTTCATCTATCTCTGGAGAAGGAAAGACTTTTTTTGCAGAAAATTTAGCTATTGTTTTTGCAAAGGCTTCAAAGAAAACAATTCTAATTGGAGCAGATTTGAGGAAACCCAAAGTATGGGTAGATTTTGAGCTTACAAATGATATAGGATTATCTAATTATATTAATGGTGATATCAAATTTAATGATATTGTCAAAGATGTTGGAATTGATAATTTAGATGTTGTTTTATCTGGTCCTGTTCCTAACAATCCTGCAGACACGTTACTAAGTGATAAGTTCAAGTCATTAATTGCGAGTTTAAAAAAGAAGTATGATATTATAATTCTTGATACTCCTCCGCTAGGGCTTGTTGCAGATTCTTTAACATTAATGAATTATACGGATATCAATTTATACATGGTTAGACAGGGCTATACAAACAAAAGTCTTTTAACATATTCAGAGGATTTATACAATAAAGGTAGGTTGGGTGAAATATATATTATTTTTAATGATGTGAAAGAGGGTAGTGGTGTTTATGGTTATGCATATGGCTATGGAGGATATGGCTATGGAGGTTACGGCTATGGAGGTTACGGCTATGGATATGGTAAAGGTTATGGCTATGGTTACGGCTACGCAGGATACACAAATGAAAAAAACTCTGAATATTTTGAAAAAGATGAAAGGTAGTTATAGTGTTCCAAGAGTTATAGCCGAGATAGGATGTAATCACATGGGTGATTTTGATTTAGCTAAAAAAATGATTACAAAAGCATCTGATTGTGGTGCATATGCAGTTAAATTTCAAAAGAGATGTGTTGAAGAAAAAATTAATGATGAAATCTACCTAAATCCTCATCCTAACAAAATGCATTCATTTGGATCTACTTATTATGAGCATAGGAAATTTTTAGAGTTTGACATAAATCAACACAAAGAGCTAGAAAAGTTTGCAAGAACTAAAAATATAGAATATAGCTGTTCAGTTTGGGACGTAACTTCAGTAAATGAAATCATTTCATTAAATCCAAAATTTATTAAAGTACCATCAGCCTGTAACAATAATTTAAAATTACTAGAAAAATTGATTTTAAATTTTTCTGGAGATATTCATGTATCCTTGGGAATGACTAATAAACAAGAAGAAAATGTTTTATTCGAAACATTTAGAAAATATAATTCTTTGAACAGACTAGTATTGTATTCATGCACTTCATCTTATCCCTGTAAATTTGAAGATGTTTCGTTGCTTGAAATCAATAGAATTAAAGAAAAATATGAAAACCATATTAAAGATATTGGATTTTCTGGTCATCACTTAGGAATTGCAGTAGATATTGCATCATATGCATTAGGAGCTAATTGGATTGAGAGACATTTTACTTTAGATAGAACTTTCAAAGGTACAGATCATATTGCTTCGCTTGAACCAACTGGATTAAGGAAGCTTTGCAGGGACTTACATGCTACAAAACAAAGTTTAAAATATAAGGACAGTGATATTTTACATTGTGAAGTTTCTCAAAGAAAAAAATTAAAATTTAATTAGTTTGGAAACAATAGCATTCGTACCTGCAAGAGCAAATAGCAAGTCTATTAAAAATAAAAACATAAAGCTATTTTGTGGAAAGCCACTTATTTATTGGGTATTAAAAGAACTTCATTTATCCAATGTTGATAAAGTCGTTTTAGCAACTGATTCAAACTTAATTAAAGAAATAGCTACCTCTTTTGAGTTTTCTAAACTTGAAGTTTTCGATAGAAGTAGAGAAAATGCAGTGGATAGTTCAAGTACTGAGTCAGTAATACTTGAATATATTATGAATTTTAAGATTAATAAGAAATTTACTTTTCTATTAGCTCAAGCTACATCACCTTTTACAAAATCATTTCATTTTAATCAAGCATTAGATCTACACAAAAAATATGATTCTGTGCTTAGTTGTACTATTGAAAAAAAATTCATATGGAATAAAGAAGGAGCTTCATTAAATTATGATTACATGAATAGGCCAAGAAGGCAAGATTTTGAAGGAAACTTGATTGAAAATGGAGCAATGTATATTAGTAGTGTTGAAAAAATTCTAGAATCAAAAAATAGAATTTCAGGAAACATAGGTTTATATGTTATGCCTCATTATACAGCGCTTGAACTTGATGAACCTTCAGATTGGATTATTGGCGAACAAATCATGACTGAAAATTATGATAAAGATGTTTCAATGATTGAAAAAATTAAAGTTATTTTTTCAGATGTTGACGGTGTCTTAACAGATGGGGGAATGTACTATAGTGAAAAAGGAGACGAAATAAAAAAGTTTTCAGCTTATGACGGAATGGCTTTTCAAATTTTAAAAGAAAAGGGTTTTAAAGTTGGAATAATTACCAGTGAAAAGATGAAATTAAACAAAAGAAGAGCATCTAAACTTAAGCTTGATTATGATTTTCATGGGGCTAAAGACAAATTAAAAATCATAAAGAAATTTTGTCAAGAAAATTCATATAACTTAAGTGAAATTGCATATATAGGCGATGATATTAATTGTTTTGACCTTCTTTCTAAAGTAGGTGTAGCAGCATGCCCATCTAATTCTGTAAATCAAATTAAATCAGTTCCTGGAATTATACAAGTTGATAAAAAAGGTGGTGATGGTGCATTTAGAGAATTTTCCAAGCTGTTTTTATAAATGTCTTTTTTCAGAGACTTTAAAGATTTTATACTTTCATATGATTATGATTTAGATAAGAATTTTGTTATTTCATTTCCAAAAACTGGTAGAACATGGCTTAGATATATGATTGATGAAATGATAAAGAAGTCAACTTATAAGCTAGATGTATCTTTTACTCATGACCATTCAGAAATTATTACTGAAGATGGTGTAAGAAATGATACTAAACTTATTTTTAATCATATTAGAAGAAAAAGATATAAAAGAGCTAGAGTCATATTTCTTGTAAGAAANCCTAAAGATGTTGTTGTNTCTCANTANCATCAAATTACCAAACGTAGCTTAAAGCCTTTAAAATTTTCTAGCATNTCATCTTTNATTAGAAANAANGAGTTGGGCTTCAACAGAATNATTCANTTCTATAATCTNTGGTTCAAACAAAAAAATGAAGTCAGAGATTTTCTTTTGATTAAATATGAAGATATGACAAAGANTTCGAATACTCTTTTTTTANTTTCTGAATTTTTGAAATTAAANCTTGATAAAGNNATNGTAAATGAAATATATAATGAATTTACNTCTGAAAAAATGCGTAAAAAAGAACTAAGAGGAGATTTAAANAATTCTANNAGTTTCGGTACTGAATTAAANTCATTAAAAGTTAGAAAAGCTAAAGTTGGTACATATAANNATGAGATGANTAAGGATGATATTGATTATTGTAATATAAANCTCAAAAATTTAAATAGCTTTTATGAATATTAGGTATTTATTAATTTCTCTAAAGCAAACAATATACTTTTTTGTAAGAAAAAAAAAATATGATTTTGTTATATATTCACCATCATACTTTGTNNTTGAAGNTAANCATTTACACTTCAATTCACTAATAAATTTTTTTAGAAAAAANAATATAAGTTTTCTNTATGTAGAAGAGCCTNANAAGCGAAANAGTAANAGAANNATTAANGCATATTANTTTGATTTTATTTNCCTTTTAATAGTCNTNTTTAGAAAAATCATTTCTGGTACCAATCACATATCANTTGATAAAAAAATTNCTAGATTATTGAGACCTCTAATAAGATTNAAATGCAAAAATATTNTNACTATTTCTCAAAGTATGATAAGTTTCTTCNCAGAATTAGACAANGATGCNAATATTTTTGATCTTCAACATGGTATTATATATAAAGANAAGACTAGCTATNTTGTGGANGGAAATGNTTCTNGTAATATTATTTTAAATAATGCAAAAGTTTTACTTTTCTCAGAAAAATATAANCGAATTTTAGTTGATAATGAAAAAGGTAATTACTATAGGGATAATGCAATTGTAATNGGAAATTACTTAAATAAATCAAATTTTTTACCAAAATCAAACTTTAANGTAATCGTTAGCTTACAATTTACTGATTCACATANNTTNAANACAAATAATANTATTTTAACATCATTATTGAACACAATTNAAAATAATANAGGATATTCNTTTTNTCTTCTAGAACATCCAAGAAAGAATGAATTTGATATNTCTGANCTAACTANACTTAGTAATACTAAANTGGTGAGCGAAAATAAAAATGATTTGATTAAAAATTGTTCAATACATTATACATGTTATTCCACAATGGCAATTGATCTNGCATTTCAAGGCATTCCCACAGTTTTTACTGATACTAAATTNTCTAAAAAATTTATTAANGATTTTGANTATCCTTTNGATTTAAATTTNAATGAGATNTCACAAAATTTTGATAAATTTTCAAATGAAATCAGNNAATGGTCGNATCAATATTTTTCTAAATATTCATATGAAAAATTAATTCATTTTATTTAATAATGAATAGNAGAAAAAAAATTTTATTNGCTGGCTATTTNAACTACATTAANGCTCAAAATATTAATTGCGTTGACATAGCAAAAANTCTCNACCAAACTTTATTTGATGTAACATTNCTAAGANTAGGNAACAATCAAAATGANTTNATTAAAAATGAGTTTAAATTTTACCGAGTAAGTAAACTTTTTATGAAAATCAGCTATAATGNTTCATTACTAAGAGCAGNATTAAGCCAGCANATAATATATATTCCAAAACATCAAATGACTTATAGCTTNACACTTAAAATTATTAAATTTTTNGGTGTCAAAATTTTTACCACTATTGAAGGAAATATTATTNATAAATCACAAAAAAATATGATTNATAATTTTAATGGTGAGGATANTTTTGTTCAATATTTTAAACTATTTAATAANGTATTTCCNATCACAAANTTTATAANANACAATAATGANATTGATTTTAATTTAGATNATACAGTACTNAGATTAGGNGTTAGTGAANTTTTTTTNNATGATAAAACNAGNTTTNAAGNAAAGAATATAATATTTATTGGNAATTTGAATAAATCAAANGGNATATTAGANCTACTAGATTTTGTNGATTNTTTNCCNAATTTAATGTTTCATATTATTGGTGAAGGTGAACTAAAAAAAGAAATATTAAAANCNAATAAAAANAATATTAAAGTTTANGGTAAAAAAAANCGAACTGAATTNNCTCAATTATTGAGACATATGGATATTAATATTTCTTTTTCCAAGTCAGAAGGNTTTTCTAAAACTATTTTGGAAACTGCTGCATCTGGTGTGCCTTCAATAATTTACAATTTNTTNGGATCAAANGANTATATNGTTAATNAAAAAAATGGATTTTTNGCTTCTGATNTTAATGATTTTAAGATTATATTAGAAAAATTGATTAGTGGTGAANATAATTTNAGACANATTTCTAATAATGCTAGATTATTAGCTGATAAAAANAAGTGGTCAAATGTAATAAATGAATGGGAAAAGATTATTTATGAAATTACTAATTGAAAATTTTAGAGATAAGATATACTGGTTTCGAGTTAGGNANAGATTATCTGATTTTTTAAAAAAACATAATCANCAAAAAATTTTNCTTTATGGATATCCAAAAAGTGGTAACACATGGGTTAGATTTTTAATTTTTAATTATTNCAACNTAATTAACAATCCAAACTATCTAAAAACTTTAACATTTGATGANTTGAATGAAATTCAATCAAATGTTATGGANAGAGGAACAACAANTAATAATGTNCCAGGATTTCCTTTNTTTTATCGAACACACAAAGTATANAATGANTGCTACAAGCTTTTTGATTTTAAAATTTTTGTACACAGAAATCCTTTAGANACNTTAGTTTCNTCATATTATTTCTATAAAAANAGATCAATTCCTTTTANTGATGAAGAAGAATCNGTTAGAGAAAAATTAAATGATATTAATTTCTATGTCAGATATAAGTTTCCTTTNTGGAAAGATTTTTTTGATAAGTCAATGAAAANAGCTGATTTTACTATAAATTACAGCGAATTGAAAAAGGATCCTNTAAAAATTCTTTCATTATTATTGAAGAATATNGATGTTAAATATTGTGATAATACATTAANAAANTCTGTTAATTTATCTTCATTTCAAAGTATAAAAAATATGTCNCAAAATTATAATCAGTTNTATGGNAATGCTCCGACAAATGGAACTTTTGTTGGAGAGTTTNTGCGCTCTGGNGAAGACGGACAATATAAAAAAGAACTTGATGANAAAACAATTGAATACATCNACNTAAATTTNAAACNAATTNAAAAGATATATTNCATTTAAATGAAGAANAAATACATATGTATNACTCCTTTTTTNCCATCTAANNATAGTTGTGAGGGTATATTTATTTATGATCAAATTTTAGAAATTAAAAAGCAAACTAATCTAGATGTTTTAATTATTAAANTNTCTAGNATNTATAAAAANGAGGATTCTTACAANTACAANGGAATAANGGTNCATATTTTTAAATTATTAGATNTCCCTAGATTTTATTTTGCAGGNCTNTTTTCANAAATTAATGGTNAAAGATTTTATTTTTTTTTAAAAAANATTACAAACATAAATTCTATTACTCACATTCANGGNCATGTTAACTANCCNTCNGCTTTTTTGATTTCATATTTGAAAAAAAAAATTAGTTTTTTTTCAATAATTCAGCANCATGGTCTGGATGTTTATCAAAANAGACATTTTAATTTTTTTCAAAGAATTTTCTANAATNTTTATTTTCACCCTAANTCAGTTAAAATTTTAAATGAATTTGATTTAGTTGTTGGAGTATCNAATAAANTCTTGGNGTCTTTAAAANAATCNAAAANCTANTTNCCTAAAAGAGAGNTTGTNGTATANAANGGAGTAGANAAGAGTAAATTTTATAAAATNACCTCTTACNANAATAAAAATAAATTTGTAATTGGGTGTATTGGNAATTTTTGGATAACAAAGGGTCAAAAAGTTCTTNTTAATGCNNTTGATATATTAATCAAAAATCATTTTGATAACATTGAAATCAAGTTTNTAGGNAAAGGAAAAAACTTAAATTATATAAAGAATTACGTNAAAGATCTCAAACTTGANAATTATATTAATTTTAAAGAATACGTTGAACATCANAAACTAAATCAATTTTATAATTCTNTAGATATTTTTGTTTTGCCCTCATACTATGAAGCACTTGGTTGTGTATATATGGAAGCATGGTCTACTGAAACTCCTTTTATTGGTATTGAAAATCAAGGAATTTCTGAACTTTTAAATGATAAACAAAAAGTTAAAATGCTTTCAAAAGAAAAAGATGCTGTTGATTTATCAAAGAAAATATTATTTTTCTACAATAACAGAAGCCATACTAATAAATTCAACAGTAAGTTTTATTTAAGTAATACAATTAAAAATTTTTTAAAAAATATTAATCTTTGAAATGAATAGAGTTAAAAGCTTTTTTTTAGCTATGAAGCATAGGAACTTTCTAAATTCTGATTTATCTATTTACAAAAAGTTTTTGCAAAAAAATTCTATACTCGTTCATATTCCTAAAACTGCAGGCAGGTCAATAATAGATTCAATATATGGCAATGATTTAAAAAATTGTGGTCATAGAACTTATTTTTTCTATAAATGCTTATTTACAAAAAAAAGAATTCAAAATATGTATACTTTTTCATTTGTTAGAAATCCATACTCAAGATTATTTTCTGCATATAATTTTTTAAAAAAAGGTGGTGAAAATTTACACGATCTAAATGCAAAAAGAGACTATATTGATTGTTTTAAAGATTTCAATGAATTTATAAACTTTGGTCTTGAAAATGCAGTTAAAAATAATGTCATACATTTTGTCCCTCAATATAATTTCATTACCGATAAAGGAGATATTTTAATTGATTATGTCGGAAAATTTGAATCTTTGGAAAAGGATTTAAAAGTAATTTCATCAAAAGTTGATTTTGAATCTTCATTTAAACTAACTAAATCAAAAAAAAATACATATAACTTCACAGAGAAAAACTGTGATATCATTGATAGTGTGTATTCGAGAGATTTTTTGATTTTTAATTATGAGAGAAAAAATGCTTAAGCTTATACTTAATCAAACTACCTGGGGAATATTTGGATCAATTTTTGGTTTTGCGATTGGATTTCTGCTAAAAATTTACTTAATTAATATTGTTGGTTTAGAATCTTGGGGTAAATATATTTCAGCCCAAACATTAGTAACATTTATAGATATTTTAATTTCAATTTCAATACCTACAGTGATTATTAAATTTATCTCAAAAAGTAAATTGGTTGATTCAATTAGTACAAATTTATTATTGAATAAATTTTTTAGTTATTCAATTTATGCTTCGATTTTTACAGTTTTTTCTTTAGTCTTTTTGTCTGATATAATTGACACTAAAATTTTTTCTAATTTGAGTGATTTTAAATTCTTCATAATCTTTATGTCTTTTCATATACCATTGACATTATTTAGCTCAATTATAACATCACTATTTAGATCTGTTTTAAAAATTAAAGAAATTATTTTGTATGGAACTATTATAAATGTAAGCGTTAGAGCGATTGCAACTTTCATTGTTTTTATGTTCACTAACAATATTTTCTATTTTATCATAATTGAGTTATTATCCTCTTTTGTAAGCATTATGATTCTTTACTTTATATTTCATAAAAAAGTATTCAATTTTAATTTTGCAATGACACATGATTTTTCAATCAGTAATGAAATAATTAGTTATGGTAAGAAAATTTATTTAAACTCACTATTGGTTTTTTTTTCAGGTAAATCTCTAGCAATTATTGTGAGTTTATTTTTAGAACCAAAGCTAATAGGAGTATATAGCATATTTTTAACGATCACTGGAGTATCTATGTTTCTTAATAAAAATTTAAGAAAAGTTTTCTCACCTGTAGTTGCTCAAATTTATGAAAATAAAGACTTTTCTCTTTTAAATAATTTATATAAAGAAACTACCTTTTTAATCAATTTTTTGACAATTCCAATCAGTATCGTTATTATTTATTTTTCTAATAATATTGTGTGCTTATTTGACAAAACTGAGTATATAAATGAATATATTTTTTTGCTTCATATTCTAATTTTGACTCGAGTTATTTCTTTGTTGTTTGGCAATACAGGTGTCTACATGCTAATGGCTGGTTTAGAAAAAAATGATTTGTTCATTCAAATTTTTAAGACAATTTTTACGATACTATTATCAATATTATTAATTCAAGATTATCAGCTATATGCTATAGTTTTAATTTTCTTTGTTTCAAATCTTGGTGTAAATCTTATGCAATTTATATTCATTTACAAAAAACTTAATATTAACCCGTATTCTAAGGACTTATTTCTTTTGATGTTAATTTCAGCTATAATTATTTCATTTTATTATGTTTTTAATATAGAGATGAATCTTATCTATGTCTTGCCTTTTTCACTAATCATATTTTTAATTTTTTCTTTATCATTTAAAAAAAAGATTTATTTAATTATATCAAAATATAAAAATGAGCTCAGTAGCTAAATATGGCTTCATAATATTTGTTTTTAATTCTGTATTACTATCGGTTCCAGAAATGAAAAATATTTGTGATGTTATTTTTTTTGGATTGATGTTTATATTTTCAATTCTTGCAATTGTTAGTTCCTCAGCTCTTATTCAAATTTTTAAAAGTAAATCATTTCAATTTTTGATTTTAATAATATTAATTAATTTTTTTTACTGGATAATTTTTCATGAATTTAACGAATTAGAGGCAGTTAAATACTTGTTGGCAAGATCCATACAGTTTTTCATTATCAGTGTAGCTATTTTGCTCAACTATGAATATTTCTTGAACACATTTCCCAAACATTTAGCATATTTCGTAATAATTTTGGTTTTTATTGGTTTGCTTATCAATCCTGATTTTATTTCAAATAGATATCTTGGAATTTTTTGGAATGAAAATGCTTTTGCATCATTTACTTGTATGTCCTTTGCAGTATTTTTTCTACAAGCCAAAAAGAGAACAAATCTTGATAATTTTTTGATGACACTTTTAATTATCATTTCAGTCTCAACTGGTTCAAGAAGTGTGGTTATTGCCTTAATTTTATGTTTTCTGTTAAAGTATGGTTTGTCAGTTAGAAATAGTTTGTATTCAATTGTTTTCATAATTTTTTATTTATTCATAATTAACCTTCAACTTTCTACTAGCTTTAATAGATTCTCTGCTGTATCACTATTTGATGATAGAATTTTACAAATTAAATATGCTTTTGCAACTTTTCTTAATAAACCTTTTTTTGGATATGGCATTGACAAATATTCTTACATTGATATGGACTTAGTCCCTGACTTAATCTTCGGCACAATAATAAGTGCTCACAATGGATATTTAGCTCTATTGGTACAGTTTGGTATGATATTTGGTGGGGCAATATTATTTATTATCATAAGGCAATCTTTTTTAAGTATTAAACGATTTATTACAAAGAAAAATATTAACAATACTTTTTATCTGTTTGTTTTAATATTTGGATTACTAATATCCTTTTTTGAAACCTTAATTACTGGTATAAATGAATTTCATACAATACTCTTTTTATTTTCGTTAGCAATACTTAATTTTAGTTATTATGAGAGTTCAGATAATAAATAAAAAATCTAAGTTAATTGAACTTTCTCCTGATTGGAAAAGATTAAATATTTTATATAATAGTAAAATCTTTTCCTGCTATGATTATATAATTTCAGTAATAGATTCCAAAAATTATAATCTATTTATTTTAGTTGTATTTGATAATTCAGAAAGAATTATTAATATTTTACCAATGCATAAAAAAAATAACTTTTTATTTTTTTTGAATTGTGAGCATTCAGATTATTGTGAAATCATAGGTCCAACTCAGTGTTTAGATAAATCTTTTTTTCAAACTCTCATAAAACAAAATAACTTAAGAGGAATTATCTTCAATAATTTGATTATTCCCATTTCTAACTTAAATACTTTTAATTCAAACAATTGCTCTTTTTTGAATTTGAAAAAAACTAAAAAGTTCCCATCAAATTTTACTCATTTAGTTTATCGTCAAAGAAGACGGCTTTCCAGAATTTTAAATAAATATAATTATACTCATCAAATTATAAAATATCCAGAAAATTTTCCACAAAGTGTAATAAATGATATTAAAAATGATATGATTAGTAGAGGCATACGCCCTGAAAACTTTATGGATAATTATATGCTTATTCTAATCAAGTCATTGTATAAAAAAAATATTTTGATAATAAGCCGTGTTAAAGATAAAAGAGAAAAATCATTAGCAATATCTTTTGTACTTGAACAAGACAAAACATTTTATTTTTGGATTGACTTATTTTTAAATATTTCAATGATAAATATCTATAATAATATATCTTTTATAAAAGATATAACTGAAGTTAAATCAGCTAAATTTGACTTTTGTAGAGGCATATATAATTATAAAAAGCAAAATTTTTATCCAAATGAAATTGAGCTACATACATCTTTTTTTATTAAAAGTAAATTAATTAGTTACTTATATAGTCTTTATCAAAATATTAAAAGAAAATTAAGATGAATAATGTATTTGTATTTTTTGTTGAGCCAGCTTCTTACACTATTGATTTAATAAATAATGTTCATGTTCCTAGAAAGATAGGATACGCTTTTATACAATCAAGTTCTTATTATAAAGAACAAAAATCAGACTCTGATTCTTTGGGAAAAATGTCTTTCTTACAAAGAATCAATTTTATTGTAAATGTCTTCAAAAAAAAGAGTTTGATTATTGTCAACGGCTATAATAATTATGTCTTTATTTTCATTTGGATGCTAAATCTTTTTTCAAAAAAAAAGAAATTTATTGGTATTGAATCAGATACTCAATTAAAGTCTGATGTTCCTTTATTAAAATCTTTAATTAAGACTTTATTTTTAAAAACCATATTCAAGAGTAAGTATGTTATTGGCTTAGCAGGTGGTACAAAAACACATTTTGATTTATTTTTAAGATATGGAATGAAAAGAGGAAATATTTTTTTATTACCAATGGTAGTAAACAATTCTTTTTATTACAGAAAAAAGAAATATATGATAAATAAAAAATTTAGCTTTTTAATAGTATCTCGTTTAATCAAAACAAAAAATATAGAGCCTATTATTAAGTTTTTTGATAATCATTTTGAAAAAAAAGATGCTTTATTAAAAATTGTCGGTGATGGACCTCTTTTTAAAAGATTTTTAGAAAAGTATCAAAAAGAAAATATAATATTTTACGGCAAGCTATATAGAGATAATTTAATAAAAGAATATCACAATTCAAATGTTTTTTTAATGCCATCATATAAGGAGTCTTGGGGATTAGTCATTAATGAAGCAATGTGCTCAGGACTTCCTGTAATTTCAAGAAAGGAGGTTGGTGCTAATTATGATTTAATTACCAATAATGAAAATGGTTTTATTGCCAACTCAAATGAGGATTTTTTTAATAAAATGGTTGTTTTATATAAAAATCATGAAATGTGTGAGACTATGTCCAAAAAAAGTATTGATATTATGAAGTCAACTTGGAACTATAATTTGTACGCTGACTGCTTAGACAAAATATATTTATTTTCTAAAGATAAATGAAGAATATTATTAAAAAATCTATAGTAAATATTAACTATTTACTTTCTAAATCAAGAAAGAGTAAGTCAATTTTTTTTCACGATGTTCACTCAAAAAATGAATATGTAAAAAATGGAGATGTTTCTACTCATATTGAAAAATTTGCCAATTATGTTAGTATAATTAAAGAAAATGGATTTTCTATCGTAGATAAGATTAGAAATCTTGATAATGAGATTGAAATTTCATTTGATGATGGATATTTTGGCATTTTTGAAAACATAGATTTTTTTATTACTCAAAATATCAGTGTTAAGATTTTTATTAGTCCCTCTCTTTTTAATGACAAGAATTATATGAGTTCTAATAATATTAAAGAATTATCTAAGTACAAAAATATTTCCTTTGGATCTCATTCTTACTCACACAAGAGATTAGATGTTTTTAATGAAAAAGAACTAGAGCATGAGTTTATAAAATCAAAACAAATTATTCAATCTTTAACTAATCAAGAAGTCAATTCATTTTGTTTTCCGCTGGGAATTTTTAATGATAAAATTATAGATATAGGTCTAAAAACTGGATATAAAAATCTATATTCATGCATTCCTGGTCCATATTTTAAATTAATTAACAGCTCAGTAATTAGAAGAAGTATTGCCGATAATGTTTCTGAAAATTATTTTAAAAATATAGTTTATGGTGCTGACTATATTCTTTCAAAATGGTATCAAAAAAAACACTATTTAAAATGAAAATAGCTNTAGTTTCTCCACATTTTTATCCAAGTACNAAGTTTGGAGGACCTGTTATTTCATTATGGGGACTTTGTAAAGANCTATCAANCAAGCATNAGATATTTGTTTACACNACTTCNTCTGGTCAAAAAGAAGTTAATTTCCATGATAATTTTTCTTANAAAGAAATACATAAGAATNTCAAGTGNAAGTATTACAGTGAGTTGATAAATAAATATTTTTCCTTTTATTTNGTTAAAAATATCATNAGAGACTTAAGAGATAAAGATTTAATCTTTATACAATATGTNTTTTCTTATTNNTCNGTAATTGCTCTTTTNGNATCTATCATTCTTAANAAAAAAATAGTTATTTCACCACGAGGTTCAATTTCAAGNTATGGNATCAATTCTAAAAGAAAANATTTAAAATTATTTTNGTTATNTTTTTTTTACTATCNNTTTTTAAATAAAATTNNNTGGCATGCAACTAGTGNNANNGAGAGNGACGANATTAGTAANTACTTTNCAAACTCAAAAATTAAAATTATNTATGATGGTNTAAANTTGAAAGACTTTGGTTGTGAAAANAATAAGAACCTNAATAAGATACTTGATTTATTNTCNATNAAAAATCAGAAAATTAACAAAGTTTTTTGCTCANTAGGNAGACTNGAGAAAGTAAAAAGATATGATTTNCTNNTNNANGCTTTTGAANGATTTATTGAAAAAGANAAAACCTCNTGTTTGATAATAGCNGGTTNTGATTTTGGCCAAAAAAAAATATTNCTTGATAAAATAAAATCTTNTAATAATATNTTTCTAGTAGGACATTTAGANGAGNAAGAAAAAAANATATTNTTAAGAAACTCCAACTTTTTTATACTAACATCTGATTATGAGAGTTTTTCAATATCTACAATTGAATCNNTNGCNTCAGGNGTTCCTGTTATTATTTCTAAAAATATTCCNTGGCNNGATNTGGAAGAAAATNAATGNGGATTAGTNACAAANAATGATATATCATCTATTGNTAGTGTACTAGAACGTNCTAAATTTGTTAATTTTAAGNCTGAATCTTGCCTTAATTACGTAAAGTCTAGATTNGATTGGAAAATAATTGCAAATAATTTTTGCAAAACTTTTTTAAGTTAATTATGATAATTTTAGGAATAAATGCATATCATGCTGACTCNTCTGCATGCTTGATTAAAGATGGNGAAATNATAGCTGCAGTNGAGGAGGAAAGGTTTACNAGAGATAAGCACTGGGCAGGTTTTCCAACTAANTCCATTNTNTTTTGCNTGAANCAANCTAATTTGACTATTTATGATATTGANTTCATAACTACAGCAAAAGANCCTANAGCAAATTTTTTAAATAAAATTAAGTATTCTATNNCTAATGTNTTGAGTTTTAAATTTATTTACAACAGANTAGTTAATCTTTCAAGATTNTCTTCACTAAGAAAAGATTTTATTAAAAATTTAAAGTTAGAAGATGAATTATTNAAAACAAGAATTATNAATGTTGAGCATCATNATTCTCATCTCGCNTCAAGTTTTTTTGCAAGTAATTTTGAAAAATCAGCATTGCTTTCTATNGANGGTTTTGGNGATTTTACATCAACAGCNCTNGGTTTTGGAATAAATAATAAAATTTCNNTAGATAAAAGAATCTTNTANCCNAACTCAATTGGAATCTTTTATACTGCATCAACTCAATTTCTTGGNTTTAACAACTATGGTGATGAGTATAANATTATGGGGCTTGCAGCTTATGGNAANCCAANNTACAAAAGTAAGNTGTTNGAGATNATTGANTACAATANTTCAGAAATTAATTTAAAAAAANAATACTTTAACCATTTCANTTCAGGATCTGTCTCTACAGATTGGAACAATGGAACACCTAAAATTTTAAANTTATGGACNGAAAAATGGATNANTCTTTTTGGTAAATCTAGANTAAATAATGAANAAATTAATCAGTTTCATTTTGATTTTGCTGCTTCCGTACAATCAGTTACAGAAGACATAATAATTAATTTAGCTAATTATCTTTATGAAAAATACAACTNTAAAAANTTATGTTTGAGTGGGGGAGTTGCACAAAATTCNCTTGCAAATGGAAAAATAATAAACAAAACTAAATTTAAAAANATATATGTNCCTTCAGCGCCNCATGANTCNGGTTTAGCTCTTGGCTCTGCACTATATCACTACAATTCAAATCTAAACTANAGNAGAANAANATTTATTAAAAGTGCTTTTTATGGTGGTAGTTACNATGAAGAGGATATATGTAGTTATCTAGATTCAAAAAAAATTAATTNTAAGATTTACTCAGATAANCATCTNTTTTCANATGTAGCNAAGAGTNTAGAAAACGGAAATGTTNTTGGATGGTTTCAAGATAGATCTGAGTTTGGTCCAAGAGCTCTTGGAAACAGATCTATTTTAATGGATCCAAGAAGAAANGATGCTAAAGATATACTTAATAAAAAAATTAAAAAAAGAGAAAGTTTTCGTCCTTTTGCACCTTCAATTTTAAAAGAATTTGGAGAAGAATATTTTGAAAATTATCAAGATTCTTACTTTATGCAGTCTGTTTTTTTAATTAAAAAAGAAAAAAGAGATATNNTTCCAGCTGTAACTCATATTGATGGNACTGGTAGNNTNCANTCNGT
The DNA here is from genome assembly GCA_002716345.1 of Flavobacteriales bacterium. Taxonomy (GTDB): domain Bacteria; phylum Bacteroidota; class Bacteroidia; order Flavobacteriales; family BACL11. Next base: position 23,254 of record PBAP01000013.1, on the reverse strand, counting down.
TGATAAAGAAATATCACCAANATTTTATNAGCTTATTTATCAGTTTTACANAAATACTAANGTGCCAATTNTACTTAATACTTCATTTAATGAAAATGAACCAATTGTAGAGTCTTACGAAGATGCTATTAATTGTTATCTTCGTACTAATATGGATATGTTGGTACTCAACAATGTAGTTTTAGNAAGAAAAAATTGAATTATATTTTAGATAAATTGTCAAGTAANCCNAGAGTTACTATNATNACTGTTTGTTTCAATAGTGAAAAAACAATCAAGGATACTATTGAAAGTGTNCTGTCACAAGATTATAANAANATTGAATATATAATAGTTGACGCAGATTCAAGTGANGAAACAAAAAATATCATTCAACAATTTGAGGANAAAATTAGTTTATTTATTTGCGAAAAAGATAATGGTATTTATGANGGNATGAACAAGGGAATNAAAAATTCAANTGGAGAAATTATTGGTATATTAAATTCAGATGATATTTACTCNTCNNATAAAGTTATCTCTCAAGTCGTTAGTAAGNTAAAAATAACNAATGCCTCAANCTTNTATGCAGACTTAGTATTTGTAAAAAAAGATAATTTGAACAAAGTAATGAGGTATTGGAAATCTGGTCAGTTTTCNATNAAAAAATTAAAAAAAGGATGGATGTTACCNCATCCAACACTTTTTGTNAGAAAAGNGGTATATNAAAGATTTGGNTTATATAATTATNANTTCAAGAAATCATCGGATTATGAAATGGTTTTAAGAACTTTATANAAGAANAATTTAACAACAACATACCTTCCAAAAATTATTGTTAAAATGAGATTAGGGGGAGTCAGTAACAAAAATATAATTAATAGATTTCTTGCAAATAAAGAAGATATTANTGCTTGGAGANNCAATTTACCCTACAGCCCTTTCATGATTAGATTTGNTAANCCATTTGCAAAAATTTNNCAGTTTTTTAGTAGACCTAAACAAAAAGACTATTTAANTTGAATATTTTAGTTATAGATAATTTTGATTCTTTTACTTACAATCTNGTTCACTANTTNGAGGNCTTAGANTGCAATATTNAAGTCGTNAGATATGATAATTTTAGTTTNCAAATAGCAAAAAACTATANAAATATTTTGATTTCTCCTGGTCCCGGACATATTAATGATTATCCNTTGCTNTTTGAGTTATTGCAAAAGTATTGTCATTCCAAATCAATTCTTGGTATTTGCTTAGGGCATCAACTTATAGCTAGCTTCTTTGGATATGATGTAAAACAAATGACTAAGGTTTTGCATGGGAAAAGAATTAAGATTAATATTTTAAATCATGATTTTTTATTCTCTGGTATAAGTAAAAGTATTTTTGCGGGTCATTATCATTCTTGGTGTACAATAGAGAATAAAAAATCAGATTTAATTGTTACATCAAGATCTGAAAAACAGATTGTAACATCAGTAAAGCATAAAACTTATAATATTTTTGGTATTCAATTTCATCCTGAGTCAATAATGACTGANCATGGAAAAAAAATATTAAAAAATTGGATTNATATTTNCTAAAAATTTGGTGAAATCCAATCTCTTCTTCTCTCTAGCTTTAAATCCTTTANGATATCTGCCTTNACTCTTAANGTNATGTAATAACTTCTATGATAGCCCAAAGGAATTAGATTAAATAGAAGCTCCCAACAATGTAAGTCTCNATATAAATTAATTGANGTATAGCTTAAATCATTTCTATCGAAATCATATCCTGAATTNATACCAATNTTCCATTTTTTTAATAAGTTCAAGTTTGCTGAAAAGTTCAAAGTTTGTATTGTATCTGCTTCAGCAGAACTTTTATANCCTTTGAAGTATGANAATGAGTAATTTGTGCTNAAATTCCATGTAAAATTCTCATTTGAAATTTTAAATGTATTATTTGANATNTTTAAACCAATATTAGCGTTTGCAGAAACAAATCTTGCTAGNCTTTTGTTTTCACGAATTTCNAATTTATTTAAATTTCCATTTCTATTTGAATTTACAATATATGGNTCATATCTNGANCTCATATTGATGTCTACTAAATCAAAGAGTCTAGTTCTCATACTTAGNTTTANATCTCCTATTTTNAGAGAATCAGANAANATATTATAATTAGTATTAATATTTAATGACTCNACTAACTTNATTTTTTNAATNTTNTTAANTGTATCTNCATTATTTTTAACCTTAAGTTCCANNAGGTTATTTANATTTAGGTTTANAGTACCAGATTGTCTATTAGCTGGACTTCCNTAAATTCCGTTCTGAACAATTGAATACTCTGATTTATNTCCTGTAGANCTTGATTGAACNTGCCTGAANANATTTTTTGAAATATTCGGTNTGTAATTAAAACTTANGTTNGGNGTAATNACATGNCTAAAACCTCTNATATAACCTTTTGAAAAGTTAGCTGTTCCATAAATTTTTGTATTCAATCCNGCATTTAAATTAATTTCAGATGCTCTTGNGAAACGNAATAATGTGTCAGTATCTATTTCTTGATTTTCAATATTCCAATTTTTCTCAATTTGACTAAAATACCATCTTTCATTATAATTTATTTTTGGTGAAAAGTTAAAGTATTTAAAAAACTTNACTGATGTGCTAATTGGTATATTATGTCTTATTCCGCTTCTAAATTTTCTAAATGTANTTTTGTTAAANAATAATGAATCAGCAACAGAAATTTGATTTTTGAAATTGGTTGAATAACTTAAATTNANTCTTTTTAAAAAATCTAATTTGGAATTTTNAGCAAATGGGAAAACTCTATTGACATTAAAGCCTATCTCTGGAATAGTTAAACTTATNTTNTTTGTTCTTGTATTTTGACTATGTCTAAAATTGATATTCATNTTGTATGGTTTATTATCCCATTTTCTNTTTAGTGTNATATTCGACTGAAAAGTATTACTTAAGTANTCATTTGANNTAAAAGAATTATTTCTNTGAAATGTACTACTACCNCCATTTACGTTAGCTGAGAATTGAAGNTTTGGATTTAATTTTGCATCTTGGTTATGTTGCCATCTAATAAAAAAATCACGTTTTACGCTNTAATCATTAAATCCTTTTTCACTGTTGATTATATTGCCNAAGCTNAGGTTAAGATTTCCGCTGTAGAAATATCTTTTTTTGTATCGNTAGTTACTTTTNAATCCAAAACTTCCTTTTGAATAAATATCACTTGTNAGNTTCAGGTCAGAGTATTCATTTAAACTGAAATAATATCCTAAATCTTTTAGAAAAAAACCTAAGCTTGCAGACTCTCCATANGAGGGNAGTAANAAACCAGAAGATTCATTTTTAGAATTTGGAAAGTATCCAAATGGTAAAACNANTGGTGTTGGGATTTTCCAAAACTTGAGTATAGCAGGTCCAGTAATTATTTTATTGTCTTTGATGACCTTAATCTTNTTTGANTAGATATGATAGTGAGGTTTTCTAGCATTACATGTTGTGTATAATCCNCTTTGAATANATGTAATTTTATNNTCNGTATTCTTAACTTGCTTNCCTTGTAAATANCCTTCACCTTCATTTGTAATTATTCCTTTAGCAAAACTTTTTTTAGTTTTAAAATTATATCTAATTTCTTCAGCNTCAAATGATTGCTGTTTATCTGTAAANTTCGCATAGGTTATTATATTTCTTAAGCTATCTTTTTTTGAAAATGCTTTNATTATGCTATTTTCTGAATCTAAAACAATTANATCNGCTTCAACAANCATNCCTTCATAATTAATTCTTGCATTTCCAAACAAATAAATTTTGTTAGAATCTGATTTAATTTTTATTGAATCNTCAGCAAATTTTTCTATGTNATATTCAATTTGGTTATTTTGNCAGTATAGACTATTATCAAAGATTATTGTTGATAACAAATTAATTGAGATTAATAAAAAGAAAAAATTAAGTGATCTTAATGCTATATTTGTAAGGAATATGTTGTAAACCACGTGTCAAAGCTAATTAATTTATACCATATAAAATCTTTAAACGTTTTACTGNCATTTCTGTTTTATTTTAATCCTTTTTTTTTACTAAACTCAAATTCTCAGGAAATTAAGCCTTTGAAAAGAGTTGTTNTNGATGCTGGTCATGGNGGCAAGGANAGTGGAACAATGGGTACAAAAAGGTANAAAACTTACGAGAAAGACATAGCTTTAAAAATATCATTAATGCTNGGTGATTATATTAAAAAAAATATTCCNGAAGTTGATGTGATTTACACTAGANATGATGACACTTTTATCGAGCTAAGACAAAGAACAATTATTGCAAATGAANAAAANGCTGATCTTTTTATTTCTATCCATTGTGATGGTTTTACTAATTCTAAAGCATCAGGGGCAAGCGTCTTTGTTATGGGAATGAGTAAACTCAAAGAAAATATGGATGTAGCNATNAGAGAAAACTCAGTTATCTATTTGGAGGACAATTACAAAGAAAATTATGATGGNTTTGANCCAAAATCTGCNGAAAGCTATATTGTATTTAGCGTTATGCAGAACTCTCATCTTACCAAAAGCATAAANTTTGCTGAAAANATTGAATATGAATTTTCAAATAGAGCCAAAAGAAAATCTCGAGGTATCAAGCAAGCTCCNTTTTATGTTATCAGCAGAGNAAATATGCCTGCAGTTTTAATNGAAGCTGGNTTTTTAACTAATCCNAAAGAGGAAGATTATCTTAACACTGNAGANGGNCAATCTCANATTGCNTCNGCNATTTTTAGAGCTTTTAGGTCTTATTACAATGAACAAATANACTTAATTTCAGAATTTATTAGTTTGGAGAATAAAGNTGAANTTGNTGAAAATNTTAATGATTCTGTCCAAAAAGAAAGAGTNGTTTACAAGGTTCAANTNGGTACCTATNTTAANTCAATGTTAAATTCTAGAACTTTTAATAACATNAAAGATTTAGAAGAAGTTTTTGTGAATGNTTCCTATAAATACTATATTAGATGTGGTGNTGACAAGAAATTTGCTGATGATATGNGAAAAANTATGATTNACAANGGATTTTCAGGATCATTNGTNANAGCTTTTTATAAAGGGAAACAAATTTCTACCAAAGAAGCATTAAATTTGCAAAAAAAATATGAANAAGGAAATTAGAACAGGTATAATAGCAATTTTTACAATTGTAGTTCTAATATATGGNATNAACTACCTAAANGGGTTGAANATTTTAGATAAAAATAGAATTTNTCATGCTAAATATGATAACATAGACGGGCTGTTAAAAGGAAGTGTTATCAACTTAAATGGTTTNAATGTAGGAATTGTTAGTAATATTAGTTTACAAAGTGATAANTCGTTACTTGTGAGTGTCAAAATCAATGAAGATTTTGANNTNCCNGCAAACTCNATTTTAAAAATNTCTAATCAGGATTTAATGGGAACTAAAGGAATTTCNGTTATANTTGGAAACTCTGATTTACTNGCAAAAAATAANGATACTTTGATTGCAGAAATTGAAAATAGCCTTCAAGATGAAGTAAATAAACAAATTTTACCACTNAAAAACAAAGCAGAAGGATTAATTAGTTCAGTTGACTCTCTCATGGTAATTTTCACATCAGTTTTGAATACAGACGCAAGGAAAAATTTAGCCAGTTCATTTAAAAATTTAGATGAAACATTTATTCTTATGTCAGAAAGTATGAAAGAACTAAACACACTTGTAGTAACTAATGAGAAAAACATATCAAATTCGATTAAGAATTTTGAAAGTATTACTGGAAATATTTCAGATAATAATGAAAGTATTGAAAATATTCTAAAAAAAATGTCATCTATCTCTGACTCTGTTTCTTCCAAGGATATAGGTGATATTATAAAAAATTTAAATAATATAACTAACAAAATTAGCGTTGGTCAAGGCAATTTAGGGCTACTTAATAGTGATGATCAGCTATATAGAAATATTGAAAAAACTACTAATGATATCTCAATTTTAGTTGAAGAAATAAAAAAGGATCCGAAAAAATATTTTAATTTTTCAGTTTTAGGAAATAGAAATTAAAACNATGTACTTAGGCAATGTAATCTTTTTAATTGTTTTTGTTATATCCATAACTTTTTTTACAAAAAATTTAATGAGGATAATTTCTAATATCAAATTAGGAAAAGATATAAACAGGACTAACAATAAAAGAAAAAGGTTTTTAAAAATGATTAGAATTGCTCTTGGCCAAACTAAAATGTTTGATCGCCCCGTTGCAGCATTTTTTCATCTAATTATTTATGTTGGTTTTATTATTATCAATATTGAAGTTATAGAGATAATTATAGACGGAGTTTTTGGAACACATAGATTTTTATCAAATTTCATTTCTTACAGTTCTTATAACTTTTTTATTTCAACATTCGAATTTCTAGCTGTTTTAGTCTTAATTTCTTGTGTTGTTTTTCTTTATAGAAGAAACATTCAAAGAATTAAAAGATTTCACTCATCTGAAATGACATCATGGCCTAAAAGTGATGCTAATTTGATATTAATTTTTGAAGTTCTGTTAATGTCTGCTTTTTTAGTAATGAACGCAACTGACACTTTACTTCAATCACTTGATAGTCACTATCACGCAGTAGGGGCATTTACCTTTAGTTCTTTCTTGGTTCCCTTGATTGATCATTTCAGCGTTGAAAAACTTATCTTCATTGAAAGATTTTGTTGGTGGTTTCATATAATTGGAATTCTACTTTTTCTAAATTATGTTCTTATTTCAAAACACTTACATATTTTCTTCGCATTCTTTAGTGCTTACTATTCAAAGCTTTCAAATCCATCAAAGCTTTCAAATTTATCTTCAGTTACGAGTGAGGTAAAGATGATGTTAGATCCAAATATTGATCCATTCTCAAATACAAATAATACTAACACTGAAAAATTCGGTGCTCAAGATGCGGATGATTTAAACTGGGTACAAATTCTTAATTCATATAGCTGTACTGAATGTGGCAGATGTACATCAGTTTGTCCAGCTAATATTACTGGTAAAAAGCTTTCTCCTAGAAAAATCTTAATGGATACAAGAGATAGAATTACTGAAATTGGAAATTCAATAAGCAAAAAAAATAATAAAGACGAAAATTTTTTATTGGGAGGTTATATTCAACCAGAAGAAGTTTGGGCATGTACAACATGCAATGCATGTGGAGATGCTTGCCCGATTGAACTTGATCCCATGTCAATAATTATTGATTTGAGAAGGTATCTTGTTATGGAAAAATCATCAGCTCCTTCAGAGTTGAATACAATGTTTAATAANATTGANAATAATGGAGCTCCATGGCAATATAATTTGAATGACAAAATGAANTGGATAAATGATGACAAATAAATTAAAGAAAACAATTATANACGGAGTAGANGTTAGTCCTGTTCTTCCNTCNAGTATCAAAAACTATTTGATTGATATTGATGGGACAATATGTGANGATATCCCNAANGAACANCCTGAGTTAATGAAAAGTGCAAAGCTNTANCCTGATGCATTAAAAACTCTTAATAAGTGGTATGATGAAGGTCATATAATTACTTTTTTTACATCCCGTTTGGAAGAGCATAGACAAGTTACTGAAGAATGGTTANAAAAAAATNNTTTTAAATACCATGCNTTACTTATGAANAAACCAAGAGGTGGAAACTATCACTGGATTGACAATCATATTGTCAGAGCGACTAGATTTGAGGGTAANTTCACTGATTTAGTTGAAAGAAANAATATAATACAAGTTTTTAAATAATTTTTATGCAATTAGAAGTAAAAACAATGGCTGAATTATCNGAGAAAAATATTACTCCAGATTTTCTCTANTGGGTTGGTTCTGCTGGCTCATTTGATGATAGGGCAAAGAAGATTACTAGGGCTTTTGTNAAANTTTTGAATTANGCNAATGTTTCTTTCGGAGTACTTGGTNTTGANGAGTCAACTTCTGGAGATGTAGCCAAAAGAGCTGGAAATGAATTTTTATTTCAGATGCAAGCCTTAGCAAATATTGAAGTAATGAATTCTTACAACATTAAAAAAATTATAACGACTTGTCCCCATTCATTTAATATTTTAAAAAATGAATATCCTGATCTTGGAGGTAATTATGAAGTNTATCACCANAGTGAATTCGTTCNTGATTTAATTGAATCAAAAAAGATTACAATTTCACAAAACAGTATTGANGAAGTTATGACATATCATGATCCATGCTATTTGGGACGTGGCAACAATATATATAATCAGCCAAGAGAAATTATTAAGCGATTATCTAAAAATTTTATTGAGATGCCAAGAAACAAAAGAAATTCACTTTGCTGTGGTGCTGGNGGNGCTCAAATGTTTAAAGAAGCTGAGAAAGGNNGTGCCGAAATTAATATAGTNAGAACACAAGAAGCACTTGANACAAAATCTAAAATTATTGTNACAGGATGTCCGTTTTGTAANACAATGATGTCCGATGGTGTAAAAAATATAAATGAGGGTNCTGCTCTTGTTAAGGATATTGCTGAAGTAGTAGCTGAATCTTTAATTTAATGTTTCTTCCATTTGAAAATATTTCCAGTGAATCACGAATATGGATNTTTTCCTCTTCAANTAAAATTTCAGAAGATAGTCAAAAAGANATCTCTGAAAGAATAATTAAATTTTTAAACTCTTGGAAACATCATGGTGTTGATTTACCNTGTTCTTTTAAAATATTAGATGCTTTTTTTATTATTNTCGCTCTTGATCAAANNAACAATAGTGCTGGAGGTTGCTCAATTGATCAAATGTTTAATTGTATTTNTGATATTGATCAACAATTTGATTTATCNTTATTGGATCGCTCAAAAATGCATTTTTTTATTGATAACCNAGTTTTATGCTATCCGTTNGAGAAAGTTGATGTTAAATTTTCTGATTACTTGTTTTTTGATCAAACTATTGATAAAAAAAAACANCTTGATGACTGGCTAATTTTGTTAAAAAATAGCTGGTTTAAACGTTTCTTACGCTAGTTTCTTTTAAGTTATTTANTTAAATTTATNTCNTTAANAAANGAGTNTTATGTATCTGAAATATCTTAGAAAAAGTAATGATTTAGAGGTTTTTTCTATAGACCAAGAAACAAGTCTAGATATTCCTTTTTTTGATAATCAAGTTCCAGCTGGGTTCCCATCTCCTGCACAAGATTATATAGATTTGGACTTAGATCTACATAATTATCTTGTTAAGAANCCATCNTCTACATTTTGCGTTAGAGTGACTGGTGAGAGTATGAGAGACGCAGGTATCAATAGTGGAGANATCATGCTAGTAGANAGATCTTTAGATCCCAAAAATCGAAGTATAGTGCTAGCAGTAGTTGATAATGAATTTACAGTTAAAAGAGTTAATGTAAGTGANGAGGGTTTGTTCCTTATGCCTGAAAATGCNGATTTTAATCCCATTAAGATAACNTCTGAAATGAATTTTCAGGTTTGGGGTGTTNTTACTTATATTATTCATAAGGCTAATTAGTTTTATGTTTGCTTTAGTAGATTGCAATAATTTTTATGTTTCTTGTGAAAGAATATTCGATCCTACTATTTTACANAAGCCAGTTGTTGTCTTATCTAATAATGATGGTTGTGTCATNTCTAGAAGTAATGAAGCNAAAAAAATAGGAATTAAAATGGGAGTTCCTTTCTTTAAAATTCAAAATCAAGTAATGAAACATNATATTAGTGTATTTTCAAGTAACTACACTTTATATGGAGATTTATCATTTAGAGTATTTAATACTTTAAAAACAGAATTTAATTCTGTTGAAATTTANTCAATTGATGAAGCTTTCTTGCGTTATGATTTAAAAGATTTTGAGTCTAGAGCTAGCAGAACTGCGAAGAAGATAAAAAAATGGACAGGCATACCAGTTTCAATAGGACTAGCTCCAAATAAAGTTTTATCNAAGATTGCAAANCAGGTAGTAAAAAAAAGAAAANATAGAGAAGTTTATTTATTGAAAAATCAGCAGGAAATAGATAGAATTCTTGCCAATATGNCTGTTGAAGAATTATGGGGTATAGGNAGAAGAATAACTATTTTTCTTAAAAAATATGGTATACATACTGCTTTACAGTTTAAGCAAACAAATTCACAGTGGTTAAAATCAAATTTAAACATTAATGCGCTCAGAATTAAAAAGGAGTTATTNGGTGAAGTTTGTTTCCCANTAGAGNNGAATAACTCTATGAAAAAGAATATATGCACCTCAAGATCTTTTTCTAAAACAGTATCTTCTTTGGANAAATTAAAAAGTGCTATTGGNTCATATGCAAACGTTTGTTCATTAAAGTTAAGAAAACAGAAAAGTTGTGCTNCTTCAATTTCTGTTTTCATGCTAACTAACCGCTTTGATAAAAGAAATAAATTTCAGAGTTTATATCAAAAGATTATTTTAGATANGCCTACTAATGACTCTTTACAAATTGTAAAGCAGTCTCTTATTTTACTAGAGTCGATTTATAAGCCTGGNCTAGAATATAAAAAAGTAGGTGTAGTTGTTTCATCAATTGTTCCAGATAGNCAAGTNCANATGAGTTTATTTAATAAGATTGACTTTAATAAAAGAAGATCTCTTAACAAAACCATAGATAAAGTTAATTATAGCATGGGAAAGGATCTAATAAGATTTGCAGTTCAAGAAAATGGTAAAAATTGGATGACTAANAGNAAGAAATTGTCTCCATGCTATACTACCTCTTTTANAGANATGTTGACAATCAGTCTATAAAGCTCTGTATAAATNAGAAAGTTTCTTCANTAAATGGTCAAGAGATGAAAGTTTTANCATGTTNTGACCATCAGACAATGCTTCTTCAGGCTTGAAATGGGTTTCTAAGAAAACACCATTAACACCGCTTGCAATTCCTGCTTTTGATATTACGTCGATAAACTCTGGACGACCACCAGTGATACCACTTTTCTGATTAGGTAATTGTAAAGAATGAGTAACATCAATGATAACAGGGTAATTTAGNTGTTTCATTAAATGAATTTGACGAAAATCTACTATTAAGTCATTGTGTCCAAAAGATGTACCTCTTTCAGTAAGTAAGATTCTCTTGTTACCAACNGATTCAATTTTCTCAACAACAAATTTCATAGATGATGCTGACATAAATTGTCCTTTTTTAATATTTATTGGAAGCTTGGTTTTTGAAGCATGAAGTATTAAATCAGTTTGTCTGCATANAAANGCTGGGATNTGTAAAATATCTACATAAGATTTGGCAAGATCTATATCNTCTTTNGNNTGAACATCNGTGATTANAGGNACATTAAAATTTGTACGAATTTCATCTAGGATTTCTAATGCTTTTTTATCACCAATTCCAGTAAAAGAGTTTAAAGAAGANCTGTTAGCTTTTTTAAAAGATGATTTNAAAATAAAAGGAATATTATAATTATCACANGATTTCATAATTTCCTNACAAATTTTAAAAGCATCCTTACTATTTTCTANAACNCATGGTCCAGCAATTAAAAAGAAATTACTTTGTTTTTTATTAAAAATATTATCTAAAACGTTCACAGAGANAGCTTTAGTTGCAAATATATACTAACATTATTAGATTCTCTTTGTTGNAAAAGACTTTCTAAATTATAACTTCCGATACAAAAGTTATTAGATTTTCCAAAAGTTAGTTTTGTACCAANATTTAAATTATCGCTAAATCCACCATANGATAGAATTGGAGAAAATAAAAAGTAATTTAANTCAATAATTGATTCTGTATAAATTTGTGGAGNAAAACCNTTTTTATNTATTCCATCTTTNAATTTAATATCACTNATTTTTTNATAAAATTTTGTTGGATACCACAAAAAATTAAATCCAATTTTATTTGATCTNATAAATNNAATTTTNGATTCTGAGTNAATAANAAAGGATATTTGTGTNGGTAAGAACGAATATGTATTTGATTCACTANTAAATTTNTCGAGATTAGTANTNCTTAAAAAATTTGTATCACNAATATTGATATCATCAGTTATTTCAATTCCACTGTATACAAAATTAGAGTCTGAGTAGTTATTATTATTATCTAACCACTTGANAAATCCAAAATCCAAAATTTGAATCTTATAAGCTTTACTNTCTGTTTTTTTNAAAANATTTAAGTCGANTGAAATACCATTTCCATTTNCNCTAAAAAAACTACTCGAAAATTCATTAGAATAAGTACTNGAAACANTNTAATCCATTAAAATATTTGTAATATTTTGACTAGTATATAATGTTGCATTTTCTATNTTTGAGCTTANTAAATTATTTCCAATTAAATAGCCAATTTTATAACCAATTTGATAGTNCTTGAAGNTATGAGAGNAACCTANCTTGANTTGTTGATANTTTAAAGCACTAAANTAACTATTATTNAAATTTAGTGTNTCAGAAATNGANCTTGAGTTTCCAAANAATANAAACTCAAAAAAATCTTTTTTTAAATTATANCTNGTGTATATTCTATCTGTAAANGATAAACTGATTTTGTATTTNGAATTTTGGTAAGAAAGTCCCANATAATTTTTAAANTCTATATTATGTTTATTTTCGTTATNTAAGTTATTGATAAAGTTATTTTTGAAATTTTCTGANAGNTTTNTTCCTGAGAATAATTTATCTATTTCNGATAATTTAAGATGATTACTACTNATTTTAAAATCTGAGCTTAAATTAATATCAAAAGTGTTTACTTCAGCAGTTAAACTATTTGNAAANATTNTTATNAAAANAAGNAACAGCTTTATGTNCTTCAATTGATTCTATTTTTATATTTNACTGAAAGTGAAAAAATAAGTTTGTTTAAGTTGGANAGCNTTATGTCTTCTGTCATATCTGTTGAGCTAATATTGGCATTTATTAAAAGTTTTTCAGTTCCNATAAGATNATCATAATTTAATTCAACATTTGTATTTGAACTTTCTAAAACAAATCCTTCATTATCAACTATTGCTGAGTTTATATACTGATTATTAACTATTGAGTCATTATTTAAAGGGTTAATTATGTTGAGATATAAATCGATAGGTAATGAATTATTAAAGTTTAAATAGACTTTCTCAACGTCTTCATTGTCTTCTATATTAAAATGTATCTCCTCTTCTATATATAGATTTCTAAAATTTAAGGACAAAGGTACATCTAACGTAATGTTACCTTCAACAGTTTGTTCAGTATATAGAAAATCTAGTTCACTTGCTTGTCCGTTGGGGTTAATATAGAAATCAACATCAACATCAATAAGATTAGGTTTTATTTCGATTAGTTTAGAACATTCAGAATCAATACTAAAATTAGTTTGGTTAATGTAATTAGAACCCATGACATGACTTGCTCTTTGAATAAAATAGTTATTTCCAATTATATTGTTTCCATATTGATCTGTTCCTATTGTTTCAATTTCACTATTATTTTGAGTTTGGAACTGATTAACTTTAAAGCCAATGTCAGCGCCTATATAATTATCTAAATTTAATCTTGCTTTTGCTAACTCAAGATTGAAGTAGTCAATATCTATATCATTAAATACTGTGATATCATCATTTAATTTCATGTTAATTGTATCAGTTCCAATAAATCCTAGTCCGTAATCAGGATCAATATCGAACTGAATGAAAGTGTAAAAACTATCGTCCTCATTAATTGTTTCTAGCACACCAGTTGAATCAATAAAAATAAATAGTTCAGTGTAAATTGTGTTAACTGTGTCTCCATTTAATCTATTTTCTTTACCTGAGAGATCGAGAACATAGTCATCAAAATTAAAAAAGTATTGCGTAGGTGTGGCTGATGTATTTTCTGGTACAATAATATCTCCTGAGTTAAATGATATACCATTCTTTTTTAAAGATGGAACCTTGTAAATTAGTTTACCATTTGGTAGTGTGCTTAGTACATTTATTGTTACTGTACCTGACTTGATTTTAACTTCTTTAAGCTGTATAGGATCTAAATCTATTATCTGTTCTTCTTTTTTTACATAAATTTCTTGTTCAGGAAATATTGCAGATGCTGAGATAAACCCCAAACTAGATAAAGTAAAATTAGTTATCAATGCATCATCATAATTAATACCAACAGCACCATTNCTTTGGTTAACATCCAAATTATTCAGTATTCCCACAACATTTTCTGGAATNGTAAGACCTGCAATTGAAATGCTATCAATAACTGAAGAGCCTGAACTAATTAATGGAAAATAAAAATTAGCTATTATGGAAAAATCAATCATATTAATAAGTGATATATCAATGTTTGATATNTCNGTAGGAAAATTATTTATTATTTCAACAGATAAATAACCACTATGTAATGTCATGAAATCAAAATAGTCACTTGCGTCAATATTAATAGTGTCGTTGGAAATTATTGAGGGTAGGGCAGGTATTTGAGTATTACTTCCATTAGGAAAAATAATAGTGCCTAGAGGAATTTGATTCACAATACTACCGATAGTTGCAGTATCTGAAATTACAATATCACTAAAAGATACAGAATCTAATGTTACACTATATTCATCAACTCTTGCATCAATTTTTAGTAGTGAATCTAAATTTAAATTTTCAAGGTCGTAATTATATGAAAGAGTTATTTGATTATTATTTTGTGTATAGCTTAGATTGGTGTCTATAGCAATTATGTCATCTATGCTTAATTCAGTAAAAGCAACTGGTAGTAAAATATCCGTATCCCAGCTAGAAAGTCTAACATCTTTTTTACATGAGATAATTACAAGTAATAACAGAAAATAAAATCTGTACATTAGTTTTCAAGTTCTAGCTNNAATGATAGAATTTTACCATTTCTAGAGATTTCACATAATATATTGTCTCCTGGTCTATATTTACTAATTTGCTCATGTAGATTTGCAATTGTTTCAATCTTTTCACCGTCAATGCTAACAATGATATCTTTCTCTCTCATTTCTGTTTTTGAAGCAGCACCACCATCAATTATTTTGGTGATTAATACCCCACTTGTTTCATTTAGGCTGTAATATTTTTTTATTTCATCGTTAACCTCCATGATTTGAATGCCTATAAATGCTCTTTTAACTTCACCAAAATTTTTTATATCATTTATGATTTTTTGAACAATGTTGGAAGGAATAGCAAATCCATATCCTGTATAAGAACCTGTATTTGACTTGATAGCAGTGTTTATTCCAATTAATTCACCATCTAAATTCACTAAAGCACCACCAGAATTACCCGGATTTATTGCAGCATCAGTTTGTAGAAAAGATTCAATGGCATGAGGATTGTTTAACAAATTTAAACTTCTACCTTTTGCGCTTATAATACCTGCTGTTACAGTAGAATTTAAATTGAATGGATTTCCAACAGCAAGTACCCACTGTCCAACTTTTACATTATCAGAGTTAGAGAAGGATATATGTGGTAAGTTATTGGCTTTAATCTTAAGAAGTGCAAGATCTGTTGTTTCGTCCGTTCCAATTAGTTCAGCATCATATACTTGATTATTATTCATTACAACTTCGATTTCTTTAGCTTTATTAATAACATGGTTATTTGTGACTATATATCCATCACTTGAAATTATAACACCTGAACCACTTGATGATCTTTCCTTAGGTTTGTTGTAGTATTTATATCCATCTCCAAAGAAAAAATCTTCCAATGGGTCATAATATCTGTAAATATTATCAATGAGAAATTTTGATTTTATATGTACAACTGTTTCAATAGATTTTTCAGCAGCAAATACAAAATCAACTTGCTGATTTGAATATTTGTTTTGATTGTTTGGAGTTGAAATAAAATTATTTGTCTTTTCAACACTGTTGTCACTAACTATTTTGGAAGTAATAACAATGCAAAGAATTAATATTGCTGATATAATTATTTTATTTTTCATGATTTAATAACTTCAAAAATTTAAATTTATTTTAATTTTCAATAATTCTTTTTAACTTCTTAAATTTATGAGTGTATGTGCCCTTTTTAGTGTCATATATTCCATTTTCATCAATACTATCAATCCTTACTTTTCCACTTGAATGAATTATTTTACTATTGCTTAGCATAATTCCAACATGAGTAACTAGTCCATTCTCGTTTACGAAAAACGCTAAATCACCAGCCTTAGCATCTGAAAAATTATCAATAAACCTTCCATTCTTTATTTGATCTTTTGCATCTCTGTAAATCTTTATACCATTCATTCTGTATATTAACTGCGTAAAACCTGAGCAATCTATTCCAAATACTGTTCTACCTCCCCATAAGTATGGTGCATTCAAAAAGCTGTAGGCATTCTTTGTAACCATTTTAATATCAGAAAAGCCTTGAGTATAATTTCCACTGAATTCATATGCTTGGTTATTTATAAAACAATGATTACTCTTTAATGAGGGCAAAATACTTCCCATTAATATAGGAAACTTTTCATCACCATCAACTATATCAATAATATCAGTAGTTACACTTGAAATTTCATTTTTGAGATTAATGTACTCTTGCTCCTCAATATTAGTTACTTGTTTATTGCATATCCAACCTTCGTATCCATCATGATTTAGTTTAACTAAACTAAATTTGATATCAGTTCTCAGTATTTCATAAATTTCACCAAAAAGAATTTGATTAACCATTTCAGATTTGTCTGAGGGATTTTCCCTCATTGGTACAAGAGATAGTTTACAAATGCCGAAAGACAAAATTTATTTTTTTTCGATTATCAATGCAGATGCACCACCNCCGCCATTACAAATTGCAGCAGCGCCAAGTTTTGCTTCTTTTTTATTTAAGACATTAATTAATGTTACAACTATTCTTGAACCTGAGCTTCCAAGAGGATGACCAAGAGAGACNGCACCTCCAAAACAATTNACNTTATCGGAGTCAATNTTCAAAAGCTTTTTATTTGCTATNCCAACCACCGAAAATGCTTCATTTAGNTCGAAGTANTCAATATCATTTATNNCTAAATTAGCTTTNTTTAATGCAATCGGTAATGCTTTAGCAGGAGCNGTNGTAAACCATTCAGGCTCATGAGATGCATCAGCATAACTAACAATTTTGGCAAGAGGCTCAATGTTTAGACTTTTTGCTTTGTCAGCACTCATCAAGATTAANGCTGAAGCTCCATCATTTATAGTAGANGCATTNGCAGCAGTGATTGTTCCTTCTTTTTTGAANACNGATCTAAGATTTGGAATTTTATCAATTTTTACATTTTTAAATTCTTCGTCNTCNNCAAAGTGAATTGGNTCTCCTTTTNTTTGAGGTATAGTAACAGGAACTATTTCATCNTCNAATAGTTTTTTCTCCCATGCCTCTTTACTTCTTNTNTANGATTCAATAGCAAATTNATCNTGTNCTTCTCTAGAAATATTCATATCTTCAGCACAAATCTCTGCACATAAACCCATATGTGTTTGGTTATANACNTCAGTTAGACCATCATGAACTAAACCGTCTTTTAATTTGAGATCACCTAACTTTTGNCCTGTTCTTACTTTNTCNACATAATGAGGAACGTTNGACATTGATTCAGTTCCACCTACNANAACAANATCATTATCTCCACATTTNATACTTTGAGCNCCTANNATTATAGNTTTCATTCCTGATGCACAAACTTTNTTGACTGTTGTNGCAGGTACATCATTTTTAATTCCNGCATATATTGAACATTGTCTAGCTGGAGCTTGACCAAGNTTTGCTTGCAATACGTTTCCAAAAAAAACTTCATNTATTAAGCNNGNNTCTAAATTAACTTTGTCNATGGCTCCTTTTATAGCAAANCCACCNANNTGTGTTGCNCTGAAACCTGATAAAGAACCTCCAAANGANCCNATTGGAGTTCTNACNGCTGAAACAATAACTANTTCTTTCATTTTTTAATTCAAATTTATTAAATAAAACTTAATTTTTTTANCTTTTTAGTCNNGGGTCTAGAGCATCACGAGATGCTTCAGCAATCATGTTGTAGATAGTAATGGTTATGAATATTGCCATTCCTGGGTAAATAATTAACCACCATGCCTCCAGATTTTGTCTTCCTAAATTGAGAAGAGATCCCCAAGTAACTATGTCATCTGGAACACCAATTCCAAGAAAAGACAACCCACTTTCAATTAAAATAGCAGATGCTATACCAAAAGCTATACTAATAAATACAGGAGCTAGTGCGTTCGGTAATGCGTGCTTAAAGATTGTTCTTTTTGCTGAGTATCCAAGTGACTCTGCTGCTTGAACAAACTCTAGTGATCTAATTCTTAGTAATTCAGCTCTGGTGAATCTTGCGATTCCTGTCCACCCTGTTATACCGATTATTATCATAACTATCCATATACTCCTTTCAACAACAGCCGTTATTGTAATTATTAGAAGTAATCTTGGAATAGAATTTAAGAGTTCTATACCTCTTGAAACAAATGTGTCAATTGGAACAAAAGTTTCTTCTTGTAGTTTATCAACCTTAATCAATCTACTCAGAAATCTAAATAGAACAATAGCCAAGACAAGAACTAGTATACTAAGCATAAGTTCTATCATACCGCCCATGATACCATTAGAAAAACCATCAGCTAAAGCGTATTTTCTGTGTCCAAAACCATAAAAGAGACCAAAAAATAAACCAATTAGAGTAAAGTAATATTTGATTCTAGGCATTTTGAGCTTATTATCTCCAAAAAATCCAGCTAATGCTCCTAAAAATATACCAATTAAGCTAGCAATTCCCATTGAAACTAGTCCAACCATTAGTGATATTCTTGTACCATGAATTAACCCAGCTGCTAAATCTCTGCCTATACCATCAGTACCTAGCTTATGTCTAAATTTACTTGGAGCATCATTGATCTCTCCATTTTTATTCTTAAATCGCTGTTTGCCACTTGGAGAAACATAATCTCTATTATATCTATCCATTGTTGAGGGTGAGTAGGGAATTGGTGCCCAAACTACCTTGTTAAAATCTAACGTCCTCCAATCAGTAATATCATATTGTAGAATTTCGTCTAATTTACCATTAGATTTAAAAATTGAATCGGTTCTACTTTCACTAGCAAAAGCAGGATATAGTTTATATCCTTTATAATCTGCATAAAGAGGTCTTTCATTTGCAATGTAAGGAGCTAAAACAGCTAATACTACTAAAGAAAACAATAGATAAAGACAAACAAGTGCAATTTTATCTTTCTTGAACTGGTTCCAAGCATATTTTTTGAACGAAAAATTTTCTGTGTTTTGTGTACTCATTATTTGTATGATATTCTTGGGTCAACAACTGCATATAAAATGTCAGCAACTAGATATCCTAACATTGTTAAAAAGCCTGAAATCGTAAATACTGTTATAATCATTGGATAATCATAATTTAAAATTGAATTATAGACTTCTACACCCATGCCTGGAATTGAGAAAATAACTTCGATTATAATTGACCCTCCTATTGCCATTGGAAAAATTGCTGCAAAAACTGTTATGATAGGCAATAATGAATTTCTGAGCGCATGCTTTAAAATAACTTTCTTTTCACCCAATCCTTTGGCTCTAGCAGTTCTTATATAATCTTGCGATACAACATCAATCATTCCAACTCTCATTATCCTACTTAAGAAAGCAAATGAACCATAAGTATATGTAATGATAGGAAGAATTAAAAAAGGCATTCTGTGCTTAATTTTAGTCCAAAATGACCATTCAGGATCAAACAGTGTTGGGTCTTGTATTCCAGAGACTGGAAACCAGGCTAAGTTGTCAGGGTTAGCGAACTGAAGCAAAAGTAAAGTGCCAACAAAAAATGATGGCATTGAATAGAGAATAAATAAAACTAATGAGAACCCTTTGTCTACAGCAGAATCCTTTTTATGGGCAGAGTAAATTCCTATAGGAATACTAATCAGATATGCCAATAAAATTGAAATTAATGAAAGTGAAAAAGAGATACCAATTTTCTGCCAGATTTTAGTTGAGATTGGCTGGCTGTCAATGTATGATATTCCAAAATCGCCTCTAAGTAATCCTTTTCTGTCTTTACCATTTCCAAATAGCCATAAATGATATTGATTTTTGCTTCCATACCAATTAATTTTAGGAATATAAGTTCTCCATTTATCTTCACTGATATTAATTTCGTTATTATATTTTTTAACATTTTCAAAGCTTGTGTTTAATGAACTTAAAAATATGTAATTAGAAAGTTTATCATCAATTTTTGAAAAAGAAAGATCTATTAATTCTTCCTCTGATGTTTCTAGCAAGTTATTAATTTCAAATCCAACTTGATTTACAGCTTCGTTAATTGTATTCATCTTTAGTTCTGTTTGAGATTCAAAAATATCTTTTGAATTTAGTTTCATATGAACTTTTTGTAGGCTTAGTAGCTCTTTGTAGTAGTCCGAAACTTTTGCCCAATTACCTGATTTGTGAGTAAGGTGTTCTAAAGTAACTTTGTGATATTTGTCTTGAATTCTGTAGAGAGTATCACTTGTTGAAAGATTTGAAATGCTAAAGTAGAATATAGGCAAGTCTAAGCCTAATTTTTTTCTTAGTTCAGCTTTAATCTTTTTGGATGCACCAGATTGCTCTTGAGCAGAACCTTCGCTTTCAGCTGATTTAGCTAGTCTTTCAACAGGATCTCCAGGTGCATTAATACTTATTACAAATGACAAAAGAGATATTGCAATTAACATTGGAACAAACGTGAGAACTCTTTCTATTGTGTACTTTAGCATTATATATTCTCTATTGTTCCACTTGCAGCATAATTATTATTTAGCTTTAGATTATTAAGTCTAAGCCCTGGAAATTCAAAGAACATATCTCTGTTGTCAAATCTTTTGTGAACAGCAAATTTTCTTTTTGTTATCCATAAAAAAACATAAGGTTGATCTTCATAGATTTTGGCTTGTAGTTTAAGAAGTGCGTTTCTATGTGTTTTATAGTCTAATGTTTTATTAGCTTCATCTATTAATGCATCGCTGTATGCATCACCAAATCCGCAAAAATTGGATCCTTTATTAACCCAAGAAGATGTATGCCATAGCTGCATAGGATTTGAGTAAGCAGCACTGCTTCCCCAACCGGCTAGCATAGCATCAAATTTATGATCAGCTGCGTTTTTGTAAAATAAAGAAAAATCCATTGGTGTTGGTTCAGCTACAATACCGGCTTTGTACATGCTTTCTTTAATCATCAAAACTATTTCTTTTGAAGTAGGGGAGCTCATATAGCTAAACTTAAAAGTAAAAGGTGTTTTTACTCCATTTATTACTTTGTCTCTTATGTTATCACCATCAGTATCAATCCATCCAGCTTCATCTAATAATTCTTTGGCTTTTTCGATATCAAGAGGAATTAATTTGAGAGTGTCATTGTAAGTCTTTTTAAGTGGTGAAATATTTGAAGCTTGACGAGATGCTTTTCCATGCATCATTACTTCGATTATTTCATCAATTGGTATCATGTATGCAACAGCTCTGCGCACTTTTTTATCAACAAAAAAAGGTTTGTGCTTTATCCCATCAGGCTTCATATTAAGTCCAATGTATGAAATACCATATCTATCTAAAAAGTCAGAATCATAATTATTATTAAAATATTCTCTTTCTCTAAGCTTCATTAACTTGACAGTTCCAATATTTGTTGTTACATCTATTTCTTGATTTTTTAAGGCTAAATATGAAGACGCATCCTCCTTGATAATTTTAAAAATTATCTTTTCTGGACACGCTTTGTTATCAAGTGAAGAATCTCCAGATCCCCACCAATCTTTTTTCTTAAGTAGTGTAACATATTGGCTAGGTTCCCACTCGCTTACATAATAAGGCCCCAAGCCTTTGAGATTTTCTGGCTTATAACCATTATCTGCATGATTAAAATCATTAAACCAATTAGAAATTTCGTCTGTTTCTTTAAATGATCTATTAAGTATTTGATCAAAAGAAATATTATCAAGTAATCCATTTTGATCCCAGTAACTTTTTTGTTGAACATAAATACCACCCATTATAGTCTTTGCAGTCCAATTAATATCTTGAGCAGTCATAGAAAATTTGAGAGGATCGTTAGGGTCAGCTTTAACTGATTTAATTACTGAATTGTAAATAGGTCTTATCTGAGAATTGTTAGTTAAATGACAAAGCATGATTTTACTAGAAAAAACTATATCTTTAGCAGTTAGTTGTTCTCCATTGTCCCACCTTACATTATCCTTCAATTCGAAATAAAATGTTTTATTATCTTCAGATGAGGTTGGTAACTCTTTGATAAGGTCAGCTTCATAGTCTAATGACTCAAGATTTAAACCAAGCAATGTTTTTTGTGTGTATGAAAAAATATAGGATCTCATAACTGAATTGTTGTTGTATGGATGTAATCCATCAGGCTGAGATAAAATATGAGCTACTACAGTATTAGTTGATAAATCTCTTTTATTTACACATGATGATAAAATCAGTGAAATTGAAAGAAATGTGAAGATTAGTTTTTTCATTTTTTAATTTCATTACAAATATAATATTCAGTTTAATTTATTGAACTATTTAATGAATTAATTAACAAAAAATAATCATAAATTTTATTTAATGTATACATTTGCAATCCAAACAAATAGGAGAGGTGCCGGAGTGGCTGAACGGGGCTCCCTGCTAAGGAGTTGTACCCTTACGGGTACCGGGGGTTCGAATCCCTTCCTCTCCGCAGAAAACAAGACTAGCATTAATGTAAAAATGTTAGTTTTGCAAATGTTTCGGGGTATAGCGTAGCCCGGTTATCGCGCCTGCTTTGGGAGCAGGAGGTCGCAGGTTCGAATCCTGCTACCCCGACATTTTTCTCTTTTATGTTTTGGTAGACCTCTCGGTCCTTATTTCGAACTTTCAGAATTAGACAGTTCCTTTCTTGGAGCCATAATATAATAAACTCAAAGATACAAGACCTAATATAATTACAGGAATTGGAGCTGTTAAATTAGATCCTTGTAAAGCAGATACTAAGTCTGTAGCAGAAACAAAACCAAAGAATACAAAATATAAGAAAGATTGTCTTCTCAATACAGATTCATCAGTGTAAGACAATGAACCAATCATATGAAAAATTATTCCGACAAAAATAAAACTTAGACACAATGCAAAATTGTCAAACATAAGCATAGCATCATCTGATGGTGTATTGCCAAAAGTATCAGTTGCTAACGTTAGAGCAAAGTCTGATGAGA